>NZ_JAJFTC010000010.1:0-141372 GCF_020733125.1 Enterobacter cloacae complex sp. 2021EL-01169
ATGCCGAACTCAGAAGTGAAACGCCGTAGCGCCGATGGTAGTGTGGGGTCTCCCCATGTGAGAGTAGGGAACTGCCAGGCATCAATTAGAAGAACCCCGTACCGAAAGGTGCGGGGTTTTTTGCTTTTGTATTTCTTCCTCTCCCTGAAACTTTCTCACCTTCGCCTTGCAGACTCGACATTCCGATCATTTCTGGGTATCGTTAGCTGTCTGGATGTCTAAACGTTTATACGTATGCTGTGAGGATATAAAGCTATGCCGATTCGGGTGCAGGACGAGCTACCAGCCGTCAATTTCTTGCGTGAAGAAAATGTCTTTGTGATGACGACTTCACGTGCGACAGGTCAGGAAATTCGCCCGCTGAAGGTGCTTATTCTCAATCTGATGCCAAAAAAGATCGAAACAGAAAACCAGTTCCTGCGTCTGCTGTCGAACTCCCCCCTGCAGGTTGATATTCAACTGCTTCGGATCGACGCTCGTGAGTCACGCAATACGCCTTCTGAGCACCTGAACAACTTCTACTGCAACTTTGATGACATTCAGGGTGAAAACTTCGACGGACTGATTGTGACCGGCGCGCCGCTGGGCCTGGTGGAATTTAACGATGTCGCTTACTGGCCGCAGATCAAACAGGTGCTGGAATGGGCAAAAGATCACGTCACGTCCACGCTGTTTGTCTGTTGGGCGGTACAAGCCGCACTGAATATTCTGTATGGCATCCCCAAGCAAACCCGCACTGAAAAGCTCTCCGGCGTATACGAACACCATATTCTCCATCCCCATGCGTTGCTGACGCGCGGGTTTGATGATTCTTTCCTGGCTCCGCATTCTCGCTACGCCGATTTCCCGGCCCAGCTGATTCGTGATTACACCGATCTGGAGATCCTGGCCGAAACGGAAGATGGGGACGCTTACCTGTTTGCCAGTAAAGATAAGCGCATTGCATTCGTAACCGGGCATCCTGAGTACGATCCGCACACCCTGGCGTCAGAATATTTCCGTGATGTTGAAGCGGGTCTTAACCCGGATGTCCCGTACAACTATTTCCCGAAAGACGATCCGCAAAACAAACCGAGAGCAACCTGGCGCAGCCACGGGAATTTGCTTTTTACTAACTGGCTCAACTATTACGTCTACCAGATAACACCATACGATCTGCGCCACATGAATCCAACGCTGGAGTAATCGTCTGCACTAAACGATCCTAAAGCGTTTCAGCTATTCAAATCAGGCACCTTCGGGTGCCTTTTTTATTTCCGAAATGTCACTCAACATTCTTTAAAACTTTAATTTTAATAAAATCAATCAATTAATAGCAATTTATAATTAAAATGGAAATTGTTTTTGATTTTAGAAAAAATAGAGATAGTCTTAATTCTGCTGAGCGAAAACTACCCAACGATCTTTCGTTCGCATCGGGGGCGTGATTTTGGATCTTTGATGAGGAGCAGAGTAATGACTCAACAGGCAACGACGGTCGATGAACTGGCCTTTACCCAGCCGTATGGCGAGCAAGAACAGCAAGTATTAACGGCAGAAGCGGTAGAATTTCTGACTGAACTGGTGACACGCTTTACGCCGCAGCGCAATAAGCTGCTCGCGGCACGCATTCATCAGCAGCAGGAAATTGATAACGGCAAGTTGCCTGGTTTTATTTCGGAAACTGCTTCCATTCGTCGTAGCGAGTGGAAAATCCGCGGCATCCCTGAAGATTTACAGGATCGTCGCGTTGAGATCACCGGTCCGGTAGAACGCAAAATGGTGATCAACGCCATGAACGCCAACGTTAAAGTCTTTATGGCCGATTTTGAAGACTCGCTGGCACCGGACTGGCGTAAGGTCATCGAGGGACAGATCAACCTGCGCGACGCCGTAAACGGCACCATCAGCTATACCAATGAAGCCGGCAAAATATACCAGCTCAAACCGAACCCGGCGGTGCTGATCTGTCGCGTGCGCGGCCTGCACCTGCCCGAAAAACATGTCACCTGGCGTGGAGAAGCCATTCCAGGAAGCCTGTTTGATTTTGCACTCTATTTCTTCCACAACTACAAAGCCCTGCTGGCGAAAGGCAGCGGCCCGTATTTCTACCTGCCTAAAACGCAGGCCTGGCAGGAAGCAGCCTGGTGGAGCGAGGTCTTCAGCTATGCGGAAGATCGTTTCAACCTGCCGCGCGGCACCATCAAAGCCACCCTGCTGATTGAAACGCTGCCCGCCGTGTTCCAGATGCATGAAATCCTGCACGCCCTGCGCGATCACATTGTGGGTCTGAACTGCGGACGCTGGGACTATATTTTCAGCTACATCAAAACCCTGAAAAATTATCCCGATCGCGTGCTCCCCGATCGTCAGGTTGTCACCATGGACAAACCGTTCCTGAGCGCCTATTCGCGTCTGCTGATCAAAACCTGCCACAAGCGCGGCGCCTTTGCGATGGGCGGCATGGCGGCTTTTATCCCAAGCAAAGACGCAGAGCGCAACAATCAGGTGCTCAACAAGGTGAAAGCCGATAAAGAGCTTGAAGCCCGTAACGGTCACGACGGGACATGGATCGCCCATCCGGGTTTGGCCGATACGGCGATGGAGGTCTTTAACCGCGTGCTCGGCGACAACAAAAACCAGCTGTTTGTCACCCGTGAAGACGATGCACCAATCGCAGAAGAACAGCTGCTGGCGCCGTGCGCGGGAGAACGTACGGAAGAGGGCATGCGTGCCAACATTCGCGTCGCGGTGCAGTACATCGAAGCGTGGATCTCCGGCAACGGCTGCGTGCCGATCTACGGCCTGATGGAAGATGCTGCGACGGCGGAGATCTCACGTACCTCTATCTGGCAGTGGATCCACCATCAAAAAACGCTTAGCAACGGCAAACCGGTGACCAAGACCCTGTTCCGCCAGATGCTGGCCGAAGAGATGCGGGTGATCCAGGACGAGCTGGGCGAACACCGCTTCAGCAGTGGGCGTTTTGACGACGCTGCGCGCCTGATGGAGCAAATCACCACATCAGATGACTTAATCGACTTCCTGACCCTGCCGGGCTACCGCTTCCTGGCGTAACTCACCACATAACAATATGGAGCATCTGCACATGAAAACCCGTACCCAACAAATCGAAGAATTAAAGAAAGAGTGGACACAACCTCGCTGGGAAGGCATCCGCCGTCCGTACAGCGCGGAAGACGTGGTGAAATTACGCGGCTTGGTCAATCCGGAATGTACGCTGGCGCAAAATGGCGCCGCGAAAATGTGGAAGCTGCTGCACGGTGGCTCTAAAAAGGGCTACATCAACAGCCTCGGTGCGCTGACCGGCGGTCAGGCGCTGCAGCAGGCGAAGGCCGGTATTGAGGCTATCTACCTCTCCGGCTGGCAGGTCGCGGCGGACGCCAACCTGGCCTCCAGCATGTACCCGGATCAGTCGCTCTATCCGGCTAACTCCGTGCCGTCGGTCGTGGATCGGATCAACAACACCTTCCGCCGTGCGGATCAGATCCAGTGGGCGGCGGGCATCGAACCCAACGATCCGCGCTTTATTGACTACTTCCTGCCGATCGTCGCGGATGCGGAAGCGGGCTTCGGCGGCGTGCTGAACGCCTTTGAGCTGATGAAATCGATGATTGAAGCCGGTGCAGCGGCCGTTCACTTCGAAGACCAGCTGGCGTCAGTGAAGAAGTGCGGACATATGGGCGGTAAGGTGCTGGTTCCTACACAGGAAGCGGTTCAGAAGCTGGTTGCCGCGCGTCTGGCTGCTGACGTGCTCGGCGTGCCGACGCTGGTCATTGCCCGTACCGATGCGGACGCGGCTGACCTGATCACCTCTGACTGCGATCCGTACGACAGCGAGTTCATCACCGGCGAGCGCACCAGCGAAGGGTTCTATCGCACCCATGCGGGCATTGAGCAGGCGATCAGCCGCGGTCTGGCGTACGCGCCGTACGCGGACCTGGTCTGGTGTGAAACCTCCACGCCGGATCTGGCGCTGGCAAAACGCTTTGCCGACGCCATTCATGCGAAGTACCCGGGCAAACTGCTGGCCTACAACTGCTCGCCGTCCTTTAACTGGCAGAAAAAGCTGGATGACAAAACCATCGCCAGCTTCCAGCAGCAGCTGTCCGACATGGGCTACAAATACCAGTTCATTACGCTGGCAGGCATCCACAGCATGTGGTTCAACATGTTCGACCTGGCGCACGCCTATGCGCAGGGTGAGGGCATGAAGCACTACGTTGAGAAGGTGCAGCAGCCGGAATTTGCGGCGGGCAAAGACGGTTACACCTTCGTGTCTCACCAGCAGGAGGTGGGCACCGGCTACTTTGATAATGTGACCACGATTATTCAGGGCGGCACCTCCTCCGTCACCGCCTTAACGGGTTCAACGGAAGAAGCACAGTTCTAATCTTTTCCCCCTCTCCCCCCTGGGGAGAGGGTTGGTGGTGAGGGGGAATATATGTCGCGTGGCCTGGAATTACTGATTGCCCAAACTATTTTGCAGGGCTTCGATGCCCAGTATGGTCGTTTTCTGGAAGTAACCTCCGGCGCCCAGCAGCGCTTCGAACACGCAGACTGGCATGCGGTTCAGCAGGCCATGAAGCAGCGTATCCATCTTTATGACCACCACGTGGGTCTGGTGGTGGAGCAGCTGCGCTGTATTACCGACGGTAAAAGTCCGGACGCGGAATTTTTACTGCGCGTAAAAGAGCATTACACCCATTTGTTACCCGACTACCCGCGCTTCGAGATTGCGGAGAGTTTTTTCAACTCCGTCTATTGCCGGTTATTTGACCACCGCTCATTATCTCCTGAGCGGTTATTTATCTTCAGCTCCCAGCCCGAGCGGCGCTTTCGTACCATTCCGCGTCCGCTGGCGAAAGATTTCTTTCCCGAGCACGGATGGGAAAAGCTCCTGCACCGCGTGCTGACGGATTTGCCGCTGCGTCTGCCCTGGGAGAATAAAGCCCGGGATATCGGGTATATCCACGCCCATCTCAAAGAAGCATTCGGCGCGGAGGTGCTCAGCCACAGCCATTTGCAGGTGGCCAACGAGCTTTTCTACCGCAATAAAGCCGCCTGGCTGGTGGGCAAACTGGTTACACCGACGGCCATTGTGCCGTTTCTGCTGCCCATTCATCGTACCGACGACGGGGAACTGTTTGTCGATACCTGCCTGACTACCAGCGCCGAGGCCAGCATCGTGTTTGGCTTCGCCCGTTCCTATTTTATGGTGTACGCTCCGCTGCCCGCCGCGCTGGTGGAGTGGCTGCGCGAGATCCTGCCGGGTAAAACCACCGCCGAGCTGTATATGGCCATTGGTTGCCAGAAGCACGCCAAAACGGAAAGCTACCGGGAGTACCTGCGCTATGTCACCACGGCCGATGAGCAGTTCATCGAAGCGCCTGGCATTCGTGGCATGGTGATGCTGGTGTTTACGCTGCCGGGCTTCGACCGGGTCTTTAAGGTGATTAAGGACAGATTCGCGCCGCAGAAAGAGATGACCGCCGCGCACGTCCGCGCCTGCTACCAGCTGGTTAAGGAGCACGACCGCGTCGGGCGCATGGCGGATACTCAGGAATTCGAAAACTTTGTGCTGGATAAGCAGCAGATCGATCCGGCACTCATGGCACTTTTACTGCAGGAAGCGCCCGCCAAAATCACCGATCTTGGTGACAAGATCGTCATTAGCCATCTCTACATTGAACGACGCATGGTGCCGCTGAATATCTGGCTGGAGCAGTCCGACGGTCAGGCTTTAAGAGATGCGATTGAAGAGTACGGCAACGCGATTCGCCAGCTTGCCGCCGCCAATATCTTCCCGGGCGATATGCTATTCAAAAACTTCGGCGTCACCCGTCACGGTCGGGTGGTGTTCTACGATTACGACGAAATTTGCTACATGACCGAGGTGAACTTCCGCGATATCCCACCGCCCCGCTACCCGGAAGATGAGCTTTCCAGCGAGCCGTGGTACAGCGTTTCGCCGGGCGATGTGTTTCCCGAAGAGTTTCGCCACTGGCTCTGCGCCGATCCGCGCATCGGGCCGCTATTCGAAGAGATGCATGCCGATCTGTTCCGCGCCAGCTACTGGCGGGGACTGCAAACGCGGATCAAAAACGGGCACGTGGAAGATGTGTACGCTTACCGCCGCAAGCAGCGGTTTTGCATCCGGTTTTCAGAGGGCATCATGTAGGCCGGGTAAGGCGAAGCCGCCACCCGGCAATGCATGCTTAACGAATCCCACCGTACGCCAGCGTGACCTCTTTCGCCGCCTTAATCACCAGCGCACCCAACTCAGTGACCCGATCGTCGGTCATACGTGAAATCGGCCCGGAGATAGAGATGGCGGCAAACGGCTCGCGGTGCTCGTCAAAAATGCAGGCTGCGATACAGCGCAGGCCGAGGGCGTGCTCCTCGTCGTCAAACGAATAGCCGCGCTTGCGGGTCAGGGCCAGGTCTTCTTTCAGATGCACCGGCGAAACCAGCGTGGCGTGGGTATAGGCATGCAGTCCTTTACGGTGCAGCAGCCCCGTCACCTGCTCCTCGGTCAGCTGCGAGAGGAACGCTTTACCCGCCCCTGAGGCATGCATCGGCAGCTTGCCGCCAATCGGCGCGGACATGCGCATCAGCTGCGTGCACTGTACCTGGTCGATGATAATCGCCTGATGGTCGCTCTGGTCGAGCACGGCCAGATTCACGGTCTCGCCCGACTCTTCCATCAATTTGCGCAGAATCGGGTGCACAATCGCCAGCAGGTTACGGCTCTGCAGGAAGCTGCTGCCCACGATAAACGCATGCGCGCCCACCGCCCAGTGCCCCAGCTCGCCTACCTGGCGGACAAAGCCCAGCTGCTGCATGGTGGTCAGCAGGCGGTGCGTCGTGGAGTTCGGCAGGCCAGCCTGCTGGGCCAGCTCCGTCAGGGCCACGCTGCTGTGCGACTCGGCTATCCACTCCAGCAGCTTCAGACCGCGCGTGAGCGATTGAACCTGTCCACCCTGTTGTGCGGCAGCGGTGGTGGCAGCAGGTTTTCTGCCGCGTTTAGCGGGAACGGTCGCGACCATGACGATCTCCTTTTTCTGTATCGTGGAAATCATTTTCGTTTTATTTGGTGAATTTGCAACCGTTATCCTGACTGATCGGAGGAGTGATAGTGAACATGTCTCATGTTACCGCTGAGCGACTTTTCCACCCTGCGAGATTGTGCCAGTATGGAACGCAGCCTTTTGGCCTTGTTGAGCGTTGTCGGGAGCAAGTGTGAGCAGCAAAGTAGAGCAACTGCGTGCGCAGTTAAATGAACGAATTCTGGTGCTGGACGGCGGCATGGGCACCATGATCCAGGGCTATCGTCTGAGTGAAGGCGATTTCCGCGGCGAACGCTTCGCCGACTGGCCCTGCGACCTGAAAGGGAACAACGACCTGCTGGTGCTCAGCAAGCCGTCCGTGATCAAGGATATCCACAACGCCTACTTCGAAGCGGGTGCGGATATCGTTGAAACCAACACCTTTAACTCGACAACCATCGCCATGGCGGATTACCAGATGGAATCCCTGTCGGCGGAGATCAACTTTGAAGCCGCAAAGCTTGCGCGCGCCTGCGCCGACGAGTGGACGGCCCGCACGCCGGACAAGCCGCGCTACGTTGCCGGGGTGCTTGGCCCAACCAACCGCACTGCGTCGATTTCACCGGACGTCAACGACCCGGCGTTTCGTAATATCACCTTTGACCAGCTGGTTGTTGCCTACCGTGAATCGACCAGAGCGCTGGTGGAAGGCGGTTCCGATCTGATCCTGATTGAAACGGTATTCGACACCCTCAACGCCAAGGCCGCGATTTACGCGGTGAAAGAGGAGTTCGAGGCGCTGGGCGTTGACCTGCCGATTATGATTTCCGGCACCATCACCGATGCCTCCGGCCGTACCCTGTCCGGCCAGACCACCGAAGCGTTTTATAACTCCCTGCGCCACGCCGACGCGCTCTCCTTCGGCCTGAACTGCGCGCTGGGTCCAGATGAACTGCGCCAGTACGTGCAGGAGCTGTCGCGCATTGCGGAATGCTACGTTACCGCGCACCCGAACGCCGGTCTGCCGAACGCCTTCGGTGAATACGATCTGGATGCCGACACCATGGCGGCACAAATCCGCGAGTGGGCCGAGTCTGGATTTCTGAACATCGTCGGCGGCTGCTGCGGCACCACGCCGGAGCACATCGCCGCCATGAGCAACGCCGTGGCCGGACTGCCGCCGCGCAAGCTGCCCGAACTGCCGGTTGCCTGTCGCCTCTCCGGCCTTGAGCCGTTAACCATCGGCGAAGACAGCCTGTTTGTGAACGTGGGTGAGCGTACAAACGTCACCGGCTCCGCGAAGTTCAAGCGTCTGATCAAAGAGGAGAAGTACAGCGAAGCGCTGGACGTTGCCCGCCAGCAGGTGGAAAGCGGCGCGCAGATTATCGATATCAACATGGATGAGGGGATGCTCGACGCCGAGGCGGCGATGGTGCGTTTCCTCAACCTGATCGCCGGTGAGCCGGACATCGCCCGCGTGCCGATCATGATCGACTCCTCCAAATGGGAGGTGATCGAGAAGGGGCTGAAATGCATTCAGGGTAAAGGCATCGTCAACTCCATCTCCATGAAAGAGGGCGTTGATACCTTTATTCATCACGCGAAGCAGGTCCGCCGCTACGGTGCTGCCGTGGTGGTCATGGCCTTTGACGAAGTGGGCCAGGCCGACACTCGCGCGCGTAAAATTGAGATTTGCCGCCGCGCGTACAAAATACTGACCGAAGAGGTAGGCTTCCCGCCGGAAGACATCATCTTTGACCCGAACATCTTCGCCGTGGCGACCGGCATCGAAGAGCACAACAACTACGCCCAGGACTTTATCGGCGCGTGCGAGGACATCAAGCGCGAGCTGCCGCATGCCCTCATCTCCGGCGGCGTATCGAACGTCTCGTTCTCGTTCCGCGGCAACGACCCGGTGCGTGAAGCGATTCACGCCGTGTTCCTCTACTACGCTATCCGCAACGGGATGGACATGGGGATCGTTAACGCCGGCCAGCTGGCGATTTACGACGACCTGCCCGCCGAGCTGCGCGACGCGGTGGAAGACGTGATCCTCAACCGCCGCGACGACGCCACGGAGCGGCTGCTTGACCTGGCAGAAAAATACCGCGGCAGCAAGTCGGATGACGCAGCCAACGTTCAGCAGGCCGAGTGGCGCGCCTGGGACGTGAAAAAACGTCTGGAATATTCGCTGGTAAAAGGCATCACCGAGTTTATCGAGCAGGACACCGAAGAGGCGCGTCAGCAGTCAGCCCGCCCGATTGAAGTGATCGAAGGGCCGCTGATGGACGGCATGAACGTGGTGGGCGATCTGTTCGGCGAGGGCAAAATGTTCCTGCCGCAGGTGGTGAAATCCGCGCGCGTGATGAAGCAGGCCGTGGCGTACCTGGAGCCGTTTATCGAAGCCAGCAAAGAGAAAGGCTCCAGCAACGGCAAAATGGTCATCGCCACCGTGAAGGGCGACGTGCACGACATCGGCAAGAACATCGTCGGCGTGGTGCTGCAGTGCAATAACTACGAGATTATCGACCTTGGCGTGATGGTCCCGGCGGATAAAATCCTCAAGACCGCGCGCGAAGTGAATGCCGACCTGATTGGCCTCTCCGGGCTGATCACCCCGTCGCTGGACGAGATGGTTAACGTGGCGAAGGAGATGGAGCGTCAGGGCTTCACCATTCCGCTGCTGATTGGCGGCGCGACCACCTCCAAGGCGCACACGGCGGTGAAAATCGAGCAGAACTACAGCGGGCCGACGGTCTACGTGCAGAACGCCTCGCGCACGGTGGGCGTGGTCTCCGCGCTGCTCTCTGACACCCAGCGCGACGAGTTTGTTGAGCGCACCCGCAAAGAGTACGAAACCGTTCGCATCCAGCACGGGCGCAAGAAACCGCGCACCCCGCCAGTTTCACTCCAGGCGGCGCGCGATAACGATCTGGCGTTTGACTGGTCGAGCTATACGCCGCCGGTCGCGCATCGCCTGGGCGTTCAGGAGGTCAGTGCCAGCATCGAAACGCTGCGTAACTACATCGACTGGACGCCGTTCTTTATGACCTGGTCGCTCGCGGGCAAATATCCGCGCATCCTGGAAGATGAGGTGGTGGGCGAGGAGGCGAAACGCCTGTTTAACGATGCCAACGACATGCTCGACAGGCTGAGCGCGGAGAAAACCCTCAACCCACGCGGCGTGGTGGGGCTGTTCCCGGCCAACCGCGTGGGTGACGACATCGAAATTTACCGCGATGAAACCCGCACTCACGTGCTGGCAGTCAGCCGCCATCTGCGCCAGCAAACCGAGAAAGTGGGCTTTGCCAACTACTGCCTGGCCGATTTTGTCGCGCCGAAGCTGAGCGGTAAAGCCGACTATATTGGCGCCTTTGCGGTAACCGGCGGTCTGGAAGAAGATGCGCTGGCGGACGCGTTCGAAGCGCAGCACGATGATTACAATAAAATCATGGTGAAAGCGATCGCCGACCGCCTGGCGGAAGCCTTCGCCGAGTACCTGCACGAGCGCGTGCGTAAGGTGCACTGGGGCTACGCGGCGAACGAAAACCTCAGCAACGAGGAGCTGATCCGCGAAAACTACCAGGGGATTCGTCCGGCGCCGGGCTACCCGGCCTGTCCGGAACACACCGAAAAGGGCACGATCTGGCAACTGCTGGACGTCGAAGCCCATACCGGGATGAAGCTCACCGAGTCGTACGCCATGTGGCCGGGCGCATCCGTCTCCGGCTGGTACTTCAGCCACCCGGACAGCAAGTACTTTGCCGTGGCACAGCTTCAGCGCGATCAGATTGAAGATTACGCCCTGCGCAAAGGCATGAGCGTGTCAGAAGTAGAGCGCTGGCTGGCACCGAACTTAGGCTACGACGCAGACTAACGTCACTTTTCCTTACAACAAACAGGGCACCTCATGGGTGCCTTGTCTCTTTCTTACGCTTAACCCCTTATACTGAAATAAGGTTCTATCCCTGGCACCCGGTGGCGGTGCGCTTACCGGGCCTGTGCGTAGGTCGGATAAGGCGTCGCCGTCATCCGACATGGCAACGCGCAGGGAACCTCAGGAAAACCGATAAAGATAAGGAGGAAAACCATCCGTGCTGACCCTGTTACATCTGCTCTCTGCAGTCGCACTGCTCGTATGGGGCACCCATATCGTCCGTACCGGCGTGATGCGCGTATTTGGTGCCCGTTTACGTACCGTTCTCAGCAGCAGCGTTGAGAAGAAGCCGCTCGCCTTCTGCGCGGGCATTGGCGTAACGGCACTCGTTCAGAGCAGCAACGCCACAACCCTGCTTGTCACCTCTTTTGTAGCGCAGGATCTGGTGGCGCTGGCCCCGGCGCTGGTGATTGTGCTGGGGGCTGATGTGGGTACCGCGCTGATGGCGCGTATCCTGACCTTCGATCTCTCCTGGCTGTCGCCGCTGCTGATTTTTGTCGGCGTTATCTTCTTCCTCGGCCGCAAACAGACGCGGGCCGGGCAGCTTGGTCGCGTGGGGATTGGCCTGGGGCTGATTCTGCTGGCGCTGGAGCTGATTGTGCAGGCGGTCACCCCGATTACCGAGGCCAACGGCGTGCAGGTCATCTTCGCCTCCCTGACCGGTGACATCATGCTGGACGCGCTGATTGGCGCGGTGTTTGCCATCGTCAGCTACTCCAGCCTGGCCGCCGTGCTGCTGACGGCCACGCTCACCGCCGCCGGGGCGATCTCCTTCCCGGTCGCGCTGTGCCTGGTGATCGGTGCCAACCTCGGCTCTGGCCTGCTGGCGATGCTCAATAACAGCGCCGCCAACGCCGCCGCCCGCCGCGTGGCGCTCGGCAGCCTGCTGTTTAAGCTGGTGGGCAGCCTGATTATTCTGCCCTTTATTCATCCGCTGGCGAACCTGATGGATAACCTCCCGCTGCCGAAGGCGGAGCTGGTGATCTACTTCCACGTGTTCTATAACCTGGTGCGCTGCCTGGCAATGGTCCCTTTTGCCGGGTCGATGGCTCGCTTCTGCGAGCGACTCATTCAGGACGAACCGGAGCTGGACGCCCGCCTGAAGCCAAAGCATCTGGATACCTCCGCGCTGGACACCCCGGCGCTGGCGCTGGCGAATGCCGCGCGCGAGACGCTGCGCATGGGCGACGCCATGGAAACCATGCTCGAAGGGCTGCAAAAGGTGATGCACGGCGAGCCGCGAGAGGAGAAAGAGCTGCGCAGACTGGCGGACGATATCAACGTGCTCTATACCGCCATTAAGCTTTACCTGGCCCGCATGCCGCAGGACGAGCTGGCGGAGGAGGAGTCCCGCCGCTGGGCGGAAATCATTGAGATGTCGCTCAATCTTGAGCAGGCCTCCGATATCGTTGAGCGCATGGGCAGCGAGATAGCCGATAAGTCGCTGGCCGCACGCCGGGCGTTCTCCGTTGAAGGCTTAAAAGAGCTTGAAGCGCTGCACGAACAGCTGGTCAGCAACCTCAAGCTGGCGATGCTGGTCTTCTTCTCCAGCGACGTACCGAGCGCTCGCCGCCTGCGCCGCAACAAGCATCGCTTCCGCATTCTTAACCGCCGCTACTCGCACGCCCACGTTGAGCGCCTGCATCAGCAGAACGTGCAGAGTATCGAGACCAGCTCACTCCACCTGGGGCTGCTGGGCGATATGAAGCGCCTCAACTCGTTATTCTGCGCGGTGGCCTACAGCGTGATGGAACAGCCGGATGAAGATGACCAGCGGGATGAGTATTAATCCCCGGCGTGTTTGAGTGTTAGCCCAAAACCCAATGCTTTCATGACCGCGAGCGTGGTTTTGAGCGTTGGGTTTCCTTTATCACTGAATGACCGATAAAGCTGCTCACGTGATAAACCGGTTTGCTGTGAAATGTTCGACATGCCTTTGGCTCGCGCGACAACACCAAGGGCTTTAGCGATATATGTCGAGTCGCCTGTTTCTAGTGCATCAGCGATAAACACGGCGATTTCCTCGTCATCCACCAACGCGTTGGCGGGATCGTAAGGTGTTAATTTATGCATGCTCATTCACTCCTGCCATTGGGATACATTGCTCAGCATTTTTGCCATCAGTATGTCTCTGGCCTGGCTGCTTTTGTCACCACCACATAACAGCACGATGATGTAATTGCCCTGGTCTTTAAAATAGATCCTGTAGCCCGGACCAAAGTGGATCCTTAGCTCACTTATACCTTCTCCCACGGGTTTAACGTCGCCCGCTAAGCCATTTGCCAACCGAAAGAGGCGGGAAGCGATAATGGTCTTCGCTCGTCGATCTTTTAAGTTTTGCTCCCAGCGTCGGAAGGATTCTGTCTGAACAATCTCCTTCATATTACTCCCTGTGATTTATAAACTACAAACACTTCTCCATGGAGAGTAAAACTAAAAGGCTTGAACACATGGGTAAATGACAGGATGCAAAATCCTGAAAGCGTCTCGCAAACTAAAAAACCCGTCTCAGTTACCGTCGGCTAATCTTTTTTTCCAGCCCATACCTAAGGTATATTTCGCCCTTCACAGGAGAAACTATGCTGCCAACTCAATCAACCCGATTAAACAAATACATTAGCGAGAGCGGGATCTGCTCACGTCGCGAGGCGGACCGTTACATTGAACAAGGTAATGTGTTCCTCAACGGCAAGCGCGCCACGATTGGTGACCAGGTCATGCCTGGCGACGTGGTTAAAGTGAATGGTCAGCTCATCGAACCGCGTGATGCCGAAGACCTGGTGTTTATCGCGTTGAACAAACCGGTTGGAATTGTCAGCACCACGGAAGACGGTGAGCGGGACAACATCGTTGATTTCGTGAACCACAGCAGCCGTATCTTTCCGATTGGCCGTCTGGATAAAGACTCTCAGGGGCTGATTTTCCTCACCAACCACGGCGATCTGGTCAACAAGATCCTGCGTGCCGGTAACGATCACGAGAAAGAGTACATTGTGACGGTGAATAAGCCGGTCACGGACGACTTTATTCGCGGTATGGGCGCCGGTGTGCCGATCCTCGGTACCGTTACGAAAAAGTGTAAGGTGAAGAAAGAAGCGCCGTTTGCGTTCCGTATTACCCTTGTGCAGGGCTTAAACCGCCAGATCCGCCGCATGTGCGAGTACTTCGGTTATGAAGTGACGAAGCTTGAGCGCACGCGCATCATGAACGTCAGCCTGACTGGCATTCCGCTGGGCGAATGGCGCGACTTAACGGACGACGAACTGATTGAGCTGTTCAAGCTTATCGAGAATTCCTCGTCCGAAGCGAAGCCGAAGGCCAAAGCAAAACCGAAAACCCAGGCGATTAAACGTCCGGTCGTGAAGGCGCCGCAGGCGGAAGAGAAAGGACGCGGCAAACCGGGTAACGGGAAGCGATTTACCCAGCCTGGCCGTAAAAAGAAAGGGCGCTAGCTAGCGCCTTCCACGGGTAGAGGTATTGGCCGACCAGGAAAAGGTCGTTTCAGTATCCGGCTTATAAGCCTGCTGCTTTTTCAGCTTGCGGGCTTTTTTCGCCTCGGCGTCACGCTGCGCCATCAGTTTATCGATGTACTCTTTTTTCACCTGATTGGTTTCGGCGTTGGTCAGCGTACGGCCATGCGCGATGCGGGCGCGGTCGAGAAGCGTTTTCAGTTCGCGCTGCTCGGCTTCCGTCATGTCTTTCTGGGTCAAACGTGGTGTCGCCATTGCTGAAGCCTCCTGAGAGAGAGGCTTCAGTGTAAAGCAAGCTGAGTCAATTAACCCTGTTTCACCGCATCTTTTTTCGTTTGTTCCTCAATCGGTTTGCCGGACCAGTAGCCCGCCAGCAGCGAGCCGGAGAGGTTGTGCCAGACGGAGAACAGCGCACCCGGCAGGGCCGCCAGCGGCGAGAAGTAGATTTTGCCGAGCGCCGCCGCCAGGCCGGAGTTCTGCATCCCTACCTCGATTGCCAGCGTGCGGCAGGTCGATTCGTCGAAGCCAAACAGTTTCCCGCCCCAGTAGCCGCCCAGCAGGCCAATGGTGTTATGCAGCACTACCGCAACGATCACCACAAAGCCCACGGAAGCTATGTGCGAGGCGGAACCCGCCACCACGGCGCTGATGATCGCCAGAATACAGACCATCGAAAACGCGGGCAGGTACGGCTCAACGGCCTTCACCACGCGCGGGAACAGGTGGTGAATGACCAGCCCCAGCGCAATCGGGATTACTACAATCTGCAGAATGCTCAGCAGCATCCCCATCACGTCCACCTGAATATGCGCATCCACGTACAGGCGGGTTAACAGTGGCGTGGCAATCACGCCAACCAGCGTGGAGACGGACGAGATAGTGACGGAGAGCGCCACGTCGCCTTTCGCCAGATAGATCATGACGTTGGATGCCGTGCCGCTGGCGACGCTGCCCACCAGCACCATCCCGGCGGAGAGGTCGGGCGGCATCTTAAAGACCATCGCCAGCAGCCACGCCGCGAGCGGCATCACCAGGTAGTGGAGGAATATTCCTGCCGCGACGGGCGCAGGGCGAGACAGCACGCGCTTAAAATCGTCTACTTTCAGATGCACACCCATACCGAACATGATCAGCATCAGCAGCGTGGCGACCCACGGACCAATACCGGTGAACGTGGTGGGCGTGTAATACGCGAGTACGGAGAGCAGCAGCGCCCATAACGGGAACAGCCGCGTAATAGCGGATAACATAATGATTTCCTTGCGATGAATGTTGCGTGTGTTTGTTATAAAAAGCCGGGATCGAGCCCGGCTATAGTTATTGTTTATCGCGTAAGGAAGTAATATTCAAATGAATTATGACCGGATGCTTTCCCAGCTCAGACTAAAGCGAGCCAGATATTTGCGCAGTCGGTCGGCGTCGTTAGGATTGGCTTTTTTGAGCCGTGAAACGGCAAACAGCTCACGTCCGGCTTCAGACAACGATGCGCTGCGGCGACAAACCTCCAGCACCGTTTCCAGTTGCCGCTGGTCAAAGAGGTCAATCTCCATGTCAGTTGCAGGCTGCGTCACGTCAGTTTGCCAGTCGGTCTGAAGACGTGAGATCTCCTCCAGCACCAGATCCTGAGTAATACGCCCTCGTTCCGCCAGCGTCGCCATGCGTGCGACGCTGGCGCTCAGTTCGCGAAAGTTGCCCCGCCACAGCGCTCTGCTGGAACAGGCAAAGGCCAGATAGCCTTCGCGTGCCTCTTTATCGAAGCGGATTTGCGTCTGGCTTTCGCGAGAGAAACGTTGAAGTTCGTAGTCGACATTCGGCGTAATGTCCTCTTTCCGTTGGGCAAGGCCGGGTAAGGCAAAGCTCCACATATTAATACGGGCATAGAGATCTTCACGAAATCGTCCTTCTGCCACCCACTGGCGCATATCACGGTGGGTTCCGGCGATAAGTTGAAAATCGCTGTGAACTTCTTTATCGGAGCCAAACGGGAAAAAAGTTTTCTCTTCAATGGCTTTGAGCAGCATCGCCTGTTCATCCAGGCCTAGTTCGGCAATCTCGTCGAGGAAAAGGACGCCGCCATCGGCTTCACGCAGCAGGCCGCTGCGCGCCGACAGTGCGCCGGTAAAGGCTCCTTTCACATGGCCGAACAGCGTGGACATGGCGTTATCACCGCGCAGGGTCGCGCAGTTGACGGAAACCAGTTTGCCGGAAACCTGATGGCGTGACTGCTTAAGCTGATAAATGCGGTTCGCGAGGAACGACTTGCCCGCGCCGGTGGGGCCGGTCAGCAGGATCGGGGCTGTTGAACGTAGCGCCACGCGTTCAATCTTGTCGATCAGACTGTTAAAGGTGGCATTTCGCGTCTCAATGCCCGCTTTCAGAAATGAGATTGACTGCTGCTGCTCGCGCTGAAAACGGTTGGTAAGGGTCGTGTAGCGGCTTAAATCCAGGTCGATAATTGAGTAAGTTCCGGCTGCAGTCTCCTCAGCAGAGGCTTCTTTTCTGGCAGGGCCAGTCTGCAAAAGACTGGCGGGAAGATAGCGGGCTTCCGTCAGCAGGAACCAGCAGATCTGCGCCACATGCGTGCCGGTGGTGATGTGGACGAAATACTCTTCGCGATCGGTATCAAAAGTGTACTGGGTGGCGAAATCGAGAAACGCGGCATAAACCTCTTCGAAATCCCATGGGTCTTCAATGATTACCGTGCTGGGACGCACCTCGGTGTGGGGGGAAACCAGCACAATATCTTCCGCCAGTTGCTGAGCCATGCCGAGATCTCGCGGTTGATGTAGCAGTTCCAGCCTGTCGACCGGGAAATCCGGCTGTTGGCACAGCCCGACGGTCGGTCGCCATTTGCGAAAGCGATTAGCCCGCTTTCCCCGTTTATCCATCACGGTGCCAAGCACCCCGATCACCACCTTCCGCTTCTTCATGTTTATCCATAAAGATAATTGTCGATATAGCAGGATAAGAAATGTTGAGCCGAACGGCAATGCATGAAAAGCGTGATAAATAAAAATCATTAATTATCAATAAAATAAAAAAATAAAACGGCGATTTTTTTTTTGGCACGCTTCTGGCAATACAGATAACGTCACGACGTTGAGCACACTGGGGGTTAAGGCCCCGTCGGCGCACCAGGAACGGCAAGGCTGTTTTCCGGGGGCGTTCCGTCAACCAATGACAGACAGAAGGGTTCGATTCCCGATTCATTCTCCCAATGAAAACTGGTTGTAAACATCAAAGTAAAAACGGGGATTGCGCAGTCAGCAATCCCAATGAAGGTCGCCGGTAATGGCGCCGGATCGCAGGCGAAAAGGCATTCCCCTGTGATTTCGTGCCTGCACCCGCGCCTGACTTTAAGGAATATAAAATGGCTAAAAAAATCACGATAAAAAAAGGTCAGTTAGGACTGGTAGCAAAAGCTGGCGATTATTACCGGGTACTGGAGGCGGGTGAACACCGTCTGGGTTGGTTCAATACTGACGACGTGCTGGTGGTGAGCCAGGATGGCAGCGAGGTGCCGGGTGCGCTGGCGGATTATCTGCGCCGCTTTCAGCCTGACTGGGTGGTACGTTACTGCCTGGCGGTTGACCTTACTGCGGATGAAATCGGGGTGTTATCGAACAACGGCGTATTGCAGGAAATTGTGCCGCCTTCGACTCGTCGTCTGTACTGGCAGCAGGATGCGGCGTTGACCCTGCAAAGAATCGATACCCGCGACGTGCGGGTGCCGGTGGACGTGATGAATGCTGCTCTGCAACCGCGTCGCAATGGCGCGCTAAAGGGGCGCGACGCGATGCTGGTCGTACAGGTACCTGCCTGGCACGTCGGGGTGGTGAAAATCGACGGAGAAATTCAGGCACTGTTACCGCCGGGACTGTCGGCTTACTGGAAAATTAACCATCTGGTTGAGGCAGAGATAGTGGATACGCGCCTTCAGGTGGTGGAAGTGAGCGGGCAGGAGATCCTGACGAAGGACAAAGTTAACCTGCGCCTGAACCTGGCGGCTAACTGGCGTTACAGCGACGTGCTGCAGGCCTGCGGACAGCTTACGAAACCGCTGGAACATTTGTACCGCGAACTCCAGTTCGCACTGCGTGAGGCGGTCGGCACCCGCACGCTCGATGAGTTACTGGAAGATAAGCAGATCATTGATGAGGTGGTCAGCAAACAGGTGCAAGGCCGCCTGTCATCCTTTGGAATGGAAATTGCGTCGCTTGGGGTAAAAGATATTGTTTTACCTGGTGATATGAAAACGATTTTATCCCGTCTGGTAGAGGCCGAAAAATCGGCCCAGGCGAATGTTATTCGCCGACGTGAAGAAACGGCGGCGACACGATCGCTGTTAAACACCGCAAAGGTGATGGAGAACAACCCGGTGGCGCTGCGTTTAAAAGAGCTGGAAACCCTGGAAAGGGTCGCGGAGCGTATCGACAAAATTTCAGTATTTGGTGGCCTGGACCAGGTATTACACGGCCTTGTTAACCTGAAAGGATAACGCAATGCAACAGAATGATTTTGAATTACTGACGGCGTCAAACGGCGCCCCGATCAAAATGTGGACTCACGGTGTGCCCGTGGAGCCAGAGGCACAGGCGCAGTTACTGAATACTGCAAAGATGCCGTTTATTTTCAAACACCTTGCGGTGATGCCCGACGTTCATCTCGGTAAAGGCTCAACCATCGGCAGCGTGATCCCGACCAAAGGGGCAATTATTCCTGCGGCGGTTGGCGTGGATATTGGCTGCGGGATGATTGCCGTTCGCACGTCGCTGGTGGCCGGTGATTTGCCGGATAATCTCAGCGGTTTACGTAGCGCCATTGAACAGGCAGTACCGCATGGGAGAACTAATACCCGTTCTCGACGGGATAAAGGCGCGTGGGAAACGCCACCGAAAGAAGTGGACGATCGCTGGTGGGTGCTGGCCCCACGTTTTAAACAACTCACGGATAAATACCCGCAGTTGCTGAAAACCAACAACTACCAGCATCTGGGCACGCTGGGTACCGGAAACCACTTTATTGAAATTTGCCTCGATGAGCAGCAGCGCGTCTGGGTGATGTTGCACAGCGGCTCGCGCGGCGTAGGAAACGCCATCGGTAATGTGTTTATCGCCCTGGCACAGCAGGATATGCAGCATCACCTGGGACATCTGCCGGATAAAAATCTGGCCTATTTTCAGGAGGGGAGTCGTCACTATGAGGACTACATCGAGGCGGTGGAGTGGGCGCAGGATTTTGCCCGCCACAATCGGGAAGTGATGATGTCGCGCGTGCTGGCGGCGCTCTCTCGCGAAGTGACAAAGCCCTTTATTACGCAGCAGGAGGCGGTTAACTGCCATCACAACTATGTGCAGAAAGAGCATCACTTTGGGGAAGAGGTACTGATCACGCGCAAAGGTGCGGTGTCGGCGCAGAAAGGGCAGATGGGGATTATTCCGGGCTCAATGGGCGCAAAGAGCTTCATCGTGCGTGGCCTCGGCAACGAGCAAAGCTTCTGTTCCTGCAGCCACGGCGCCGGGCGAGTGATGAGCCGAACGGCGGCAAAAAAACGCTATACCCTTAGCGACCATATTCAGGCGACCTCTCACGTAGAGTGTCGCAAAGACAATGAGGTGATCGATGAAACGCCGATGGCCTATAAAGACATTGATGCCGTGATGGCCGCGCAATCGTCGCTGGTGGAGATCGTTCACACCCTGCGTCAGGTAGTGTGTGTAAAAGGATAAAAAAATGAGCAACAACGATGTTGATAGCGCGATGCGCGCACGTGTCTGCGCGCAACTTCGCGATATAGAGCAGCGCTATAACGTGCGCGTGCTCTACGCCTGTGAATCGGGCAGCCGGGGATGGGGATTTGCCTCACCGGATAGCGATTATGATGTGCGGTTTTTGTACGTTCACCGCCCAGAATGGTATCTGCGCGTCGAAGCCCAGCGGGATGTGATCGAGCTGCCGATAGATGATGAACTGGACGTTTGTGGCTGGGAATGGCGCAAGGTACTGGGCCTGCTGAAGGGGGCAAACCCGACGCTTATCGAGTGGCTGGATTCCCCTGTTGTTTATCAGGAGGATGAGACGGTAGTGGCCGAGTTGCGCGCGCTAATACCTGCGTGGTTTTCGCCATTGCGTGCCCGCTGGCATTACTACTCGATGGCCCGAAAAAACTTCCGTGGATATTTACAGGGGGAAACGGTTCGGCTGAAAAAGTACTTTTATGTTCTGCGACCTTTGCTGGCGGCGCGGTGGGTAGAAGCGGGGAAAGGCGTTCCACCGATGCGTTTTGACGAACTGCTTGCCGGGAGCGAACTGTGTGCGCCGTTACGTGCGGAAATCGATGCATTGCTGGAAATAAAACAGCGCGCAGGTGAAGCGGAATATGGTCCTAAACGGCCCTTACTCCACGCTTTTTTGCAAAGTGAGCTGGTGAGAGGAGAAGTGCCGCCGGTACTACCCGACAGCAGAGAAGGAAATTTAAAAGATCTGGATTCGCTGCTGATGAGAACAGTAATGAAAAGCTAAAGAATGGCCCGGTAGTGAAAACGCCCGGGCCATTCTTGCGCTTATTCAAACAAATTCTGATGAAGTTTCTGCACCACCTGCTCGGCCTGATCGGCTGGCACCAGGAAGCAGAGGTTATAGCTGGACGCACCGTAGCAAATCATGCGGATGTTGAACGGGTCGAGCACGCCAAACACCTCTTTGCCCACGCCGCAGGCGCGTGACAGCTTGTTACCGATGATGGCAACCAGCGCCAGGTCTTCTTCCACTTCCACACGGCACAGCTCGGACAGCTCAATCAGCAGCGACTGCGTCAGCAGGGTATCGCCGGTTGATGTGGAACCGGTGGTGTCCAGCGTCAGCGCAATGCTCACTTCAGAGGTGGTGATCAGATCCACGGAGATGTTGTGGCGCGCCAGAATACCAAACACTTCCGCCAGGAAACCGCGGGAGTGCAGCATATTGTGGCTGTGGAGCGTCACCAGCGTCTGGCGACGGCGCAGGGCCAGGGCGCGGAACAGCGGCGGGTTTTCCGTTTTCTTGCAGACCAGCGTGCCGCCCGCTTTTGGATCTTTACTGGAGCCGACGAAGACCGGAATATCGCTGCGTACGGCAGGCAGCAGCGTGGCCGGGTGCAGCACTTTCGCGCCGAAGGTGGCCATTTCCGCCGCTTCTTCAAACGCGATCACATCAATACGTTTCGCCGCGGAAACAACGCGCGGGTCGGTGGTGTAAATGCCCGGAACGTCAGTCCAGATATCGACGCGCGTAGCATGCAGGGCCTCGCCCAGCAGCGCGGCGGTATAGTCGCTGCCGCCACGGCCAAGCGTGGTCGTGCGGCCTTTCGCTTCACTGCCGATAAAGCCCTGAGTGATCACGATGCCGTCTGCCAGGCGCGGGGCCAGCTGCTGATTGGTCAGCTCGGCCAGCGCTTCAACGTCCGGCTCGGCGCGGCCAAAGCGGTCGCTGGTACGCATGATTTTGCGTACGTCAAACCACTGCGCCTGAACGTTACGCTCGCGCATGATTTCCACAAACAGCAGGGTGGACATCAGCTCACCGTGGCTGACCAGCTCATCGGTCAGGGCGGTGGAGGTGGCCAGAGAGGCCGCTTCTGCCAGCGTGGTGATGTTTTCCAGCAGGCGTTCCACTTCCTCGCGGATGACGTTCGGGTTCTGCAGACGCTCAAGGATGTCGAACTGAATTTTGCGCAGTGCATCCAGCTTCACGAAACGTTCTGTCGCTTCCAGTCCTTCAGACAGAGAAACCAGCAGGTTCGTCACGCCGGCGGATGCAGACAGCACCACCAGGCGGGTATTCGGATCGGCCAGCACCACATCGGCGCTGCGGTTCATGGCATCGTAATCGGCCACACTGGTGCCGCCAAACTTGGCGACCACAAAACTCGTCATAACAACCTCGTGTCAGGGAATGAATAAGCGACCATGGCACAAGAATGAAACGAAAACAGGTGCAGGCGCAAAATACGGCCCTATAAATAAAATGTGGGGGAGGTCCTGTCAATGCTGGGATTATGCGGATTTTTTATGGGGGGGTACCCCTGAGAAACAGGACTTATAACAGGGCCAGATTTTATGCTTCGTTTTAGGGCATTTTGACCGACATTTCTCCGCTCCAGGAGGGCGCTTCAGCAGCTATACTTTTCGGGTCTTTTCACCTGTGTTTGATGCAGGCCAGGGCAATGGCATAAAAACCATCACAATTTTTATTTGCAGGCGCTACAATCGACCGCAGTCACAATTCTCAAATCAGAAGAGTATTGCTAATGAAAAACATCAACCCAACGCAGACCGCTGCCTGGCAGGCACTCCAGAAACATTTTGATGAAATGAAAGACGTCACCATCGCGGACCTGTTCGCGAAAGATGCCGATCGTTTCAGCAAGTTCTCCGCGACCTTCGACGACCTGATGCTGGTGGATTTCTCTAAAAACCGCATTACCGAAGAGACGCTGGCAAAACTGCAGGATCTGGCGAAAGAGACCGAACTGGCGGACGCCATCAAATCCATGTTCTCCGGTGAGAAGATCAACCGCACCGAAGACCGTGCCGTGCTGCACGTAGCCCTGCGTAACCGTAGCAATACCCCAATCATCGTTGACGGCAAAGACGTCATGCCGGAAGTGAACGCGGTGCTGGAAAAGATGAAAACCTTCTCCGAAGCGATCATCTCCGGAAGCTGGAAAGGCTACACCGGCAAAGCGATCACCGACGTGGTTAACATCGGTATCGGCGGTTCTGACCTCGGCCCGTTCATGGTGACCGAAGCGCTGCGCCCGTACAAAAACCACCTCAATATGCACTTTGTGTCTAACGTCGATGGTACCCACATCGCCGAAGTGCTGAAGAACGTGAACCCGGAAACCACCCTGTTCCTGGTTGCGTCTAAAACCTTTACCACCCAAGAAACCATGACCAACGCCCACAGCGCGCGCGACTGGTTCCTGAAAACCGCGGGCGACAACAAGCACGTGGCGAAACACTTCGCTGCGCTGTCCACCAACGGTAAAGCCGTCAGCGAGTTCGGTATCGACACCGCGAACATGTTCGAATTCTGGGACTGGGTCGGTGGCCGCTACTCTCTGTGGTCTGCAATCGGTCTGTCTATCATCCTGTCCGTGGGCTTCGACAACTTCGTTGAGCTGCTCTCCGGCGCGCACGCGATGGACAAACACTTCTCCACCACCGCACCAGAGAAAAACCTGCCGGTGCTGCTGGCGCTGATCGGTATCTGGTACAACAACTTCTTTGGCGCTGAAACCGAAGCGATCCTGCCGTATGACCAGTACATGCACCGCTTTGCGGCTTACTTCCAGCAGGGCAACATGGAATCCAACGGTAAATACGTGGACCGTAACGGCAACGCGGTGGATTACCAGACTGGCCCAATCATCTGGGGCGAGCCGGGCACTAACGGTCAGCACGCGTTCTATCAGCTGATTCACCAGGGCACCAAAATGGTACCGTGCGATTTCATCGCCCCGGCTATCACCCATAATCCGCTGTCCGACCACCATCCGAAGCTGCTGTCCAACTTCTTCGCCCAGACCGAAGCGCTGGCGTTCGGTAAATCCCGCGAGGTGGTTGAGCAGGAATACCGCGACCAGGGTAAAGATCCGGCAACGCTGGAGCACGTGGTGCCGTTCAAAGTGTTCGAAGGTAACCGTCCAACCAACTCCATCCTGCTGCGCGAAATCACGCCGTTCAGCCTTGGCGCGCTGATTGCCCTGTACGAGCACAAAATCTTCACGCAGGGCGCGATCCTGAACATCTTCACCTTTGACCAGTGGGGCGTTGAGCTGGGTAAACAGCTGGCAAACCGTATTCTGCCAGAGCTGGGTGACGATAACGCGATTACCAGCCATGACAGCTCGACCAATGGGTTGATCAACCGTTATAAAGCATGGCGTGCGTAATGAAAACGCCATGAAAACGTGCCGGCTTAATGCCGGCATTTTTTTATCAGATAATTCCTGATGTCTGTTAGTTAACGCAAATTCTGGTTCTGAGTTTAATCTGAAAAAGACGTTTAACCCGTTAATTGCTGCGGTTTATTTTAAGAAAATACGCAGAAGGAACTTAATATATAAATATTATAACTTATTGTTTTATAGTTATTTAATATTTTTTCTCTTTGTCTTTCATTTCGATTTTATCCATTAGTCTGAAAACCCACCCTCTATTTCCCCTTACGGCAAACCCACGGCATGAGTTGTGTATACTCGATTCCGCCTGAAATTCTTTTCGGGCAAATCTCCATTCATTCATTGAAGGGAAATTGTTATGAAGAAAGTACTGTATGGCATTTTTGCCATATCTGCGCTTGCGGCGGCATCTGTCTATGCAGCTCCGGTTCAGGTCGGGGAAGCGGCAGGTTCGGCTGCGACGTCTGCGTCTGCGGGGAGTTCTACCGCAGCCAGCGCCAGCACCGTAAGTTCAGCCGTGGGTGTCGCGCTGGCGGCAACCGGTGGCGGTGATGGCTCCAACACCGGAACCACGACCACCACGACAACCAGCACCCAGTAATAGCGGGTGTTTTAATCATAACCACACTTCGGTGTGGTTATTTCGCCCCTTCGGAGAAGAGTCGTGAAGCGACCAGCAATCATTCTGATTTGCCTGCTGCTGCAGGCATGCTCGGCCACCACTAAAGGGCTGGGAAACTCACTGTGGGAAAGCCTGTTCGGCACACCGGGCGTGCATCTGACCGATGACGAGCTTCAGAACATGCCTTATGCCAGTCAGTACATGCAGCTTAACGATGGCCCGCAACTGTTTGTGGTGCTCGCTTTCGATGAAAACGGGCAGCAGAAATGGGTGACGCAGGATCAGGCCACCATCGTGACGCAGCATGGTCGTATCGTGAAAACCCTCTTGGGCGGCGATAACCTGCTGGAGGTGAATAATCTCGCTGACGATCCGCTGATCAAGCCGAACCAGATCGCCGACGGCACAGGCTGGACGCGCACGATGGGCTGGACCGAACACAAGCAGGTGCGTTACGCCACGGCACGCTCGACCTTCCGCTGGGACGGCACCGACAGCGTGAAGGTCGGCAGCGACGAAACGCAGGTTCGCGTGCTGGATGAAGAGGTCACCACCGACCAGGCCACCTGGCATAACCGCTTCTGGATCGACGAGGAAGGGCAGATCCGCCAGTCCTTACAGTATCTCGGTGCCGGATTCTTCCCGGTCAAAACCACCCTGATCAAGGCGGCGAAATCATGAAAACGCTCATTCACGCTGCGCTTATCGCCAGTTTTGCCGCGCCGCTGGCATGGTCCGCGGGAACGGTAAAGGTCTACACGCCGGACAGTGAAAAACCTAAAACCTTAACCCACGCCGAACGTCTGCTCGATCTCGTCGGACAGCCAAGGCTTGCCAACAGCTGGTGGCCAGGCGCGGTCATCGCTGAACGGCAGAAGACCGTGGAAGCGGAACAGCAGCACAAGGTGCTTCTTGCCAGGCTAACGGGACTCGCGGAACAGGAAGACGGCGACGACGCGGCGGCCATTAACAGCGTCCGTCAGCAGCTGCAGGCGCTGAAGGTGACGGGCCGACAGAACGTCAATCTTGACCCGGATGAGGTGCGCGTCACGGAAAACGGCAACCCGACGCTGGAAGGGGACTATACGCTCTGGCTTCCGGCGAAGCCGACGACGGTGACCGTGATGGGGCTGATCGGCAGCCCGGGTAAGAAGCCCTTTACCCCCGGCCGCGACGTGGCGAGCTATCTCGACGAGCAGAGTCTGCTGAGCGGTGCGGATAACAGCTACGCCTGGGTGGTTTACCCTGACGGCCACACGCAAAAAGCCCCCGTCGCTTACTGGAATAAACGACATATCGAACCCATGCCGGGCAGCATTATTTTTGTCGGTTTTGCCGACCATTTCTGGACGAAGGCGTATGACGGGCTTAACGCCGATATCCTTCACTCCCTGATTCAGCGGATACCGGAATAATGAAAAGAACCTATCTCTACAGCATGCTGGCGCTCTGCGTGAGTGCCGCCTGCCATGCAGAAACGTATCCGGCACCCATTGGCCTGTCTCAGTCAGACTTCGGCGGCGTCGGTTTACTGCAAACGCCCACCGCGCGTATGGCGCGCGAAGGGGAAATTAGCCTTAACTACCGTGATAACGACCAGTATCGTTACTACTCGGCGTCGGTGCAGTTGTTCCCGTGGCTTGAAACCACGCTGCGCTATACCGACGTCCGTACGAAACAATACAGCAGCGTCGAGGCGTTCTCAGGCGATCAGACCTACAAAGATAAAGCCTTCGACGTCAAGCTGCGCCTGTGGGAAGAGAGCTACTGGATGCCGCAGGTTTCCGTGGGCGCCAAAGATATCGGCGGTACCGGCCTGTTTGATGCGGAATACATCGTGGCCAGCAAGGCCTGGGGGCCGTTCGACTTCTCGCTCGGTCTGGGATGGGGCTATCTCGGCACCAGCGGCAACGTGAAAAACCCGTTTTGCTCCTACAGCGATAAATACTGCTACCGCGATAACAGCTATCAGAAAGCGGGCTCCATCAACGGCGACCAGATGTTCCACGGCCCGGCCTCGCTGTTTGGCGGCGTGGAGTATCAGACGCCCTGGCAGCCATTGCGTCTGAAGCTGGAGTACGAGGGGAATGACTACTCGCAGGACTTCGCCGGGAAGATTGAGCAGAAGAGCAAGTTTAACGTCGGCGCCATTTATCGCGTCACCGATTGGGCCGACGTTAACCTCAGCTACGAGCGCGGCAATACGGTGATGTTTGGCTTTACGCTGCGCACCAACTTCAACGACATGCGGCCGCACTACAACGACAACGCGCGGCCTGCATACCAGCCGGAGCCGCAGGATGCGATTCTGCAGCACTCCGTGGTGGCAAACCAGCTGACGCTGCTGAAATATAATGCCGGTCTGGCGGATCCAAAAATTCAGGTGAAAGGCGATACGCTTTACGTCACCGGCGAGCAGGTGAAATACCGCGACTCGCGGGAAGGGATCGAGCGCGCCAACCGGATCATCATGAACGATCTCCCGGACGGGATCCGTACGATCCGCGTGACGGAGAACCGTCTCAACCTGCCGCAGGTGACGACGGAAACGGACGTTGCCAGCCTGAAGCGCCATCTGGAAGGCGAACCGCTCGGACATGAAACCGAGCTGGTGCAAAAACGCGTTGAGCCGATCGTGCCGGAGACCACCGAGCAGGGCTGGTATATCGACAAGTCGCGCTTCGATTTCCATATCGATCCGGTGCTAAACCAGTCCGTCGGCGGGCCGGAAAACTTCTACATGTATCAGCTGGGCGTCATGGCGACGGCGGATCTGTGGCTGACCGACCACCTGCTGACCACCGGCAGCCTGTTCGGCAACATCGCCAACAACTACGACAAGTTCAACTACACCAACCCGCCAAAAGACTCGACGCTGCCGCGCGTGCGTACCCGCGTGCGTGAGTACGTACAGAACGATGCCTATGTGAATAACCTGCAGGCCAATTACTTCCAGTACTTCGGTAACGGCTTCTACGGGCAGGTGTACGGCGGGTATCTGGAAACTATGTACGGCGGCGCCGGGGCAGAAGTGCTTTATCGTCCTGTCGACAGCAACTGGGCGTTCGGGATTGATGCCAACTACGTCAAACAGCGTGACTGGCGCAGCGCGCAGGACATGATGAAGTTCACCGACTACAACGTCAAAACCGGTCACCTGACCGCCTACTGGACGCCGTCATTCGCGCCTGACGTGCTGGTGAAAGCCAGCGTCGGCCAGTACCTGGCGGGCGATAAGGGCGGCACGCTGGATATCTCCAAACACTTCGACAGCGGCGTCGTGGTGGGCGGCTACGCCACCATTACCAACGTCTCGCCGGACGAATATGGGGAAGGGGACTTCACCAAAGGAGTTTACGTGTCGATTCCGCTGGATCTGTTCTCATCCGGTCCAACCCGTAGCCGCGCGGCCATCGGCTGGACGCCGCTGACGCGTGACGGCGGTCAGCAGCTTGGACGTAAGTTCCAGCTGTACGACATGACCAGCGATAAGAACATTAACTTCCGCTGATGCTTCACGCCGGGCGGCACTGCGTTTGCCCGGCCTACGGTTTTTGTAGACCCGGTAAGCGCAGCGCCACCGGGCGAATGCGCCAAACATAAACAAAAAATATAGATCCCCGTCACATTTTTGCGTTATACAGAAACCTCGCCCTGGAGAATGAGGTGCTGTATGACATCCCTGACTCGCCCGCGCGTTGAGTTTATCTCAACTGTCCTCCAGACCGTGCTGAACCTCGGTCTGCTGAGCCTTGGCCTGATCCTGGTCGTCTTTTTGGGTAAGGAGACGGTGCATCTGGCGGATGTGCTGTTCGCCCCTGAACAAACCAGCAAATATGCGCTGGTGGAAGGCCTGGTGGTCTACTTTCTCTACTTTGAATTTATCGCCCTGATTGTGAAGTATTTTCAGTCCGGCTTTCACTTCCCGCTGCGTTATTTTGTCTACATCGGGATCACCGCGATTGTGCGGCTGATCATCGTCGATCATAAATCCCCGCTCGATGTGCTGATCTACTCGGCGGCGATCCTGCTGCTGGTGATCACCCTCTGGCTGTGTAACTCGAAGCGGCTGAAGCGAGAATAAAAAAATGGCGCTCCGAAGAGCGCCTAACAACAGTCACAAGTTGGGTCAATACAATACGTCTAAAGTTGAGGGTTGCAGTGGCATAACAAAATGAAACTTAACCTTTCACACCGCCCGCCGTCAGGCCGTTCACCAGCCAGCGCTGTGCCAGCAGGAACACCACGGTAATCGGGATGGCAGAGAGTACGGCCGCCGCGGCAAAGTCGCCCCACAGGTAGTTTTGCGGGTTGAGGTATTGCTGCATCCCTACGGCCAGGGTGTAGCTGTTCACATCACGCAGTAACAGTGAGGCAACCGGTACTTCGGTGATCGCAGCGATAAACGACAGGATAAACACTACCGCCAGAATCGGCACCGACAGCGGCAACAGCACCAGGCGGAACGCCTGCCACGGGGTCGCGCCATCCAGCGCAGCCGCTTCTTCCAGCGAACCGTCGATGGTTTCGAAATAGCCTTTAATGGTCCACACATGCAGTGCGATACCGCCAAGGTAGGCGAAGATCACGCCGCCGTGGGTGTTCAGACCGATAAACGGAATGTACTGGCCCAGGCGGTCAAACAGGGCATATAACGCCACCAGCGACAGCACCGCCGGGAACATCTGGAAAATTAGCATCCCTTTCAGCAGCGTCGCTTTGCCCGGGAAACGCATGCGGGCAAAGGCGTAAGCGCAGGTGGTGGACAGCGCCACGATACCAATGGCGGTAATACCTGCGATTTTCACCGAGTTCCACAGCCACAGCAGCACCGGGAACGGCGGCGGCGTGACGCGGCCATCCGCGTGTTCCACGCTGAAGCCCAGCGCGAGCTTCCAGTGCTCCCAGGAGATTTCGTCCGGGATCAGGCTCCCGGTGGCGAAGTTACCCGAACGCAGGGAGATGGCGATAACCATCAGCAGCGGGAACATGATCGCCGCGATAAAAATCAGCAGGCCCAGGTGCGTCGCCAGGAGGCGCAGTTTCTGAGATTTGGGTTGTACCATAGCCATGTTCAGTGCCCTCCTTAGTCAAATTTCATACGTGTGGCTTTCAGGTTCACAATCGCCAGGGCGCCCACCAGCAGGAAGATCAGGGTGGCAATCGCTGCCGCCAGACCGAAGTCCTGACCGCCGCCGCCTTCGAAGGCGATACGGTAGGTGTAGCTCACGAGCAGATCGGTATAGCCTGCCGGCGTGGTGGTGCCAAGACGGTCCGGGCCGCCGTTGGTCAACAGCTGAATCAGCACGAAGTTGTTAAAGTTAAAGGCGAAGCTGGCAATCATCAGCGGGGTGAGCGGCTTGATGAGCAGCGGCAGCGTAATCTTAAAGAAGTTCTGGAACGGACCCGCGCCGTCCATCGCCGAAGCTTCGTACAGGTCATCCGGGATGGCCTTCAGCAGCCCCATGCACAGGATCATCATGTACGGATAGCCCAGCCAGGTGTTCACGATGATGATCATCGAGCGGGCGGTGGTCGGGTCGCTGAACCAGGCCGGTTTGATGCCAAACAGCGCGCTCAGCATCATGTTGATTTCACCGAAGCTCTGGTTAAACAGCCCTTTGAAAATCAGAATCGAGATAAACGACGGTACGGCATACGGCAGAATCAGCAGCACGCGGTAAATCGCTTTGCCCTTCAGGGATTCCCACTGGACCAGACAGGCCAGCACCATACCCACGGCCACGGTCAGGATCACGGTCAGTACGGAGAAGACCACCGTCCAGACGAAGATGGCGAAGAACGGTTTCTGAATGCCTTCATCGGTAAACACGCGGGTAAAGTTGTCCCAGCCGATGGTGACGGTGTAGCCCGGGCTGAGCTTGTCATCACCCCATTTGCCGTCGGCAGTAATGGACTGATAGAAACCAATGTCGTTATTCGGACGATATTTCACGCCGCTCTGGTTATTGGTCAGCGTGCCGTCATCCGCCAGGGTATAGAGCGGTTGGGTGCCGGAGAACTGGCGCAGCGAGCTCATGATCACTTTGCTGTCGTCTGGCAGCACGGCGGTGAGCTGGGTCAGCGCCTGACGGTTCTGGGTAATGACGCGCAGGTTGGCACGTTCACCTTCCGGCAGGGCCTGGGCCTCTTTTAAGGCCAGCTTCTGCTCGCCGCCAAATTTGAAGGCGTCAGAGACATAGTATTTCCCGCTTGCTTCGTCAGTAAGCGCTAACTTCCATTCGTTGCCTGCGGGATACAGGCCGAAGTTAAAGGTCTTGCCTGCCTGGTATGAGCGGTCCAGCAGGACCTGCTGCGCGCGTTCCTGCGCAAGCTGGTTGGTGCTGCTGTAGTTGGTAAACGCAATGGCGACGGTACAAATCAACGGGAACAGGACAAACAGCCCCATCCCGGCCACGCCCGGGTAGACATAGCGCCAGGCATAGGCTTTACGGTTGGCGAAAATATACAGGCCAGCAGAGCTTAAAATCAGCGTCATGATGGCGAACAGATATTCCCCTTGTAAGTACATTAAAACAACAAGGTAACCCACCAGCAGACACAGCAGACCGATCGCTGACCATTTCAGCGCGTCGCTTTGCCACCAGCGTTTCTTTTTAATGACATCCATGGGGTTCTTCCTCTACAACGGTGGAATCTTATCGTCAGGTGGCGCTGCGCTTACCTGACCTACGGATCGTGCCGTAGTCGTAGGGCGGGTAAGCGCACGCGCTACCCGCCGTTTTTCAGACTTACTTAGTAATACGACCCTGAGCATCTTTCAGTGCGGCATCGACAGTCTGACGACCGCTTGCAGCGTTGATAACCGCGGTACGGGTGGCGTACCAGAATGCGGCCATCTGTGGGATGTTCGGCATGATTTCGCCTTTCTGGGCGTTATCCATGGTGGCCGCGATACGTGGGTCTTTCGCCAGCTGATCCTGGAAGGATTTCAGCGCAACGGCACCCAGCGGTTTGTCCTTGTTCACTTCATCCAGACCCTGATCGGTCAGCAGGTAGTTTTCCAGGAACTCTTTCGCCAGCTCTTTGTTCGGGCTGGCGGCGTTGATGCCTGCGCTCAGCACGCCAACGAACGGTTTAGACGGCTTGCCTTTGAAGGTTGGCAGCAGCGTCACGCCGTAGTTGACTTTGCTCTTGTCGATGTTGGTCCAGGCCCACGGACCGTTGATGGTCATCGCGGTTTCGCCTTTGTTGAACGCCGCTTCCGCGATGGAGTAATCGGTATCCGCGTTCATGTGTTTGTTCTTGATCAGGTCGACCAGGAAGGTCAGGCCCGCTTTCGCGCCCGCGCTGTCGACGCCCACGTCTTTCACGTCGTATTTGCCGTTTTCAAACTTGAACGCGTAACCGCCGTCGGCAGCAATCAGCGGCCAGGTGAAGTACGGCTCTTGCAGGTTGAACATCAGGGCGGATTTACCTTTCGCCTTCAGCTCTTTATCCAGTTTCGGGATCTCTTCCCAGGTTTTCGGTGGGTTAGGGACCAGGTCTTTGTTGTAAATCAGAGACAGGGCTTCAACCGCGACAGGGTAAGCGATCAGCTTGCCGTTATAGCGAACGGCGTCCCAGGTGAACGGGAACAGTTTGTCCTGGAAAGCTTTGTCCGGGGTGACTTCAGCCAGCAGGCCAGACTGTGCGTAACCGCCAAAACGGTCATGCGCCCAGAAGATGATGTCCGGGCCGTCGCCGGTTGCCGCAACCTGCGGGAATTTCTCTTCCAGTTTGTCCGGATGCTCTACGGTCACTTTGATGCCGGTGTCTTTCTCGAATTTTTTGCCCACTTCGGCCAGGCCGTTATAGCCCTTGTCGCCGTTAATCCAGATAACCAGCTTGCCTTCTTCAATTTTGGCGAGCGCCGGTGCGGAAATCATCATTGCTGCAAGGGCGGACAATGCGAAAACGCGTGCGCCAGTCTTGATATTCATATCTGCCATCCTTTTTGGTGATGTCTCGTGGTATGACTTCAGTGGTTCAACGTGACTCAGTCTCCTTATTTGACATCCTCTTTCCATCCTCCCAACCCCTACGCCCCACCCCCCGTTTGTGTGATCTCCGTTGCATAAATTTAAGTTATGAGTGCTGGCGCACATAAAAACGCACTGAATTTTGCAGGCGGCTTCACGAATTTTGCCTCAGCCCGCCCACGCCGGTCGCAGAGCCTGCTCTCTCATCCTCCCGCCTCCTCCCCCATAAAAAAGCCGGGGGGTGGAGGATTCGTGAAAGTAATGGATCCCCCATAGTCACCTTATCTTGAATGTTTCTGTCGGTGACAGGTTGTAACGAAGGGAGAAGGGCATGGCGAGCGTACAGCTGCGTAATGTAACGAAAGCCTGGGGTGACGTTGTGGTGTCGAAAGACATCAATCTGGACATCCACGAAGGTGAATTCGTGGTATTTGTCGGCCCATCAGGCTGCGGTAAATCAACCCTGCTGCGTATGATTGCCGGTCTTGAAACCATCACCAGCGGCGACCTGCTGATCGGTGATACCCGAATGAATGACATCCCGCCTGCCGAACGTGGCGTAGGCATGGTGTTCCAGTCTTATGCACTCTATCCCCATCTTTCCGTCGCCGAGAACATGTCCTTTGGTCTGAAGCTGGCCGGCGCAAAGAAAGAGGTGATTAACCAGCGCGTGACGCAGGTGGCGGAAGTGTTACAGCTGGCGCACCTGCTGGAGCGTAAGCCGAAAGCGCTTTCCGGCGGTCAGCGTCAGCGTGTGGCGATTGGCCGTACCCTGGTCGCCGAGCCGCGCGTCTTCCTGCTCGACGAACCGCTTTCCAACCTGGATGCCGCCCTGCGCGTCCAGATGCGTATCGAAATCTCCCGTCTGCACAAGCGTCTTGGCCGCACGATGATTTACGTCACCCACGATCAGGTCGAAGCGATGACCCTCGCCGACAAAATCGTGGTGCTGGATGCCGGCCGCGTGGCGCAGGTGGGCAAACCGCTGGAGCTGTATCACTACCCGGCAGACCGCTTTGTTGCGGGCTTCATTGGCTCGCCAAAGATGAACTTCCTGCCCGTCAAAGTGACCGCGACAGCCATTGAACAGGTACAGGTGGAGCTGCCAAACCGCCAGCAGGTCTGGCTGCCGGTCGACAGCGCCAACGTACAGGTGGGGGCAAACATGTCCCTCGGTATTCGTCCTGAGCATTTACTGCCGAGCCACATTGCCGATGTGACGCTGGAAGGTGAGGTTCAGGTCGTCGAACAGCTTGGTCACGAAACACAGATTCATATCCAGATCCCCGCCATCCGTCAGAACCTGGTCTACCGCCAGAATGACGTGGTGTTGGTAGAAGAGGGTGCCACATTCGCTATCGGCTTGCCGCCAGAGCGCTGCCATCTGTTCCGTGAGGATGGCACCGCATGTCGTCGGTTGCATAAAGAGCCAGGCGTTTAAGCAATCCCAAAAGAAGACACGAAACCGACAGGTGAAGTGTTCAAAGAAAAGCAATGATCTCAGGAGATAGAATGATGATTACTCTGCGCAAACTTCCTCTGGCAGTTGCCGTCGCAGCGGGCGTAATGTCTGCTCAGGCACTGGCCGTGGATTTCCATGGTTATGCTCGTTCCGGTATCGGCTGGACGGGTAGTGGCGGCGAACAGCAGTGCTTCCAGGCAACCGGTGCCCAAAGTAAATACCGTCTGGGTAACGAATGTGAAACCTATGCGGAACTGAAGCTGGGCCAGGAAGTGTGGAAAGAAGGCGACAAGAGCTTCTACTTCGACACCAACGTAGCGTACTCCGTGGCGCAACAGAACGACTGGGAAGCTACCGACCCGGCGTTCCGTGAAGCCAACGTGCAGGGTAAAAACCTGATTGAGTGGCTGCCAGGTTCCACCATCTGGGCCGGTAAGCGCTTCTATCAGCGTCATGACGTTCACATGATCGACTTCTACTACTGGGATATTTCAGGTCCTGGTGCCGGTATCGAAAACGTCGATCTGGGCTTCGGTAAACTGTCTCTGGCAGCGACCCGTTCTCAGGAAGCGGGCGGCTCATACATCTTCACCAGCAACGATATCTATCATGACTTCAAAGACACCGCTAACGACGTCTTCGATGTGCGTTTAGCGCAGATGGAAATCAACCCGGGCGGCACGCTGGAGTTGGGTGTTGACTATGGCCGAGCTAACAAAACTGACGGTTACAGCTTCGCTGACGGCGCATCTAAAGATGGCTGGATGTTCACCGCTGAACATACCCAGAGCATGCTGAAAGGCTACAACAAGTTTGTTGTCCAGTACGCTACCGATGCAATGACCACTCAGGGCAAAGGTATTCCGCAGGGTTCCTTCACCGGCAACAACTATGACAAAGACGCTGAAATTGGTGTTGTAAATAACAAGATTAACAACAACGGTTCCCTGGTTCGTATTCTCGACCACGGTGCGATCTCTCTGGGTGACAGCTGGGATCTGATGTACGTCGGTATGTATCAGGATATCGATCGTGACGACAACAACGGTACAACCTGGTACACCGTGGGTGTGCGCCCAATGTATAAATGGACGCCAATCATGAGCACCTTGCTTGAAGTTGGCTACGACAACGTTAAGTCGCAGAAAACTGACGATACCAACAACCAGTACAAAATTACCCTTGCACAGCAATGGCAGGCCGGTAACAGCATCTGGTCCCGTCCAGCGATCCGTGTCTTCGCAACTTACGCGAAGTGGGATGAGAAATGGGGTTATGACAACGGCATTGCAAAAAGCGATACCAAAGCCACAACCTACAGCCGTGGTGACAACGACGAGTGGTCCTTCGGCGCCCAGATGGAAATCTGGTGGTAATCCCGTCTTAATCTGACGTAATGACCAAACTGAGGGGCGCAAGCCCCTCAATCCTTGGGACGGCGCGCTATTGCCTGGCTACCGCTGACCTGTGCATTTTGAGGTGATAACAATGAAAATGAACAAAACTCTCCTTGCCCTTTGTTTATCCGCAGGGTTGCTGGCGAGCGCGCCTGCTGTAACGCTCGCTAATGTGAATTTCGTTCCGCAAAACACAACATCCGCGCCGGCCATTCCGGCAGCTGCGTTGCAACAGCTGGTCTGGACGCCTGTCGATCAATCTAAAGCCCAAACGACCCAGCTCTCGACGGGTGGGCAACCGCTTAATGTTCCGGGTATTAGTGGTCCGGTGGTCGCGTACAGCGTGCCCGCTAACATTGGCGAACTGACGTTAACGCTCTCCAGTGAAGTCAATAAACAGACCAGCGTCTTTGCGCCGAACGTGCTGATTCTTGACCAGAACATGACGCCTTCTGCATTCTTCCCGAGCGAATATTTTACCTATCAGGAACCGGGTGTCATGAGCGCCGATCGCCTGGAAGGGGTAATGCGCCTGACGCCTGCGCTGGGTCAGCAGAAAATTTATGTACTCGTCTTCACCACGGAAAAAGATTTGCAGCAAACCACCACGCTGCTTGATCCTGCGAAGGCCTATGCCAAAGGCGTAGGTAACGCCGCACCGGATATCCCGGATCCGATCGCCCGCCACACCACTGACGGCCTTGTGAAGCTGAAAGTGTCGACCAGCAGTGCGTCCAGCGTCCTGGTCGGCCCGCTGTTTGGCTCCTCCGGTACCGGCCCTGTCACCGTGGGCAACACCGCTGCGCCTGCCTATACTGCGCCAGCTGCCACGGCAGCCGCACCGGTAGCGACCGCAGCGCCGGCCCCGGCGAAGAAAGCGGAGCCGGTACTGAACGACACCGAAGAATACTTCAACAATGCCATCAAGCAGGCGGTGAAGCGCGGCGATGTCGATAAAGCGCTGAAGCTGCTTGATGAAGCCGAACGTTTAGGTTCAACCACTGCCCGTTCCACCTTTATCAGCAGTGTAAAAGGCAAGGGGTAACCGTTTCCCCACAATGCTGATTTGTTAGTCGTTTGGTGCGCCTGAGTGGGCGCACTTTTTTTCGTCTCCGCCGGGCTGTTGCACTCTTGTTGCGATCGTGATCCTTAAATAACGTTTGGCCCCCCTCAATCCGCGTTTCTGCGATACAATGCCTGTACGTTATGTATCGGAGAGTCTGGCATGTCACACCCTGCGCTAACGCAACTGCGTGCGCTGCGCTATTTCGACCAAATACCTGCGCTTGATCCGCAGCAGCTGGACTGGCTGTTGCTGGAAGATTCCATGACAAAACGTTTTGAGCAGCAGGGAAAAACGGTCACGGTGACCCTGATTCAGGAAGGGTTTGTCTCCGGCGATGAGATCGCCAACGAGCTGCCGCTGCTGCCGCACGAGCCACGTTACTGGCTGCGTGAAATTTTACTCTGCGCTGACGGCGAGCCGTGGCTTGCCGGACGGACGGTGGTGCCCGAGTCCACCCTTTCCGGGCCCGAGCTGGCGCTGCAACGTCTGGGGAAAACGCCGCTGGGGCGTTACCTTTTCACCTCGTCTGAGCTTACCCGGGATTTTATTGAAATTGGTCGTGATGCTGAACTTTGGGGGCGTCGTTCCCGCCTTCGCCTGAGCGGTAAACCGTTAATTCTGACGGAGCTTTTTTTACCGGCATCACCGTTGTACTAAGAGGAAGAAAAAATGGAGTGGAGCCTGACGCAGAATAAGCTGTTGGCGTATCACCGCTTAATGCGTACCGATAAACCGATTGGCGCGTTACTGCTGCTGTGGCCGACCTTATGGGCGCTGTGGGTCGCCACGCCGGGCGTGCCGCCGCTGTGGATCCTGGGCGTGTTTGTTGCTGGCGTCTGGCTGATGCGCGCAGCGGGCTGCGTGGTCAATGATTATGCCGATCGTAAATTCGACGGCCATGTAAAGCGGACTGCCGGTCGTCCGTTACCCAGCGGACAGGTGACCGGGAAAGAAGCTCGCGTGCTGTTTGCTGTTCTGGTGCTGCTCTCTTTCCTGCTGGTGTTAACCCTGAACACCATGACCATACTGCTTTCCGTTGCGGCGCTGGCACTGGCCTGGGTTTATCCGTTTATGAAGCGCTATACCCACCTGCCTCAGGTGGTGCTGGGCGCAGCGTTTGGCTGGTCGATTCCAATGGCGTTTGCGGCAGTTAGTGAGTCCTTACCGCTCAGCTGCTGGCTGATGTTCCTGGCGAACATACTTTGGGCCGTGGCTTACGACACGCAATACGCGATGGTTGACCGCGACGATGACCTGAAAATTGGCATCAAATCCACCGCCATCCTCTTTGGCCGTCAGGACAAGCTGATTATCGGGATTCTGCAGGTCGCCGTGCTGGCGCTGATGGTGGCGATTGGCCGCCTGAACGGGCTGAACTGGGCGTTTTACTGGTCCGTGCTGGTGGCGGGGCTGCTGTTTGCTTACCAGCAAAAGCTGATTGCGAAGCGCGAACGCGACGCCTGCTTCAAGGCGTTTATGAACAATAACTACGTCGGTCTGGTGATCTTTTTAGGGCTGGCGATGAGCTACTTCTTATAAAAAAAGCCGGGTGGCGGCTTCGCCTCACCCAGCCTACGTTTTAGCAGGATATGTAGGCCCGGTAAGCGTCAGCGCCACCGGGCGTTTTTTTACCGGCGACGCAGCAGCCGCAGCGCGTTCGCCGTCACCAGCACCGTCGCGCCGGTATCCGCCAGCACCGCCAGCCACAGTCCGGTCATGCCGAGCAGGGTGGTCACCAGGAAAATCCCCTTCAGCCCCAGCGCGATGCCGATGTTTTGGCGGATGTTGGCACGCGTCGCCCGCGCAAGATCGATCATCTGCGCCAGTCCGGTCAGGCGGTTGTGGGTCAGCGCCGCGTCTGCCGTCTCTAGCGCCACGTCGGTGCCGCTGCCCATCGCAATGCCGATGGTGGACGCCTTCATCGCCGGGGCATCGTTAATCCCGTCTCCGACCATCGCCAGCGGGGCGTGCGCGTTCAGCTCCGTTACCGCGCTGACCTTATCCGCCGGCAGTAATCCGGCCTTAAACTCCAGCCCCAGCTCACCGGCAATCGCTGCCGCCGCGCGAGGGTTATCGCCGGTGAGAATCACGCCCTGCACGCCCAGCTGATGCAGCGCCGCCACGGCCTCTTTTGCGTCATCGCGCAGGGTGTCGCGCAGCGCCAGCATCCCTTTTGCGACGCCGTCCTGCATAACGGTCACGACAGTTTGTCCGGTCTGTTCTAACGCCTCCACCTCAGGATGAGAAGACTTGCCCGCCGCGACAATCAGTACCTTTTTACCGTCAACGGTGGCCTCAATCCCGGAGCCTACCAGCGCCCGCTGAGCGGTTGCCGGTGGGATATTCAGCCCGCGCGACTGCGCTTCTCGCACAATTGCCAGCGCCAGCGGGTGAGTGGAGCCCTGCTCAACGGCGGCGGCCAGGGTCAGCAGTTCATCTTCACTGATGCCCTGCGAATACACGCCGGTCACCTGCGGCTTGCCGATGGTTAACGTACCGGTTTTATCGAAGGCGATATGCTGCACCTGACTCAGCTGCTCCAGCGCCGCGCCGCCCTTAATCAGCGCCCCGCGACGTGCCGCAGCCGCCAGCCCGGAGGTAATGGCCGCCGGGGTGGAGATGACCAGCGCGCACGGACAGCCGATCAGCAATAGCGTCAGCCCTTTATAAATCCATCCCTCCCACGGCGCGCCAAAGAACAGCGGCGGGACGACGGTGACCAGCAGGGCAACCAGCATAATGGCGGGCGTGTAGATGCGGCTGAAGCGGTCGATAAAGCGTTCGACCGGCGCGCGGCGCTCTTCGGCCTCTTCAATCAGCTTCAGGATGCGGTCGATGGCGCTGTCACCCGGCTCGGAAAGCACGGTGAGCTGCACCAGACGGTCGACGCTGGTGGCGCCAGCAGGCACTTTTTCACCTGCGGCACGTTCAACCGGAATGGACTCACCGGTCAGGGCACTTTCATCAAAGCTCGCGGTGGCGGTAAGCAGCGCGCCGTCGGCAGGCAGGCGTCCGCCTGCCGCGACTTCTATCACGTCGCCCGGACGCAGGGTCGTGATGGCGACCGTTTCACGCGTGCCGTTTACTACGCGCGTGGCGGTTTCCGGCTTCAGCGCCATCAGCGCGCTGACCCCTTTACGCGCCCGGCTCGCCGCCCAGCCCTCAAGACGTTCACCGATTAAGAACAGCAGCAATACCATCGCCGCTTCTGCCGTCGCGCCAATAAACAGCGCGCCGATGGCCGCCACGCTCATCAGCGTTTCAATGGCGAACCAGCTGCCGCTTTTCATCAGACGCAGCGCCTGACGGGCAATCGGGAACAGCCCGACCAGCGTGGTGGCGATAAACGCCAGGTTGCCGAACGGATGGTTGATCTGTTCCAGCCCCCAGCTCAGGGCCATCATGATGATCAGGGTAATGAGCGGCAGGTTTTCTTTCAGTGAAGAGGTTTTTTCCGCGGGCGCGGCTTCACTACGCAGGCTGTAACCCGCCTTGCTTACCGCGTCTTCAACCTGTTTGCTGACGTCGTTATCGGCGCTAACCAGCAGCTTTTCGGTGGCGAACAGCACCTGAACGTGGCTGACGCCCGGCACCTGTTTCACCGCATTTTCCACTTTGCGGGCGCAGGCGGCGCAGTCCATGCCGTTAACGACCCAGCTGTAGCGGTTGCCGCTTTCAGGAAGCGTTTGAGTTTGCGTTTCGCACGCGCCTTCGCAGCAGCAGCCATCTTTCGACGGAACGGGACTGAGCTTAAGCGCCGAGAATTGAGGGACTTTTTTGGGTGTTTCTGGAGTCGACATGGCAGTCTCCGGCAATGATAATTTTCTCATTAACCGCAGCATACACTCTGGAGTCGACTCCAGAGTCAAGCGTTATTTAGATATAGAGCGAACGCACAATCAGGAAGTGCCCGGCAAAGTAACAGGCGGCGGCAATCGCGTTATCCGCCCGGAAACGGCGGCGATAGTGGCTGCCCAGCCACACGATATTCCCAATCAGCAGCAGCGCGGCCCCGAAGAACGCGGACATCGCCGGAGCGGTCGGACGGAAGAACCACAGTTCACCTGCCAGCCATACCATCACCAGCGTCATGGCGATAAACGTGCAGATCGGCAACCGCATCTCTTCCAGACGCGACCAGATCACTGCGATCAGCAGGGCACCAATCACCAGCAGGACCAGCGGTAGCGGCCAGAAGAAAGAGAGCGTCATCTGGCTGGCGAAGTAGATGGTATACAGCAGATGCGACAGGAAAAATGCCCCTACGGCATACAGCAGGCGCTGGCGCGGCAGCAGGGTTAAGGCATCGCCAATCAGAGAGGCGCACAGCCCGGCGAGGACCAGATAGCTGACGGCATTAAACATCGGTGCTTGCCAGGCCAGCAGCAGGAGCAGCAACAGCGTGACGGGTTTAAACAGCCAGCGCTGCCAGGTGGGACCACGGTACGACGCATCGACATAAAGCCATGCGGAAAAACAGACAGCGATAAATGACCAAAGCATATTAACTCCCTGTATCTGTTAAGTCTGAATAATCAGTTTCTGATCCAGTGTAGTGACGCGGGCGGGCGTTTGGCAATGCCGGGGAAGGCAGGGTATCCTGAATTCCGCATAATCTGATGGGATTGTAGAATGAGCAAGATGCCGCTGTTTTTCATTATCGTGGTGGCGATTATCGTCATTGCCACCTCGTTCCGCTTCGTGCAGCAGCGCCGCGAGAAGGCGGATAACGATGCCGCACCGCTGATGCAAAAGCGCGTGGTGGTGACGAACAAACGCGAAAAACCGCTCAATGACCGCCGCTCGCGCCAGCAGCAGGTGACGCCTGCGGGCACAACAATGCGTTATGAAGCGAGCTTTAAGCCGGAAACGGGCGGCCTGGAGATGACCTTCCGCCTGGAGGCGCAGCAGTACCACCAGCTGACGGTGGGGGAAAAAGGAACGCTGAGTTACAAAGGATCGCGGTTTGAGGGGTTTGTTCCGGAGTTGTAACGCCGGGCGGCACTGCGTTTTCCCGGCCTACGTGGTTTCGTAGGCCCGGTAAGCGAAGCGCCACCGGGCGACTAAACGCACCTTACTTCTTCACCTGCGCCTTAAACTTCTTCATCCACACCAGCAGCTCAAACACGCCGAAAATAAACACGCGCAGCTGCTGCCAGCCCGTCATCTGCGGGCCATCTTTCGGCAGACCGTTTTTCAGCATCACCATCTGCAGGGCGTGCATGAACGAGGTGAAAATCAGCGCCACGTTAACGAAAATATTCATCGGGCGCGGGAACGGGTGCACCAGGTTGAGCAGCAAAAACGCCCAGACGCCCAGCATCAGCAGACGTCCCAGATTAATCAGTACCGGCATCGGATCCTCCTTGTGCCTGACGGTGATACAGACGATAAGCAACCTGACCTGCCACTTTTTCACGGTGCAGATCCCAGTGAGCGGGAACCGGCGGCAAACCGTTCTCCACTTCGCTTTCCACGTAAATCAATGCGTCATCCGCCAGCCAGCCGTTTTGCTCCAGCAGGGATAACGTCTCTTCCAGCAGCCCCTTGCGGAACGGCGGGTCGACAAACACCACGGTGTGCGGCGTGCCCTTTTGCGCGAGGAAGCTCAGCGTGTTGGTGTTAACCACTTTCGCGTTGCTCGCTTTCAGCGTCGCCAGATTTTGCTGCAGCGTCTGCGCCACGCCGCGCTCCATCTCCAACAGCGTGGCGCTGGCAGCATAGCGCGACAGCGCTTCCAGCCCGAGCGCGCCGCTACCGGCGAAGCAGTCCAGGCAGCGGGCGTCTACCATTGACGGGGCCAGCCAGTTAAACAGCGTCTCGCGCACGCGGTCGGTAGTGGGGCGTAAACCGGGGCTGTCCGGCACCGGTAATTTCCGGCCTCGCCACTGACCGCCGATAATACGAATTTGACCGGCCGGGGCGCGGTTGGGTTTCTTCATCTCAGGAAAGCTCTGTTAACAATTGGCCTGCGATTGCGGGCGGTGATGTCAATTAAGTAAAGTGTTAGACTATTTCATCATTTTTTTAGCTTCCATGTATATAGCGCCGCGAGGAGTGTAGTCGCAGATGGCAAAACAAAAAAAACGTGGCTTCTTTTCCTGGCTGGGCTTCGGTGAAAAAGAGCAAGAAACAGAACAGAAAACCGAAGAGCAACAAGCCGTTGAAGAGCCATCGCAGCCTGAAACGCCAGTAGAAACCGCCGCGGTTGTCGATGCGGAAGAAACGGCGCACAGCAAAGAAGAGGTTGAAACCTTTGCTGAAGAGGTGGTTGAGGTCACTGAACAGGTTCAGGAGAGCGAGAAGCCAGAACCGGTTGTCGTAGAAGCCGCTATCGAAGCGCCACAGGCCGCTATCGAACACGAAGAGCTTCCGCTGCCGGAAGAGGTCAAAGACGAAGCGGTGTCTGCCGAAGAGTGGCAGGCCGAAGCGGAAACCGTTGAAATCGTTGAGGCGGTGGAAGAAGAAGCGGCGCTCGAGCCGGAGCTGACCGACGAAGAGCTGGAAGCCCAGGCGCTGGCGGCGGAAGCGGCTGAAGAAGCGGTCATCGTTGTGCCGGTAGAAGAGCAGGCCGAAGAAGAGACCGTTCAGGAGCAGGAAAAACCGACCAAAGAAGGTTTCTTCGCGCGCCTGAAGCGCAGCCTGCTTAAAACCAAAGAAAACTTAGGTTCCGGATTTATCAGTCTGTTCCGCGGCAAGAAGATCGACGACGATCTGTTTGAAGAGTTGGAAGAGCAGCTGCTGATTGCGGACGTTGGGGTGGAAACCACCCGTAAGATCATCACTAATCTGACCGAAGGGGCGAGCCGCAAGCAATTGCGTGACGCCGAAGCGCTGTACGGCCTGCTGAAAGACGAGATGGGTGAAATTCTCGCAAAAGTTGACGAACCGCTTAATATTGAAGGCAAAACGCCATTTGTTATTCTGATGGTTGGCGTGAACGGCGTGGGTAAAACCACCACCATCGGCAAGCTGGCGCGTCAGTTCGAGCAGCAGGGCAAATCGGTGATGCTGGCGGCGGGCGATACCTTCCGTGCTGCGGCGGTTGAGCAGCTGCAGGTCTGGGGCCAGCGCAACAACATCCCGGTGATTGCTCAGCATACCGGCGCGGATTCCGCATCCGTGATCTTTGACGCCATCCAGGCGGCGAAGGCGCGTAACGTGGACGTGCTGATAGCCGATACCGCAGGGCGTTTGCAGAATAAATCGCACCTGATGGAAGAGCTGAAGAAGATCGTTCGCGTCATGAAGAAGCTGGACGAAGACGCACCGCATGAAATTATGCTGACCATTGATGCCAGCACCGGACAGAACGCCATCAGCCAGGCAAAACTGTTCCATGAAGCGGTAGGACTAACGGGGATCACGCTGACCAAACTGGACGGCACCGCGAAAGGCGGGGTGATCTTCTCCGTGGCCGACCAGTTCGGCATTCCTATCCGTTACATCGGTGTGGGCGAGCGTATTGAGGATTTACGTCCGTTTAAGGCGGACGACTTTATTGAGGCATTATTTGCCCGAGAGGACTAACAATGATTCGCTTTGAACACGTCAGCAAGGCCTATCTCGGTGGGAGACAAGCGCTGCAGGGGGTGACCTTCCACCTGCAGCCGGGCGAGATGGCATTCCTGACCGGCCATTCCGGCGCGGGGAAAAGTACCCTGCTCAAGCTTATCTGTGGGATCGAGCGGCCAAGCGCCGGAAAAATCTTTTTCAGCGGCCATGAGATCAGCCGTCTGAAAAACCGTGAGGTGCCGTTCCTGCGTCGTCAGATCGGCATGATTTTCCAGGATCACCACCTGCTGATGGATCGCACCGTTTTCGATAACGTGGCCATTCCGCTGATTATTGCCGGCGCCAGCTATGACGATATCCGCCGCCGCGTCTCTGCGGCGCTGGATAAGGTCGGGCTACTGGACAAAGCGAAGAACTTCCCGATCCAGCTCTCCGGCGGTGAACAGCAGCGCGTGGGTATCGCCCGCGCGGTGGTGAACAAGCCTGCCGTGCTGCTGGCGGATGAACCGACCGGTAACCTGGACGATGCCCTGTCAGAAGGGATTTTGCGTCTGTTTGAGGAGTTTAACCGCGTAGGGGTTACCGTATTGATGGCAACGCACGACATCGGGCTGATTTCCCGTCGTTCGTACCGCATGCTGACCCTGAGCGACGGGCATTTGCACGGAGGCCACGGTGAACAAGCGTGATGCAATAAACCAGATTCGGCAGTTCGGGAACCGGTTTGACCGTTTCCGTAAGCCGCAGGGCGGGGGTGACGGCAATCGTAATGCGCCGAAGCGCCAGAAGGCCGCGCCAAAACCGGCCTCCCGCAAAACCAACGTCTTTAACGAGCAGGTGCGCTACGCGTTCCACGGCGCGCTGCAGGACCTGAAAAGCAAACCGCTGGCGACGTTCCTGACGGTGATGGTAATCGCCATCTCCCTGACGCTGCCAAGCGTCTGCTACATGGTTTACAAGAACGTCAACCAGGCGGCGTCGCAGTATTATCCGTCTCCGCAGATCACGGTCTATCTGGATAAAGCGCTCGACGATAACGCGGCCGCGCAGGTGGTTGGGCAAATTCAGGCCGAGCAGGGCGTGGAGAAGGTCAACTATCTCTCACGTGAAGACGCGCTGGGCGAGTTCCGCAACTGGTCAGGCTTTGGCGGTGCGCTGGATATGCTTGAAGAGAACCCGCTGCCCGCCGTGGCGGTGGTGATCCCTAAGCTGGATTTCCAGGGGACCGATTCGCTTAACACCCTGCGCGATCGCATCACGCGCATTAAGGGCATTGATGAAGTGCGCATGGATGACAGCTGGTTTGCGCGTCTCGCTGCTTTGACCGGGCTGGTAGGCCGCGTCGCGGCGATGATTGGCGTGCTGATGGTGGCGGCGGTCTTCCTCGTCATTGGCAACAGCGTACGCCTGAGCATCTTCGCTCGTCGCGATACCATCAACGTGCAGAAACTGATTGGTGCGACGGATGGCTTCATCCTCCGACCGTTCCTTTACGGTGGCGCACTGCTCGGTTTTTCCGGCGCATTTCTTTCACTGATATTGTCAGAAATTTTGGTGATGCGGCTTTCCTCTGCCGTGACTGAAGTGGCGCAGGTTTTCGGAACGAAGTTTGATATCAGTGGCTTAGGGTTCGATGAGTGCCTGTTACTGCTGCTGGTGTGTTCGATGATTGGGTGGGTGGCAGCGTGGCTGGCAACCGTTCAACATTTACGTCACTTTACTCCCGACTAATAAAAGCGTGATATAATCTTTCCCTGCACCGAGATGTTCGCTCTGCAGGGAAAGCGTCCCTGTTGTCTCTTCCCCTGTTATCATCTCCATGTCACATTTTGTGCGTAATTTATTCACCGTTGCACCTGGAACTTGTGGATAAAATCACTGTCTGATAAAAGAGTGAATGCTAATCTCGTTGCTCAAACGCTTTGGCATGGTTGTTGCCTGACGGGGACAGCCTGGACCAGAAGAAACACTGAGAGGAATGAATGACCAAAGAAATGCAAACTTTAGCTTTAGCCCCTGTTGGTAACCTGGAATCCTATATCCGGGCTGCGAACACCTGGCCGATGTTAACGGCCGAGGAAGAAAAGGAGCTTGCTGAAAAGCTGCATTACCAGGGCGATCTGGAAGCAGCGAAAAAGCTGATCCTGTCTCACCTGCGCTTTGTTGTTCACATTGCTCGTAATTATGCGGGCTATGGCCTGCCGCAGGCGGACTTGATTCAGGAAGGTAACATCGGCCTGATGAAGGCTGTGCGTCGCTTTAACCCGGAAGTGGGTGTGCGACTGGTCTCCTTCGCCGTCCACTGGATCAAAGCAGAAATTCATGAATACGTGCTGCGCAACTGGCGTATCGTGAAAGTCGCCACGACAAAAGCGCAACGCAAACTGTTCTTCAACCTGCGTAAAACCAAGCAGCGTCTGGGCTGGTTCAATCAGGATGAAGTGGAAATGGTGGCGCGCGAGCTGGGTGTTTCCAGCAAAGACGTGCGTGAGATGGAATCCCGTATGGCCGCGCAGGACATGACTTTTGACATGTCCTCCGACGACGACGCATCTGACAGCCAGCCGATGGCACCGGTTCTGTATCTGCAGGATAAAACCTCTAACTTTGCCGACGGCATCGAAGAGGACAACTGGGAAGATCAGGCCGCGAACAAGCTGAGCTATGCGATGGAAGGCCTCGACGAACGTAGCCAGGATATTATCCGCGCCCGCTGGCTGGACGAAGACAACAAGTCCACGCTGCAGGAGCTGGCCGACCGCTACGGCGTCTCTGCGGAACGTGTCCGTCAGCTTGAAAAGAACGCCATGAAGAAACTTCGCGCCGCTATCGAAGCGTAATTTCCGCGAAGTACACCGAGAACCCCTGGATGAGAGTCTGGGGGTTTTGTTTTTTTAGCGCCCGCTCTGGCGAATTTCTCCCCCCTGGCAAACACTTACTGATGCGCTAAGCAGGCGACTTTCTCAGGGGGACAGGGTGAAAAACAACGAACTGAACGACCGGCGGTTACAGGCGACGCCGCGCGGCATCGGCGTGATGTGTAACTTCTATGCCGATAAAGCCGAAAACGCCACGGTGTGGGACGTGGAAGGCAATGAGTACATCGACTTCGCCGCCGGGATCGCGGTGCTGAATACCGGCCATCGCCATCCCAAAGTCATGTCCGCCATCGAAAAACAACTCCACGCGTTTACCCACACGGCCTACCAGATTGTGCCGTACGAAGGCTACGTGGCGCTTGCCGAGCGCATCAACCAGCGCGTGCCGATTGACGGCCCGGCCAAAACCGCGTTCTTCTCGACGGGGGCTGAGGCGGTCGAAAACGCGGTGAAAATTGCCCGCGCCTTTACCAAACGCCCCGGCCTTATCACCTTCGGCGGCGCGTTCCACGGCCGCACCTTTATGACCATGGCGCTGACCGGCAAAGTTGCGCCGTACAAGCTCGGATTCGGACCCTTCCCCGGCTCGGTGTATCACGCCCAGTATCCGAATGAACTGCACGGCGTCAGCACGGCGGAAGCGTTGAAAAGCCTGGAACGCATCTTTAAAGCGGATATTGCCCCTGACCAGGTCGCGGCGATTATTCTCGAACCGGTTCAGGGAGAGGGCGGTTTCAACATCGCCCCGGCTGATTTTATGCAGGCGCTGCGCGCCCTGTGCGATACCCACGGCATTTTGCTGATTGCCGACGAGGTGCAAAGCGGTTTCGCCCGCACCGGCAAGCTGTTCTCGATGGAACATCACTGCGTGAAGCCCGATCTGATCACTATGGCGAAAAGCCTGGCGGGCGGGATGCCGCTCTCGGCGGTGTCGGGCCGTGCTGAAGTGATGGATGCCCCCGCGCCGGGTGGGCTGGGCGGTACCTACGCGGGTAACCCGCTGGCGATTGCGGCGGCGCACGCCGTGCTGGACGTGATTGACGAAGAGGATCTCTGCACGCGATCGGCGCATCTTGGCCATCACCTGGTGGAAGTGTTGAACAAGGCGAAGGAACATTGCCCGTATATCGCGGATATTCGCGCGCAGGGCTCGATGGTGGCGGTGGAGTTTAACGATCCGCAAACGGGTCAGCCTTCGCCGGAATTTACCCGCCAGGTGCAGGAGCGTGCATTGCAGGAAGGTCTGCTGCTTCTGAGCTGCGGCGTCTACGGCAACGTCATTCGTTTCCTCTATCCTCTGACGATTCCCGAAGTGCAGTTCCGTAAAGCGCTGGACATTATCTCCGCGTCGCTGACACGTTAAAGCCACATGCCCGGCGGAACTCTCTGCCGGGCTTACCATATATTCATTTCAAATTTGCTATTCCAAAATCATAAAAATGGGGTATGTTTTAGCAGAGTATGCTGAAAAAGCGCGAACAGCACACCTATAACTGAAATAAAGCGCTGCACAACAACATCACAACAATCGTAATAACCATAATAATGGGGAATCTCAGGATGAACATGAAGGGTAAAGCGTTACTGGCAGGATGTATCGCGTTGGCATTCAGCACCATGGCGCAGGCAGACATCAAAGTGGCTGTGGTTGGCGCCATGTCCGGTCCGGTAGCGCAGTACGGCGACCAGGAGTTTACTGGCGCAGAACAGGCGGTTGCAGACATTAACGCTAAGGGCGGTATCAAGGGCGAAAAACTGCAGATCGTAAAATATGATGATGCCTGTGACCCGAAACAGGCGGTCGCGGTCGCGAACAAAGTGGTGAACGACGGGATCAAATACGTTATCGGTCACCTGTGCTCTTCCTCTACCCAGCCGGCGTCTGACATCTACGAAGACGAAGGTATTCTGATGATCACCCCGGCGGCGACCGCACCAGAGCTGACCGCACGCGGTTACAAGCTGACCCTGCGCACCACCGGTCTGGACTCTGACCAGGGCCCAACCGCGGCGAAATACATCGTTGAAAAAGTGAAGCCGAAACGCATTGCCATTGTTCATGACAAGCAGCAGTACGGTGAAGGTCTGGCGCGTTCAGTGCAGGACAACCTCAAGAAAGCCAATGCCGACGTGGTGTTCTTCGACGGGATCACCGCCGGTGAGAAAGACTTCTCCACGCTGGTTGCGCGTCTGAAGAAAGAGAATATCGACTTTGTTTACTACGGCGGCTACCACCCGGAAATGGGCCAGATCCTGCGCCAGGCGCGCGCGGCCGGCCTCAAAACCCAGTTCATGGGCCCGGAAGGGGTGGCGAACGTTTCTCTGTCTAACATCGCGGGTGAATCCGCCGAAGGCCTGCTGGTGACCAAACCGAAGAACTACGACCAGGTCCCTGCGAACAAACCTATCGTAGATGCCATCAAGGCGAAGAAACAGGATCCAAGCGGCGCGTTCGTCTGGACCACCTACGCGGCGCTGCAGTCGCTGCAGGCGGGCCTGAACCAGTCAGCCGATCCGGCTGAGATTGCCACCTGGCTGAAAGCAAACACCGTTGAAACCGTTATGGGGCCTCTCTCCTGGGACACGAAGGGCGACCTGAAGGGCTTCGAGTTCGGCGTGTTTGACTGGCATGCTAACGGCACGGCGACAGACGCCAAATAATTTTCCCGTCGCCTTTCGCGCCGCAGGTGCGTTGGCTGCGTTATTCAACCCCGGGCACTTACTTATGTAAGCTCCCGGGGATTTCATAACTTGCCGCCTTCCTGCAACACGAAATGCTTGCGAAAATGCGGTAGAAATTGTAGGCCGGGCAAGGCGTAGCCGCCACCCGGCTTTCTTTTAGCGCTTCTCCCACCCGCTCTCCTGCGCCGTAAACCCTAACGCCTGCATAAACGCCGCCATCACGCCGCGGTCTTCCACGCCCACGTCGGCCATCCACCATGAGGTCACGCCCGGGTTTTCGCGGAGCACTTCTTCAATTAAATACTGCCCCACGCCGCGACGGCGGGTCACGTCACGCACGCGCAGCGAGTCCAGCGCCCCTTCCGTGCCGCTCAGCGTTACGCGAACGGCGGCCAGAAGACGCTCGTTAAAGCGCGCGGCATAGATACGGTGATTTTCGTCGACGGCCAGCGACGAAGGGGAATATTCCGGCCAGATCTTGCCCAGGTCGATATGATCCTGGTCGCTAAAGGTCACCAGACGCACGATAGTCAGTTTCATTAGCTGCTTGTCCAAATCAAATTGAGTAGAGGCAGTGTACTCAATTTATTCGCTCAGCGGCTTCCTCTTTTTATCGCCGTTTGCCAGGTGATTAGTTTTTTGGCAGCGCATTGGGCAGTTTGAAAACACATGGATCGAAAAATAAGCAGGATTTTAACCTGAATGGCAGTGATTTATTCGGCGCTTTGTACCGTTATTTTATGCTGCAAACTGCACTTTTATTTGTTTATCTCTGCCTGATTTCAGAATATTATCTTTGCTTAATCGCCTGAAAAATAGAGATTTTAGTCTGGTTTTTGACAAAAACCTGCGCCAAACCATTAAAGGCACTGGTAAAAATAGCGTTGTTCATTAAAAGTACAGAATGCTTTTTAACCATAATAAAACAAAATATAAACACGACATCACGAATGGGGATTCAGAGATGAAAAGGAACGCGAAGACGTTAATCGCGGGGATGGTCGCACTGTCGATCTCGCATGCCGCCATGGCGGAAGACATAAAAGTTGCGGTAGTGGGTGCGATGTCCGGCCCTGTTGCCCAGTGGGGTGACATGGAGTTCAACGGTGCGCGCCAGGCCATCAAAGACATCAACGCTAAGGGCGGCATCAAAGGCGACAAGCTGGTGGGCGTGGAATATGACGACGCCTGCGATCCGAAACAGGCCGTCGCGGTCGCCAACAAAATCGTCAACGATGGCATCCAGTATGTGATCGGCCACCTGTGCTCATCGTCCACCCAGCCCGCGTCTGACATCTACGAAGACGAAGGCATTCTGATGATCACCCCTGGCGCCACTAACCCTGAGCTGACCCAGCGCGGCTACCAGCACATCATGCGCACCGCCGGTCTGGACTCCTCTCAGGGGCCTACCGCCGCCAAATACATCCTTGAAACCGTCAAGCCGCAGCGTATCGCCATTATTCATGACAAGCAGCAGTACGGCGAAGGCCTGGCGCGCTCCGTTCAGGACGGCCTGAAAAAAGGCGGCGCGAACATCGTCTTCTTCGACGGCATTACCGCCGGTGAGAAAGACTTCTCCGCGCTGATCGCCCGTCTGCAAAAAGAGAATATCGACTTTGTTTACTACGGCGGCTACTACCCGGAGATGGGGCAGATGCTGCGTCAGGCGCGCGCCACCGGTCTGAAAACTCAGTTTATGGGGCCAGAGGGCGTGGGCAATGCCTCCCTGTCCAACATCGCCGGGGATTCAGCCGAAGGCATGCTGGTGACGATGCCAAAACGCTATGACCAGGATCCGGCCAACAAGGCTATCGTGGATGCGCTCAAGGCGCAGAAGAAAGATCCGAGTGGTCCGTACGTCTGGATCACCTATGCCGCCGTACAGTCTCTGGCCACCGCGCTGGATCGTACCGGCAGCAAAGAACCGCTGGATCTGGTGAAAGATTTAAAAGCACACGGGGCGAACACCGTGATTGGGCCGCTGAACTGGGATGAGAAAGGCGATCTGAAGGGATTTGAGTTTGGTGTCTTTAAGTGGCACGCCGACGGTTCGTCTTCGGCCGCCAAATAATTATCCCACCGCCCGGCATGACGGGCGGGTATAAAAAGGTTTGCATATGTCCGAGCAGTTTCTCTATTTCCTGCAGCAGATGTTTAACGGCGTCACGCTGGGAAGCACCTACGCGCTGATCGCCATCGGCTATACGATGGTTTACGGCATTATCGGCATGATCAACTTCGCCCACGGCGAGGTCTACATGATCGGTAGCTATGTCTCCTTTATGATTATCGCCGCCCTGATGATGATGGGCATCGACAGCAGCTGGCTGTTGGTCGCCGCCGGGTTTGTCGGCGCGATTGTGATTGCCAGCGCCTACGGCTGGAGCATCGAGCGCGTGGCCTACCGGCCGGTGCGCAGCTCCAAGCGTCTGATTGCGCTGATTTCCGCCATCGGGATGTCGATCTTCCTGCAAAACTACGTCAGCCTGACCGAAGGCTCGCGCGACGTGGCGCTGCCAAGCCTGTTTAACGGCCAGTGGATTGTGGGAGCCAGCGAAAACTTCACGGCCTCTATCACTACCATGCAGCTGGTTATCTGGGTCGTGACCTTTATTGCGATGCTGGCCCTGACGCTGTTCATCCGCTACTCGCGGATGGGACGCGCCTGCCGCGCCTGCGCAGAAGACCTGAAGATGGCGAGCCTGCTCGGCATCAACACCGACCGCGTGATTGCCCTGACCTTCGTGATTGGCGCCGCGATGGCTGCCGTCGCAGGCGTGCTGCTCGGCCAGTTCTACGGCGTGATCAACCCGTACATCGGCTTTATGGCCGGGATGAAAGCTTTTACCGCGGCGGTGCTGGGCGGTATCGGCAGTATTCCGGGCGCGATGATTGGCGGCCTGATCCTGGGCGTGGCGGAAGCGCTCTCTTCGGCGTATCTGAGCACGGAATATAAAGACGTGGTGTCGTTTGCCCTGCTGATTCTGGTTCTGCTGGTCATGCCTACCGGTATTCTGGGCCGTCCGGAGGTAGAGAAAGTATGAAACCGATGCATTTTGCAATGGCGCTGCTCTCTGCCGCCATGTTCTTCGTGCTGGCGGGCGTCTTTATGGGCGTCCAGCTTGAGCTGAATGGCACCAAACTGGTGGTGGATACCGCCCCCGACATCCGCTGGCAGTGGGTGTTTATCGGTACCGCCGTGGTGTTCCTGTTCCAGCTGCTGCGTCCGCTGTTCCAGAAGTCGCTGAAAAACGTCTCCGGGCCGAAATTCGTCCTGCCGGCCATCGACGGGTCTACCGTTAAGCAGAAGCTGTTCCTCGTGGCGCTGCTGGTGGCTGCCGTGGCGTGGCCGTTCGTGGTGTCTCGTGGAACCGTGGATATCGCTACCCTGACCATGATCTACGTGATCCTCGGTCTCGGTCTGAACGTGGTGGTGGGGCTCTCAGGCCTGCTGGTGCTGGGCTACGGCGGCTTCTACGCCATCGGCGCCTACACCTTCGCGCTGCTGAACCACTATTACGGGCTCGGCTTCTGGACCTGCCTGCCGCTGGCAGGGCTGGTCTCTGCCGCCGCAGGCTTCCTGCTCGGTTTCCCGGTGCTGCGCCTGCGCGGTGACTACCTGGCGATTGTGACCTTAGGCTTCGGTGAAATCGTCCGTATCCTGCTGCTGAACAACACCGAAGTGACCGGCGGCCCGAACGGCATCAGCCAGATCCCGAAACCAACCTTCTTCGGCCTGGAGTTCAGCCGCACCGCCCGCGAAGGCGGCTGGGACACCTTCAGTAACTTCTTCGGCGTGAAGTATGACCCGTCCGACCGCGTCATCTGGCTCTATCTGGTGGCGCTGCTGCTGGTGGTCATCACCCTGTTCGTGATTAACCGCCTGCTGCGCATGCCGCTGGGCCGCGCGTGGGAAGCGCTGCGCGAAGATGAGATCGCCTGCCGCTCCCTGGGCCTGAACCCGACCCGCATCAAGCTGACCGCGTTCACCATCAGCGCCGCGTTTGCCGGTTTCGCCGGAACGCTGTTTGCCGCGCGTCAGGGCTTCGTCAGCCCGGAATCGTTCACCTTTGCCGAATCCGCCTTTGTGCTGGCGATTGTGGTGCTGGGCGGGATGGGCTCGCAGTTCGCCGTTATCCTGGCGGCCATCCTGCTGGTGGTCTCGCGCGAGCTGATGCGCGACTTTAACGAATACAGCATGTTAATGCTGGGTGGTTTGATGGTGCTGATGATGATCTGGCGTCCGCAGGGCTTGCTGCCGATGACCCGTCCACAGCTGAAGCTGAAGAACGGGCAAGCGAAAGGAGAGCAGGCATGAGTCAGCCATTATTATCCGTTAACGGTCTGATGATGCGTTTTGGCGGCCTGCTGGCGGTCAACAACGTGAATCTGGATCTGCACAAGAAAGAGATTGTCTCCCTGATTGGCCCGAACGGCGCGGGGAAAACCACGGTCTTTAACTGCCTGACCGGCTTCTACAAGCCGACGGGCGGCACCATCATGCTGCGCGATCAGCATCTTGAAGGGCTGCCGGGCCAGCAGATTGCCCGCATGGGCGTAGTGCGTACCTTCCAGCACGTGCGTCTGTTCCGCGAGATGACGGTGATTGAGAACCTGCTGGTGGCGCAGCATCAGCAGCTGAAAACCGGGCTGTTCTCCGGCCTGCTGAAAACCCCGGCCTTCCGCCGCGCCCAGGATGAAGCGCTCGATCGCGCCGCCACCTGGCTCGACCGCATTGGCCTGCTGCAGCACGCCAACCGTCAGGCGAGCAACCTGGCCTACGGCGACCAGCGTCGCCTGGAAATTGTGCGCTGCATGGTGACGCAGCCGGAAATCCTCATGCTCGACGAACCGGCGGCGGGCCTCAACCCGAAAGAGACCAAAGAGCTGGACGAGCTGATTGCCGAACTGCGCGATCACCACGACACCACCATTCTGCTGATTGAGCACGACATGAAGCTGGTGATGGGCATTTCCGACCGTATCTACGTGGTTAACCAGGGTACGCCGCTGGCAAACGGCACGCCGGAAGAGATCCGCAACAACCCGGACGTGATCCGCGCATACCTGGGTGAGGCATAAGATGGAAAAAGCGATGTTAACGTTCGACAAGGTCAATGCGCACTACGGCAAGATCCAGGCGCTGCACGACGTCAGCCTGCATATCAACCAGGGTGAAATCGTCACCCTGATTGGCGCCAATGGCGCGGGTAAGACCACGCTGCTCGGCACCCTGTGCGGTGACCCGCGCGCCACCAGCGGGCGGATTGTGTTTGACGGCAAAGACATTACCGACTGGCAGACCGCCAGAATCATGCGCGAGGCGGTGGCGATTGTTCCGGAAGGGCGTCGCGTGTTCTCGCGTATGACGGTGGAAGAGAACCTGGCGATGGGCGGCTTCTTCGCCCACCGCGATGAATACCAGACCCGCATCAAGTGGGTGTACGAACTCTTCCCGCGCCTGTGGGAGCGTCGCATCCAGCGTGCAGGCACCATGTCAGGCGGTGAACAGCAGATGCTGGCGATCGGCCGCGCGCTGATGAGCCAGCCGCGCCTGCTGCTGCTGGATGAGCCGTCGCTCGGCCTGGCGCCGATCATCATCCAGCAGATTTTCGACACCATTGAGCAGCTGCGTAAAGAGGGGATGACCATCTTCCTCGTTGAGCAGAACGCCAACCAGGCGCTGAAGCTGGCTGACCGTGGCTACGTGCTGGAGAACGGCCGCGTGGTGCTGGAAGACACCGGCGACGCGCTGCTGGCGAACGAAGCGGTGCGGAGCGCTTACCTGGGCGGCTGAGCCGTCTGTATCGCCCGGTGGCGCTGCGCTTACCGGGCCTACAGGGATCGACCAGGCCGGGTAAGGCGTGGCCGCCACCCGGCTTTTTTAACCACTACACCCCTTCACACAACCATCATCCCCCTGACCCTTTGCTGTCACTTATCTGTAAACAAACAGTTATTTTTCTGTCATTCGAGCATGTCATGTTACCTCGCGAGCATAAAACGCGTGATATCGCGCATCCGGCACAATAAGAGAGATGACAATGACATCGTTACGACACACAGCTTTGGGTCTGGCACTGGGTCTGGCTTTTGCGACGAATGCAATGGCTGTGACGACCATTCCGTTCTGGCATTCCATGGAAGGGGAGTTGGGTAAAGAAGTTGACTCCCTGGCGCAGCGTTTCAACGACACCCATCCGGATTACAAAATTGTGCCGGTGTACAAAGGCAACTACGAGCAGAGCCTGAGCGCGGGCATCGCCGCCTTCCGTACCGGCAACGCGCCTGCACTGTTACAGGTTTATGAAGTGGGCACCGCCACCATGATGGCCTCCAAAGCCATCAAGCCGGTCTATGAAGTGTTCAAAGAAGCGGGTATTAACTTCGATGAATCCCAGTTCGTGCCAACCGTAGCGGGTTACTACACCGATTCCAAAACCGGACATCTGCTGTCTCAGCCGTTTAACAGCTCCACGCCGGTGCTGTACTACAACAAAGACGCCTTCAAGAAAGCCGGTTTAGACCCGGAGCAGCCGCCAAAAACCTGGCAGGACCTGGCCGAATACACCGCGAAGCTGAAAGCGGCGGGAATGAAGTGCGGCTACGCCAGCGGCTGGCAGGGCTGGATCCAGATCGAAAACTTCAGCGCCTGGCACGGCCTGCCGGTGGCGACCAAAAACAACGGCTTCGACGGCACCGACGCGGTACTGGAGTTCAACAAGCCGGAGCAGGTGAAGCACATCGCGCTGCTGGAAGAACTCAACAAGAAGGGTGACTTCAGCTACTTCGGGCGTAAAGACGAATCCACCGAGAAGTTCTACAACGGCGACTGCGCCATTACCACCGCCTCGTCCGGCTCGCTGGCGGATATTCGTCACTACGCCAAATTCAACTACGGCGTGGGCATGATGCCGTACGATGCCGACGTGAAGGGCGCGCCGCAGAACGCCATCATCGGCGGGGCGAGCCTGTGGGTGATGCAGGGTAAAGACAAGGGCACCTACAAAGGCGTGGCCGAGTTCCTTGACTTCCTGGCGAAGCCGGAAAACGCCGCCGAATGGCACCAGAAGACCGGCTACCTGCCGATCACCAAAGCCGCGTATGACCTGACCCGCGAGCAGGGCTTCTACAGCAAGAACCCGGGCGCGGATATCGCGACGCGTCAGATGCTGAACAAGCCGCCGTTGCCGTTCACCAAAGGCCTGCGTCTGGGCAACATGCCGCAGATCCGCACCATCGTGGATGAAGAGCTGGAAAGCGTCTGGACCGGGAAGAAAACGCCACAGCAGGCGCTGGATTCCGCGGTAGAGCGCGGGAATCAGCTGCTGCGCCGCTTTGAGCAGTCGACGAAATCGTAATCCGTGATTCGCCCGGTGGCGCTGCGCTTACCGGGCCTACGATGTGCCCCATGTAGGCCGGGTAAGGCGTAGCCGCCACCCGGCATTGCTCAGGAACCCAATCTCAATGTCATCATCCCGTCCGGTGTTCCGTTCCCGCTGGCTGCCGTACCTGCTGGTCGCGCCTCAGCTGGTCATCACCGTTATCTTCTTTATCTGGCCTGCGGGCGAAGCGCTGTGGTACTCGGTACAAAGCGTCGATCCGTTTGGGCTCTCCAGCCAGTTTGTCGGGCTGGACAATTTTACCGCGCTGTTCCATGACAGCTACTACCTGGACGCCTTCTGGACGACGATCAGGTTCAGCGCGCTGGTCACCGTCAGCGGCCTTGTTGCCTCGCTGTTTTTCGCCGCGCTGGTGGACTATGTGGTGCGCGGCAGCCGCCTGTATCAGACCCTGATGCTGCTGCCGTACGCCGTGGCACCCGCCGTCGCCGCCGTGCTGTGGATTTTCCTGTTTAACCCCGGTCGCGGGTTGATTACCCATTTCCTGGCAGAGTTCGGCTACGACTGGAACCACGCCCAGAACAGCGGTCAGGCCATGTTCCTGGTGGTATTCGCCTCGGTGTGGAAGCAGATCAGCTACAACTTCCTGTTCTTCTTTGCCGCGCTGCAGTCCATCCCGCGTTCGCTGGTGGAGGCCGCCGCCATTGACGGGGCAGGGCCGATTCGTCGCTTCTTCAGGCTGTCGCTGCCGCTGATCGCCCCGGTGAGCTTCTTCCTGCTGGTGGTTAACCTCGTCTACGCCTTCTTCGACACCTTCCCGGTGATCGATGCGGCCACCGCAGGTGGTCCGGTGCAGGCGACCACCACGCTTATCTATAAGATCTACCGCGAAGGCTTCGCCGGGCTGGATCTCTCGGCCTCCGCCGCGCAGTCGGTGGTGCTGATGTTCCTCGTCATCATCCTCACGGTGGTGCAGTTCCGCTATGTTGAAAGTAAGGTGCGCTACCAATGATTGAGAACCGTCGCGGGCTGACGATTTTCAGCCATACCATGCTGATTCTGGGGATTATCGTCATCCTCTTCCCGCTGTACGTGGCCTTTGTCGCCGCCACGCTGGACACCAAAGCGGTGTTCGATACGCCGATGACGCTGATCCCAGGCACGCATCTTTTCGAGAACATGAAGACCATCTGGACCCAGGGCGTGGGCGCCAACAGCGCGCCGTTCTGGCTGATGATGCTCAACAGCTTCATCATGGCGTTCGGCATTACGGTCGGCAAAATTACGGTGTCGATGCTCTCGGCCTTCGCCATCGTCTGGTTCCGCTTTCCGCTGCGCAACCTGTTTTTCTGGATGATTTTTATCACCCTGATGCTGCCGGTGGAGGTGCGTATCTTCCCGACGGTGGAAGTGATCGCCAACCTCAAGATGCTCGACAGCTACGCGGGCCTAACCCTGCCGCTGATGGCCTCGGCGACCGCCACCTTCCTGTTCCGCCAGTTCTTTATGACCCTGCCGGACGAGCTGATTGAAGCCGCGCGCATCGACGGCGCGTCGCCGATGCGCTTCTTCCGCGACATCGTGCTGCCGCTGTCGAAAACCAACCTTGCGGCGCTGTTTGTGATCACCTTTATCTACGGCTGGAACCAGTATCTGTGGCCGCTGCTGATTATTCAGGACGTCAACCTCGGCACCGCCGTGGCGGGCATCAAAGGCATGATTGCCACCGGCGAAGGCACCACCCTCTGGAACCAGGTGATGGCGGCGATGCTGCTCACCCTAATCCCACCCGTAGTCATTGTTTTAGCCATGCAGCGCGCGTTTGTCCGCGGCCTGGTCGATAGCGAGAAATAAGATGGCAGGTTTAAAACTTCAGGCAGTAACCAAAAGCTGGGACGGCAAAACCCAGGTGATTCAGCCGCTCACGCTCGACGTGGCGGACGGGGAGTTTATCGTGATGGTCGGCCCGTCCGGCTGCGGCAAATCTACGCTGCTGCGCATGGTGGCGGGGCTGGAGCGCGTAACGTCCGGGGATATCTGGATTGACCGCCAGCGCGTCACCGAGATGGAGCCGAAAGACAGGGGCATCGCGATGGTGTTCCAGAACTACGCTCTCTACCCGCACATGAGCGTGGAGGAGAACATGGCCTGGGGGCTGAAAATCCGCGGCATGGGCAAAGGCCATATTGAGGAGCGCGTGAAAGAAGCGGCGCGCATTCTGGAGCTGGACGGCCTGCTCAAGCGCCGCCCGCGCGAGCTCTCCGGCGGCCAGCGCCAGCGCGTGGCGATGGGGCGCGCCATCGTGCGCGATCCGGCGGTATTCCTCTTCGACGAGCCGCTCTCTAACCTCGACGCCAAGCTGCGCGTGCAGATGCGTCTTGAGCTGCAGCAGCTGCACCGTCGCCTGAAAACCACGTCACTGTACGTTACCCACGATCAGGTTGAGGCCATGACCCTCGCTCAGCGCGTGATGGTGATGAACAAAGGCGTTGCCGAGCAGATTGGTACCCCCGTGGAAGTCTACGAGAAACCGGCCACCCGCTTTGTGGCGAGCTTTATCGGCAGCCCGGCGATGAACCTGCTCGAAGGGCGCATCAGCAGCACGGGCACGCACTTTGAGCTGGAAAGCGGGATGGCATTGCCGATCAACTGGTACTATCGTGGCTACGCCGGGCGTAAGATGACGCTCGGTATCCGCCCGGAACATATCGGTTTAACCTCTCAGGCGGAAGGCGGCGTTCCGCTGGTGATGGACACGCTGGAGATGTTGGGTGCAGATAACCTGGCGCACGGGCGCTGGGGCGAGCAAAAGATGGTAGTGCGTCTGGCGCATCAGGAGCGCCCGAAAGCAGGCAGCACGCTGTGGCTGCACCTGCCGGAAAATCATCTGCACCTTTTTGACGGTGAAACAGGACAACGAGTATGAGCAACTGGCCTTATCCCCACGTCGTCGCCCACCGCGGCGGCGGTAAACTGGCGCCGGAGAACACCCTGGCGGCGATTGATGTTGGCGCGCGTTACGGCCACACCATGATCGAGTTCGACGCCAAGCTGTCGAAAGACGGCGAGATTTTCCTGCTGCATGACGATAACCTCGAACGCACCAGCAACGGCTGGGGCGTGGCGGGCGAGCTGCCGTGGCGCGATCTGCTGAAAGTCGACGCCGGAAGCTGGTACAGCGGCGAATTCAAAGGCGAACCGCTGCCGCTGCTGGCGGAAGTGGCCGATCGCTGTCGCCAGCACGGCATGATGGCCAATATCGAAATCAAACCGACCACCGGCACCGGGCCGCTGACCGGCAAAGTCATTGCCCTGGCCGCGCGCGAGCTGTGGGAAGGGATGACCGCGCCGCTGCTCTCCTCGTTTGAAATTGACGCCCTGGAGGCGGCGCAGGCGGCCGTGCCGGAATTGCCGCGCGGGCTATTGCTGGACGAGTGGCGCGAGGACTGGCGCGAGCTGACGACGCGCTTAGCGTGTGTCTCTATTCATCTTAATCACAAGCTGCTGGATGAGGCGCGGGTGAAGATGCTAAAAGACGCGGGACTGCATATTCTGGTTTACACCGTCAATAAACCCCAGCGTGCGGCCGAACTGCTGCGCTGGGGCGTGGACAGCATCTGTACCGATGCGATTGACCTGATCGGCCCGGACTTTAGTTCTGCGGATTAAGCATACTGCCATTCGACTGCGGCGGCAGCATATGCTGCTGTCCGCTGCCTGACGAGGTCATTCCACCTAACATTCCGCCGTTTCTGTTCGGCAGCGGCTGCTCGCGAACCTGCCCCTGCTGCACGCGCTGGGTGTTGGCGTTCATCTGATTTTGCAGGCTTTGCTGCTGCATCTGGGTCTGCGTTCTCAGCTGCTGATTCAGCATCCCTTTTTGCTGCTGTTGCTGGCTCATCATCTCGGTCTGCATACGCTGCTGGCTCGGGATAACGTAACCCTGCTGGTTAGGGTTATTCATCGTATTGAGTGGCTGTGCGAGCGCGGCAAACGGGATCAGCGCCGTAAGAATCAATAAGCGTTTCATTGTCATTTCCTCCTTTTGAGGTCTCTCTTAAGTTTACCCTGATTTCACCATGACGATGATTTTTTAGGAGTTGTGAACCAGGCTTAAGCGGGGAATATGGATCCCTTCACCTGGAGAACAATAATGATGAAACCAACGTTTTTGCGCTGGGTCGCCCTCGCCGCGCTGATGGCAGGCGGTACATTTAGCGTGGCGGCCAACCCGCCCGCGGCGCCTCCGGTCTCTTACGGCGTGGAGGAAGATGTCTTTCATCCCGTGCGGGCAACCCACGGCATGGTGGCATCCGTGGATGCGCTAGCGACCCGCGTGGGCGTCGATATTCTCAGGCAGGGCGGTAACGCGGTGGATGCGGCGGTCGCCGTCGGCTATGCGCTGGCGGTGACGCACCCGCAGGCGGGGAACCTGGGCGGCGGCGGCTTTATGATGCTGCGCACCAAAGACGGGAAAACCGCCGCCATCGACTTCCGTGAAATGGCGCCTTCTCAGGCGTCACGGGACATGTTCCTCGATGACCAGGGCAACCCGGACAGTAAAAAATCCCTGACCTCGCACCTGGCCTCCGGCACGCCGGGCACCGTTGCGGGCTTCTCGCTGGCGCTGGAAAAATACGGCACGATGCCGCTGAACAAGGTGGTGCAGCCTGCTATCAAGCTGGCGCGGGAGGGCTTTGTGGTGAATGACGCCCTGGCAGACGACCTCAAAACCTACGGCAGCGAAGTCATCCCGAATCACGAAAACAGTAAGGCGATCTTCTGGAAAGACGGTGAACCGCTGAAGAAGGGCGATAAGCTGGTGCAGAAGAATCTCGCCAAAAGCCTGGAGCTGATTGCGGAGCACGGTCCGGACGCTTTCTACAAAGGGGCGATTGCCGACCAGATTGCACAAGAGATGCAGAAGAACGGCGGGCTCATCACCAAAGCGGATCTGGCGGACTACAAGGCGGTGGAGCGCGAGCCGATTAGCGGCACCTACCGCGGGTACGAGGTCTTCTCCATGCCGCCGCCGTCTTCCGGGGGCATTCACATCGTGCAGATCCTCAACATTCTCGAAAACTTCGATATGCACAAGTTCGGCTTCGGCAGCGCGGATGCCATGCAGATAATGGCGGAAGCGGAAAAACGCGCCTACGCTGACCGCTCGGAATATCTCGGCGACCCGGACTTCGTGAAGGTGCCGTGGCAGGCGCTGACCAACAAGGCGTACGCCAAATCCATTGCCGATCAGATTGATATCAACAAGGCCAAGCCGTCGAGCGAGATCCGTCCCGGCAAGCTGGCACCGTATGAAAGCAACCAGACCACCCACTTCTCGGTGGTGGATAAAGACGGTAACGCGGTGGCGGTGACCTATACGCTCAACACCACCTTCGGCACCGGGATTGTGGCGGGCAATAGCGGCATTCTGCTGAACAACGAGATGGATGACTTCTCTGCCAAGCCGGGCGTGCCGAACGTCTACGGGCTGGTCGGCGGCGATGCGAACGCGGTAGGGCCGAAGAAACGTCCGCTGTCGTCCATGTCGCCCACCATCGTGGTAAAAGAGGGCAAAACCTGGCTGGTAACCGGTAGCCCGGGCGGCAGCCGGATTATCACCACCGTATTGCAGATGGTGGTGAACAGCATCGACTTTGGGATGAACGTCGCCGAAGCGACTAACGCCCCGCGTTTCCACCACCAGTGGCTGCCGGACGAGCTGCGCGTCGAGAAGGGCTTTAGCCCGGACACCATTAAACTGCTTGAGCAGCGTGGGCAGAAGGTGGCGGTGAAAGAGGCGATGGGCAGCACCCAGAGCATTATGGTGGGGCCGGACGGAGCGCTGTTTGGCGCATCAGACCCGCGTTCGGTGGATGATTTGACGGCGGGGTATTGATGTGTTGCCCGGTGGCGCTGCGCTTACCGGGCCTACAACTGCACGAACGTAGGCCGGATAAGGCGAAGCCGCCACCCGGCAAATCACTACTTCATTCTCGCCATATAATACGCGTCCACATATTCGCCGTTGCGCAGGGCAAATTTCTTGCCGGTCCCTTCGATTTCAAAACCAAAATTTTTATAGAGGGCAACAGCCGCGGGGTTATCGGCAAAGACCGTCAGTTCGATACGTTCAATGCGCAACCAGTTGTCACACAGGTTGATCATCTCGCTCATGAGCCTGCGGCCTACGCCGCGTCCCTGCATATCCGCAGCCACGCTGATGCCGAATGTGGCAACATGGCTGCGACGCGGGTTTTCCATCACGTCCAGCGCCATATGCCCGATAACGCGCTGGTCCAGACAGGCAACGAGATGGCGCCGGCCTGGTTTTGTCGCAACGCGTTCGTGCCACATTTCCATAGAAGGATGAGGGAGCTGTAGCGTGTCGTGATACACATCAGGATGCGACATGATGTCACGTAAAGCTTCTGCATCGCTGGGTTCGATGTGGCGTATCACTATCTCACTCATTCCTTGTTCCTCAGTCAGTTAAAAGGCCCTACCAACATCAATGACTTTAAAATTTGAGTCAACCGCTATTTTTTGCAAAAAGTATTGGACAAGTGCGAATGAGAATGATTATTATTGCTCTGCATTCAGGAAGACCGCTACGGGAACCTGAAAGCACGACATTGCTCACATTGCTTCCAGTATTACTTTAGCCAGCTTTTAGCTGGCTTTTTTTTTGTTATGGTTAGACTCAGTAACCTTCCAAAAGGACTGAGCCATGACACTACACTGTGCATTTATTGGATTTGGCAAAAGCACCACCCGCTATCACCTGCCGTATGTCCTCAACCGTAAAGATACCTGGCATGTGGCCCATATCTACCGCCGCCGCGCGAAGCCGGAGGAGCAGTCTCCGCAGTACTCCCACATCCATTTCACCAGCGATCTCGATGAGGTGCTTAACGATCCGCAGGTCACGCTGGTGGTTGTCTGCACCCACGCCGACAGCCATTTTGACTATGCGAAACGCGCGCTGGAAGCGGGCAAAAACGTGCTGGTAGAAAAGCCGTTCACCCCGACTATTGCCGAAGCGAAAGCGCTGTTCGCGCTGGCGAAAAGTAAAGGGTTGACCGTCACGCCGTATCAGAACCGTCGCTTTGACAGCTGCTTCCTGACGGCAAAAAAAGCGATTGAAAGCGGCAAGCTCGGCGACATTGTGGAGATAGAAAGCCACTTCGATTACTACCGCCCGGTGGCGGAAACGCAACCCGGACTGCCGCAGGATGGTTCATTCTATGGTCTGGGGGTGCATACCATGGACCAGATCATCTCCCTGTTTGGCCGCCCGGACCACGTGGCGTATGACATTCGCAGCCTGCGCAATAAAGCCAACCCGGACGATACCTTCGAAGCCCAGCTGTTCTACGGCGACCTGAAGGCCATCGTCAAAACCAGCCACCTGGTGAAGATCGATTACCCGAAATTTATCGTTCACGGCACTAAAGGTTCGTTTATCAAATACGGTATCGACCAGCAGGAGACCAGCCTGAAGGCCAATATCATGCCCGGTGAACCTGGCTTTGCGGAGGACGATTCCGTGGGCGTGCTGGAGTATGTGAACGACGAGGGCGTGACGGTCAAAGAAACGCTGAAGCCGGAAACCGGCGACTATGGCCGCGTCTATGATGCGCTATTTGAGACCCTCACAAACGGCACGGCGAATTACGTCAAGGAATCTGACGTTCTGACCAACCTCGAAATCCTTGAGCGGGCCTTCGAACAGGCTTCTCCTGCCACGGTAACCCTCGCGAAATAAGCAAAAACGGCTCCTCTGCACTTGTTCACAATTTTTGAACAGAGGAGTCAATTTTCACCCCCTATGATCCCAGGCCGTTTGCGTCCACACTTACTCCATCGAAACGAACTGAGGGTGAAAACAATGATCTACTTACGCAAAGCAAACGAACGTGGTCACGCGAATCATGGCTGGCTGGACTCATGGCATTCATTCTCGTTTGCCGACTACTACGACCCGAACTTCATGGGCTTCTCCGCACTGCGCGTGATTAACGACGACGTGATTGATGCAGGCCAGGGCTTTGGTACCCACCCGCACAAAGACATGGAAATCCTGACCTATGTGCTGGAAGGCGCGGTTGAGCACCAGGACAGCATGGGCAACAAAGAGCAGGTTCCGGCGGGCGAGTTCCAGATTATGAGCGCGGGTACCGGGGTGCGTCACTCCGAGTACAACCCAAGCAAAACGGAAAAACTGCACCTGTATCAAATCTGGATCATTCCAGAAGAGACCGGCATCACGCCGCGCTACGAGCAGCGCCGCTTCGACGCCAAACAGGGTAAACAGCTGGTGCTCTCCCCGGATGCGCGTGAAGGTTCCCTGAAAGTGCATCAGGATATGGAGCTGTACCGCTGGGCGCTGGCGAAAGATGAACAGTCCGTGCATCAGATTGCCGCTAACCGCCGCGTCTGGATCCAGGTGGTGAAAGGCGACGTGTCCATCAACGGCACCAAAGCGACAACCGCCGATGGTCTGGCTATCTGGGATGAGCAGGCGATCTCCGTGCATGCCGACAGCGAAAGCGAAATTCTGCTGTTTGACCTGCCGCCGGTGTAATAAAACATAAATAAATCCCCATCCTTCCCTTTGACAGGGGAAGGATGGGCTTTGTCCGTGGTAAACTGAGCAAATCTCTCACTTCAAGATTTCTCAGGACGATGAAAAAGAAACGCCCCGTACTTCAGGATGTCGCCGATCGCGTCGGTGTGACCAAAATGACGGTCAGCCGTTTTTTACGTAACCCGGAACAGGTTTCCGTGGCGTTACGTGGCAAGATTGCCGCTGCCCTTGATGAACTGGGTTATATCCCCAACCGTGCACCCGATATTCTCTCGAATGCGACCAGCCGCGCGGTGGGCGTTCTGCTTCCTTCTTTGACCAACCAGGTTTTCGCCGAAGTTTTGCGCGGCATTGAAAGCGTCACCGATGCGTTTGGCTACCAGACCATGCTCGCCCACTACGGGTACAAGCCGGAACTCGAAGAGGAACGTCTTGAATCGATGCTTTCCTGGAACATTGACGGCCTGATTTTAACCGAACGAACCCACACTGCCCGCACGCTCAAAATGATTGAAGTGGCCGGTATCCCAGTCGTGGAGCTGATGGACAGCCAGTCGCCGTGCCTCGACATCGCCGTGGGGTTTGATAACTTCGAAGCGGCGCGCCAGATGACGGCGGCCATTATCGCCCGCGGGCATCGTCATATCGCCTATCTGGGTGCGCGTCTTGATGAACGTACTATCATCAAACAGAAGGGATACGAGCAGGCGATGCTCGACGCGAACTTAACCCCGTACAGCGTGATGGTGGAGCAGTCCTCTTCCTATACGTCGGGTATTGAGCTGATGCGTCAGGCGCGACGCGAGTATCCGCAACTGGACGGTATTTTCTGTACCAACGATGACCTTGCGGTCGGCGCAGCGTTTGAGTGCCAGCGTCTGGGGCTGAAGATCCCTGATGATATGGCGATCGCCGGTTTCCACGGCCATGACATCGGTCAGGTGATGGAGCCGCGTCTGGCGAGCGTCCTGACGCCGCGTGAACGTATGGGCCGCATTGGCGCAGAACGCCTGCTGGCGCGCATTCGTGGCGAGACGGTTACGCCGAAAATGTTAGATTTAGGTTTCACCTTGTCACCGGGTGGATCTATTTGAACTGACAAATTTGAAGTAGCTCACACTTATTCACTTCGCGCACGTTTGGATATTGCTTCTCTTTTGCCCCGGCAGGACAATGTTACCGATAACTGTTACCCGTAACAATTGACTGAGGGACACCCTTTGAGCACGACTAATCACGATCACCACGTCTACGTCCTGATGGGCGTTTCCGGTAGCGGGAAATCAGCCGTGGCCAGCGAAGTGGCGCATCAACTCCAGGCTGCGTTTCTTGATGGCGACTTCCTCCATCCGCGCAGCAACATCATGAAAATGGCCTCCGGCGAGCCGCTGAACGACGACGACCGTAAACCGTGGTTGCAGGCGCTGAACGACGCCGCGTTCGCGATGCAGCGCACCAATAAAGTCTCCCTGATCGTCTGCTCCGCGCTGAAAAAAACCTACCGCGATCTGCTGCGTGACGGCAATCCGAACCTCTCTTTCATCTACCTGAAAGGGGATTTCGAGGTGATTGAAAGCCGCCTGAAGGCGCGTAAAGGTCACTTCTTCAAAACCCAGATGCTGGTGACGCAGTTTGAAGCGCTGCAGGAGCCGGGTGAAGACGAGAAAGACGTCTTAGTGGTTGATATCGATCAGTCACTGGAGGGTGTTGTTGCCAGCACCATCGAGGTCATTAATAAAAGGCAGTAAGTTTTGAGTACATTAACGCTAGTTTTGACAGCAGTGGGTTCGGTATTGCTGCTGCTGTTTTTAGTGATGAAGGCGCGCATGCACGCCTTTGTTGCTTTGATGGTGGTTTCTATTGGTGCTGGTCTCTTTTCCGGTATGCCGCTCGACAAGATCGCCGCGACGATGGAAAAAGGGATGGGCGGTACGCTGGGCTTCCTGGCGATTGTGGTCGCGCTGGGCGCGATGTTTGGCAAGATTTTGCACGAGACGGGCGCGGTCGACCAGATTGCCGTCAAGATGCTGAAGTCCTTCGGCCGCAGCCGTGCGCATTACGCGATTGGTCTGGCCGGTCTGATTTGCGCGCTGCCGCTGTTCTTCGAAGTGGCCGTTGTGCTGCTCATCAGCGTCGCGTTTTCTATGGCGCGCCATACCGGCACTAACCTCGTCAAGCTGGTCATTCCGCTGTTTGCGGGCGTGGCGGCAGCCGCAGCGTTTCTGCTGCCGGGGCCTGCCCCGATGCTGCTGGCCTCCCAGATGCACGCCGACTTTGGCTGGATGATCCTGATTGGCCTGTGCGCGGCAATCCCGGGGATGATTATTGCCGGTCCGCTGTGGGGCAACTTCATCAGCCGTTACGTTGAGCTGCACATTCCGGACGACATTACCGAGCCGCACCTGGGCGAGGGCAAAATGCCATCCTTCGGCTTCAGCCTGTCGCTGATCCTGCTGCCTCTGGTGCTGGTGGGCCTGAAAACCATCGCCGCGCGCTTTGTGCCGGTCGGTTCTACCGCCTACGAATGGTTTGAGTTCATTGGTCATCCGTTCACGGCGATCCTGGTGGCGTGCCTGGTGGCGATTTACGGCCTGGCGATGCGTCAGGGGATGCCAAAAGACCGGGTGATGGAGATCTGCGGTGCGGCGCTGCAGCCTGCGGGGATTATCCTGCTGGTGATCGGTGCAGGCGGCGTGTTCAAGCAGGTGCTGGTGGATTCCGGCGTGGGCCCGGCTCTGGGCGAAGCGCTGACCGGGATGGGCTTGCCGATTGCGGTCACCTGCTTTGTGCTGGCTGCGGCGGTGCGTATCATCCAGGGTTCCGCCACCGTGGCGTGTTTAACCGCCGTGGGTCTGGTGATGCCGGTGATTGAACAGCTGAACTACTCCGGTGCCCAGATGGCCGCGCTTTCTATTTGTATCGCGGGCGGTTCGATTGTGGTCTCTCACGTTAACGACGCCGGCTTCTGGCTGTTCGGTAAGTTTACCGGCGCCACCGAAGCGCAAACCCTGAAAACCTGGACGCTGATGGAAACTATCCTCGGCACGACGGGGGCTATTGTCGGGATGATTGCCTTTACGCTGCTCAGCTAAATGCAATGATTTAACAAGGCAAAAAAAGGCCCGGTAGCGTCAGCGCTTACCGGGCCTTTTTATTATCCAGGGCGTCAGGCCGGGCCATAACCCGGCATTGTGTTACTCGCCCTGCGTGGCGCTCTCAATCGTTAAGCGCACGTCCGAGGTAATCAGCTCTGCCAGCATCTGGTACACCTTCAACGTCTCTTCTGGCTCGGCATCACCCGTATCGCTGATGAAGCCTTCATCGCGCAGCGTCAGCACCAGAGAACTGAAGACCGCTTTGTCGAAGAATTCAGGGGCGTTAATGCCGTGCAGAACGGACAGGCGCTGGGCCAGCGTCCGGCTCTCTTTCTCCAGCGTACCGCGGTTGATGGACGGGTTCGCGCTCAGCAGCCAGAACGTGATGGCGTAGCGCTGCAGCGTTTCGCGCGCACCGGCCGCCAGCAGCTGCAGGGTGCGGGAGCGTGACGGATTGATGTGCAGCTCGTCGTTGTTCAGGGTAATCAGCCCCTGGCGACGCATCTCTTCCGTCATCTTATCCAGTTCTGTCGCCAGCTCATCCTTACTCCAGCGCAGGAACAGCTCCGCTTTCAGCATCGGATAGAGGGTCTCAAGATGGCGCAATAGCTCCTGACGGGAGATATGACGATGCTGGGTAATAATGGCGGCCATGAGCGACGGCAGCATCAGCATATGCGTGATGTTGTTGCGGTAGTAGGTCATCAGAACGGCCTGCTCGCGCGGCAGAATGATGATGTCGCCGATCGTGTCCTTCTCCACTTCAAACTTGTTCATCTGCAACGCGTGATCGATAAGTTCACTGGCGGTTGCAGAAGGCACGGTCGAGTCAACCGAATACGGCACGTTACGCATCATGTCCAGATAGCAATCCAGCTGCTCCGTAAGCTGTTCACGGGTCAGCGAGCGCTGACGCGAAGCCAGAAGTGCCGTACAGCACAGGTTCATGGCGTTAGCCGCACCGGCGTTGTTAATGCGCACCATCAGCTCGGATGCGATGCCGTTAACCGTTGGCGTCAGCCAGGCCGGACGCACCGCTTCGATAGGATCGATGGACTCGCGCCATTCCGGCACATGATGGTTCAGGTAGGTCATCAGCGGCATCGGCTCGCCGAAGTTCACGTAGCCCTGACCGAGATTACGCAGCTTGCTCAAGCCGCGCAGCATCTGCGGCAGGCTCTCTTTCTCTTTGGTCGCGCCACGCAGCTCTTTCGCGTACGTGCCCACTTCCATCACGTGCTCATAGCCAATGTAAATTGGCACCAGCGTGATCGGACGGGTACCGCCGCGCAGCATGGCCTGGATGGTCATCGACAGCGTGCCGGTCTTCGGATCGAGCAGACGACCGGTACGGGAACGACCGCCCTCCACGAAGTACTCCACGGAATAGCCGCGGCTGAACAGCTCGCCCAGATACTCGCGGAACACGGTGGAGTAGAGCTTGTTGCCCTTGAAGGTACGACGAATAAAGAACGCGCCCAGGCGGCGGAAAATCGGGCCCGCGGGCCAGAAGTTCAGGTTGATACCGGCTGCGATGTGCGGTGGCACCAGCCCCTGGTGATAGAGCACGTAGGAAAGGAGCAGGTAGTCCATGTGGCTGCGGTGGCAGGGGACATAGACAATCTCATGGCCATCGTGCGCCAGCTGACGCACGCGCTCGGCGTTATGGACGTTGATACCCTGATACAGGCGGTTCCAGGTAAAGCCGAGAATACGATCGGACAGGCGAATCATCTCGTAAGAGAAGTTCGCTGCGATCTCTTCCATCAGCGCAATGGCGTTCTGCTGAGCTTTCTCATGCGAAATTTTCTTGCTGCGCGCTTCATCTTCAACGGCGCGGGCAATCGCTTTTGAAGCCAATAGCTTGTTGAACAGGTCCTGACGCGCCGGGAGGCGTGGCCCTACGGCAGCCAGGCGCTGACGGGCGAAGTGCATACGCGCCACGCGCGCCAGTTTTTGCGCGATGATCTTGTCGGTGCCGTGCTCGTCCGCCATGCGACGCAGCGAAACGGACGGGGAGAAACGCACGAAGCTGTCGCGTCCCAGCCAGGAGACCGCGAAGAACTTCTGGATGCCGTTAAGCATGCGCAGCGGCGGATTCTCTTCGCCTTTTTCACGACCCGGACGACGACCAAACATCACCGATACCGGCACCATCTGCACATCCAGATCGGGGTTGCTGCGGTGCAGGTCGAGATAGTCATGGAACAGCTTGATGGACTCTTCTTTCGGCGTGTAATAGGTAAACACGCGCGGCCCGCCGTGGATGAAGACGTAGCGCGGCAGCAGCGTACCGTCAACTTCCAGCGGTTCAAGCGGGTCAGGTAAGTCATGCGCCAGACACTGGGCGCGAAGCGTCAGTAAGTCTGCCTTCGAGTTATAAGGCAAAACGTACATAATAGGGCGCGACGTATCGAGCCCCAGTTCCAGCGCGGGTTCTGCTGGGATAGACTTGCTTTTTACCAGGATGCTTAATGGTAAATTAAGTAATTTGTAGTAAATTCGTGGCCAGCCGGACATAAACGATGTAAAGCCTCTGGTTAATAATGCAATTGCGGCGCAAGGATAACAGAAAGCGCGCAAAATTTCTGTTGTTACCCGTCATACTTCAGGTTGTAGCGAAACGCGCTCCGCCTCATGTTAATGACGCTCTTTTTAAAAAAGGTTCTTTTAATGGCCAATAATACCACTGGGTTAACGCGTATCATCAAAGCCGCCGGCTATTCATGGAAAGGTTTCCGTGCCGCATGGGTCAACGAAGCCGCTTTTCGCCAGGAGGGCGTCGCCGCAATCATCGCGGTGATCGTCGCCTGTTTCCTTGATGTTGATGCGATTACCCGCGTACTGCTTATCGGTTCCGTACTTCTGGTGATGATAGTGGAAATTCTTAATAGCGCTATTGAGGCCGTTGTTGATCGCATTGGTTCCGATTTCCATGAGCTTTCTGGCCGTGCAAAAGACATGGGCTCTGCTGCCGTGTTGCTGGCGATTATCACTGCCGTTATCACCTGGGTCACCCTGCTTTGGTCACATTTCCGATGAGCCTCGAGGAATAATTAAGTCCCTGGTTTTTTGTGCAGTTTTTGGTTCCAAAATCGCCTTTGACTGTATATACTCACAGCATAACTGTATATACACCCAGGGGGCGGAATGAAAGCGTTAACGACCAGGCAGCAAGAGGTGTTTGATCTCATTCGGGATCATATCGGCCAGACGGGTATGCCACCCACGCGTGCGGAAATCGCGCAGCGTCTGGGCTTCCGTTCTCCGAATGCTGCCGAGGAACACCTGAAAGCGCTGGCGCGTAAGGGTGTGATTGAGATTGTGTCAGGCGCGTCGCGTGGTATCCGCCTGCTGGTGGAAGAAGAGACGGGCATTCCGCTGATAGGCCGCGTTGCTGCAGGTGAGCCGCTGCTGGCACAACAGCATATTGAAGGTCACTACCAGGTCGATCCCGGCATGTTCAAACCGAGCGCTGATTTCCTGCTGCGCGTCAGTGGCATGTCGATGAAAGACATCGGCATTCTTGATGGCGATCTGCTTGCGGTGCATAAAACCCAGGACGTGCGAAACGGCCAGGTCGTGGTCGCACGCATTGATGACGAAGTGACCGTTAAGCGTCTGAAAAAGCAGGGTAACACTGTTCAGTTGCTGCCCGAAAACAGCGAGTTCACCCCGATTGTGGTCGACCTCCGCGAACAGAGCTTCTCTATTGAAGGTCTGGCGGTAGGCGTGATTCGCAACGGTGAATGGCTGTAATCACTTCCTGACAGGCTACGCTTCTGCTGTAGCCTGCTTCATACTCCTTTCCCGGTATTTCGCATGTCACTGCTGACGGCATCAGATAAGGCATTGTGGCGTCTTGCCCTGCCGATGATTTTCTCCAATATTACCGTGCCCTTGCTGGGGCTGGTTGATACTGCCGTTATAGGCCATCTTGATTCACCGGTTTATCTTGGCGGCGTGGCGATTGGCGCGACGGCAACCAGCTTCCTGTTTATGCTGCTGCTCTTTTTGCGCATGAGTACCACCGGTCTTACCGCACAGGCTTATGGCGCGAAAGATCCGCTGCGTCTGGCGCGCGCACTGGTGCAGCCGCTGATCCTCGCGCTTGGCGCGGGTGCGTTAATCGTTGTATTGCGGGCCCCCCTGATCGATCTTGCGCTTCATATCGTCGGTGGCAGCGAAGCGGTACTGGCGCAGGCGCGACGGTTCCTGGAAATCCGCTGGCTCAGCGCACCCGCCTCGCTGGCAAACCTGGTTCTGCTGGGGTGGCTACTGGGCGTGCAGTACGCCCGCGCGCCCGTGATTTTGCTGGTGGTGGGTAATCTGCTCAACATTGTTCTGGACGTCTGGCTGGTCATGGGTCTGCATATGAACGTGCAGGGCGCGGCGCTGGCGACGGCGATTGCCGAATACGGGACCTTTATCATTGGCTTGTGGATGGTCCGGCGTGTGCTGGCCATGCGCGGGATCTCCCTGGCGCTGCTCAAAACCGCATGGCGCGGCAATATCCGTAAGCTGCTGGCGCTCAACCGTGACATCATGTTGCGCTCGCTTCTTCTTCAGCTCTGCTTTGGTGCGCTGACGGTTTTCGGGGCTCGACTGGGGCCGGAAATCGTTGCGGTGAATGCGGTATTGATGACGCTTCTGACCTTTACCGCCTATGCGCTGGACGGCTTTGCCTACGCGGTTGAAGCGCATTCCGGACAGGCGTACGGCGCGCGCGAAAGCGGGCAGCTACGGGAGGTGTGGCGGGCTGCCTGCCGTCAGTCGGGGCTGGTGGCGCTGGCCTTTGGTCTGGTTTACGCCTGCTTCGGTGAGCAGATCGTTGCATTGCTTACCTCTCTCCCTGCGCTGCGCGAGCTGGCGAGCCACTATCTGATCTGGCAAGTCGTCTTACCGGTGGTTGGCGTCTGGTGTTATCTGCTGGACGGCATGTTTATTGGGGCGACGCGCGGAGCCGAAATGCGCAACAGTATGGCTGTCGCGGCGGCCGGATTTGGCCTGACGCTGCTGACGCTCCCCTGGCTGGGTAATCATGGCCTGTGGCTGGCCCTGGCCGTCTTCCTCTCGCTGCGCGGGTTATCGCTGGCGTTTATCTGGCACCGGCACTGGCAAAACAATACCTGGTTTCCCTCGCGCTCCGATATATCGTGACGGTTAAAGATTCCGAATATGAAATTAACAACGGAATCCTTAACTACAATAATTATCACGTCCAGCAGAAAAGAACGTAACGGACGTTACGACCCGACGCTTAACGAAGAGGACACGATGATGAATAAAGACGAAATCGGCGGCAACTGGAAGCAGTTCAAAGGTAAAGCGAAAGAACAGTGGGGTAAGCTGACGGATGACGACATGACCGTCATCGAAGGTAAACGCGATCAGCTTGTCGGTAAAATCCAGGAGCGTTACGGCTACGCAAAAGACCAGGCGGAAAAAGAAGTGGGCGACTGGGAAAAACGCAACGACTACCGCTGGTAACCGGGCTACACCCGAAAGTACAAGGAAGTACACCCTGAGGGCGGCCATGAGCCGCCTTTTCTTTTGCCGCTAACGCGGCTTTTTCTTCACCAGGATAGAGTGGTCGTGCTGACACGCGTCCTGATGGCGACAGGCTTCCACCTCCACGCACGCGGAACAGAGCCCGTGCGCTTCAATCACGTTATGACGAAGGGCAAAGCCCATTTTCGCTGCCAGCGTATGCATAATATCTTCCACGCCTTCCGCAGCCTCTTCTTTCACCACGCCGCAGCGGTCACAGATAAACATCGCCGATGTGTGGGTGGGCTGATCGAACAGATGGCATAGCACATAGCTGTTGGTGGATTCCACCTTGTGCACGAACCCTTGTTCAAGCAGGAAATCCAGCGCGCGATAGACCGTCGGCGGCTTTGCCTGCGGCTCGCTTTCGCGGAGTAGATCCAGCAGATCGTAGGCGCTGATGGCACCCTGCTGCAGGCTCATCAGACGTAATACTTCAAGGCGCTGCGGAGTCAGGCGCACATTGCGTTGCGCACACAGCTTTTCGGCCTGCGCTAACAGCTCTTTTGTGGACTTATCCATGTAGCACCCCGGATGTTATAGGACGGAAAACCTTCACTTTATCATGTTCTGCTAAAAACACCGAGATCCGCCAGTCTGTGCTATACCTGACCCATCGAAAACCGGGAGAACCAGAATGAAAAGACCTGACTGCATTCGACACTGGCGCGACGTGGAAGGCGCGGATGACTCGACCTACCCCGACAGCGATGAGCTGTTTTCCATTGGTGCACCGCTGGCTCGCAAGCTTGGGCTCGGGCGTATTGGCATCCATCATGAGCGCCTGCCGCCTGGGCGCAGAACGTCCTATCCGCATGCGGAGAGCGACGAAGAAGAGTTTGTTTACGTGCTCGAAGGCTACCCTGAAGCCTGGATTAACGGCCACTTGTGGAAACTGGAGCCTGGCGACAGCGTAGGTTTTCCCGCCGGAACCGGCATCTGTCATACCTTTATCAACAACACGGACGATGAGGTTCGGCTCCTGGTCGTTGGCGAGGCCAACAAGAAGCACAACCGCATCTACTACCCGCTCAACCCCGTGTATGCCGCCACGCGGGAAGATCGCTGGGTAGATCATCCCCCGCAGTTTTTTGGACCGCATGATGGAAAACCTGGGAAAAAATAATTTCCTCTTCTATAAATATTGAGGGCCGTCACAAAATATAACAGGCCGTAAGGGAGTTTTACTTAGGGAAAGAAATAGCGGGTCTTTTACTACTTATTCACAGCAATAGTTCGTTCCTGTTTGGGTGATAACAGACAGGGGTTATTTCATAACAGACTATAACGGGCATACTGTGAAAAAAAATTTTAAATTTTCGGTGGTTAGCATTGCTGTCTCCTTGTTTATGGCAAATCAGGCGGGAGCAGCCAATACCTGGACAGAATCACGCAGCGACGCAATGGGTGGCACCGGCGTGGCTTCGGGAAGCTATGGTAGTGGGGCGTTAATCAACCCCGCGCTGCTGGCAAAGGCAAAACCGGACGATGATGTGACGGTCATATTGCCTTCGGTTGGCGCGCAAATCACGGATGAAGACAATCTTCAGGACGAGATTGATAACATCAACGACAAAATTAATCACTACAAGGATGTGGTTGATAATCTCACGCCACGAGAAATTATCACCAATCCATTAGGTTCCATTAATCAATTCCAGGGCGCGGCCAAAGATCTGGCCGATGAGCTGGACTATCTCAAAGGCAAAACCGCACGCGCAACGGCAGGGGCAGGGCTTGCGGTGAGTATCCCTAACGATGTCCTTTCGGTAGCCTTCATGGCGAAAGGCTATGCCCATGGCCGGGTGAGCTCGTCTATCGATCAGCAAGATATTGATTACCTTCGCCGTATTCAACGAAGCAATGTCGTGGCTGCCGGTGTCGCGCTGGACGCTGCGCTGAATGGTACGGATCAGATCACCAAAAACCTCAACTCAACGGCATCCGGCCGGGCGGCGATAGTCTCCGATTACGGTGTTGCTGTTGCCCGTCAGTTCGATCTGGGTGGCGTCCCGGTTTCCGTGGGGGTTACGCCAAAACTGCAAAAAACCTGGGTCTATAACTACACCACGTCAATCTACGATTACGACAGTAACAAGTGGAACGACAGCCGCTACCGCACTGACGATACGGGCTTCAACGTGGATGCCGGTATTGCGGCCGATTTCGGCGAACACTGGACCGTGGGCGTGAGCGGACAAAACCTGATGTCGCGTGATATCGACACCAAAGACATCCGTATCCGCAACGGCCGTACGGGAGAAGTGGTGAGCTATAAAGACACCTATCAGATCCGTCCGCTGGTGACCGCCGGTGCTGCCTGGCACAACGACCTGGTGACGCTGACCGCCGATGGCGATCTGACCGAAACCAAAGGCTTCAAGAGCGAAGATACGTCGCAGTACGTGGGTGTCGGTGCCGAGGTGACGCCGCTGAGCTGGCTGGCGGTGCGTGCGGGTTATCGTGCCGACGTGAAGGGTAACGACAGCAATGTCTTTACCGGCGGTGTCGGTTTCGCGCCGTTTAGCACCGTGCATGTTGACCTGATGGGCCTGTACGGTGAAGACGAAACCTGGGGCGCAGGGGCTCAGCTGAGCATGACGTTCTAAAGTCCACCGGAGGCGCTGCGCCTCCGGCTTTTCTTTGTGCTATAGTAGCGCCCCTTTTCCACCAGATGCTTAAAACTTCGCCATGTCGTCAGAATTACAGACCGCTTTCCCTGCACACCGTTTTTCCATTGCGCCAATGCTCGACTGGACGGACAGACACTGCCGCTATTTCCTGCGCCAGCTCTCCCGCCATACGCTGCTGTACACCGAAATGGTGACCACAGGCGCAATCATTCACGGCAAGGGCGACTATCTGGCCTATAGCGAAGAAGAGCATCCGGTTGCCCTGCAATTGGGCGGCAGCGATCCGGCCGCCCTGGCGCAGTGCGCGAAGCTGGCTGAAGCGCGCGGCTACGACGAGATCAACCTCAACGTTGGCTGCCCGTCCGATCGCGTGCAAAACGGTATGTTCGGTGCCTGCCTGATGGGAAATGCCCAGCTGGTGGCGGACTGTATCAAGGCGATGCGCGACGTCGTTTCCATTCCGGTGACGGTCAAAACCCGTATCGGGATTGACGACCAGGACAGCTACGAATTCCTGTGCGATTTCATCAATACGGTCTCCGGCAAGGGCGAATGCGAGATGTTCATCATCCATGCGCGAAAAGCCTGGCTCTCAGGCCTGAGCCCGAAAGAGAACCGTGAAATCCCGCCGCTGGACTACCCGCGCGTGTACCAGCTGAAGCGTGACTTCCCGCACCTGACCATGTCCATTAACGGCGGCATCAAGTCGCTGGAAGAGGCCAAAGCGCATCTTGAACATATGGATGGGGTGATGGTCGGGCGCGAGGCGTATCAGAACCCGGGCATTCTGGCGACGGTCGATCGCGAAATCTTTGGCATCGAAGGTGCAGACACCGATCCGGTTGGCGTCGTGCGTGCGATGTATCCTTACATTGAGCGCGAGCTGAGCAACGGTACGTATCTCGGCCATATCACTCGCCATATGCTTGGGCTGTTCCAGGGCATTCCGGGCGCGCGTCAGTGGCGTCGCTACCTGAGCGAAAACGCCCATAAAGCCGGGGCCGATATTGAGGTGCTGGAACATGCGTTGCGCCTGGTGGCGGACAAGCGATAACTTTCGCTAAAAGTTCGTCAAATTCACCACGCCCTGCGAATTCTCGCGGGGCGTTTTGCTTTAAGAACAACACGTTATGTCTGGCATGATTCTTGTAATGTTTGCTGCATCGTTCGGGAACTCGTGGGAGAGCACCATGCTGGAACTACTTTTTGTGATTGGCTTTTTTGTCATGCTTTTAGCAACGGGCATTTCGCTGCTCGGCATTCTGGCGGCTATCGTGGTGGCGACGGTCGTCATGTTTATTGGCGGATTGTTTGCCCTGACGATCAAACTGCTGCCGTGGTTACTGCTGGCCGTCGCGGCGGTGTGGGTGATACGGGCGATTAAATCGCCAAAAGTGCCCAGTTATCAGCGCAATAACCGCTTCCGTTACTAAGGTATTGAGGGGTTCGTCACAGAGTTGTAACTTTTCCGGCAGCCTGGCTTAGAACAGAATAGGATTTACTTATCGAATCTGTCACTATGACTGCCGTTAAAGAATTCATCGCGCTGTACCCTACATACAGCCGAACTAAAAAAAGAAAGGGCTTCCCACGGGAAGCCCAATTTCTTTTTGGGGCTCAGGGAATCAATAAACTCGACCCCTGCGTTGCCCGGCTCTCCAGCACCTCATGCGCACGCTGCGCATCGGCTAGCGGGTATTTCTGCGCTTCTGCCACATCCACCTTAATGACGCCGCTGGCGATCAGCGAGAACAGCTCGTTGCTGGCTTCCTCAAGTTCTTCCCGGTTGGTGATGTAGCCTTGCAGGGAAGGGCGCGTGACGTACAGCGAGCCTTTCTGGTTCAGGATGCCGAGATTCACGCCGGTGACAGCACCTGACGCATTCCCGAAGCTCACCATCAGCCCACGACGCTGCAGGCAGTCCAGCGACGCTTCCCAGGTGTCTTTCCCTACCGAGTCATACACCACGCGCACCTTTTTGCCGCTGGTGATCTCCTTCAGCCGTTCGACAATGCTCTCTTCACGGTAGTTAATCACCTGCCAGGCGCCCGCCTGCAGCGCGCGCTGGGCTTTTTGGGCATTGCCCACGGTGCCGATCAGTTTTGCGCCCAGCGCTTTTGCCCACTGACAGGCGATGAGCCCGACGCCACCCGCCGCGGCATGAAACAGAAACTGCTCGTCGGGTTTAATTTCATAGGTTTTGCGCAGCAGGTAGTAAACGGTTAAACCTTTCAGAAAGGAGGCCGCCGCCTGCTCAAAGGAGATGGCGTTGGGCAGCAGGGCGGCTTTATCCGCCGGGACGTTGTGGACGGAGCTGTAAGCGCCCAGCGGAGATTGCGCGTACACCACGCGGTCGCCTTCTTTAATATGCTTAACCGCGCTGCCCACTTTGACGACGACGCCGGCCGCCTCGGTGCCCAGTCCGCTCGGCATCGACGGAGGCGGGTAGAGCCCGCCGCGAATATAGGTGTCGATGTAGTTTATGCCGATGGCTTTGTTTTCAACCTGCACTTCGTTTTCGCCAGGCGCGGTGGGGGTGAACTCCACCGCGTTGAGTACGTCAGGGCCACCATGCTTGTGAAATTCAATACGTGTTGCCATGCTTCCTCCAGAATGTGGTAATCTTTCGACCCACTCTTTATCTCGGTAACTCCATTCACTATGGCAGGAAACAAACCCTTCAACAAACAGACTGAACCTCGCGAGCGTGATTTCCAGGTCGCAGGGTTAAAAGTCCCGCCGCACTCGATTGAAGCGGAACAGTCGGTGTTGGGCGGTTTAATGCTGGATAACGAGCGCTGGGACGACGTCGCCGAGCGCGTGGTGTCTGAGGATTTCTACACCCGTCCGCACCGTCATATCTTTACCGAAATGGCGCGCCTGCAGGAGTCGGGTAGCCCGATTGACCTGATCACGCTCGCGGAATCGCTGGAGCGTCAGGGACAGCTGGACAGCGTCGGCGGGTTTGCCTATCTGGCAGAACTGTCAAAAAACACGCCAAGTGCGGCGAACATCAGCGCTTATGCTGACATCGTGCGTGAACGCGCCGTTGTCCGCGAGATGATCTCGGTGGCGAATGAGATCGCCGAAGCGGGTTTTGATCCGCAGGGTCGCACCAGTGAAGACCTGCTCGACCTTGCCGAGTCCCGCGTCTTCAAAATCGCCGAAAGCCGCGCCAACAAAGACGAAGGCCCCAAAAATATCGCCGACGTCCTCGACGCCACCGTCGCCCGTATCGAACAGCTGTTCCAGCAGCCGCACGACGGTGTGACCGGGGTGAACACCGGCTATGACGATCTCAACAAAAAAACCGCCGGTCTGCAGCCGTCGGATTTGATTATCGTCGCCGCGCGTCCGTCGATGGGTAAAACGACATTTGCGATGAACCTCGTCGAAAATGCGGCGATGTTGCAGGATAAGCCGGTACTGATTTTCAGCCTTGAGATGCCCTCCGAGCAGATCATGATGCGTTCTCTGGCATCGCTGTCGCGCGTGGACCAGACCCGCATCCGTACCGGTCAGCTCGACGATGAGGACTGGGCGCGCATCTCCGGCACCATGGGCATTCTGCTGGAAAAACGTAACATCTATATTGATGACTCCTCCGGCCTGACGCCGACGGAAGTCCGTTCCCGCGCGCGTCGTATCGCCCGCGAACACGGCGGTATCGGCCTTATCATGATCGACTACCTTCAGCTGATGCGCGTCCCGTCGCTCTCCGACAACCGTACGCTGGAGATCGCCGAAATTTCCCGCTCGCTCAAGGCGTTAGCCAAAGAGCTGCACGTGCCGGTGGTGGCGCTGTCGCAGCTTAACCGCTCTCTGGAACAACGTGCCGACAAGCGCCCGGTCAACTCTGACCTGCGTGAATCCGGCTCCATCGAGCAGGATGCCGACTTAATCATGTTTATCTACCGTGATGAGGTTTATCACGAGAACAGCGACCTGAAAGGGATCGCCGAAATTATTATTGGTAAACAACGTAACGGCCCGATCGGGACGGTGCGTCTGACCTTTAACGGCCAGTGGTCGCGTTTCGACAACTATGCCGGTCCTCAATATGATGATGAGTAATTTCTAAGGAATTCAAATGCAAGCGGCAACTGTTGTCATTAACCGCCGCGCTCTGCGACACAACCTGCAACGTCTGCGTGAACTGGCACCCGCCAGCAAGCTCGTTGCAGTCGTGAAAGCGAACGCTTACGGACACGGTCTTCTTGAGACCGCGCGAACGCTCCCCGATGCCGACGCCTTTGGCGTCGCCCGTCTTGAAGAAGCCCTCCGCCTGCGCGCGGGGGGGATTACCCAGCCGATTCTGCTCCTCGAAGGCTTTTTCGAAGCCACCGATCTGCCAACCATCGCAGATCAGCATCTGCACACGGCGGTACACAACGAAGAACAGCTGGCCGCACTGGAAACCGCCGAGCTGAGCGAGCCGGTGACCGTGTGGATGAAGCTTGATACGGGCATGCACCGTCTGGGCGTGCGTCCGGAAAGCGCCGAAGCGTTTTATCAGCGTTTATGCCGGTGCAAAAACGTGCGCCAGCCGGTGAATATTGTCAGCCACTTCGCCCGTGCCGATGAGCCCGAGTGCGGTGCGACCGAGCGACAGCTGGATATCTTTAATACCTTCTGCGAAGGCAAGCCGGGGATGCGCTCGATCGCCGCATCCGGCGGTATTCTGCTGTGGCCGCAGTCGCATTTCGACTGGGCGCGACCGGGCATCATTCTTTACGGTGTGTCGCCGCTGGAGAATAAACCCTGGGGGCCGGACATGGGTTTCCAGCCAGTCATGTCTCTGGTGTCTACTCTGATTGCCGTGCGTGAACACAAAGCCGGTGAACCGGTGGGCTATGGTGGCACCTGGACCAGCGAGCGCGACACGCGTCTCGGCGTGGTGGCGATGGGCTACGGCGACGGCTATCCGCGCGCTGCACCAACGGGTACGCCGGTGCTGGTTAACGGTCGCGAGGTGAAGATCGTTGGCCGCGTGGCGATGGACATGATTTGCGTCGATCTGGGGCCAGAAGCGCAGGATAAACCCGGCGACGATGTGGTGATGTGGGGGGAAGGTTTACCCGTTGAACGTATTGCTGAAATCACTAAAGTGAGTGCTTACGAACTTATCACCCGCCTGACGTCGCGGGTGGCGATGAAGTACATCGACTAACATTTCATTCCAGGGAAGGATAATGTCCCCTTCAGAAATCGCTGCATGTCTGGCCTATGCTCTCTCCGTCTGGCTGGCCGCCAGAAACAATATCCATACGTGGTGGATAGGCATCATCGGTAGCGGGCTTTATGCCTGGGTCTTCTATTCTGTGCAGCTTTATGCTGACGTTACCCTTCAGTTCTTTTTCATCATAACGAGCATAACCGGCTGGCTGCATTGGCTTAAAGGCAATCATGGAGAGGTCTTGCCTGTTCGTCGTACCAGACCGGGTCATTTTTTTATGCTTTTAGCCTGCGCCGTAAGCGTAGCAGCGGCGTACGGGTGGATATTGCATCTCTATACCAATGCATGGGCCCCCTGGCTGGACTCCATCATTTTGACATTCAGCATTCTTGCTCAGTTTATGTTGATGGGACGGCGTCTGGAAAACTGGTACATCTGGCTTGCCGTTAACACGCTGGCAGTACCGCTGTACGCGACGAGAGAACTGTACCTGACCGCCGGTTTATATCTGGTGTTTTGGTTTAATGCGTGGCACGGACTGTATCAGTGGCGCAAGGAGATCCGTGCGCAATGACGCTGTATGCCAACGGCCTGGTGGTAGGCAAATTCGCACCATTACATGCAGGCCATGAAGCGCTTATCAATACGGCACTTGAGCAGTGCGAGACGGTCTGTATCATCAGCTATTCGTCGCCGGAAATACGCGGTTACGAACCTGAAAAGCGGCTTAACTGGTTAACAACGCGCTTTCCGCAATGTCGCCACCTCGTGCTTTCGCCGCATGTGTTGGCTGCATTTGGCCTTGCGCCACCGCCACCGAATGACGCTGATGACGATCTTCACCGGCATTATGTTGCAACGCTGTGTGAGGACATTTTGCACTGTCAGCCAGAGGCGGTATTTACTGCCGAAGACTATGGAGACGGGTTTGCCGCTGTCCTGAGCCAGCGTTTCGGACGACCGGTTGCGCACGTGCGTCTCCAGCGTCAACGGGGACCAGAGGCCCCTTCGGGAACGCTCATCCGTTCTGATGTTCATCGTTATCGTAAGATGATGTCCCCAGAGGTGTACCGCAGCTTTGTTTTTCGTATCTGCTTATTAGGTGGAGAATCGACGGGCAAAAGCACGCTAGCAAAGGCTCTGGCGCAGACGCTAAACGTTCCGTACGTTGCAGAGTATGGCCGTGAACACTGGGAAGCGAAGAACGGTATCCTGGATCGGGAGGATTTGCTGCATATTGCCCGCGAGCAAGTACGTCGGGAGGCATTAGCCTGCACGGCGCCTTATCTGGTCTGTGATACCTCACCTTTAACGACCCTGTTTTACGCACTCGATCAGTTTGGCAGCGCGCCGCAGGCGTTAAAGGAGTTAGCTGAACGAGACTATGCGCTGGTCGTACTTTGCGGAGATGAATTTCCGTTTGTGCAGGATGGCACCCGGCAGGGCGAGGCGTTTCGCCACCGACAGCAAGTATGGTATGAAGCAGAGCTGTCGGCACGAAATATTCCTTTTCTGCGCGTGCGGGGCTCACTGCCTGAGCGAATCGATCACATTTGCCGATATATCCAGGGACCGATCTGATATCGCTCTCGACCTTCATCTGCTTCCGGTTTATTGTTGAAATCCCTGCCTCATCGAATTCCGGAGAACCATCGCGTGTTTCAGAAAGTTGACGCCTATGCCGGCGACCCTATCCTCTCCTTAATGGAGCGTTTCAAAGAAGATCCTCGCAGCGACAAAGTGAACCTCAGCATCGGTCTGTATTACAACGAGGATGGCATTATTCCTCAATTAAAAGCCGTTGCCGAAGCCGAAGCGCGTCTGAACGCGGTTCCACACGGCGCGTCTCTTTATCTGCCGATGGAAGGGCTAAACGCTTATCGCAACACCATTGCACCGCTGCTGTTCGGCGCCGATCACGCTGTGCTCGCGCAAAAACGCGTGGCGACCATCCAGACGCTGGGCGGCTCGGGTGCGCTAAAAGTCGGCGCAGACTTTCTGAAAAAATATTTCCCGGATTCAGGCGTGTGGGTCAGCGACCCGACGTGGGAAAACCACGTTGCGATCTTCGAGGGCGCGGGCTTTAAGGTGGCGACCTATCCGTGGTTCGACAGCGAAACGAACGGCGTGCGCGTTGACGCGCTGCTGGAAAAGCTGAACACGCTGCCAGCGCGCAGTATTGTGCTGCTGCACCCATGCTGCCATAACCCAACCGGGGCGGATCTCACCAATGCCCAGTGGGATGCGGTGATCGAGGTGCTGAAGACCCGCGACCTGATTCCGTTCCTCGACATTGCCTACCAGGGCTTTGGCGCGGGTATGGAAGAAGACGCCTATGCCATCCGTGCCGCTGCCAGCGCCGGGCTGCCTGTACTGGTGAGTAACTCCTTCTCTAAGATCTTCTCCCTGTACGGTGAACGCGTTGGTGGCCTGTCCGTGGTGTGTGAAGACGCCGAAGCGGCGGGCCGCGTGCTGGGCCAGCTGAAAGCGACGGTGCGCCGTATCTACTCCAGCCCGCCAAACTTTGGTGCTCAGGTGGTGGCGACGGTTCTCGGTGACGAAACGCTGAAAGCCTCCTGGCTTGCCGAAGTGGAAGCGATGCGTAAGCGCATCCTGTCGATGCGTCAGGAGCTGGTTAACGTCCTGAAAGAGGCCGTGCCAGGGCATAACTTTGATTATCTGCTCAAGCAGCGCGGGATGTTCAGCTATACCGGACTGAGCGCGGCGCAGGTCGATCGCCTGCGCGAAGAGTTCGGCGTCTACCTGATCGCCAGCGGCCGTATGTGCGTGGCGGGCCTGAATGCCGGCAACGTTCATCGCGTGGCGCAGGCGTTTGCCTCCGTAATGTAAGTATTCACTTACTTGCATGCTATATGTAGGCCGGGTAAGGCGCAGCCGCCACCCGGCTTTTTTGTTCGCGCCGGTGCCAGTCATTGCCCGGTGGCGCTGCGCTTTGTGATCGTCTTCTTTTTATTCCGCTTCATAAGCAAAAACTCCTTCCCTTCACCTCCCGCTGGGGTTATGGTCGGATAGTTTTTTGACCATTCACTCAAAATAAAACGATAACAAGCTGAATATTCAGGGGAAAATATGCGCAAGATCACACTGGCGCTCAGCGCCGCCTGCTTATTGTTCTCACTTAACAGCGCCGTCGTCGCGCGAGCTTCCGCCCCGACGCCGCTTTACACCGGCACTACCGCCGCCATTCTCGCCGAGCAGGCGCCCATTCACTGGGTTTCCGTGGCCCAAATCGAAAACAGCCTGATGGGGCGCCCACCAATGGCCGTGGGCTTCGATATTGACGATACCGTGTTGTTCTCAAGCCCGGGATTCTGGCGCGGCAAAAAAATGTATTCTCCCGACAGCGAAGCGTATCTGAAGAACCCGGAGTTCTGGGAAAAGATGAATAACGGCTGGGACGAGTACAGCATTCCGAAAGAGGTCGCCCGGGCGGTAATTGCTATGCATGTTAAGCGTGGCGACAGTATTTATTTCGTCACCGGTCGTAGCCAGACCAAAACGGAAACCGTCTCCAGAACACTGCAGGACGATTTCCAGATCCCGGCTGCCAATATGAATCCGGTCATTTTTGCGGGTGACAAAGAGGGGCAAAACACCAAAATCCAGTGGCTGGAAAAGAAAAACATCAAAGTGTTTTATGGCGATTCGGATAACGACATTACCGCCGCGCAGGATGCTGGTGCCAGAGGGATCAGGGTGTTACGCGCGTCTAACTCGACCTATCGACCGCTGCCGATGGCCGGAAAGTTTGGTGAAGAGGTGATCGTCAACTCGGAGTATTAAGCCTCTGGCAGCGAGTTTGACTCTTTTTTAATCAAATCTCGCTGCTGCGGGTTTTACCTTTCGCCTTCTTGCTGCACACTTAGAAAGATTCATCTTTCATTACGGAGCAGCAGATGTGGTACCAACAGACCCTGACCTTAAGCGCAAAACCACGCGGTTTTCACCTGGTGACGGATGAAGTCATCGGGCAGCTCCGCGACCTGCCGCGGGTCAAAACGGGTTTGCTGCATCTGCTGCTTCAGCACACGTCAGCCTCTCTCACGCTGAATGAAAATTGCGATCCCACCGTCCGGTCTGACATGGAGCGTCATTTTCTGAAGAGCGTCCCGGACAACGCGCCCTACGAGCATGACTATGAGGGGGCGGACGATATGCCTTCGCATATCAAATCTTCCCTGCTGGGCGTATCGCTGATGCTGCCGGTCCACAACGGACGGCTGCTGTTGGGCACGTGGCAGGGGATCTGGCTGGGAGAGCATCGCATTCACGGTGGTTCGCGTAAAATTATCGCCACGCTACAAGGGGAATAAAGATGACAATTTCGGAGATACTTCAGTACTGCATGAGCAAGCCCGGCGCGGAGCAGAGCGTCCATAGCGACTGGAAAGCCACGCAGGTTAAGGTGGGGGATGTGCTGTTTGCGATGGTGAAAGAGGTGGAGGGCCGTCCGGCGGCGTCGCTGAAAACCAGCCCTGAACTGGCGGATTTACTGCGTCAGCAGCATGATGACGTGAGGCCGAGCCAGCACCTCAATAAGGCGCACTGGAGCACCGTCTATCTGGATGGATCGATTCCAGGCTCGCAAATTTACTACCTGGTGGACGCGTCCTATCAGCAGGCGGTTGAGCTGCTGCCGGAAACGACCCGACAGCAACTCTCCGTGTGACAATTACAGCAACGGTTTAAGGAAGCGCGCGGTGTGCGAGGCTTCGCACTCTGCAACGGTCTCTGGCGTACCGGAGACGAGGATTTCACCGCCGCCGCTGCCGCCTTCCGGGCCAAGATCGACAATCCAGTCCGCGGTTTTAATCACGTCCAGGTTATGCTCGATGACCACGATGGTGTTGCCCTGATCGCGCAGCTGATGCAGCACGTCCAGCAGCTGCTGGATGTCGGCAAAGTGCAGACCGGTGGTCGGCTCATCCAGGATATACAGCGTCTGGCCGGTGCCGCGTTTTGACAGCTCGCGCGCCAGCTTCACGCGCTGCGCTTCACCGCCGGACAGCGTCGTGGCGGACTGCCCCAGACGAATGTAGGTCAGGCCGACGTCCATCAGCGTCTGCAGCTTACGCGCCAGCGCAGGGACGGCATCAAAGAACTCACGCGCCTCTTCGATGGTCATATCCAGCACTTCGTGGATGGTCTTGCCCTTGTACTTAATCTCCAGCGTTTCGCGGTTATAGCGCTTGCCTTTGCACTGGTCGCACGGCACGTAGATATCCGGCAGGAAGTGCATCTCAACCTTGATCACGCCGTCGCCCTGGCACGCTTCACAGCGACCGCCGCGCACGTTAAAGCTGAAACGTCCCGGCGTGTAGCCGCGTGAACGCGCTTCCGGCACGCCGGCAAACAGTTCACGTACGGGCGTGAAAACACCGGTATAGGTTGCCGGGTTAGAGCGTGGCGTACGGCCAATCGGGCTCTGGTCGATATCGATAACCTTATCGAAATGTTCCAGCCCCTGAATGTCACGGTACGGTGCAGGTTCGGCCAGCGTCGCGCCGTTCAGCGCCGTCTGCGCAATCGGGAACAGCGTATCGTTGATCAGCGTCGACTTACCGGAACCGGACACGCCGGTAATGCAGGTAAACAGGCCCACCGGCAGCGTCAGGGTAACGTCTTTCAGGTTGTTGCCGCGCGCGCCGGTCAGCTTCAGCACTTTTCCCGGGTTCGCCGCCACGCGCTGTTTTGGTACTTCAATCTTGCGCTTGCCGCTCATGTACTGGCCGGTCAGCGACTCGGGCACCGCCATAATGTCCTTCAGCGTGCCTTCCGCCACCACCTGGCCGCCGTGCACGCCAGCGCCCGGGCCGATGTCGATCACGTGGTCTGCGGCGCGGATCGCGTCTTCGTCGTGCTCCACCACGATCACCGTGTTGCCGAGGTTACGCAGGTGAACCAGGGTGCCGAGCAGACGTTCGTTATCGCGCTGGTGCAGGCCGATGGACGGCTCATCGAGCACGTACATCACGCCCACCAGGCCCGCACCAATCTGGCTCGCCAGACGAATACGCTGGGCTTCACCGCCGGAGAGCGTTTCTGCCGAGCGTGAAAGCGTCAGGTAGTTCAGGCCGACGTTCACGAGGAACTTCAGGCGATCGCCAATCTCTTTCAAGACTTTTTCGGCAATTTTGGCGCGCTGGCCGGACAGCTTCAGGTTATTGAAGAAGTCCATCGCGTGGCCGATGCTCATGTCTGAGATGGTCGGCAGCGCCGTATTTTCCACAAACACGTGGCGCGCTTCGCGACGCAGGCGCGTGCCCTCGCAGGTGGCGCAGGAGCGGTTGCTGATGAACTTCGCCAGCTCCTCGCGCACCGCGCTGGATTCGGTCTCTTTGTAGCGGCGCTCCATATTGTGCAGCACCCCTTCGAACGGGTGGCGACGCACGGAGGTATCGCCGCGATCGTTCATATACTTGAACTCGATGTTCTCTTTGCCAGAACCGAACAGGATCACTTTGTGTACGTTCGGGCTCAGGCTCGCCCACGGCGCTTCCACGTCGAACTTGTAGTGCTCCGCCAGCGACTTCAGCATCTGGAAGTAATAGAAGTTACGCTTGTCCCAGCCGCGAATGGCGCCACCCGCCAGCGACAGCTCCGGATTCTGGATCACGCGGTCCGGGTCGAAATACTGCTGGACGCCCAGACCGTCACACGTCGGGCAGGCGCCCGCCGGGTTGTTAAACGAGAACAGGCGCGGTTCCAGCTCGCGCATGCTGTAGCCGCAAATCGGGCAGGCAAAGTTGGCGGAGAAGAGCAGCTCTTCCGCCTGCGGGTCGTCCATGTCGGAAACCACGGCCGTGCCGCCGGAGAGCTCCAGCGCCGTTTCAAACGATTCTGCGAGACGCGTGGCGAGATCGTCACGCACCTTAAAGCGGTCAATCACCACCTCGATGGTGTGCTTCTTCTGCAGTTCCAGCTTGGGCGGGTCGGACAGGTCACACACTTCGCCGTCAATACGGGCGCGGATATAGCCCTGGCTTGCCAGGTTTTCCAGCGTTTTGGTGTGCTCACCCTTACGCTCTTTAATGATTGGTGCCAGCAGCATCAGGCGTTTGCCTTCCGGCTGCGACAGCACGTTATCCACCATCTGGCTCACGGTCTGTGCCGCCAGCGGGACGTCGTGGTCCGGGCAGCGCGGCTCACCCACGCGGGCATACAGCAGACGCAGGTAGTCATGAATTTCAGTAATGGTACCGACCGTGGAGCGCGGGTTATGCGACGTGGACTTCTGCTCGATAGAGATAGCAGGAGACAACCCTTCAATGTGGTCGACATCCGGTTTTTCCATCAGCGACAGGAACTGACGCGCGTACGCCGAGAGCGATTCAACGTAACGACGCTGTCCTTCGGCATACAGAGTGTCGAAAGCCAGTGAGGATTTGCCAGACCCCGAAAGCCCGGTCACGACAATGAGTTTGTCGCGAGGGATTATGAGGTTGATATTCTTGAGATTGTGGGTGCGGGCGCCCCGAACTTCGATCTTATCCATTCACCTTTCCCGGTTGGAACACGGATTGCCTGGTTTGTTTGAAGGACAAACGGCTGTCAGAAACGGCTAATTATGACACAATTTGACCTGTTTGAATATACAGTATTGGAATGCATTTTCTGACGGACTGTGTAACAATGTTATGTTCGCACGAGAACTCTGGAATCCATCTCGCAGCTATCAAAATGCAGCGTGGAAATGGTACACTCGCGCGTTTACACTATTAAGAAACGTATTCAGGAGACACGAACATGGCCAGCAGAGGCGTAAACAAGGTGATTCTCGTCGGTAATCTGGGCCAGGACCCGGAAGTACGCTACATGCCGAGTGGTGGCGCAGTTGCCAACATTACGCTGGCTACTTCCGAATCCTGGCGTGATAAAGCGACCGGTGAGATGAAAGAGCAGACCGAATGGCACCGCGTTGTGCTGTTTGGCAAACTGGCAGAAGTGGCCGGTGAGTATCTGCGTAAAGGTTCTCAGGTCTATATCGAAGGCCAGCTGCGTACCCGCAAATGGACCGATCAGTCCGGTGCTGAGAAGTACACCACGGAAGTCGTGGTTAACGTCGGCGGCACCATGCAGATGCTGGGTGGCCGTCAGGGCGGTGGCGCACCAGCAGGTGGCGGCCAGCAGCAGGGCGGTTGGGGTCAGCCTCAGCAGCCACAGGGCGGCAACCAGTTCAGCGGCGGCGCGCAGTCTCGTCCGCAGCAGCAGTCTGCTCCGGCGCCGTCTAACGAACCGCCAATGGATTTCGACGACGACATTCCGTTCTGATTTGTACGTCCTTGAAACAAAAAACCCAGACATCGTCTGGGTTTTTTTATTCCATAAAGGGATCAGGTAATCACCATTGGCCAGTCTGGTGGCGTGTGGCTCATCGCTTCAACCATCACCACTTTGATATTTTCCCAGACGGCGGCGATATCCAGCAGGGTAATGCCAAGCAGCCCCGTTGCAAACCAACATGCTGCACCCAGCCCCAACAGCGTGCTGATGACAGCGAGACCCGCGTAGTCAGATTTGCGAAACTGAATGTTCAGCGTGCTGGCCAAAAACATCAGTACCGCACTCAACAAAGGCCAGCGCAGGAGAACCATGCTGGTAGTAATGGTTGCCATAAACCCATCCTCTACAAAACAGACGACCTGAATGAAACGGTGTTTCTCGTTACAGAATATGTGTGAACTATATCACATTTGTTGATTTATTCGCCAGTGTCTGTGCGATCAAAAAACGGTTTTTATTCCTCAGGTAAAGAGTGTGTGCAGGCTGGCCCTGCCTTCGGCGCGCGAGGAGGCGCCCCCCAGCGTGCCGGAAACGTCCATCGGGTTAGTGGTGATACCTCAAATTCGGTTTTTATAAGAGGGGGCTCAGTCGAATCATAAAATAGTGCGGCGAAGACTGATTATTTATAAATCAACGCACACAATGCCCCACAGTAAATAGCATAAAACGTCATGATAAAGGTGCGCTTTTTTCATGCTGCCAGAAGTTTGGCTTAATCAACGATCGTCTGTTGTGTTATCTTCCCTCCGCCCTCGAGGGCTGGATAATTATTTTCCTTAATTGAAACGGAACGAATACTTACAGTTTCACTTACGGGAAAATATTATCGTCATAACGAAATTTAAGATTTTTAATACGAAAAGTCAGTTGCTAACTTCGCATGATTCATGCAACGTAATCACCTGTTTAACACAGCATCCGGCCTTCATTACTACAGGCGTACAACATGCAGGGATATAGGGCGGGAAATGAATCGTAGCGCGCGGCGCAAGATGCTCAGGGTGGTAGGGATCATCATGGTAGTTATGCTGCCGGTGATGCTTGCGCTATGGTTTGCCCAGCTAAGAGCCGTGTCTGAAACAAGCGCCCAGCTACGGACATTTGCTGAACTGGCTTTAGACAAAACTGAGCTGGTTATACAACAGGTTGATCTGGCCCGGGACGAGGCAGAAAAATATCGGGGCGAGCTCTGTACCCCGGGACACCGTCAATATATGTTGAACGTTGTTCGTGGTCGCCTGTTTGTTGCCGATTTAATTTACGCTGAAGGTCAGAATTTTCTTTGTTCGACCGTTTTTACACCGGATCAACCCTACGCCATACCCGTCGCTAATTACACGCGAAAACCTGACGTCGCTATCTATTATTATCGCGACACCCCATTTTATACTGGCTATAAAATGACATATATGCAGCGCGGAAATTATGTAGTGGTCGTTAATCCACTTTCATACAGCGAAGTCATGTCCGCGGATCATTCTCTCTCGTGGGGGGTTTACGACACGGTAACCAATGCTTTCTTTTCCGTCAGTCAGAAAGCCAACGTTTCGTTATTAAATTCGCTGATTCGGGATAAGGAATCGGTATTTCAAAAAGATAACCGCTTTTATACGATCGTCACATCCTCTAAAAGACCGATTGCGGCCATCGTGTCGACATCGAATAAACGCTTTTATGAAACGCTTTATCATCAGGCGACATTAACGCTGCCGCTGGGCATGATCTGCAGCATTATTATTTTGTTGGTCTGGTCCCGTACTCATCGTGAGCTTAATTCGCCGGGGCGTTTACTGCACCGGGCGCTGAACAAACGCCAGCTTTGCGTGCACTATCAACCGATTATTGATATTAAGAACAACCGGTGTGTCGGCGCGGAGGCGTTGTTACGATGGCCGGGTTTTAACGGGCAGGTGATGAGCCCGGCTGAGTTTATTCCGCTGGCTGAAAATGAGGGGATGAGCGAGCGGATTACGGATTACGTCGTTGAGGAAGTGTTCAGCGATTTGGGCCATTTCCTGGCCGAGCATCCGCATCTCTATATTTCGATTAACCTGTCGGCCACGGATTTCCACTCCTCGCGGCTGATCGCCATGATTTCTGAGAAGGCTCGCCACTACGCCGTCCGCGCGCAGCAAATCAAAATTGAAGTGACGGAACGCGGTTTTATCGATGTGCCTAAAACCACGCCGGTGATTCAGGCTTTCCGTCAGGCGGGGTATGAAGTGGCGATCGATGATTTCGGTACCGGCTATTCGAACCTGCACAACCTCTACTCGCTGAACGTCGATATTCTGAAAATCGATAAATCGTTTATCGATACCTTAACGACCAACAGCACCAGCCACCTGATCGCCGAGCATATTATCGAGATGGCGCAAAGCCTGCGGCTGAAAACCATTGCGGAAGGGGTCGAGACGGCAGAGCAGGTGAGCTGGCTGTTGAAGCGCGGCGTCCAGTTTTGTCAGGGATGGCACTTCGCGAAAGCGATGCCGCCCCAGGAATTTATGACCTGGCAGCAGCAACCTTTGCACTGAGAGTAATTAATTCAACTGGTGGCGATAGTCGCTCGGCGTGCGGTCAAACTCGCGGCGAAACACGCGGGAAAAGGTTTGTTGCGACACATAGCCAAGATCCATCGCGATATCAAAAATCGGCCGCTGCGTTGAGCGTAGCGCCTGCGCCGCCAGCAGCAGCCTGCGCTGACGAATGTACTCACCCAGCGTCTGATGCATGACCGTGCGGAACATTCTCTGTAAATACCATTTCGAATAGCCCGACTTTTTCGCGACCACATCAATGTTCAACGGTTGGTCGATATGATCGTCAATCCATTCAATAAGCGTCTGAATAATCTGCTGATGCGACATAAGGTTGCCCCTCTGTAGATACAACTTTCTCGGTTGATTCGTCGTTTTCTCTGCGGGGGAGTATAATTCCTCAAGTTAACTTGAGGTAAAGAGGTTTTATGGAAAAGAGATTGCCGCGCATTAAAGCGCTGTTAACCCCCGGCGAAGTGGCAAAGCGAAGCGGCGTTGCGGTGTCGGCGCTCCACTTCTATGAAAGCAAAGGGTTAATTAAAAGCATCCGCAACGGCGGCAACCAGCGTCGCTATACCCGCGACGTGCTCCGCTACGTGGCGATTATCAAAATTGCGCAACGAATCGGCATTCCCCTGGCTACCATTGGCGAGGCATTTGGCGTGCTGCCGGAAGGGCATACGCTGAGCCCGAAAGAGTGGAAAGAGCTTTCATCCCAGTGGCGAGAAGAGCTGGACAGGCGTATCCATACGCTGGTCGCGCTGCGTGATGAGCTGGACGGTTGTATCGGCTGCGGCTGCCTGTCGCGCAGCGACTGCCCGTTGCGTAACCCCGGCGACAAACTGGGCGAACAGGGGACGGGGGCACGGCTGCTGGAAGAGGATTGAGATCGGTTTGCCGGGTGGCGGCTGCGCCTTACCCGGCCTACAAAACCGAGAACGTAGGCCGGGTAAGCGAAGCGCCACCCGGCAAAACCCCACATACATAAAGAACTAAAGCGCCACAAAGGGCGCTTTAGTTTTTCCCGGTCTTTGTCTTTCTCTCTATCCCGCTGGTTCACGGGAGGGTTTCCCCCGACGTCAGCACCCCTCATGTCGAGCTGGTTGGGGAGGTTCCGGATTGTGCTGACACTTTAATTCTATGCAAGACCCGTTTTTTCGCCAGCGTCGCTGACCGGTTTTTAGCCGAATTTTTTTCGCGGTGTTGTTCGATTTTCTATAGTTAAAAAGTATGAATAACAGGAGAAAACCATGCTCACGGTACACCACCTTAACCAGTCGCGCTCGCACCGCGTGATCTGGGCGCTGGAAGAACTCGGTCTGCCTTATGAGATCGTTCACTATCAGCGCGAAAAGAACATGCTGGCGCCGGAGGCTCTCAAAAAGGTGCATCCGTTGGGCAAATCGCCGGTCATTGAAGATAACGGGCTGATCCTCGCGGAGTCTGGCGCCATTCTGGAGTATCTGCAGGAAACATACGATGCCGAGTCGCGGCTTAAGCCTTTAGATCCGGCGCATAAGGTGCAGTATCGCTTCTGGCTGCACTACGCGGAAGGATCGCTGATGCCGCTGCTGCTAATGAAGCTGGTCTTCAGCAGTCTCGGCAAGCCGCCGGTGCCGTTTGGTATCCGAACCCTGGGCAAAGCGCTTGGGCAGGGGGTGCAGAAAGCGTACCTTAACCGCCAGCTGGAAACCCATGCGCGCTTTATTGAGTCGCACCTTGCTAAAAACAGCTGGTTTGCCGGGGATTCGCTCAGCATGGCCGACATTCAAATGAGCTTCCCGATCTTTGCCCTGCTGGCGCGCGGCGGTATCGACAACCTGCCGCATAGTCAGGCATGGAAAACGAAAGTTGAAAACAGCCCCGGCTGGCAACGAACCCTGGCACAAGGGGGACCGTTATCCATCCCGGGTGAGGATTGAAATGTAAACAAATTGCGCATAGACGATAACGTTTGCGCATCCTCTGTTTATTTCTTCAGCGTCATAAGGGAATTTTAGCGAAAAACGATAAAGTTCAGTTGAAAAGGGCGGGGATTAGGCTAGATAATCGTTTGCCTTAATTTGACCACCCGTTTGTAAGCGCGGAGCTAAACGTTTGCTTTTTCTGTGACGCCCTTTCGTCGCAAACGCAACACAAGGATTTGACGTTTAGCTGGCAGTGGCGTCTCCACCTCGCTTACGGACTTCCTAAAAAACTCTCAGGGGATGTTTTCTATGTCTACGCCATCTGCGCGTACTGGCGGTTCACTTGACGCCATGTTTAAAATTTCGGCCCGCGGCAGCACCGTGCGCCAGGAAATCGTTGCCGGTTTGACAACGTTTCTGGCGATGGTTTATTCCGTCATCGTTGTGCCGGGTATGCTGGGCAAAGCGGGCTTCCCGCCAGCGGCTGTCTTTGTGGCGACCTGCCTTGTGGCCGGCGTGGGCTCTATCGTGATGGGCCTGTGGGCGAACCTGCCGCTGGCGATTGGTTGCGCCATCTCTCTGACCGCGTTTACCGCGTTCAGCCTGGTACTGGGCCAGCACATCAGCGTACCGGTTGCGCTGGGCGCCGTGTTCCTGATGGGTGTGCTGTTTACCGTTATTTCAGCGACCGGCATCCGTAGCTGGATCTTGCGCAACCTGCCGCAGGGCGTGGCGCACGGTACCGGCATCGGCATCGGCCTGTTCCTGCTGCTGATCGCCGCCAATGGCGTCGGTCTGGTTATCAAGAACCCGCTGGACGGCCTGCCGGTTGCGCTGGGCCACTTCGCCAGCTTCCCGGTGATCATGTCGCTGATCGGCCTGGCGGTGATTATCGGTCTGGAAAAACTGAAAGTCCCGGGCGGCATTCTGCTGACTATTATCGGCGTGTCCATTGTGGGCCTGATTTTCGATCCGAACGTCCACTTCTCCGGCATTTTCGCCATGCCGTCGCTGAGCGATGACAAAGGCAACTCTCTGATTGGCAGCCTGGATATCGTTGGCGCGCTCAACCCGGTGATCCTGCCAAGCGTGCTGGCGCTGGTGATGACCGCCGTGTTTGACGCGACCGGTACCATTCGTGCGGTGGCCGGTCAGGCGAACCTGCTGGATAAAGACGGTCAGATTATTGACGGCGGCAAAGCGCTGACTACGGACTCCCTGAGCAGCGTCTTCTCGGGCCTGGTGGGCGCAGCGCCTGCGGCGGTGTACATCGAGTCCGCAGCGGGTACGGCGGCGGGCGGTAAAACCGGCCTGACGGCGATCACCGTGGGCGTGCTGTTCATGCTGATCCTGTTCCTCTCCCCGCTCTCCTATCTGGTTCCGGCGTACGCGACCGCGCCAGCGCTGATGTACGTTGGCCTGCTGATGCTGAGCAACGTGGCGAAAATCGACTTTGCGGATTTCGTTGACGCGATGTCTGGACTGATTACCGCGGTCTTCATCGTACTGACCTGCAACATCGTGACCGGCATTATGATCGGCTTCGCGTCGCTGGTGATTGGTCGTCTGGTCTCCGGTGAATGGCGCAAGCTGAACGTTGGCACCGTTGTGATTGCCGTTGCGCTGGTGGCGTTTTACGCGGGCGGCTGGGCAATCTGAGTTGTCCTTTGATGCGAAAACGGGTGGCTCAGGCCGCCCGTTTTTATTTTCAGGACTCATCCTGTTGCCTTTTGCGTTACTCTGGGGAAGATAGAATAAAAGGCACGACGCCTTCCGGAGTACATAAGCAACACAGCAAACAGGGAACGCATGGAAATCTTCTTCACAATACTCATCATGACCCTTGTGGTCTCGCTATCCGGGGTGGTTACACGCGTACTGCCCTTTCAGGTCCCCCTGCCATTAATGCAAATTGCCATCGGCGCGCTGCTGGCGTGGCCGACGTTTGGCCTGCACGTGGAATTTGACCCCGAACTGTTCCTCGTGCTGTTCATCCCGCCACTGCTGTTTGCCGATGGCTGGAAAACGCCCACGCGCGAGTTCCTTGAGCACGGGCGAGAGATCTTCGGCCTGGCGCTTGCGCTGGTGGTGGTTACCGTCGTCGGGATTGGTTTCCTGATCTACTGGACGGTACCGGGTATCCCGTTAATTCCTGCCTTTGCGCTGGCCGCCGTGCTGTCGCCAACCGATGCCGTGGCGCTGTCCGGCATTGTGGGCGAAGGCCGCATTCCGAAGAAAATCATGGGGATTTTACAGGGTGAGGCGCTGATGAATGACGCCTCCGGCCTGGTTGCCCTGAAGTTTGCCGTGGCCGTTGCGATGGGCACGATGGTCTTTACCGTCGGCGGCGCGACGCTGGAGTTCTTTAAGGTAGCCATCGGCGGTATTCTCGCGGGCTTCGTGGTGAGCTGGCTGTACGGCCGCTCATTGCGCTTCCTCAGCCGCTGGGGCGGCGATGAACCCGCGACGCAGATCGTGCTGCTGTTCCTGCTGCCGTTCGCCTCTTATCTGATTGCCGAACATATCGGCGTGTCGGGCATTCTGGCCGCGGTCGCGGCAGGGATGACCATCACCCGCTCCGGCGTGATGCGCCGCGCGCCGCTGGCGATGCGCCTGCGTGCCAACAGCACCTGGGCGATGCTGGAGTTTGTCTTTAACGGCATGGTGTTCCTGCTGTTGGGCCTGCAGCTGCCGGGCATTATGGAATCCTCGCTGGTGGCGGCGGAGGCCGATCCGAACGTTGAAGTCTGGATGCTGTTTACCGACATCGTGCTGATCTACCTGGCGCTGATGCTGGTGCGTTTCGGCTGGCTGTGGACGATGAAAAACTTCAGCGTCCGCTTCCTGAAGAAAAAGCCGATGGAGTTTGGTTCGTGGACAACGCGTGAACTGCTGATTGCCTCTTTTGCGGGCGTACGCGGGGCGATCACCCTTGCCGGTGTCCTCTCCATTCCGCTGCTGCTGCCGACGGGCGATGTCTTCCCGGCGCGTTACGAACTGGTGTTCCTGGCGGCGGGGGTGATTCTGTTCTCCCTGTTCGTCGGCGTGATTACGCTGCCGATTTTGCTCCAGCATATTGATGTTGGCGATTCGACCCAGCAGCACAAGGAAGAGCGTATTGCGCGTGCTGCGACCGCCGAAGTGGCGATTGTCGCCATCCAGAAAATGGAAGAGCGCCTGGCCGCGGATGCGGAAGAGAACATCGACAATCAGCTGCTGACGGAGGTGAGTTCCCGCGTAATTGGTAACCTGCGTCGCCGCGCGGACGGGCGTAACGATGTAGAAAGCTCGCTGCAGGAGGAGAACCTGGAACGCCGGTTCCGTCTGGCCGCGCTGCGCTCAGAGCGTGCCGAACTGTATCACCTGCGCGCCACGCGCCAGATCAGCAACGAGACGCTGCAAAAGCTACTGCACGATCTGGACCTGCTGGAAGCGCTGTTGATAGAGAATCAGTAGCGCTGTTTTGCCGGGTGGCGGCTTCGCCTTACCCGGCCTACGGTTCGAACGTAGGCCCGGTAAGCGCAGCGCCACCGGGCACTATTCAGACCGCACCCAAAACCCCTCACAACACTGCAGCCACGCCTGCGCGCTCTGCGACAAATAGACCCCTTCACGCCAGATCATCCCTAACTGCCAGTGCAGATCGCTCTCCAGCGGGATCCAGCGCAGCGTGTTTTTATCCAGACGCTCGCAAATCGGCTGCGGCAGAATGGCAATCCCCACGCCCGCCTGCACCATCGCGGCCAGGAAATCCCACTGACCGCTGCGCACCGCAATGCGTGGCTTGACGTTATGTTGGTTAAACAGCGTCATCAGCTGGCGGCTTAAGGCGAAGTCTTCGTTGTAGATCAGCAGAGGGTGTTCGCCGAGCAGCTCAGGCTTCACCGCGTCCCTTTTCAGCCAGTCGCCGGAGCGGGGAACCAGCACGCACAGCGGGTGGCTAAAGAGCGGAAGCGTCGCCAGGCCGCTCTCTTCCTCAACGGGGAGGGCGGTCATGGCCACGTCGAGCTCGCCGTTAGTGACGGCCTGCTGGACGGTTAAGCCACCAAACTCCGAAATCTTTAGCTCTACGCCAGGATAGCGCTGGCGAAACAGGCCGATCGGCCCGGCCATCATCATCCCCACCATCGGTGGAATGCCGAGGCGAAGCACCCCTTTGGTCAGATGATTAATATCGTCCAGCTCCGCTTCCAGCTGGCGGAACTCCGCCAGAATGGCCAGCCCGCGTTCGAACACCACGCGTCCGGTGTCGGTCAGCAGCAGCTTGCGACCATCGCGGATCAGCAGGGTACAGTTAAGTTCATCTTCGAGGTTTTTCAGCATCTTGCTGATGGTGGGCTGGGTAACAAACAACTTCTCCGCTGCGCGGGTAAAACTTTGCTGGCGAACCACTTCGACAAAATAGCGCAGCGTTCTTATGTCCATGATTATTCCTCGAAACTATACCTGTGATGATTTTAATTCATTTCAGTCCATACCGTGCGCTCACTATACTGGCGCCTCGTCTCATTTTTGAGGAAAACCCCCATGGCCGTGGCGTTAAGCCGTGTTACGCCTGCCGTTGTGCGACGACTCCAGGTCCCGGTTCAGGTACTGCTTTACGCGGGACTGTTTGTTTTCGCCGAATATCTTGTCGGCTGGCTGCACCTGCCGCTGCCTGCCAACCTGGTGGGGATGCTGCTGATGTTGACGCTCATCCTCTGTCGCGTGATCCCCCTTAACTGGGTGCGTGCCGGGGCGCGCTGGCTGCTGGCTGAGATGCTGCTGTTCTTTGTTCCTGCCGTGGTGGCGGTGGTGAACTATGCGCAGCTGTTGATGGTGGATGGCTGGCGCATCTTCGCGGTGATCGCGCTGAGTACGCTGATGGTGCTGGGAGCGACCGCCTGGGTGGTGGATAAAGTGTATCGCTTTGAAATCAGCAGGCACAAACATGACTAACTTTCAGATCAGCGTCTTGTGCCTGATCGCGACGCTGGCGATCTACTTTGCCAACAAGCGGCTGTATCGCCGGTTTCATGCGCTGCCGCTGATGCCGCTGGTCTTCACGCCGATCCTGCTGGTGCTGATGCTGGTCTTCGGCCATATCTCCTGGCAGAACTACATTGGTGAATCCCACTGGCTGCTGTGGCTGCTCGGCCCGGCGACCATCGCCTTTGCCGTGCCCGTTTACGACAACCTGGCGATTATCAGGCGCCACTGGATGTCGCTCAGCGCAGGCGTGATCACCGCTACGGTGGTCGCGGTCTGTAGCTCCGTCTGGCTGGCGAGACTGTTTACGCTGCCCGATGAAATTCAGCGCAGCCTGGCCGTGCGCTCGGTGACCACGCCGTTTGCGCTCGCGGCGGCGAAACCCCTCGGCGGACAGCCGGACCTGGTGGCGCTGTTTGTGGTGGTGACGGGCGTCTTTGGGATGGCGGTGGGCGATATGCTCTTTCTGCGGCTTTCTATTCGGGAAGGGATGGCCAAAGGCGCGGGGTTTGGCGCGGCGTCGCACGGCGCGGGCACGGCACGTTCCTATGAGCTGGGCCAGCAGGAGGGGGTTGTCGCGAGCCTGGTGATGATGCTGTCGGGCGTGGTGATGGTGCTGATTGCGCCGCTGGTGGCGTGGGTGATGTTTTAAGCTCCCCGGCCAGAATGGCCGGGGAGAAAGGTTTAGTGCGCGCGGCCCTGCTCAACGCCAAGACCGGTTTGTGAACGAATAAACTGGGCGCGGAATTTCTCGCGCTCCAGGTTACCCTCCGGCGAATTGTCGGTAGCCGAGAAGACCCAGATACCGATAAACGCCACGGCAATGGAGAACAGCGCCGGATATTCATACGGGAAGATGGCGCTTGCGTGACCGAGGATCTGCACCCAAATCGTCGGGCCCAGAATCATCAGGATCACCGCCGTCAGCAGCCCCAGCCAGCCGCCAATCATCGCGCCACGGGTGGTCAGCTTCGACCAGTACATGGAGAGCAGGATGATCGGGAAGTTACAGCTTGCCGCGATGGAGAAGGCCAGCCCCACCATAAAGGCGATGTTTTGCTTCTCGAACAGAATGCCCAGCAGGATCGCCACGACGCCCAGCACCAGCACGGTGATTTTAGAAACCTTCAGCTCATCGCGCTCGCTCGCGCCTTTGCGGAAGACGTTGGCGTAGAGGTCATGCGAAACCGCCGACGCCCCGGCCAGCGTTAAACCCGCAACCACCGCAAGAATGGTGGCGAAGGCCACGGCTGAGATAAAGCCGAGGAACAGGTTGCCGCCAACCGCGTCGGCCAGATGCACCGCCGCCATGTTGTTACCGCCAATCAGCGCGCCTGCCGCATCTTTAAACGCCGGGTTCGCCCCCACCAGCATGATCGCGCCAAAGCCGATAATAAAGGTCAGGATATAGAAGTAACCCATGAAGCCGGTCGCGTAGAAGACGCTCTTGCGCGCTTCACGCGCGTCGCTCACGGTGAAGAAGCGCATCAGGATGTGCGGTAAGCCTGCGGTACCAAACATCAGGCCCAGACCGAGCGACAGGGCCGATATCGGGTCTTTCACCAGCCCGCCCGGGCTCATGATGGCTTCCCCTTTCGGGTGGACCGCCATGGCTTCGGTAAACAGGTTATTGAAGCTGAACCCGACGTGCTTCATCACCATAAAGGCCATAAAGCTGGCGCCGAACAGCAGCAGCACGGCTTTGATGATCTGCACCCAGGTCGTCGCCAGCATGCCGCCGAACAGCACGTACATCACCATTAGTACGCCCACCAGCACCACCGCGATGTGGTAGTTCAGGCCGAACAGCAGTTGGATCAATTTACCCGCGCCCACCATCTGCGCAATCAGATACAGCGCCACCACCACCAGCGAACCGCAGGCGGAGAGGGTGCGAATCGGTCCCTGCTTCAGGCGATACGAGGCCACGTCGGCGAAGGTGTAGCGGCCCAGATTGCGCAGGCGCTCGGCAATCAGGAACAGAATGATCGGCCAGCCGACGAGGAAGCCGAGGGAGTAAATCAGGCCGTCATAGCCGGAGGTGTAGACCAGCGCGGAGATCCCGAGGAACGAGGCGGCGGACATAAAGTCACCCGCAATCGCCAGCCCGTTCTGGAAGCCGGTAATGTTGCCGCCGGCGGTGTAGTAATCGTTACGGGAGCGCACGCGTTTCGACGCCCAGTAAGTGATGTACAGCGTCAGCACCACGAAAATCAGGAACATCACAATCGCCTGCCAGTTGGTTGGCTGGCGCTGTACCTCGCCGGTAATCGCATCTGCCGCGTGGGCGGCAAAGGGAAGCGTGGCGGCGAGCGCCGTCAGAATTCTCTTCATGATGCTTTTACCTCTTGCAGTACCGCTTTATTAAGGCGATCGAATTCACCGTTCGCGCGCCAGACGTAGACGCCGGTCAGCACAAATGAAATCACGATGACGCCAATGCCAATCGGAATACCGCGCGTCACGCTGGTGCCCTCGTGCAGCGGGGTGCCCAGCCAGTGCGGCGCAAAGGCGATCAGCAGAATAAAGCCGACATAGATAATCAGCATGATGATGGAAAGGGTGAAGGCAAACCGTTGCCGCTTATCGACGAGCTCCCTGTAGTGCGCACTATTCTCTATCTGCTGACAAATATGGTCATTCATCACAGAGTCTCCAAAGGTAAGGTTGGTTTGTTTTTATCCCCTCTCCCCTATGGGGAGAGGGTGAGGGGAGAGGGAGAAAACACTAGGAAGGCATTGCGATGGCCTGCTTCTCTTCGAGCAGTTTTTCCACCACGCCAGGATCCGCGAGCGTTGAGGTATCACCGAGGTTGCTGGTGTCCCCTGCCGCGATTTTGCGCAAGATACGGCGCATGATTTTGCCGGAGCGGGTTTTCGGCAGCGAGTCGGTCCAGTGCAGCACGTCTGGCGTCGCCAGCGGGCCAATCTCTTTACGCACCCAGTTGCGCACCTCAGCATAGAGCTCTGGCGACGGCTCTTCCCCGTGGTTCAGGGTGACGTAAGCGTAAATTGCCTGGCCCTTGATGTTGTGCGGAATGCCGACAACGGCGGCTTCGGCAATCTTCGGATGCGACACCAGCGCCGATTCAATCTCCGCGGTGCCCAGACGGTGGCCGGAGACGTTCAGCACGTCGTCCACGCGTCCGGTGATCCAGTAATAGCCATCTTCATCACGACGCGCGCCGTCGCCGCTGAAGTACATGTTTTTAAAGGTCGAGAAGTAGGTCTGCTCGAAGCGATCGTGATCGCCGAACAGGGTACGTGCCTGACCCGGCCACGAGTCCGTGATCACCAGGTTGCCTTCGGTGGCCCCTTCCAGCGGGTTGCCTTCGTTATCCACCAGCGCAGGCTGTACGCCGAAGAACGGACGCGTTGCCGAGCCCGCTTTCAGCTGCGTGGCGCCCGGCATCGGGGTGATCATAAAGCCGCCGGTTTCGGTCTGCCACCAGGTGTCCATGACCGGGCATTTCTCGTTGCCGATTTTCTTCCAGTACCACTCCCAGGCTTCCGGGTTAATGGGCTCACCCACGGAACCGAGAATGCGCAATGAAGAGCGGTCGGTGCCTTCGATGGCTTTGTCGCCTTCCGCCATTAACGCGCGGATGGCCGTTGGTGCGGTGTAGAGAATGTTGACCTGGTGTTTGTCGACCACCTGGCACATACGCGCCGGGGTCGGCCAGTTTGGCACGCCTTCAAACATCAGCGTTGTTGCGCCGCAGGCCAGCGGACCGTACAGCAGGTAGCTGTGCCCGGTGACCCAGCCCACGTCGGCGGTACACCAGTAGATGTCGCCCGGGTGGTAGTCGAAGACGTATTTGAAGGTAGTGGCCGCGTAGACCAGATAACCGCCGGTGGTGTGCAGCACGCCTTTCGGTTTGCCGGTTGAGCCAGAGGTATAAAGAATGAAGAGCGGATCTTCCGCGTTCATCTCTTCCGGCTGATGCTGGTCGCTCGCCTTTTCAATCAGGTCGCTCCACCACAGGTCGCGCCCCTCGTGCCAGTCGATTTTGCCGCCGGTACGCTTAAGGACGATGACGTTGCTGACCGTGTTGACGTTCGGGTTTTTCAGCGCTTCGTCGACGTTTTTCTTCAGGGGGATACTGCGTCCTGCGCGCACGCCTTCATCGGCGGTGATCACCAGTTTTGAGCTTGAATCGACAATACGACCCGCAACCGCCTCTGGCGAGAACCCACCGAAAATAACGGAATGAATCGCGCCGATACGCGCACAGGCCAGCATGGCCACCGCCGCTTCCGGCACCATCGGCATATAGATAGCGACCACGTCGCCTTTTTTAATGCCTTTATCCAGCAGGACGTTGGCAAAGCGGCACACGTCGCGGTGCAGTTCTTTATAGGTAATGTGTTTGCTCTGCGAGGCATCATCGCCTTCCCAGATAATCGCCGTCTCGTTCCCGCGCGCGGCAAGGTGACGGTCCAGACAGTTTGCCGCCAGGTTCAGCGTGCCATCTTCATACCATTTAATGGAGACGTTACCGGGCGCAAAGGAGGTGTTCTTTACCTTCTGATAAGGTTTGATCCAGTCAAGGATATGGCCCTGCTCACCCCAGAAGGTGTCCGGGGCGGTAATAGATTGCTGATATTTCTCGTGGTACTGCTCCGGGTTGATCAGGCAACGGTCCGCAATGTTTGCGGGAATGTCATGTTTGTGTATTTGGCTCATGGCTTTTTTTCTCCTTGTAAGATGTTAATAATATGTCGCAAAAACGTTAATAGTAGGGGCTTTACAAGCTTTGTTTATTATTTGGGCGACAGATCACGCATTGTTTGAACAGGTTGAAAAATGAGCGAATGAAACTTTGAAGGAAAATAATTTATGCTGACGATTATTCACATTTATGTTTAAAAAAGGTTTTTTATAACAAAAGGTTATTTATTAGAATCAGGAGAAACTCCCGTCACAGACGCTTTTACGAGTGAAATGCGTCGTTCTTTAAGGCTTGCGCAACAGGCCGCGCAAATGATACTCATACGCCGCGTTAAAAAATCCCATAAATCGACGCAACACAATTCATACCCTTTCAGTATGTCCCCATATTCATGCAGTTTAAGTGAATAAGGCGCTTCATTGAGGAAGTCAGTTTCTATGAAAAACGTTAAAGTCAGCCTGGCCTGGCAGATCTTAATCGCCCTTGTGCTGGGCATCCTGCTGGGCAGTTACCTCCACTATCACAGCGACAGCCGCGACTGGCTGATTGCGAACCTGCTTTCACCGGCAGGGGATATCTTTATTCACCTGATCAAGATGATCGTAGTACCGATTGTGATCTCGACGCTGGTGGTGGGTATTGCAGGCGTCGGCGATGCGAAGCAGTTAGGCCGTATTGGTGCGAAAACCATTATCTATTTCGAAGTGATCACTACGGTTGCGATCATTCTCGGTATCACCCTGGCGAACGTTTTCCAGCCGGGTTCCGGGATTGATATGTCGCAGCTGGCGACGGTGGATATTTCGAAATACCAAAGTACGACCGCTGACGTGCAAAGCCATGCACACGGCCTGATGGGCACGATCCTTTCTCTGGTGCCGACCAACATCGTGGCGTCGATGGCGAAGGGCGAGATGCTGCCTATTATCTTCTTCTCGGTCCTGTTTGGTCTGGGGCTCTCTTCACTGCCCGCGACGCACCGCGAACCGCTGGTGACCGTGTTCCGCTCGATCTCCGAAACCATGTTTAAAGTGACCCACATGGTGATGCGTTACGCGCCGGTAGGGGTGTTTGCGCTTATCGCCGTCACCGTGGCGAACTTCGGTTTTGCCTCCCTCTGGCCGCTGGCGAAGCTGGTGCTCCTGGTGCACTTTGCCATCCTGTTCTTTGCGCTGGTGGTGCTGGGAATTGTGGCGCGTCTGTGTGGGCTGAGTATCTGGATCCTGATTCGTATCCTGAAAGATGAGCTGATTCTGGCCTACTCCACGGCAAGCTCTGAGAGCGTGCTGCCGCGTATTATTGAGAAGATGGAAGCCTACGGCGCGCCAGCGTCGATCACCAGCTTCGTGGTGCCGACGGGTTACTCCTTTAACCTGGATGGTTCCACGCTGTACCAGAGTATCGCCGCTATCTTTATTGCGCAGCTGTATGGCATTGACCTGTCGCTGTGGCAGGAGATCGTCCTGGTGCTGACCCTGATGGTGACGTCTAAAGGCATCGCAGGCGTACCGGGCGTTTCGTTCGTGGTACTGCTGGCGACGCTGGGCAGCGTAGGCATTCCGCTGGAAGGCCTGGCCTTTATCGCGGGTGTGGACCGTATCCTCGACATGGCGCGTACGGCGCTGAACGTGGTGGGGAATGCGCTGGCGGTGCTGGTTATCGCCAAGTGGGAACACAAATTCGATCGTAAAAAGGCGCTGGCGTATGAACGCGAGGTGCTGGGTCGTTTTGATAAGACGGCTGACCAGTGATGTAAAAAGCCGGGTGGCGGCTTCGCCTTACCCGGCCTACACAAGCCGTAGGCCCGGTAAGCGCAGCGCCACCGGGCAATGGTTTACTCCCCGCTCAACGCATCAAACTCTTCGCACCCCGTATCAAACCCTTCCGTACAGCTCAGGTTTAACCAGTACAGCGCTTTCTGTTTATTGGGCGCGATAAAGCCTTTCTCACCCTGCCTGAACAACATCCCAGCCCAGTACTCGGCGTAGCCGGTGCGCGAAAGGGCTGAACTCCGCTTGAACCACGAGGCGGCCTGCACGTCATCCTGCGCTACCTCGACGCCGTTGGCATAAATCAGCCCCAGCAGCAGCTGTGCATCGACCGCAGAGTCGCTGTCGATATCTTCGGTTGCCGTGTGCAGCAGTCTGATGGCCTGGGGATAGTCCGTTTTTCCCGCCTGAGTATTCACCAGAATGCGCGCCAGCATGATCGCGCCGCGTTTGCTGCCAGCAATGTTTGCCTGTTGGGCCAGGGCTTTGGCCTGTGTGTAATCGCCCTGCGTAAAGAGGATTTGCGAGAGCAACCCCATGGCGTCGACATCGCCGCCTTTCGCGGCTTTCTCGGCCCACAGCGCGGCCTGCTTGCTGTCGCCGGAGCTGAAGTACGTATCGGCAAGATAATACTGGGCACGCGCATCACCGGCTTCCGCCTGTTTCCGATACTGGCTGCCTATCTCATCGGCGCGGGCGAAGGACGTTAAAAACACTAACAACAGAAAAATGGCTTTCATGGATTCTTATCATCTGGGTACACGCCGCGCAGTATAATCGCGGGCGCAAAAGAAAAAAATGGGTGCATTAAGACCTCAGCATCCTACAAGCCGGGCGGAACCGTTGTTCCGCCCGTAGAGGTTAGCCTGGGTTGCAGGCTAATTTAGCCGCCACCTCCTGATGCTCACTCTTTATTGAAAACTCGCAGAGCCTGCCGCGAGTAATAAAGGTAAAGATCACTATCGTCAGGCAAACAATAAAGACGATGCCTAACGCAGTTTTTAATGGCGTCATGCCTTTTACTCCTTGTGTAAAAAAGAATAAGAGGCTACTCTCAACCTGTTGGGTGTTGAGGGGTCGCCTCGGGTGAATGCAAATTTCCCGGGGCTTTCCACTTTCTGTCCCTCAACAATGCTCAAGACAGAAAGTCTTAAGCACCCGCCGCACATCTTATCCCTCTGAATTAAAATGCAAAGATGTAATTCCTTTTCGCGAAAATTACATTATTTCTGCGAGCCGCTTTCCAGAATGATAATTTCTATTTCTTATGAATTAATAGAAAATAAAAAGGGAGTGAATATTTCACTCCCTTTATTCAACGATAAATTAACGGTTTCAACCCATTGCGCTTTCGCGCAGTCGGGCTTTCAGCTTGTTATATTCGTCGATCACGTACTGTTCCGCTGCGTGCTGATCCGCAATCGGCTCAACGTTGACGGCGCAGTATTTATACTCCGGCGTTTTGGTTATCGGGCTTAAGTTCTCCGTTACCAGCTCGTTGCAGGCACCAATCCACCACTGATAGGTCATATAGACCGCCCCTTTGTTTGGACGATCGCTGACCTGCGCACGGGTGATGATCCGCCCTTTGCGCGAATTCACCCACACCAGCGCCTCGTCCTCAATACCAAGGCGTTCCGCATCGGCGGTGTTGATTTGCGCATAGCCGGGCTCGTCCGCCAGCGCCGCCAGCGCGGCGCAGTTTCCGGTCATCGAACGACAGGAGTAATGGCCCACTTCGCGTACGGTGGAGAGCACCATCGGATACTCATCGGTGAGTTTATCGATCGGCGCGACCCAGTCGCAGGTGAAGAACTGCGCCAGCCCGTTCGGGGTGTCGAATTTCTCCTTAAAGAGATAGGACGTCCCCTGATCGGCCTCCGACTCGTCCCGGCACGGCCACTGGATGTATCCCAGCTCACCCATTTTTTCATAGGTGGCGCCGTAGAAGTCCGGACACAGGCTGCGCAACTCATCCCAGATCTCCTGGGTGTTGTTGTAGTGCATCGGGTAGCCCATGCGGGTGGCGATTTCACTGATGATCTGCCAGTCCGTTTTCAGATCCCACTTCGGCTCGACCGCCTTGAAGAAGCGCTGGAAGCCGCGGTCGGCCGCCGTGTAGACGCCTTCATGCTCGCCCCAGGAGGTCGACGGTAAAATGACATCCGCCGCCGCCGCGGTTTTGGTCATGAAGATATCCTGGACAATCACCAGCTCCAGATCCTCAAACCCTTTACGCACTGCAGAGAGCTCGGCGTCGGTCTGAAGCGGATCTTCACCCATGATATAGGCCGCACGCACTTCGCCATGCGCCGCGCGGTGCGGCAGCTCGCTGATGCGATACCCGGTATGTTCCGGCAGGCTTTCCACGCCCCACGCCTTCGCGAACTTGGCGCGGTTTTCCGGGAACTTCACGTACTGGTAGCCCGGATAAGTATCCGGCAGCGCGCCCATATCGCAGGCGCCCTGCACGTTATTCTGACCACGCACCGGGTTCACGCCAACGTGGGCTTTACCCAGATTACCGGTCAGCATCGCGAGGCTGGTGAGCGAGCGCACGGTTTCCACGCCCTGGTAGAACTGGGTCACGCCCATACCCCAGAGAATGGCGGCGGTTTTTGCCCCGGCATACATTCTGGCCGCCTGACGAATCTCCTGCGCGCTGACGCCGGTTATCGCTTCGACGGATTCAGGCGTATAGCCCTCGACTATTTTCTTATACTCTTCAAAGCCTTCTGTACGGGTCGCGACAAACGCCTGGTCGTACAGGTTCTCCTCAATAATGACGTGCCCCATTGCGTTCAACAGCGCGATGTTTGAACCGTTTTTCAATGCAATGTGCATATCCGCAATGCGCGCGGTTTCAATTTTGCGCGGATCGCAGACGATGATTTTCGCCCCATTCTGTTTAGCGCGAATAACGTGGTTCGCGACGATAGGGTGAGAATCCGCCGGGTTATAACCAAAGATGAAAACGAGATCGGTATTATCTATCTCGTTGATGGCATTACTCATTGCGCCGTTACCGACCGACTGGTGCAGACCTGCAACCGATGGGCCGTGTCAGACGCGAGCGCAGCAGTCGACGTTATTGGTACCAATAACGGCGCGCGCGAATTTTTGCATCACATAGTTGGTTTCATTTCCCGTCCCGCGGGAAGAGCCGGTGGTCTGGATGGCATCCGGGCCATACTTGGCCTTAATGGCACTCAGGCGCGTGGCGACATAATCCAGCGCCTCGTTCCAGGTGACGGCTTCCAGCTTGCCGCCGCGCTCGCGGCGGATCATAGGGGTTTTCAGGCGCGGGGTAAGAATTTGGGTATCGTTAATAAAATCCCAGCCGTAGTAACCTTTCAGGCACAGCGTGCCCTGGTTGGTTTTCCCCTGCGCGGCCTCCGCCCGGACGATTTTGCCGTTATCGACCACCAGGTGGATCTTGCAACCTGAGGCACAATAAGGGCAAACCGTGACGACTTTTTTCATCAGTCTGCTCCAGTTAATCGAATCGTTCGCACCCACTATGCAGCTTCTATGCCATGTTTTTTGTATGGGTATCCCCTGACTTTACGGCCCATCCGGGGTGAAAACCCTGACAAAAAGCAGTCAATCGTCAAAATTGACGTGTCGACAGGGCAGCGGATGTGACATGGGTTGAATTTCCGTCACTGAAAAAACCTTTTGACTGGAGCCGACGGCAGAATAGTTCAGACTTAACATAATCCCCTGACGGAAGCATACGATGAAACCGGCGATTCTGGTGGTTGATGACGATACGGCAGTCTGCGAACTGCTTCAGGACGTGCTGAGCGAGCACGTCTTTAGCGTGCTTGTCTGCCATAACGGCCAGGATGCGCTGCGCCAGGTTCAGCAGGAGCCGAATATCGCGCTTGTGCTGCTGGATATGATGCTGCCGGATATCAACGGCCTGCAGGTTCTGCTGCAGCTGCAAAAGCAGCGTCCGGCGCTACCGGTTGTGATGTTAACCGGCCTGGGCAGTGAGTCAGACGTGGTGGTGGGGCTGGAGATGGGGGCCGACGATTATATTGGCAAACCGTTCAACCCGCGCGTGGTGGTCGCCCGGGTGAAAGCGGTGTTGCGCCGAACGGGCGCGCTGGCGGCAGAAGCCCCCGCAGCGCCCGTCGCGGGCATTGCGTTTAACGGATGGACGCTTGATACCACCCGCTGTGAGCTGATTGATCCGCAGCGTAATACCGTGCCCTTAACCCAGGGCGAGTACGGCCTGCTGCTGGCGCTCACGCAAAATGCCCGCCGGGTGCTGAGCCGCGATCGGCTGCTTGAGCTGACCCACAGCGAAAGCGCCGACGTGTTCGACCGCACGATTGACGTGCTGATCATGCGCCTGCGCCGGAAAATAGAGGCTAACCCGCATCAGCCTGCGCTCATCAAAACCATCCGCGGGTTGGGTTATGTGTTTGCCACTGACGTGAGCCGGCCCGAACAGGCGGCATAAGGCTTACGTTATCGCCGGAACAATGATGGCGGCAAAAATCGCAATGATGCACAAATACTTGAGGGCGTAATAGGCCTTACGGTTCCTTTTTTTCAGGCGCTGCCCCCGTTCGCGGCCCGCATGAACGTATTTAAAAATGCGGTTAATGCCGCCGGTGCTGTCATTCTCGTCATTCGGTGAGCTGGCCGCAGACATCAGCGTGGTTCCCACCCAATGGTTAACCGCCTGCGCCCAGCGCCATTTCATCGGACGCTCGATATCGCAGAAGAGAATAATGCGCGTTTGATCCGATTTATTTTCTGCCCAGTGGACGTAGGTCTCATCAAAAATAACGGCTTCACCATCCCGCCAGCTGTGGCGCTGCCCGTCGACTTCAATAAAGCAGCGATCGTCATTCGGGGTGAATAAGCCCAGATGGTAACGAACCGAGCCCGCATACGGATCCCGGTGCTTGCCAAGCTTTGCCCCCGCCGGCAGCTCGGCAAACATGGCCGCCTTCACCGAAGGGATTTCACTCACCAGCCGGGTCGTCACCGGGCATAAAGACTGCGCGGAGGGATGGGCATCGGCATACCACTTCAGATAAAAACGTTTCCAGCCGCGTTTAAAAAAGGTGTTAAAGCCGGCGTCGTTATTATTTTCCGCTGCCTTAATATGATGCTGCAAACGCAGCGCCTCTTCGCGAATAACCAGCCAGTTTTCCGTCAGCTTATTTAATTCCGAGAAGCGCTCTGTTTCAAAGAAAGGCTGCCTGGCGGGCAGGGAAGAAAACGCCGTCATAAACATATTGATGGGCGCCATAAACGTCGAATGGTCGAAGAGCTGACGGGAAAGCGTCTGTTTTTCTTTGCCGCGGGAATGCGCATAAATAACGCTGATAATGAAAATACCGATGATGATGACTGCGAACATTTTTCCCTTGTCCTCTTTCTATCTCATTTCGGAAAAGCGTGCGGACAGAGTGCTGCCCACGCCGAATATGCCAGATGGAAAGAGTGTAGTTCGGGAATATAAAATTCATAGAACTGTAATGAAAAATCGCAATTATTGTTAAATTAAATGCTCTCGCGAATAAACGCCTGCAGCTCGGCCAGCGTTTTTGCGCCGTCAATCGCATTGGCGGCCAGCAGGCTTGCCCGCGCGCAGGCGTGCGCCAGATAAATACTCTCTGTTAGCGGGAGCGATTCATGGCAGCCGTATAAAAAGCCCGCGCAAAAGGCATCGCCCGCGCCGACGCTGCCGATAATCTCTTCCTGCTCCAGCATCCATGACGGGATCCAGCGACCCTCTTCACCGCGAGCTTCTCCCCATGCGCCTTCCGGACAGTGGATCACCACCCGCTGGCGTACGCCGGCCGCCAGCAGCTGCGCCGCGGCGTCCGCGATATGGGCAATGTGCGGGGCGTCGTTTTCGTCACGCATTGTCAGGCCGCTAAACTCACCGGCCTCCAGCTCGTTAATCACCAGATAGTCGAGATGGCGAAGGGCAGGGAGCACCAGCGGCTGATAGCGCGGGTCGCCCTTACGGGAAACCAGATCGAGCGAGGTTTCATACCCCTGGTCACGCATCTGCGCCAGCAGCCGCGCGCTGCGGGTGCCAAATTCGTCATCGGGCATATCCAGGCTGTCGAGCAGCAGGAGATAGCCGAGATGGAAGATCTTCATCGATCCGTCTAAGCGATCGAAGGCGGGAAGATCCAGCAGGCGGTTGGCCCCCGGCGAGTGGAAAAAGGTGCGCTGTCCGCTGGGGTCGGTCATCACCTGCGACATGGAGGTTGGCGCAAAGGTGGTGCGCTGTACGCGCTGGCGGTTGACGTGGTACTGGTCGAGCATCGCCAGAATGTAGTCCCCGTCGCCGTCTTCGCCAATCAGCCCCACCGCCTGCAGCGGCAGGCCAACGTGCATTTTTGCCAGCGTCAGCAGGACGTTGAGCGGCGCGCCGCCGGTTGAGCGTTCGCTGTGGGTGATTTCCGCCAGCCAGCCGCGCTCCGGCCACTGCACGATCTGGTGGACGTGGTCCACCAGCATATTGCCTGCGGCGATGATGCCTTTGCGTTCCATCATGCCTGCCCCGCGCTGCCGAAGATGCGCATCTGTTCGGCGACCGTATCGGTAATCGCTTCTTCAATGCCGAGCAGTAGTTCGGCAAACTCGTCGTACAGCGGCTGGCGGTTCGCCATGCGCTGCTCCACGGCGGCGAGCGCGGCCTGCGACATGCCGGTATAGAAATTGATTTTATGAATGCCCAGCTCGATGGCGCGGCGGAAGTCGGCATCGCTAATCCCGGAGCCGCCGTGTAAAACCAGCGGCAGCCCCGTCTGCTGACGAATGGCGTCCAGACGCGGGAAATCGAGCTTCGGCTCGCCTTTATACTTGCCGTGTGCGTTGCCGATGGCGACGGCCAGCGCGTCGATGCCGGTTGAATCAACAAATTCGCGCGCCAGCTGCGGATCGGTGAAGAAGGCTTCATCCGCATGTCCGTAAAGCGCGCCCCCTTCATCCCCCCCGACCGCGCCCAGCTCTGCCTCCACGGAGACGCCCACCGCATGGCACATCTTCACCACTTCCCGCGTCTGGCGAACATTTTCCTCATAGCTCAGCGTAGAGCCATCGAACATCACGGAGCTGAACCCTAAGCGCAGGGCGCGCACGACGGCGTCAAAATGCAGGCCGTGGTCAAGGTTAAGCACCACGGGAATAGCGTGACGGGCGGCTTCGAACTTCACCGCTTCGACAAGGGAATCCAGTGACACGTACTTAAAATGCACTTCCGCGATGTTGATGATAAACGGCGAGCGTTCCTGCTTTGCGGCGGCGAATAGCGCGCGCAGGAAGTGGGAGTCGAGCACGTTAAACGCGCCCAGCGCATAGCGGTGTTGTCTGGCGTGCGCAAGACCGTCGGCAAGAGAAATCAATGGCATCATTCACCCCTTATATCCGAAACAGGTTGTACTCGTTGCACAGCACCAGCAGCGCCGGTTCGTCTTCTTCGATGTTGTTATAGCGGGCAACGGGCTGCAAAAAGTGGTTGTCGTGTTCATCGTCATTAACCGAGGAGACTTCGCCCACCAGCACGTCGCCGAAGCCGCGTTCGCCCCAGAAACTGTGGTAAAGAGTGGGCGTCAGGCAGATGCTTTCCCCTGGCGTGAGGCGCAGCTGGCTGCCGGGGGCGTGGGTCTGGCGGCAGCCGTCGACGGTGACGGTCACGTCGGTGTTTTCCGTCTCTTCATGCGCTCCCGCATTCCATAACTCAATGATCAGATTCCCGCCGCCCCGGTTGATGATGTCTTCGCGCTTGCGCCAGTGAAAATGCATCGGCGTCACCTGGCCGTCGCGCACGTGCATGATTTTTTCGGCATAGCTTTTTTCATAAGGCACGCCGTTGGGCGAGCCGTTGCGCAGGGTGAACAGCGTCAGGCCCTCAGCGGCAAAGTTGTTGTCGCCGAACGCCGTCACGTCCCAGCCGAGCTTGAGGTCGAACACTTCCTGCCATGCGGCCTGGTCTAGCTGCTGCCATTTCGTTGGCGGAAAGCTGGCAAAAGGCGGGAGATGAACGTCGTGCATGGAGAAAAACTGCCGCGTGTGGCCGAGGATTTCATTGATGTCGGAGCGTTTCATGGGGACTCCTTGAAAACAGTTCCCTCTCCCTGCGGGAGAGGGAAAAGGATCATTTAACCGTCCAACCCTTATAGGTACCGACGTTCTTTTTATCGATCATCGTCACCGGGATCAGCACGGGCGCTTTCGGCGCAGGTTTGCCCTGAAGAATGTCATAGCCAATCTCCACCGCTTTTGCCGCCATGACCTGCGGATCCTGCGCCGGGGTTGCGACAAACAGCGAGTTTTCACGCTTCAGCGCTTCCTCACCGTCCGGCGATCCATCCACGCCAACGATAAAGAACTCATTGCGCTGAGCCTGTTTCGCGGCCAGATCGGCGCCGATCGCGGTCGGATCGTTAATCGCAAACACGCCGTCGATCTTCGGATTGGCCGCCAGCAGGGAGGTCATGACTTCCAGACCGCCTTCACGACTGCCCTTGGCGTTCTGGTTATCCGAGAGCACCTTGATATCCGGATGTTTTTTGAACTCCGTCTGGCACCCTTCTACGCGGTTTTGTACCGCAGAGACCGGCGGTCCGTTGATGATCACCACGTTGCCTTTCCCTTTCAGGCGGTCGGTAATGTACTTACAGGCCATCTCACCCGCCTGGGTGTTATCGGAGGTGATGGTGGCATCAGCCCCTTCCGCCGCCACGTCAACCGCCACGACCACAATCCCGGCGTCCTTCGCGCGCTTCACCGCCGGGCCGATCCCTTTAGAGTCCGCGGCGTTGAGAATGATCATGTCCACTTTCGCGGCAATGAAGTTGTCGATCTGCGCCACCTGCTGGCCCAGATCGTACCCGCTGGAGACCAGCGTCACCTTGACGTTATCGCCCGCCAGTTTGCGCGCTTCCAGCTCGGCACCTTTGGTGATCTGCACGAAGAACGGGTTAGCCAGGTCGCCCACCGTCACGCCAATGGACTTCAGATCTTTCGCCTGCGCAAACGGCGTTGCGGCAAGCAGCGCGCCAGCACAGAGCGCGGTCACTAAGGGTTTCAAACGCATCTTGTCTTCCTCACTCGTAGGGTATTGTTGTTATGCACTTTGATGGTGTCGGGTACGGTATTTGTCGATCAGCACCGCAATGATGATCACCGCCCCTTTGATCACCAGCTGCCAGAAGTAGGAGACGCCCATCAGCGTCATGCCGTTGTTGAGGGTGGCGATGATCAAGGCACCGACGAGCGTGCCGGTGATCGTGCCGATCCCGCCGACGAAGCTGGTGCCGCCGAGGATCACCGCCGCAATTGCATCCAGCTCGTAACCCGTGCCGAGGTTGCCGTTGGCGCTGTAGAGGCGCGAGGCGCTCATCACCCCGCCGAGGCCGGAGAGCAGGCCGCTCATGCCGTAGACAAACAGCAGCACCAGCCAGACCTTAATGCCCGTTAAGCGCGCCGCCTGCATGTTGCCGCCCACGGCGTAGATGTGAACGCCGAGCGTGGTGCGGCGTAGGATGAACCAGCACACCACAATGACCGCCAGGGCGATCGCCACCAGCCAGGGGATCGGGCCGAGGTAGTTATTGCCGATCCACTCGAAGTTGATGTTGGAGTTAATGACCGTCGTGCCGTCGGCCAGCAGATAGGCCGCGCCGCGCAGCGCCGTATAGGTGCCGAGCGTGACGATGAAGGGGGGCAGTCCGGCAAAGGCCACCAGTGCGCCGTTGAACAGGCCCAGCACCATGCCGAGCATCAGCGCGGCCGGAATGGACAGCCCGGCGAATTCGGGAATGAGCGACACCACCATCGCCGCCACCGCCGTGGTGCCGAGAATCGACCCCACCGAGAGGTCAATCCCGCCGGTGAGGATAATAAAGGTCATTCCCGCCGCCAGCACGATGTTGATCGACGCCTGACGGGTGATGTTGAGCAGGTTGCTCTCAGTGAAGAAGTTGGGCGCAATAAAGCCAAAAACCGCCACAATCAGGATCAGAATCGGCAAAATACCGACCGTTTGCATCAGATCGCTCATCAGCATTTTTTTGGCGGAGGCGGATTTCGCCACCTGCTGCGGTTGGGTTGGAGTTGTCATGATTGCACCGCCTGATGATGAGTGTCGTTCACGCCGGTTGCCAGCGTCATAATGTTTTCCTGAGAGATGTCACGCCCGTGAAGCTCGCCCGCGATGCTGCCTTCCCGCATCACGTAAACCCGGTCGCTCATGCCCACCACTTCCGGCAGCTCGCTGGAGATCATCAGGATCGCCACGCCTTTGCGCGCCATCTGGTTCATGATGCGGTAGATCTCGCTTTTTGCGCCGACGTCCACGCCGCGCGTGGGTTCGTCCAGAATCAGAATGCGCGGGCCGATGGCGACCCAGCGGGAGATGAGCAGTTTTTGCTGGTTGCCGCCGGAAAGACCGCCTGCGCGCACCTGCGAATGGGGCACGCGGATATTGAGCAGGGCAATGGCGTCATCGGAAATGGACTGGGCTTTTTTGCGGTTCAGCCAGCCGAAGGTGGCGTCGCGCTCCAGCGTCGCCATAGTGATGTTCTCCTGCGCCGCCAGCTCCAGAAACAGCCCCTGCTCCTTGCGGTTCTCGGTGAGAAAACCGATGCCATTTTCGATGGCCGCGCGCGGGGAGTGGATCACCACCGGCTCGCCGTCGACCTCAATCATGCCGCCCGTGGCTTTACGCACGCCGAAGATAAGCTGTGCCAGCTCGGAACGTCCGGCCCCGACCAGTCCCGCCAGCCCGACGATTTCGCCGGAACGCACCTGCAGGCTGCACGGCTGTACTTTTTTACCGTCGGTGAGGTGGTGGACGTTGAGACGCGGGCTGCCGAGGGGAATATCACGCTCCTTGTTGAACAGGTCGCTTAGCGGGCGGCCCACCATCATCTTCACCAGTTCCGACGCGTTCAGCTTGTCGCGCGTCAGGCTCCCGACGTACTGCCCGTCGCGCAGAACGCTGACGCGGTCAGAGAGTTCATAGACCTCCGCCATGCGGTGGCTGATATAGATGATCGCCATCCCTTCATCGCGCAGGCGCAAAATCAGTTCAAACAGGCGATGGGTTTCGCGGGAGGAGAGGGCGGCGGTGGGTTCATCCATCACCAGAATGCGGCTGTTGCGGTGCAGCGCGCGGGCAATTTCCACCTGCTGCTGTTCGGCGATGGTGAGCTTCATCACCAGATCGGTGGCGCTAAACTGCGCGCCGAGGCGGTCAATCACCGCCTGCGCCTGGGCGGCCATCTCCTTGCGCTGGACCAGCCCGCCGCGCGACAGCTCGCTGCCGAGGAAGATATTTTCGGCTACGGTCAAATTGGGCGCGAGCTGCATCTCCTGGTAAATCAGCGTGATGCCTGCGGCCAGCGCATCCTTCGGCCCTTTAATGTGAAACGGCTGGCCGTCGATCAGGATCTCGCCGCCGGTGGCGGTATAGGCGCCCGCAAGGATTTTCATCAGCGTGCTTTTGCCTGCGCCGTTTTCACCCATCAGCGCGTGGATCTCACCGGCAAAGACCGTCAAATCCACACCCTTGAGCGCGTGGAAACTGCCAAACGTTTTGGCAATGCTGCGCATCTCTAATACCGGGGTTCTGCTCATGGCGGATCTCCTGTGAATGCCGATTTCTGCACTTCATCACAGGTGCGTAAATGCAAAATGTCAGAAGCTGTTCATATTTGTCATAGTTATGAATAGCTAATCGCCATCACATTTTCCTTTTCCCTCTCCCTGTGGGAGAGGGCCAGGGTGAGGGCACCAAACCGCACAGGAGCCCAACCCCATGCCATCACGCCCCCCGTTCTTCGCCAGCGCCCGAGGCCGCCTGCTGATTTTCAATCTGCTGGTGGTCGCCGTGACGCTGATGGTGAGCGGCGTGGCGGTGCTCGGCTTCCGCCACGCCAGCCAAATCCAGGAGCAGGTCCAGCAGCAAACGCTGGACGACATGACCGGCAGCATGAACCTGGCCCGCGACACCGCCAGCGTGGCAACGGCGGCGGTGCGGCTCTCGCAGGTGGTGGGGGCGCTCGAGTACAAAGGTGAAGCCGAGCGCCTGAAGCAGACGCAAATGGCCCTGCGCCACTCGCTGGAGCAGCTTGCGGAGGCGCCGCTGGCGCAGCAGGAGCCAGCCCTGGTGGCGCGTATTATTCAACGAAGCAATGAGCTACAGCAGAGCGTGACGGAGATGCTGGAGCGCGGACAGCGACGCCATCTGGAGCGTAACGCGCTGCTGAGCTCGCTGTACCAAAGCCAGAGCTACCTGCGTCATCTGCAGGACATCAACCGCCGCTATGGCAGCAATGTTCCGGATGCGCAGCAGCTGATGGAGATGGACCGGCTGATCGCCGCCGCCATCGACACCCCCTCGCCGCGCGCAACCGTTCAGCAGCTGGACGCGGTGGCCGCGATGCTGCCCCGGAGTGCCGCACAGCCGGTCGTGAAGGCGGTTCTGCCTGATTTTAATGCCGAGCTAGGTCAGCTCGCCCCGCTGTCGAAGCAGCTGGAGGAGAGCGATCTGGCGATAAGCTGGTACATGTTCCACATCAAGGCGCTGGTGGCGATCCTCAACAGCGATATTAATCAGTACGTTGAGCAGGTGGCGCAGGCCTCCCGGCTTCGCACCGCCCAGAGCCATCACGAACTGCAATCCATCAGCGTATTTATCACCATTTTCGCCGTGCTGGCGCTGATCATCACCGGGTGTGCCTGCTGGTATATCTACCGCCATCTGGCCTCCAACCTGACGGCCATTTCCCGGGCGATGTCACGCCTTGCTCACGGCGAACAGGATGTTTCCGTTCCCGCGCTGCAGCGGCGTGATGAGCTGGGTGAACTGGCGCGCGCGTTTAACGTTTTTGCCCGCAACACCGCCTCGCTTGAGCACACCACGCGCCTGTTGAAAGAGAAGACCACGCAGATGGAGATCGACCGCATTGAGCGTCAGGGGCTGGAAGAGGCGCTCCTGCACAGCCAGAAAATGAAGGCCGTCGGACAGCTGACGGGCGGGCTGGCGCATGATTTTAATAACCTGCTGGCGGTGATCATCGGCAGCCTTGAGCTAACCGACCCCGAATCAAACGACGCGCCGCGCATTACCCGGGCGCTGAAGGCGGCCGAGCGTGGCGCCTTGCTGACCCAGCGCCTGCTGGCGTTTTCTCGCAAGCAATCCCTGACCCCGCATGCGGTAGAGATGCAGCCGCTGCTGGAGAACCTCCGGGAACTGCTGCGTCACTCCCTCCCTGCCACCCTGACCCTGGAGATCGAAGCGCAATCCCCGGCATGGCCCGCCTGGATAGACGTTAGCCAGCTGGAAAACGCCATCATAAACCTGGTGATGAACGCACGCGATGCAATGGAAGGGCAAAGCGGGGTGATAAAAATCCGCACCTGGAATCAGCGCGTCACCCGCAGCGACGGGCGCAGGCAGGATATGGTGGCGCTGGAGGTCATTGACCGCGGCTGCGGGATGTCTCAGGAGGTGAAATCCCGCGTCTTTGAGCCGTTCTTCACCACCAAACAGACCGGGAGCGGGAGCGGGTTAGGCCTGTCGATGGTCTACGGCTTTGTCCGCCAGTCCGGCGGCCGCGTGGAGATCGAGAGCGCGCCGGGGCAGGGGACGACCGTCCGGCTTCACCTTCCGCGATCGACGCTACCTGTAGTTCCTGAAGATGAAACGCTCTCTGCCACCGCCTCCGTCGATAGCGAGCGGCTGGTACTGGTGCTGGAAGATGAAGCCGATGTCCGTCAGACCCTGTGCGAGCAGCTGCACCAGCTTGGCTACCTGACGCTCGAAGCGGAAAACGGCGAGCAGGCGCTGAACATTCTGGCGGCGTCGCCGGATATTGGCATGTTTATCAGCGACCTGATGTTGCCGGGAAGCCTGAGCGGAGCCGAGGTGATTAGCCATGTGCGCAGCCACTATCCGCAGCTTCCGGTGCTGCTGATCAGCGGACAGGATTTACGGCCCACGCATAATCCTCAGCTGCCGGACGTTCAGCTACTGCGCAAGCCGTTTACGCGGGTGCAGCTGGCGCAGGCGCTGCGGAGAGTGATGGTAATTTGAGATTCCTCCGCTACCCCGGCTTCCCGCCGTTCATTATCGTAAAGCCAGTTCACCTGCGAGTCTGGCATTATGAAACGTTACTCTACCGCTCTGTTATTTGGTCTGCTGTCACTCACCAGCCAGCTGGCGCATGCCGATGTGATTGATGACGCCATTGGCAACATTCAGCAGGCGATCAACGATGCCTATAACCCCAGCAGCAGCCGCAGCAACGATGATGACGATCGTTATGACGATAACCGTCGCATGGATAGCCGTCAGTATGACGATCGCCGTCGGCAGCTTGAAGACAGACGCCGCCGTTTAGATGAGCGTCAGCGCCAGCTGGATGACGACAGACGCCGTCTGGAAGAGGATGAGCGCAGGTTAGAAGACGATTACGATCGAGGCTAAAGCCTGGTGACGCTTCGCTGACGCAGGCCTGCAAAACCCTGGCGCGTAGGCCGGGTAAGGCGCAGCCGCCACCCGGCAAAACTCAGTCGAGAACCAGCACCATCCCGTCATACCCCGCTTCAATGCCGGACGGCAGCGGGTTATCCATCATCCACACGTCAAACTGATGGCTAATGTGCGTCAGGATCACCTGCGGGCAGCCAATCACTTCGTTTAACGCCATCACGGTATTTAAGTCGCAATGGTTTCGCGGCGTCTCGTCGCGCGGTTCGTGGCTGCAGTCGATAATCATCGCCTGCGGCTGATTGTTGAGCAGGAACTTCACCGTTTTTTCCGGCAGCCCGGCGGTGTCGGACAGCCAGGCCACGCGGCTGTGGGCCGATTCCAGCAGATACCCGAAGGTCAGTTTCGAATGGTTGAGCGGCAGCGGCGTGACCCGCATTCCCTGAAGTTCAAACATCACAAACGGTTCGACCGTGTGGCTGAAATCCAGAATCCCCGGATGTTTAAACAGGTCGTCACAGCCCACCTCATCCGGCGGACCGTAGACGGGGATTGTCGCGCCCACGCCCCAGCGCAGGGGGAAGAGTCCCTGGACGTGATCCATATGGTAATGGGTCAGCAAAAACTGCTGAAAGCTGCCTGCGGCCCAGTCGTCCATCAGGTGTGGAATACCGGCATCCAGCAGGGTCACCGCATCGTTGAATTTGACCACCGCGCTACAGGGGCGACGGCGATAGGTCTCCTGCAGGCGCGCCCGGCGGCACGCCGCGCAGTCGCAGCCAAAGACCGGCACGAGTTGCGCGCTTCCGGTTCCTGTTAACGTGATTGTCAGACTCATAACGCACCTCTACAGCGGTTTGGTGAATCGGAAATGGCTCTGCGTATATCCTTCACGGACGTAAAAACGGTGGGCGTCGGTGCGCTTCACGCTGGTGGAGAGTTCGGTCAGCTCCGCACCGGCCTCTCGTGCCACCCCTTCCGCCCAGGCCAGCAGCTGGCTGCCCACCTTTAACCCGCGCGCCTGCGGCATCACCACCAGCTCCTGGATCTCGCCGATCCAGCGTGCGTGGTGGAGGTGAAACTGCATGTGCAGGCCGATCATGCCGATGACCTGCCCGTCCAGTTCGGCAAGCTGGTAGCGCATGTTGTGATCCTGCAGATTGGCAAGATAGCCCGCGTGAAACGCCTGGCGATCAAATTCGGCCTGCTTTAATTCGCAGATTAACGCATAGACGATTTGCGCATCGTCGGCGGTGGCGGGGCGAAGCGTGCAGTCAGGCATGCTGTTTCTCCTTCTGACGGATAAGCGATAAAAAGGTCTCGACTGACTGTAGCAAACTTCCGTCGTTATTAAGGATATGGCAGTCGGACGGGGTGTAGCGCGCCGCACGCGCAAGCCGCTGATCGATCTCACGGGCGGATTCACGACCCCGGCTCTGCAACCGGCTGCGCAGGACGTCCGGTGAAACCTGCAGGCAAACCGGCAGCAGGGCCGCCCCATAGCGGGCGCGCGCTTGCGAAAGGTGCGCCCGTGAACCGTTGACCAGCACGTCGAACCCCGCATGCAGCCACAGATCGGTCTCGATGCCGATCCCATAGTAATAGCCGTTGGCGTGCCAGCTCAGCGCCAGCAGATTTTGCCCGGCACGGGTAAAAAACTCCTGCTCGCTCAGGGCGATATGGTTTTCACTCCCCGCATTGGCCGCGCGGGTAATGTACCGGTGCGCCACCAGCAGTTGCGGATGCTCCTGCTGCCGTAAGGCGGACAGCAGGCTGTCCTTACCGGAGCCGGACGGCCCCATTAACCAGATAAGTCTTCCCATCAGAACACCCTTTTTCCCTGACGCCAGACGTGGTCAATATGGATGTGCTCGCCCTTGCGGTGGGCCAGCACCAAATCCGCCCGCTTGCCTTCGGCTATCTCGCCGCGATCCTGCAAGTTAAGCGCCGAGGCCGGGTTTTTCGTCACCAGGCGAATCGCCTGCGGCAGCGTAAAGCGGTTGCCCTCGTCGTCGGCCACCCGGAACGCCGCGTCGAGCAGGCTGGCGGGGTAGTAGTCGGACGAGAGAATATCCAGCAGGCCGAGGGACGCGAGCTTGCTTGCCGCAACGTTGCCGGAGTGCGAGCCGCCGCGCACGATGTTCGGTGCGCCCATCAGCACGTTCATGCCGTGCTTGCGGGAGGCTTCAGCCGCCTCGAACGTGGTGGGAAATTCGGCGATCACGCTGCCAAGCTGGTGGGATTCGAGCACGTGATCGTGCGTGGCATCGTCATGGCTGGCCAGCGCGATATTGCGGTCCCGGCACATCGCCGCAATTCGGATACGGTTAGGCTGCGACCACCGTGCCGCAAGCGCCAGCTGCTCTTCTTCATAACGGGCCATCTCCGCGTCGCTGAGGGAATATTTGCCCTGATAGTATTCGCGATATTTTTCAATGTTGGCGAACTGACGCTGCCCCGGCGAGTGGTCCATCAGGGAGACCAGCGACACCGGCTCGCGGCCGACCAGCTTTTCAAACAGCGGCAGGGTAGTGTGGTGCGGTAGCTCGCAGCGCAGGTGCAGGCGGTGCTCGGCGCGGTTGAGGCCGCGCTTTTGCGTCTCCTCGACGGCGTTGATCATCTTCTCCAGGTTCTCCAGACGGTCGCCGCCGTCGCGCACGTCACCGATGGCCACCGCGTCCAGTACGGTGGTGATGCCGCTGGCGACCATCAGCGCGTCGTGGCTGCTCATCGCTGAATGCGCGGGCCAGTCTACCTTCGGGCGGGGAGTGAAGAACTTGTCCAGATTATCGGTATGCAGTTCGATCAGCCCCGGCAGCAGCCAGCCGCCTTCACCGTCCATCGCCTCGGGCGAGCGGCTCTGGGTTTCAGCAAACGCGCGGATTGTTCCGTCCTGGATCTCAATCGAGCCGTCAACCACCTCATTGTCCAGTACCAGCTTGACGTTATTGATAATCATGCGGGAGTCCCCATTGGGTGCAGCCTGTCCGCGACGCGGGTGCGAACGCTCTCGTCGTGGAAGATCCCGACGATCGCCGCGCCGCGCGCTTTGGCCTGTTCGATCAGCGCCACCACGGCCGCGCTGTTTTTAGCGTCGAGCGAGGCGGTGGGTTCATCCAGAAGTAAAATCGGGTAGTCGACGATAAAGCCGCGGGCGATGTTGACGCGCTGCTGCTCGCCGCCGGAAAAGGTCGACGGGGCAAGGTGCCACAGGCGCTCGGGCACGTTCAGGCGCGTCAGCAGGCTGGCGGCTTTGGCGGCACAGGTTTCGCGCGGTACGCCAAGATCCAGCAAGGGCTGCATCACCACGTCCAGGGCGGAGATCCGCGGGATCACCCGCAGAAACTGGCTCACCCAGCCGATCGTCGAGCGGCGTACCTCCAGCACCTTACGCGCCGGGGCCTGCACCAGGTCGATCCATTCATCGCCGTGGCGAATATGAATATGGCCTTCGTCGGGCAGATAGTTGGCGTAAAGGGAGCGCAGCAGGGTCGATTTTCCGCTGCCGGAGTGGCCGTGCAGCACCACGCATTCGCCGCGATTAACCTCCAGCGAGGCATTTTGCAGCACCGGCAGGCGCACGCCGTTTTGCTGGTGGAGCACAAAGGTCTTACTTACGTTTTGTACGTGGATCATGTTGGCCTCGCGATTCGTTTTGCCGGGTGGCGGCTATGCCTTACCCGGCCTACAGGTGCGCTATTCGTAGGCCGGGTAAGCGCAGCGCCACCCGGCAACAGCCCCTCAGTTCTGCAACACGGACGACACCAGAAGCTGGGTGTACGGATGATGGGGATCGTCGAGCACGCGGTCGGTTAACCCACTTTCCACCACCTGACCCTGCTTCATCACCAGCAGGCGGTCCGCCAGCAGGCGCGCGACGCCCAAATCGTGGGTGACAATCACCACTGCCAGGTTCAGCTCTACCACCAGGCCGCGCAGCAGGTCGAGCAGGCGCGCCTGCACGGAGACGTCCAGCCCACCGGTGGGTTCATCCATAAACACCAGCTTCGGATGGGTGACGAGATTGCGGGCAATCTGTAAACGCTGCTGCATGCCGCCGGAGAAGGTTGTCGGCAGGTCGTCGATACGCGAGGCGGGGATTTCCACTTCTTCCAGCCAGTGCTGCGCCGTGGCGCGGATATTGCCGTAGTGGCGCGCGCCGGTGGCCATCAGGCGTTCGCCGATATTGCCTCCCGCCGACACCTGACGGCGCAGGCCGTCCATCGGATGCTGGTGCACCACGCCCCACTCGGTGCGCAGCAGGCGGCGGCGCTCGGCCTCGCTCATGCCGTAGAGCGAGGCGCCCTCATACAAAATGTCGCCGTTCTGCGGCGTCAGGCGCGCGGAGATGGATTTCAGCAGGGTGGTTTTGCCGGAGCCGGACTCGCCGACGATCCCCAGCACTTCGCCCGGCCACAGCTCGAACGACACGTCGCTGAAGCCTTTGCCCGGCGCATACAGGTGGGTCAGGTGATTTACCGAAAGCAGCGGTTTCATTGGCCGTTCGCCTCGCTCTGTTGGCGGCAGAAATCGGTGTCGGAGCAGACAAACATCCGTTTGCCCGTGTCGTCCAGCACCACTTCATCCAGATAGCTGTGTTTGGATCCGCAGATGGCGCACGGCTCGTCCCACTCCTGCACCGTAAACGGGTGATCGTCGAAATCCAGGCTTTCCACGCGGGTGTAAGGCGGGACGGCGTAGATGCGTTTTTCACGTCCGGCGCCAAAAAGTTGCAGGGCGGGCATCATGTCCATCTTCGGATTATCGAATTTTGGGATCGGCGACGGGTCCATGACGTAGCGGCCGTTGACCTTCACCGGGTAGGCGTAGGTGGTGGCGATATGGCCGAAGCGGGCGATATCCTCATACAGCTTCACCTGCATCACGCCGTACTCTTCCAGCGCGTGCATGGTGCGGGTTTCGGTTTCGCGCGGCTCGATAAAGCGTAGCGGCTCCGGGATCGGCACCTGAAAAATCAAAATCTGATCTTCCGTGAGCGGGGTTTCCGGAATGCGGTGGCGGGTCTGGATCAGCGTCGCGTCTTCGGTTTTTTCGGTGGTCGCGACGCCCGTTACCCGCTGAAAGAAGGTGCGGATCGATACGGCGTTGGTGGTGTCGTCCGCGCCCTGGTCGATGACCTTCAGCACGTCCGCCTCGCCGATCACGCTGGCGGTAATCTGGATGCCGCCCGTCCCCCAGCCGTAGGGCATCGGCATTTCTCGGCCGCCGAACGGCACCTGATAGCCAGGAATCGCCACCGCTTTTAAGATGGCGCGCCGGATCATGCGTTTGGTTTGCTCGTCCAGATAGGCAAAGTTGTAGCCGCTTAAGTTAGCCATGTTTGCGCTCCCGTTGCAGGCGTTTCAGCAGTTCCAGTTCGGCCTGGAAATCGACGTAGTGCGGCAGCTTGAGGTGCGAGACGAAGCCCGCGGCCTCGACGTTATCCGCGTGGGCCAGCACAAACTCTTCGTCCTGCGCCGGGCCAGCAACGTGCTCGCCGTAGTCCGGTGCCTGCAGGGCGCGGTCGACCAGCGCCATGGCCATCGCCTTGCGTTCGCCGAGGCCAAACACCAGCCCGTAGCCGCGGGTAAAGTGCGGGTCTTCATTTTCGGGCGCGACAAAACCGTTCACCATTTCACACTCGGTCATCAGCAGTTCGCCGACGTTTACGGCAAAACCCAGCTCTTCCGGCACGATTTCGACGTCGATATAGCCGCTGCGAATTTCGGCGGCAAACGGGTGGTTGCGCCCGTAGCCACGCTGGGTGGAGTAGGCCAGCGCCAGCAGATAGCCCTCGTCGCCGCGCATCAGCTGCTGCAGGCGGGACGAGCGCGAGCACGGGTAAACCGGCGGCGTGCGGGTGATGTCATCCGGCTGCGCGCCGGAGTCCTCTTCCGCCTTCGCCAGACCCTGTTTCGCCAGCAGGCTGAAGACGTGCGGAGACGGTTCCTGTTCGGCGTCAGAGGTACTGAGTCGTGGCGCCTCGCCGTTCGCCAGCAGGGTAAAATCCAGCAGGCGATGGGTGTAGTCATAGGTAGGACCGAGCCGCTGGCCGCCGGGAATGTCTTTATAAACGGCAGAAATGCGGCGCTCCAGGCGCATCTCCGCCGTGTTGATGGGTTCGCTGACCGCCAGCTTCGCCAGCGTGGTGCGGTAGGCGCGCAGCAGGAAGATGGCTTCCACGTTATCGCCGCTGGCCTGCTTGAGGGCCAGCGCCGCCAGCTCGCGGTCGGCGATACCGCCCTCGGTCATCACCCGATCGACGGCGAGATTAAGCTGCTGTTCAATCTGGGCGACGCTCAGCTCAGGGAGCTGTTCATCACCCCGTCGTCTGTGCGCCTGCAGCGCATGGGCGGCGGCGATCGCTTTTTCGCCCCCTTTGACGGCAACGTACATCAGCACACCTCCACGTGGGTGGTCCGCGGGATGGCCAGCAGGCGCTCGCCGCAGGTCAGGATCAGGTCAATGCCCAGCGGGAACGGGTGCGGGCGCTCGGTCAGCTCGTGAATGATGCACTCCGGCAGCTGCGGCGCGACCATGCGTTCGTCGGCGATGCCTGCGCCCGTCAGGCGCAGCATGCGGCCGCCGCTCAGGCTGGCGACCTGCAAAATCAGCGTGGCGCTGGTTTCCGGGGCGACGGCGGTGCCTTCGCTCAGGGCATTCAGCTGTTCATGGCTGATTTGTTCGTCGGCCACGGCAAAGATTGCCTGCTGCGGCTGTTCAACAAGCGGGGCGCCGGTGTGAAAACGCAGGTTCTGGTTGGCGATATCGTTCGACAGCGCGCCCGAAAGCCATACCGGGGTATCGTTGTCGGCCAGGGTGAGCAGCACGCTGGTTGTCGCCAGGTTCAGCGGCAGCCAGCCCTGAGAGAGCTGGTGCAGCGAGACAATCACGCCCGGCTCGCTCATGGCTTTTAGCAGGCGACGAAAACTGTGTTGGGCATCCTGGACGGCCAGGGTAAAAGCGGGTTGAAGCGTCATGCGTTGTCTCCGCGAACGAGCGTAAAGAAGTCGACCCGGCTGGTATTCACTTCGGCCTGACGCGCGGCAAGGCGTGCGGCGCGGTCGGCCTCCAGCGGGGAAATAAGGGTTTCCATCAGCGTCTGGAAATGCGGTGGTTCCTGCAAAAGGGCGTCGATGACCGCGCAGCGCTCGGCGTGCGCTTTATCACGCCCCAGCACGTAGCCGTAGCCCAGCGTGCCGCTGTGCAGGCGGATCGCTGCGCGGGTGAGGGTGGCGTCCCCGGCGAAGAAGCGCGCGCCGGTACCGCCCATGCGCGCCTGGATCTGAACGAGGCCGATCTCCGGCGCGCGGAGGAGGTCGTACCCGGGAGCCAGGCTAAGGGCGTTCATGCGGGCAGAGAGCGCAGCAGGCTGGCTGTGGGCCAGCACGCGCATCCAGCGCTGTCGGGTGGCGGTGTCGAAGTGCATTCAATGCTCCATGGTGAATTCGATCATGTCGGCGCGGGTCAGGCTGACGGAGTATTCCGTCGCGTCGATCTCGCCGTCACGGTGGTTGAGGGTGCGCACGCAGAGCAGCGGGGCCATATTGGGGATCTCCAGCACCTTGCTCTCTTTCGCCTGCGCGCGGCGGGCGCTGATGCGCGTCTGGGTGCGTTTCAGCGCAATGCCTGTCGCATTCTGGAGAAAATCATGCAGCGAACCGCTGGAGAAATTCTGCAGCACCGGCCAGAGGGTGAGATCCGCGAAGTAGTGATCGATCTGGCACACCGCCACGCCGTTGACCCGGCGCAGCGTGCGCAGGTGGATGACGTTGTCGCCCTCCTGAATACCCAGCGCGTCCGCCACGTGGCTGGAGGCCGGACGCAGCACCGAGAGCAGCTTTTCGCTGGTCGGGTGGCTGCCTTGATCCAGCAGGTTCTGGCTAAAGCGCGCCTGGGCGTTAAGCGGGTAGTCGAACGGGCGCATCAGCACCAGCACGCCCACGCCCTGACGGCGCTGGACCCAGCCGCGCTCGACCAGCTGGTCAATGGCGCGGCGCAGGGTGTGTCGGTTCACCTCATAGCGGTCAGCAAGCTGCTGCTCGGCAGGAAGGTAGTCTCCGCAGCGGTAGTGCGTGCGCAGCTCCACTTCGAGCTTTGCCGCGATCTCTTGCCAGCGGGTGGGGAAACTGGTCGGATGTCTGGATAAGTGCATAGAAAACAAAGCCTCGCTTCTCAGATGAAGTGCTTACGCAAACGTTGAGAGAGGAAATCCAGCAGGCTGACGGTGACGATGATGAGCACCATCAGGGCGCAGGTTTGCTGGAACTGGAAACCGCGAATCGCTTCCCACAGGGTGACGCCAATCCCGCCTGCGCCGACCATGCCGACGACGGTGGCGGAGCGGACGTTGGACTCAAAGCGGTACAGGGAGTAGGAGATCAGGAGCGGCATCACCTGCGGCAGGACGCCGTAAAGGATCTCTTCGATTTTATTGGCGCCGGTGGCGCGAATGCCTTCCACCGGGCCGGGCTCGATGGCTTCGACCGCCTCGGAAAGCAGCTTGGAGAGCACGCCGGTGGTGTGAATGAACAGCGCCATGACGCCCGCGAACGGACCGAGGCCGACGGCGACCACGAACAGCATCGCAAAGACCATTTCGTTGATCGCACGACAGGCGTCCATCAGGCGGCGCATGGGCTGGTATATCCACCACGGCACGATGTTTTCAGCGCTCATCAGGCCAAACGGAATGGAGAGAATAACGGCCAGCACGGTGCCCCAGACGGCGATTTGCAGGGTGACCGCCATTTCACTGAGGTAGTCTTGCCACTGGCTGAAGTCCGGCGGGAAGAAGTCGGCGGCGAAGGTCGCCATATTGCCCGCGTCTTTGAAGAGCAGCAGCGGATCCATTTCCGCGCCCTTCCAGGAGATAACCAGCACCGCCAGCAGGATGGCCCAGCTTATGAGCGAGAACCAGCTGCGCTTCGGCGGCGGGAGGGTGATGGTTTGCATGTGTAACTCCGCAGGTCTTTGTGTGCCGGATGGCGCTACGCTTATCCGGCCTACGATCCAAAATGTAGGCCCGGTAAGCGCAGCGCCACCGGGCGAAAAGCGTTACTGCACCGCTTTATTCACGCTGGTCATCGCGCCGAGCGCGGCGGTCAGGCGGTCGAGGTCTTCAAGCTGGGCCTGAATCGCGGCCACTTTGCTGGTCTTCTCCTCGTCCTTCAGGCCTTTGTTGTCCTTCACGCCCTGCATCTCTTTAAACAGCGCCAGCTGGCGAATCGGCACCAGCTGCAGGTCGCTTGACGGGCGGAACGGTGCCCAGCCCAGACGTTCCAGGACCGCTTTCTCTTCCGGCGTTTTGCCGTAGGTCATAAAGAAGTCGTACACCTTGTCCTTGGTGCTTTCGGACAGGTTTTTACGCCACACAATCGGGTCGCCGGGGATCAGCGGGGATTTCCAGATAACCTTCAGCTCTTTCAGCTTGTCCGGGGCGGACGTCTTCAGCTTGTCGAGGTTCTCGGTGTTGTTGGTGGCAACGTCCACCTGCTTGTTGGCCACGGCCAGAGCGTTGGTTTCATGGCTGGCGTTTACCGTGCGCTTGAAGTCGCTGGCGGAGGCGTTGTTTTTGGCGAAGACGTAGTAGCCAGGGACAAGGTAACCCGAGGTAGAGTTCGGATCGCCGTTGCCGAAGGTCAGCTCTTTGCGTTTGGCGAGCATGTCGTTGAGGTTGTTGATCGGGCTGTCTTTGTTGACGATCAGCACGCTCCAGTAGCCGGGGGAGCCATCTGCCGCGACGGTCTGGGCAAAGACCTGGCCGTTCGCGCGGTCCACCGCTTCCATGGCGGAGAGGTTGCCGTACCAGGCGATGTCCACTTTATTAAAGCGCATCCCCTGGATGATGCCCGCGTAGTCCGGGGCGAAGAAGGCGTTCACTTTGATCCCCAGCTTGGTTTCCATATCTTTCAGGAACGGTTCCCACTGAGGTTTCAGGTTTTGCTGTGATTCCGTCGAAATAATGCCGAAGTTTAGCGCTTTTTCCTGCTCTTCCGCATACGCCGGGCTTAACAGGGTGCTGAGGCTGAACATGCTGGTAAAGGCCAGCGCGGCAACGGCTTTGTAGCTCATGTACTTTCCTCGGATCGGGTTTAATTAAGCAGCCTGCGCGTTCTCTTCGACGCGGTTAATGCTGCGGTAGAGATGGTCAAAACGTTCGTTATCAAACTGATGGCTTGCGCCATCAAAGAACACGTGCCCCTGACGCAGGGCGACGATGCGTTCGCAATAGCGCAGGGCGTAATCCACCTGATGCAGCGTGACCACCACGGTAATGCCGTCGTTCTGGTTAATGTCGCGCAGGGTCTCCATCACGATGCGGGCGGACTCCGGGTCCAGCGAGGCGATGGGTTCGTCAGCAAGAATGATTTGCGCTTTTTGCATCAGCGCGCGCGCAATCGCCACGCGCTGCTGTTGTCCACCGGACAGGGTGGAGACGCGCTGGTGGGCGAAATGCGCCATGCCGACGCGGGTCAGCGCCTGTAAAGCTTCCTGCTTCTGGGAAGGGGTGAACCAGCGCAGACAGGTGCGCCAGAACGGGGTGCTGCCGAGCGCGCCAATCAGCACGTTCTCCAGCACCGTCAGGCGGTTTACCAGGTTAAACTGCTGGAAGATGTAGCCCGTCTGGGCGCGGCTCTTGCGGATATCGCTCGCCAGACGCCCGGCGCGCTGCACGGTATTGCCCAGCAGCTCGACGTGGCTTTCCGGCGTTTTATCGCCGGTGATAAGCCCGCTCAAATGGCGCAGAAGGGTGGATTTACCCGAGCCAGAAGGCCCGAGAAGCGCCACCATGTCGCCCTGCCGGACGGTCAGATCAACGGCATGCAGAGCCTTGTTGTGATTGAAGGTCTTGCTCAGTTTCTCGACGCGGATGACAGTTTGCATGTGCTGGGCCTCACGATAAATGTGGCCTCATGCTGGCGCATCAATGTGACATTTGGGTTAAGTGCAGGTTGCGGGAGTTTGAAGAGTTGAGCGGAGTTTGATGACAATCACCGTAGGCCCGGTCAGCGCAGCGCCACCGGTCGCTGTTGCCGGCTGCGCTGCGCGTGTCCTGCCTACGACGTTTGTTGCTTGACGACGTTAATCATCCACGGCACGCCGTATTTGTCGGTGACTTTACCGAAACCGTGCGCCCAGAAGGTCTCCTGCCACGCCATGTCGATATTCCCGCCATCGGCGAGGTTGTCGAACCAGCGCTTGCCTTCATTGACGTCCTGGGTGTCGAGAACCAGCGTAAAGCCCGCGTACTGCGCGTTGCTGCCGGGCGGCATCCCGTCGCTCATCATGATATCGCTGCCCGCAATGCGGACGTTGGAGTGGGCGATAGCCGAATCCGGAAACTGCATACCGGACGGACAGCCTTCTTCGCTGTTATCGCTTTTTGGCATTTCGCCGAAGGTAATTTTATAGAGAAGTTCTGCGCCGACGGCTTGCTGGTAAAAGGCGGTGGCCTCAGCGCAGTTGCCGGCGAAAGAGATGTAGGGACTTAACGGCATAATCTTTACCTCACGTAAGAAAAGCCCGTTAAGTTTAGTTCTTTTTTTGTAGGCCGGATAAGCGTAGCGCATCCGGCAAAAGCGCCCGGTGGCGCTTCGCTTACCGGGCGTACAGGTGGAAAATCAGTTCTTTTTCACGAACTCAGATTTCAATTTCATTGGACCGAAGCCGTCAATTTTGCAGTCGATATTATGATCGCCTTCAACCAGACGGATATTCTTCACTTTGGTGCCGATCTTCAGCATAGAGGAACTGCCTTTCACCCTCAGGTCCTTAACGACGGTAACGCTGTCACCGTCCGCCAGCAGGTTGCCGTTCGCATCTTTTACGATGAGCGCATCAGCATCCTGAGCCGGCTCGGCATCATTCCATTCATGAGCGCATTCCGGGCAGATGAACATGCCATTATCTTCATAGGTGTATTCAGAATTGCATTTTGGGCAGTGTGGGAGAGACATATCGGTATCCTCAAAAGTGTAAACGCGCTGGAAAGTGCCAGCTAAATGACGGCAGGGTGCCGAAAAAGGCGGCAAGTATAGCGCAAATCCACACCGTTGTCGGTGATATTGTGAATTAAAAAAGCCAAAAAGCGTATCGGGAGTGACACGTTCTGTCAGTCAGTTACGCGAAGCTTATGTCCATTAACACGGTGGGAAGAAATGACGATAAATATATCGAATATTTTATTGCAGCAAATTGCTACGCTCTGCCATTTCGGATAAGGTGAAGCGACACATTGTTATTTATCTCCGGACTTTGCTGCCATACATATCTTATGGCAGTGGTGCATTACCTCTCTTTTTAGGTGGGTAAATAATGGTGATATATCCTGAAGTATCTTAAAAATGGGCTACGCTTTTTTCTTTTGGCTATCAGGCCTGGAGAAGAGTTCTACACGCCATGCAAGGATAGGGAATTATTCCTGATTATCTTCAATCAGTTATATTTCGGCGAACATGTTTTCCACACGTGATCATATAAGCCTGAACAACATAATTAAAACCAGTGGCTTAATAAAAGTAATAAATTTGCGTTAAGGAAAGGCTTTTATCATGCACACACAGACCATTTTTGAATTAAGCCAGGAAGCCGAGCGTTTGTTACAGCTTGCCCTGCAAAATCTTGATACGTTGAAATCAATGCCCACTGAGATGCTGGAGAGCACAGAGGCTGCTATTACTGGCGAAACAAACAACGTTTTACCTTTGCATTTTAGCGCGCGCGGTGTCGACGCCCAGCAGGCGATGCTGAATAATGAATTACGCAAAATAACCCGGCTGGAAATGGTCCTGGCCATTGTTGGCACCATGAAAGCGGGGAAATCGACCACCATTAATGCGATTGTGGGTACCGAAGTGTTGCCGAACCGCAATCGTCCAATGACGGCGCTTCCGACGTTGATTCGCCACACGCCGGGCCAGAAGGAGCCGGTGCTGCATTTCTCTCATTCCTCCCCGATTGATGAATTGATCCAACTGCTTCAGAAACAGCTCTGTGATTACGACCGCGGGAAGCTGGCTCAGCGTCTGGAAATTGATAAAGACATGAATACGCTGCTGGAGCGCATTGAAAAAGGGGAAGCGTTTGAGAAGCATCACCTGGGCGCGCAGCCGATATTTCATTGTCTGAAAAGCCTCAACGATCTGGTGAGACTTTCCCAGGCGCTGGGTGTGGCGTTTCCGTTCTCTGAATATACGGCTATTGAACATATCCCGGTAATTGAGGTGGAGTTCGTGCATCTTGCGGGCCTGGATGCCCACCTCGGGCAGCTGACGCTGCTCGATACGCCCGGGCCGAACGAGGCCGGACAGCCGCATCTGCAAAAAATGCTCAGCGAGCAGTTGTCTCGCGCATCGGCGGTGCTGGCCGTGATGGATTATACCCAGCTTAAATCCATTTCTGATGAAGAAGTCCGCCAGGCGATTTCCGCGGCGGGAAAATCGGTGCCGCTGTATGCGCTGGTCAATAAATTCGATCAGAAAGATCGCAATAGCGATGATGAAGAACAGATTCGGGCGATGATCTCCGGCACCTTAATGAAAGGCAATATTTCGCCTGGCCAGATTTACCCCGTGTCGTCCATGTGGGCGTATCTGGCCAACCGCGCGCGCTATGAGCTAAGTTCGCATGGACGACTGCCGGATCATCAGGAGCAACCCTGGGTGCAGGATTTTGCCGAAGCGGCGCTCGGGCGACGCTGGCGTACGGCGGACCTGGACGATATCGACCATATCCGACATTCTGCCGATTTGCTCTGGGAAGATTCGCTCTTCGAGCAACCGATACGGAAACTGATTTACGCCGCCTATGCCAATGCCTCGCTATACGCGCTGCGTTCGGCCTCGCATAAGCTTCTTAACTACGCGCAAAACGCCCGCGAGTATCTCGATTTCCGCTATCAGGGGCTGACGGTGGCCTTTGAGGCGCTGGAGCTGAATATCGCACGTCTGGAAGAGGACATGGCGCTTTTGCAGACGCGTCAGCGCGTGGTGAGCGATGAGGTGAAACATGAGGTTGAGGAAGCGCTGAACGCCACCGCGGACTTTATGGGATCCCAAAAAACCGCGCTTCACCAGGCGATTGACCAGGTGTTCAGCACGCCCCCGATTCTTGATTCGGCAGGCACCGAACGGCAGCAACTTCGCGGTGAGAGGGTGAAGCAGCTGGTGCTGGACGATGAAGGGCAGGCGCAGATTGCGCTGAGTAAATTACGCGCCTCCTGCGAGCGGGTGATGCTGGATGCCCAGACGAAAATCGGCCGGGAGCTGGCGTTACGCTTCGATCAGCTGGAGTCCACGCTGGCGCGTTCTCTTAACGAAGCCATGCGTCCCATCGAAACGCGTATTAAAGAGCATCTGAGCCATGCGGGTTTTCGGGCGCGGATCAGCTTCCCGGCGTTTCAGGCAAGCCAGCTTAACTTCAATACGCGAGCGCTGTTTAACGATGCGATTGCGCAGGACGACAGCCGGGCCGCCCCACCTTCCGGCGGGAGCAGCATGCGCGAAACGGTCTCTCGCTGGCTCAATAATCCTGGCTGGGGCTGGGACGAGTATGTGGAAACGCGCACGCGCTATGTTATCGACATTGCGCAGCTACATGACAAATTTAAGCAACATATTGATCAGTTTTGTGAACAAATACGTAAAGCTTTGTCCGCGCAGGTCGATGTCTCTGTTACGGCAGGAATGGCGACGTTCTTTGCAGAATTTTCGTTGTGCCTGGCCGGGTTACAGGAAAGCTTGCGTGATAGCCTCGCAGTGCGTCAGCAAAATGAGCACTCAACCCGAGCGCTCTGCCAGTTGTTGAAGCAAAGCATCACTACTGCGACGTGGATACAGGAAGATACCCGACTGTTACGCGATGATATTCAAACTCTATTCGCGGCAGAGCAACCATGACAACACCACTACTGGACGGCCCCGGGCGAACGCTGGAGTGTATTAATCCAAAATTTATGGTCGATCTGGTGCAGGGGGGAGACGCGGCGCGTCATCCTCGCCTGGGACCACAGCAGCTGCAGTTTCGCGAGCGTTTGACGCAGGAAATCATGACGCATACCCGGCTACGCCCCTGGGCGATGGCGGGTATGCTCAATGAAAATGCGGCGCTGCGCCTGGGGCTGGCGGAAAAGCTGGCCGGGATGCTTGATCCGGGCCATCTCGCGCTGACGCTGATGGCAGAGAAGCTGATTGCGCTGCGTCAGCAGACTCACCCACGCACCCTGCAGTCTCCCGGACTGACGCAGCAGTACGCCGATCTCGTGTCTCATTTTACCCAACGCGCAGCCTGGAAAGAAAAGGCGCTGACCCAGCGCGGGCTAACGGTGCAGGCGGGTGAGCACAGCGAGCAAATTTTTACCCGCTGGCGGGCCGGACATTATGATGGCTGGTCGCTGGCCGGGCGCTGTTTTATCGTTCTGGAAGAACTGCGCTGGGGAGCATTTGGCGACGCATGCCGCCTCGCGAAAGAAGATGTGGCGGCCATGCTTAAGGATAACCTGCGCAGCATGGCGGCTAACTATCTGGCGCAGGGCATTAATGCCTCACCCACGACCCGCCATTTTTATCACCAGTGGCTGACAGCGCCTGCTTCTCCCGGATCGATCGATCATAAAGACATGCTGGGCTGGCTGGGGGACTGGTGTCAGGCGGATAAGCATCCGGTGAGCTGGTCAGTGACGCAAAACTGGCAGACCGTCGCACTGGGGATGCCGAGGCTCTGTTCGGCAAAACGGCTGGTGGACGGGATGGTGGAAGAGATTTTTGGGTAAATCCCTTACCCCTCACCCTCTCCCCGCAGGGAAGAGGGGAGGGTTTGGTGCGGTGTGTTAATGGCGGAGTTCGACCGCTTTTCGTTCGATATTCTGCTCGGGGGCATTGGCGTAGCGTTTCGCATATAGCGCCGTGATGATCGGCACCAGTAGCGCAGTGACAATCACGCTGGCGGCAACCAGCGCCGTCGCTGAAGCGGCTACCGGTTCGAAGGCCGGGTTAATCTGGGCAATAATCACCGGGTTGGCGACGGCAGCGCCTGCGGCTGAAGAGGCGGCGACGCCCGCCGTGCCGTTTCCTCCCCCGATCACGCGGTCGGCAACGATCAGCGGAATACCGGTAATGACGATTACGGCGACACCCAGCACAATACCCAGCAGGCCGGTATCAAGGATAACCTTCAGGTTGATGGTGTTCCCCAGCGCAAAGCCGAAGAACGGGATCAGCACCGGCGTGGCTTTGCTGAAGAAATCACGCAGATCGTGATCGAGGTTGCCAAGGGCAAAGCCGATCAGGAAGGGCAGGATTGCGCCGACAAAGTGGTGGGGTTCAAAAGAGGCCAGGCCAGCGGACCCCAGGATCAGCATCGTCATCAGCGGGCCTGATTCGAGAGACATCAAGACAAATGCGCCGGACTCTTCTTTCGTCCCGTACTGGTTCATCAGGCTGGCGTACAATCCGCCGTTAGTCATATCCATCGCGGAGACAATCGCCAGCACCGATAACCCCGCGAAGAACCCGGTCTGAATTCCATTCTCCGGGATGAACATCGCGCATATCATTGCCACCGCCCAGGCTACCGCTATTTTGGTTATTACCAGCGTGCCGGATTTCCGTAATACGGTACCGGTCGCCCGCAAATTAATGGATGCACCGATACAAAAAAACCAGACGGCAAGAATTGGAACCGTGCCCGTTATCATGCCTTTTGTGAAACCACCAAAATAAGCCCCGGTATCAGGGGCAAGGGTATTCAGGATGGCGCCCAGCACCAGCGGAACCAGCATCATACCGCCGGGTATGCGTTCTATCGTGGCTTTAATCTTCATGGACAATCCTCACATCTGACCCCGCAGGACGGGCGTTCGGTGTTAAAAATTAGTCAATAAATTCAATTGATTGGCATTTGTTTTTGAGTGGCGTTTCTCGATAATCCCGCCAGGAAAATAAATGTTTTCTCTCGATTAACTTCATTGGAAAACACATGGAATGCTGTATTCGGATTTATCATGCGATAATTGGAATATTGATTCAATCAAAATAAAACATCGTTTTAGTTATGTTTGTCACATATTCAATGTAAAACTATCGGCGGCTTCATGATGAAGAAAATTTATGTAAATTGAATGTGAGTAAACGTGGTTTGTTTTTTTGTTGCGAAAGAACTCATGACGTGCGTGAGAGAGCTCATGAGGCGGGGATGAGAAAGGGCTTATTTGCACTGATTGACAAATACTGGACTGAGTTGACCTGATGCTGAAATATGTGTGAAGTTGAACACAAATATAAACGCTGGTAGGGTAAAAAGGTCATTAACTGCCCAGGCAGGCGTCAACAGGTTCGGTTGTATCGACGTAAACGTCAATGTAAGTAAACCTGCTACGCTTGAATAAGGCGATTCGCATGGAGCGGATCCCATGGTTCACAGAACGCACACTGGACTGTGAAACAGACAGGGCCGAGTCAACGAGGATAGCTATGCTGAGAAGGAAAAAGATTAAACCCATCACACTTCGCGACGTCACCATTATTGATGACGCCAAACTGCGTAAAGCGATTACCGCAGCCTCGCTCGGTAATGCGATGGAATGGTTCGATTTTGGTGTCTACGGCTTTGTGGCCTATGCGTTAGGTAAAGTGTTTTTCCCCGGGGCCGATCCCAGCCTGCAGATGATTGCGGCACTGGGTACGTTCTCCGTTCCCTTCCTGATTCGCCCGCTGGGTGGTCTGTTCTTCGGTATGCTCGGTGATAAATATGGTCGTCAGAAGATCCTGGCTATCACCATCGTCATTATGTCTATCAGTACATTCTGTATCGGCCTTATACCGTCTTACGCCACTATCGGCATTTGGGCACCGATTCTGCTGCTGATCTGTAAGATGGCACAGGGCTTCTCCGTGGGCGGTGAATATACTGGCGCCTCGATCTTCGTTGCCGAGTATTCTCCTGACCGTAAGCGCGGATTTATGGGAAGCTGGCTGGACTTCGGCTCCATTGCCGGTTTTGTCCTGGGCGCGGGCGTGGTGGTGCTGATTTCAACCGTGGTGGGGGAAGAGAACTTCCTCGACTGGGGCTGGCGTATCCCATTCTTCCTGGCACTGCCGCTGGGGATCATTGGTCTCTACCTGCGTCATGCGCTTGAAGAGACGCCTGCGTTCCAGCAGCACGTTGATAAGCTGGAGCAGGGTGACCGCGAAGGGCTGCAGGACGGTCCGAAGGTATCGTTCAAAGAGATTGCCACTAAGCACTGGCGAAGCCTGCTGGTCTGTATCGGTCTGGTGATCTCCACCAACGTGACCTATTACATGCTGCTGACCTACATGCCGAGCTATCTGTCGCATAACCTGCACTACTCGGAAGATCACGGTGTGCTGATCATTATCGCCATCATGGTGGGTATGCTGTTTGTGCAGCCGATTATGGGCCTGTTGAGTGACCGCTTTGGTCGTCGACCGTTCATTATTCTGGGAAGCGTTGCGCTGTTTGCCCTCGCCATCCCGGCATTTATTCTGATCAACAGTAATGTACTGGGGCTGATTTTTGCCGGTCTGCTGATGCTGGCGGTGATCCTTAACTGCTTTATCGGGGTGATGGCCTCAACGCTGCCCGCGATGTTCCCGACCCATATTCGCTACAGCGCGCTGGCCGCGGCCTTTAACATCTCGGTGCTGATTGCCGGCCTGACCCCGACGCTTGCCGCCTCGCTGGTGGAGAGCACGCAGAACCTGATGATGCCTGCTTATTACCTGATGGTGATCGCGGTGATTGGTTTGATTACCGGTATTACCATGAAGGAGACGGCGAATCGCCCTCTGAAAGGCGCAACGCCTGCGGCATCGGATATCCAGGAAGCGAAAGAGATCCTCCGTGAGCACTACGATAATGTAGAGCAGAAGATTGAGGATATTGACGCCGAGATTGAAGAGCTGCAGAAAAAACGTTCCCGACTGGTGGATCAGCATCCACGCATCAACGAGTAACAAAAAACCCGCCGCTGGCGGGTTTTCTTTTATTAGCATCCTGCGGCGATGTAGTCGCCATTGGCGCTGATGGGGATCACCGTCAGGAACAGCACCGTCGCGAACAGGATCAGGACTATCCCTCCGGCAATTTTGACGGCCGGCACCAGCCATTTTAACGAGGCGCTTTCTCCGAACCAGGTCACCGTGCGTTCGCGGGCGTAACGTACAGCCAGTGAAAGCCCCATAATAGAGAGCGCGGTTCCCAGAGACATAGTCATGACTGCGGCCATCCCCCAGGTAACAATGCCCAGCGCGTTGGAGAACATCAGGATCATGATCGCCCCGCTGCACGGGCGTGCGCCAATCGCCAGTATCACGCCCAGACGGGTTTTCCAGTCGCCCTGCGTCAGGTCTGCACCTACGCCGTGATGACCGCAGCCACAGTGTTCGTCGTGCTGATGAAGCGGCTTAATGGCAGAGACAGACATCCTGCGCGGGCGCAGGCTCTTCAGCGCCTGGTAAATGATGAATGCGCCGAATGCGCCAATAAGCACTGCGCTGACCTTCTCCACATACCAGCGGCTGGTACTGATATCCCCTGAGGCGAGGTTAAACCCTACCGCCAGGATAAAGACAAACAGAATGGCGCTGACGCCCTGCATCAGGCTGCCCAGGAAAGGGACGACCCGGGCGGCCAGCTCGCTTTCCTTATTGGTAGTCAGATAGGTCGTCACAATGAATTTTCCGTGCCCGGGGCCAATGGCGTGGAGTACGCCATAAAGGAAAGCCCCCGTTAACAACCATAATCCGCCGCTGTACTGGTGGTTATTCAGCTGCAGCAGGTACATCACCAGATAGCGGTGCAGGGTAATTTGCGTGGCAAGACACCACTGGATAAAGGCGTTCCAGTGCGCATGCAGGGTAAAACCGGCAAAGAGAATTGCCAGCAGCATCAACCCAGCGGTAGGGAGACGCCAGTCACGGGTGAGGCGTTGTGTGGTCATGAAGCGGCCTGCACAGAGAAGAGTATTTGCCGCCAGTATAGTTGATCTTCCCGCTCAGTTCGTGGGATCGCATTGGGATCCGTGCAGAATTGTGGATAACTTTGTGCATAAATGGGTATAAGGCGGGGTTTTGCTGGGGAATGCAGCAGTCAGTCATTTTTTTGCAACTTTTCGGTTGCGGTCGTTCGCGAACTCCCTATAATGCGCCTCCATCGACACGGCGGATGTGAATCACTTCACACAACAAGCGGTTCGGTTGAAGAGAAAAAATCCTGAAATAACGGGTTGACTCTGAAAGAGGAAAGCGTAATATACGCCACCTCGCAACGGTGAGCGAAAGCCGCGTTGCACTGCTCTTTAACAATTTATCAGACAATCT
>NZ_JAJFTC010000011.1:0-135540 GCF_020733125.1 Enterobacter cloacae complex sp. 2021EL-01169
GAATATGGAAAGAGTTTTTACCCAGATCGATACCAATGAGCGCAATGTTTTCCATGATAGTTCTCCGAATGAAAGCCTGTCCTCAGCATAGTACCGGGAAGGAGGGAGTGACCATCTCATTAAATATGGTGTATTACACCGTAATTATGCATCTGAAAGAAAGCAATCTATTAACCCCGCAGTTACGATTAATTGATGTTGCTTATTTAATTTTATAAAAATATTTTTGGTATGAATTTTATATGTATTGTCAGCAATGTTGAGTTGTTTGTGGTTTTATTTATTTTGCGATCTTAAACATGATTTCTTGCTATCTCATAATTATTTAAGCGTGTAGCATTTACCCGACGAGTAAAATTCTGAGGATACCATTGTGTACTATCCAAACTCCATCAGTTGGCCAGTGATTCGCGAAGGGGGACTTCGACGCCTCAGGCTTGGAGAAATAAATTTAGCGAGTTCGCTCTTTGGGTATAGTATTTACTATCATAAAGTATGGATTCACCTTGAAAGTTATCTGCCTTTTAATCTTCAAAACCCTGGCCAGGCAATGAGTCCTGATGGAGAAATGTGGTTCAGGTCTGAAAAATATGAACATGACTTTTCTATGCCTGTTAGCCACCCAGTGACTGATGCTCAACATCTTTTTATGCATGAAATGATGCATGTCTGGCAGCATCAACGTGGTATGTGGGTGCGTATGCGTGGTGCTTTCTCCTGGGCTGCTGATTATACGTACAGTCTTGATAAGACTAACTTACTGGAGTACGGACTTGAGCAACAAGCTTCGATTGTCAGTGATTACTGGTTATTAAAAAGCTATGGTTTTTGGGGTAATAGTCATCTCTTTGATTATAGAAACTATGATCCTGCTGAACCAGTAACGATATTGATTAAAAAGTATGAACGTATTTTAGAGGGGTTTCCCGGTTGAGATATATATCACTGTTGCTGTCTGCCATTTTTCTGACGGGGTGTCCGGGTAAAGGAAAAGAAGGCGCTGCGTCTGGGGAAAGACAATCTATCTACGTTTATGATGGTCTGGTATGCTTTACAGTCGATAAAAAAGATATCCTTAGTCGTTATGTACTGGCATCAAACGGCAAAGATTATTCTGAGTTATTAAAGGGAGACTTTTTAGCATTATCATATCCGAACACATGTTTTAACGTGAACTTAACTAAAGGTACTGTCTATGGGGCACATTATACGTTAAATAAAAAGAATTTTTATTATACTTTTATAATCGATAACCAAGGCAATATACTCGACTTAGGGAGAAAGTAGCATGTCATTACCCGCATACCTGTTTCTTTATGATGAAAACGGAATGCAGTTAAAAGGAGAATGTCTCGCGTTAGGTCGAGAGGGTGCGGTTGAAGTCATGAGCAGCAGCTACGGCATTAGCCAGCCAGTCGACCCTCATACCGGTAGAATGGGGGGTACCAGACAACACGAACCTTTTATCATACACAAACAGCTGGATAAACTTTCACCCCTGTTCGCAGTGTATGTTTGCGACGGGAGACGTCTGCAAAAAGCGGTCATTCGCTACTATGAGACAAACGATGCAGGGATTGAACGTGAAGTTTATCGGATATCCATGGAGAGTGTTGTCATCATGTCAGTGAATGCCAATCACACATATATACCTGGTTCAAATCATCATAACATGGTCGAGACCGTGAAGTTACGCTTCAACAGTATTGAATGGCACTACCTGGATGGCATGATTAAGTATGGCGATGCGTGGTCAAAAGCAGCATCACAAAAACCCTAGTATCACGATTTTACTGCTAATCTTTATCAATCAGGATCCTGGGTGCGATATATGGCGCCCAGCCAGGATGTGTAACGCTTCATCTGCTAATGTCGCACTCTTTCCTCAATTCCCGCTATAATCCCCAAAATTTCCAACCGGTTTAGAAATAATCATGACAAAACTCACCTTACAAGAGCAGATGCTGAAAGCGGGCCTCGTCAGCAGCAAGAAAGCGGCGAAAGTGCAGCGCACGGCAAAGAAATCACGCGTTCAGGCGCGTGAGGCTCGGGAAGCGGTAGAAGAGAACAAGAAGGCGCAGATCGAGCGTGACAAGCTGCTGAGCGAGCAGCAGAAGCAGGCCGTGCTGGCGAAAGAGTTTAAGGCGCAGGTGAAGCAGCTGATTGAGATGAACCGCATCACCGTGGCGAAAGGCAACATCACCTTTAACTTTACCGACGGTACGCTGATTAAAAAGATTGAAGTCGATAAGCAAACGCAGACCCAGCTGATCAACGGCCGTCTGGCGATTGCTCGCCTAGTGCTCAATGCTAACGGTGACTGCGACTACGCGATTATCCCGGCGGTAGTGGCCGATAAAATTGCCCAGCGCGATGCCGACAGCATCGTGTTAAACAGCGCGCTCAGCCAGGAAGAGCAGGACGAAGACGATCCGTACGCGGACTTCAAAATCCCTGACGATTTGATGTGGTAAACCACATTCAGAACGGGGCGGCGTGGCGGGCGTTAACCGGCTCGCCGCTCACGGGATGAATAAAATTCAGCTCGCTGGCATGCAGCATCAGCCGGGGCGTTTCCTCAGCACCCGGCACGTCAAGACCGCCATACAGATCGCAGCCCAGAATCGGGTGTCCCAGCTGCTGGCAGTGAATACGCAGCTGATGGGTTCGCCCGGTCTCCGGGATCAGTTTCACCCGCGTTAACGGTAATCCCGCCCCCTGATAAAACCGTTCCACAACCTGGTAACGGGAGCGGGCGGGTTTACCGGTAATGGCGCAGATCGACATCAGCGGGAACAGCGCCGGGTCTTTGGCAATCGGTGCATCAATAACCCCTTCATCATTTTCCACGTGGCCGCAAAGCAGGGCGCAGTAGACTTTCTCCACGCTGCGCTGGCTAAACTGCTGGCACAGTGCCGCGTTGATGGCCTTATTGCGCGCAACCACCATCAGCCCGGACGTACCAAAATCCAGACGGTGCACCAGCGTGCAGCCCGGGAACGTCTGGACCAGACGATAATGGACGGAATCAAGGTTTTGCGGATTTTTGCCCGAGAGGCTGAGCAGGCCGGAAGGCTTATCGATCAGCAGCAGATGTTCATCCTGCCAGAGGATCTGAATGTCATCGTGACACGGTGGGGCAATAAAAGAATCAATGATCGCAGACATCAGGCCGCCCGGCTGGAGAGTGGGAGCGGATGATAACGAAATGCGGGGGAAAAGAAAAACCCTCCCACCGGGCGGTGAGAGGGTGAAGTCTTACGCTGCAACCAGGCTGTCGATAGCGGCTTTCGCGTCGGTCTGCGCTTTGGTCGCCACTTCCGGACCGTAAGCGATGCCTTCCGCGAACACGAAGTTCACGTCAGTGATGCCGATGAAGCCCAGGAACAGGCTCAGGTACGGCGCAACCAGGTCGGTTGGGGTATCTTTATGGATACCGCCGCGGCTGGTCAGCACGATAGCGCGTTTGCCTTTTACCAGACCTTCAGGGCCGTTCTCGGTGTAACGGAAGGTTACGCCAGCACGCGCCACCAGGTCGAAGTAGTTCTTCAGCTGGGTTGGGATGTTGAAGTTGTACATTGGGGCGTTGATGACGATAACGTCATGCGCCTGCAGCTCAGCAATCAGCTCGTCGGACAGGGCCAGCGCTTCCTGCTGGCGTGGAGACAGCGGTGCATCGCTTGGGCGCAGCGCGCCAACCAGCTCGCCATCAAGCACAGGAATGGGGTTTGCAGCCAGGTCACGCACGGTGATTTCATCAGCAGAATGCTGTTCACGCCACTGTTCAACGAAGTAATCAGACAGCTGACCAGACTGAGAGTACCCTGCCAGAATACTGGATTTCAAAACTAATACTTTGCTCATGGGTGATTCCTGTTGTTGCATTTGATTGAAGGGGGGTGCCCCGTTGCTTGTTGACACTCTATTCACAATCCTGCCACAGAGATAGCGCAATATATCGAAGCCTATGTTCGAATTTTTTGAATAAGGCACGAAAGGCGTCAGTGTGGTACTCTATAGCAATCATTAAAAAGAGAGTTTATCAGGGCGTGTACTGCCCTTTAACGCTATGACAGAACAACAAAAATTCACCTTCCCGATGCTCCTGCAACAGCTCGATTCTCTGACGCTGCGCGACAAACAGCGCTTCGCCCGCCGTCTGCACGGCGTCAAGAAGGTTAAAAATCCTGATGCTCAACAGGCCATTTACCAGGAGATGGCGAAAGAGATTGAACAGGCGGCAGGGAAGGTTGTGCTGCGCGAAGCTGCGCGCCCGGCGATTACCTACCCGGAAAACCTGCCCGTCAGCCAGAAGAAACAGGACATTCTTGAGGCCGTACGCGACCACCAGGTGGTGATTGTCGCGGGTGAAACCGGTTCGGGGAAAACCACCCAGCTGCCGAAAATCTGTATGGAGCTGGGCCGCGGGATAAAAGGCCTGATTGGCCACACCCAGCCGCGTCGTCTGGCGGCGCGCACCGTCGCCAACCGTATTGCCGAAGAGCTGCAGACGGAGCCGGGCTGCTGCATCGGCTACAAGGTGCGCTTCAGCGACCACGTGAGCGATAACACCCTGGTCAAGCTGATGACCGACGGTATTCTGCTGGCGGAAATTCAGCAGGATCGCCTGCTGATGCAGTACGACACCATCATCATTGACGAAGCGCACGAGCGCAGCCTGAACATCGACTTCCTGCTTGGCTACCTGAAAGAGCTGCTGCCGCGTCGCCCGGATCTGAAAGTGATCATCACCTCCGCGACCATCGACCCGGAACGCTTCTCGAAGCACTTCAACAATGCGCCGATTATTGAAGTGTCGGGACGCACGTATCCCGTGGAAGTGCGCTATCGCCCGATTGTGGAAGAGGCGGATGATACCGAGCGCGACCAGCTGCAGGCCATCTTCGACGCCGTTGACGAGCTGGGCAACGAAAGCGCGGGCGACATCCTGATCTTCATGAGCGGCGAACGCGAAATCCGCGATACCGCCGATGCGCTCAGCAAGCGCGACCTACGCCACACCGAGATCCTGCCGCTGTATGCCCGCCTGTCCAACAGCGAACAGAACCGCGTCTTCCAGCCGCACAGCGGACGCCGCATCGTCCTGGCGACCAACGTGGCGGAAACCTCGCTCACCGTGCCGGGGATTAAATACGTGATCGATCCGGGTACGGCGCGCATCAGCCGCTACAGCTACCGCACCAAGGTCCAGCGGCTGCCGATTGAGCCCGTTTCGCAGGCGTCTGCTAACCAGCGTAAGGGCCGCTGCGGCCGCGTGTCGGAAGGGATCTGTATTCGTCTCTATTCCGAAGACGATTTCCTGTCGCGCCCGGAATTTACCGACCCGGAAATTCTGCGCACCAATCTGGCGTCCGTTATCCTGCAGATGACTGCCCTGGGGCTGGGCGACATCGCGGCGTTTCCGTTCGTCGAAGCGCCGGATAAGCGCAACATTCAGGACGGCGTGCGTCTGCTGGAAGAGCTCGGGGCGATTACCACCGACGAGCAGGCGACGGTCTATAAGCTGACGCCGCTGGGCCGCCAGCTCAGCCAGCTCCCGGTCGACCCGCGCCTGGCGCGTATGGTGCTGGAAGCGCAAAAGCACGGCTGCGTGCGCGAGGCGATGATCATTACCTCGGCGCTCTCCATTCAGGATCCGCGCGAGCGTCCGATGGACAAACAGCAGGCCTCGGACGAAAAGCACCGTCGCTTCCACGACAAAGAGTCCGATTTCCTCGCCTTCGTGAACCTGTGGAACTACCTCGGCGAGCAGCAGAAGGCGCTCTCTTCGAACCAGTTCCGCCGCCAGTGCCGGGTGGATTTCCTCAACTACCTGCGCGTGCGCGAGTGGCAGGATATCTATACCCAGCTTCGCCAGGTGGTGAAAGAGCTGGGCATTCCGGTGAACAGCGAACCGGCGGAGTACCGCGAAATCCATATCGCGCTGCTGACCGGCCTGCTGTCCCACATTGGGATGAAGGACGCCGAGAAGCAGGAGTATACCGGCGCGCGCAACGCCCGTTTCGCCATCTTCCCGGGTTCTGGCCTGTTCAAGAAGCCGCCGAAATGGACCATGGTTGCCGAGCTGGTGGAAACCAGCCGCCTGTGGGGACGCATTGCCGCCCGTATCGATCCGGAATGGGTGGAGCCGGTGGCGCTACATCTGCTTAAGCGCTCGTACAGTGAACCGCACTGGGAGCGCGCGCAGGGCGCGGTGATGGCGACCGAAAAAGTGACCGTTTACGGCCTGCCGGTGGTCGCCGCGCGCAAGGTCAACTACAGCCAGATCGATCCGGCGCTCAGCCGCGAGCTGTTTATCCGTCACGCGCTGGTGGAGGGAGACTGGCAGACGCGCCACGCCTTCTTCCGCGAAAACCTGAAGCTGCGCGCGGAAGTGGAGGAACTTGAGCACAAGTCCCGCCGCCGCGACATTCTGGTGGACGATGAAGCGCTGTTCGAGTTTTACGACCAGCGCATCAGCCACGATGTGATTTCCGCCCGCCACTTCGACAGCTGGTGGAAGAAGGCCAGCAAAGAGACGCCGGACCTGCTCAACTTCGAAAAGAGCATGCTGATTAAAGAGGGGGCGGAGTCGGTCAGCAAGCTCGACTACCCGAACTTCTGGCATCAGGGCAACCTCAAGCTGCGGCTGACCTATCAGTTTGAGCCGGGGGCCGACGCGGACGGCGTGACCGTCCACATTCCGCTGCCGCTGTTAAACCAGGTGGACGAGAGCGGGTTCGAGTGGCAAATTCCCGGCCTGCGCCGCGAGCTGGTGATTGCGCTGATCAAATCCCTGCCGAAACCGGTGCGCCGCAACTTTGTGCCTGCGCCAAATTACGCGGAAGCGTTTTTGGGCCGCGTCACGCCGCTGGAGCTGCCGCTGCTGGACGCGCTGGAGCGCGAGTTCCGCCGCATGACAGGAACGACCATCGACCGCGACGACTGGAACTGGGATCAGGTGCCCGATCACCTGAAAATCACCTTCCGCGTGGTGGACGATAAAAACAAAAAGCTGCAGGAAGGGCGTTCGCTCGTCGAACTGAAAGAGGCGCTAAAAGGCAAAGTCCAGGAGACGCTCTCTGCGGTGGCCGACGACGGCATCGAGCAGAGCGGGCTGCACATCTGGAGCTTTGGCCAGCTTCCGGAAAGCTACGAGCAGAAGCGCGGCAACTATAAGGTGAAAGCCTGGCCTGCGCTGGTGGACGAGCGCGACAGCGTGGCGATCAAACTGTTTGATAACCCGCAGGAACAGCAGCAGATGATGTGGCGCGGGCTGCGTCGCCTGCTGCTGCTCAACATCCCGTCGCCGATCAAGTATCTGCACGAGAAGCTGCCGAACAAGGCCAAGTTGGGGCTCTACTTTAACCCGTACGGCAAGGTGCTGGATCTGATTGACGACTGCATCTCCTGCGGCGTGGACAAACTGATCCACGAGGCGGGCGGCCCGGTCTGGACGGAAGAGGACTTTGCTCAGCTTCACGAGAAGGTGCGTGCGGAGCTGAACGACACCGTGGTGGAGATTGCCAAACAGGTCGAGCAGATCCTCACCACCGTGTTCAACATCAACAAGCGTCTGAAAGGGCGCGTGGATATGACCATGGCGCTGGGCCTGTCGGACGTGAAGGCGCAGATGGCGGGGCTGGTTTACCGCGGCTTTGTCACCGGCAACGGCTTCAACCGTCTCGGCGATACGCTGCGCTATCTGCAGGCGATTGAAAAACGGCTGGAGAAAATGGCTATCGACCCGCACCGCGATCGCGCGCAGATGCTGAAAGTGGAGAGCGTCCAGCAGGCGTGGCAGCAGTGGCTGAACAAGCTGCCGCCAGCGCGCCGCGACGATGAAGACGTGCAGGCGATCCGCTGGATGATCGAGGAGCTGCGCGTCAGCTTCTTTGCCCAGCAGCTCGGTACGCCGTATCCGATTTCGGATAAGCGTATTTTGCAGGCGATGGAGCAGATTTCCGGTTAAACCCTTGCCCGGTGGCGCTGCGCCTACCGGGCCTACGAGTGCGAAATGTAGGCCGGGTAAGGCAAAGCCGCCACCGGGCTGGTTATCGTTCTACAATCGCCAGCGTAAACCCATCCCATCCCTTAATCCCCACCGTTTGCAGCGCGGTGGCGGTTAAGCGCGGGTTATCGCCCATCATTTCAATAAAACGCCGCACGCCCAGCACGCGCGCGTCGTCGCTTTGGCCGTTAATGACTTCGCCATCACGGACCACGTTATCGCCGATAATCACCGTACCGGGGCGGGAGTAGTGCAGCGCCCATTCCAGATAGCCGGGATTGTTCGGCTTATCGGCATCAATAAAGATCAGGTCGAACGGCGGAACCTCGCCGAAATTCTCCAGCGAGCTCAGCGCCGGGCCTTCAATTAATTCAATGCGTTCGTTTAACCCCGCAAGCTGAATATTCTCGCGCGCAACGCGGGCATGCGTGGGATCGGCCTCAAGCGTAATCAGCTTACCGTCCGGCGGCAGCGCGCGCGCCATCCAGATTGAGCTGTAGGCACCCAGCGTCCCGATCTCAAGAATGCGTCTTGCCTGCGTCATGCGCACGAACAGCGCCAGCAGCTGCCCCTGATTGGCCGCGACATCATGTTCAGGCAGCCCGGCGCGTTTGTTGTTTTCCAGCACCTGATTCAGTACGTCATCGTCAGGAATAAGCGAAGAAATCATGAAATTATCAACTGCAGACCACTGTTGTTGCATAGATTGTCTCCTGAGGGGGAATCGCCGGGTGGCGGCTGCGCCTTACCCGGCCTACGTGACGAAATCCAGGCCCGTTAAGCGCCTTCAGACATTGACCCAGCCGCCGCCCAGCGCTTTATACAAATCAATCTGCGCCAGCAGCAGGTTGTTTTTCACCTGCACGACGCTGGTCTGGACCGAGAACAGCGTGCGCTGCGCGTCCAGCACGTCCAGATAGGAGGAGTAGCCGTTGCGATAGCGATTCTGCGCAATGCGCAGCGTCTCCTGGGCCACATCCTGCTGGGCAAGCAGCTCCGTCAGCTGTTCCTGATAGCGACTTATCGCATCAAGGCTGTTGTTCACTTCGGCAAACGCGTTACGCACGGTTTTTTCATAGGCGTACAGCGCCTGGTTACGCTGGGACTGAGAAATGTCCACCTGCGCATTCAGCGCCTGGCGGTTCAGCAGCGGGGCGAGAATACTGCCTCCGACGCTCCAGAGCTGAAGCGGGTTGTCCAGCAGGCCGGAAAGGGTGCGATCCTGAACCGATCCTGTCGCGGTCAGGTTGATCGACGGCAGCAGGCTGGCGCGCGACGCCGCGAGCGAGGCATCCGCCGCCACCAGCTGGCGTTCGGCCTGGACGATATCCGGCCTGCGGTTCAGCAGCGTAGAAGGCAGCTGCGACGGCAGCGTTAGCGGCGTCAGTGCTGCAAAGCTTTCACTGCGCGCCACGTCGCCCGGGTTGCTTCCCAGCAGCAGGCTGAGGGCATTCTCCTGCTGTGCAATCTGGTGCTGCAGCACGGGCACCTGCGCCCGCGTTGAGCGAAGTTCGGAATCCGACTGCATCAGCTCCAGGCGCGAGCTGTAGCCCGTCTCAAACTGACGCTTCGCGAGGTTAAACGCCTCCTCGCGCGATTTCAGCGTGGACTGGGTCACCCGCAGCTGCTCGTCAAGCGAGAGCAGGGTGACATACCCGGATGCCACAGACGAGGCGACGGTCAAATCCGCGGCCGCGGCGGCGGCTTTTTGCGCCGCCAGCGAGGCCTCGGCGGCATTGGCCGTGCTGCGGTTGACGCCCCAGATATCCACGTCATAGCTCGCCGTCAGGCTCCCTCTGTACAGCGTGCCGTAAACCGGCAGCCCGGTAGCGGCGGATTGTGAACGGGCGCGCATCCCGGTTACGCCCGCGTCAAGCGAAGGAAACAGGCTCCCGTCAGCTGCATAGACCCGCGCCTGATACTCGTTAATTCGTTCGCGGGCGATCAGCACGTCGCTGTTATTCTTAAGCGCCTGATCCACATAGCGATTGAGGTGGTTGTCATGAAAATTGCGCCACCAGAGCTGCTCCGCCGGGGTGGCAGGGCCGGAGACGGTGCGCCACTGCGCAGGAATTTGCAGCGTCGGCTGCGCCGGTTTTACGTCTGCGGACTGGCATCCGGCCAGCATGACCGCCGCCGCCAGCGCGGCAATCGGGCGAAGGATCATTGCTTCGCCTCCCGCGTATCAATGGTCACCTGTACCGACATACCCGGACGCAGCAGCGCGGAATCTTCTGGCTTACCGAGCACCTCAATGCGCACCGGAATACGCTGGGCGATTTTGACAAAGTTGCCAGTGGCGTTGTCCGGCGTGATGGCGCTGAACTCCACGCCGGTCGCCGGGGAAATACTCTCCACGCGGCCCTGATACGCCTTGTTGTTCAGGGCATCTACGGTGAACTTCACCGGCTGGCCGACGCGCAGCTCTGCGAGCTGAGTCTCTTTAATATTCGCAATGACCCAGTGCTGCGGCGGCACCAGGGTGGTGAGATGGGTTCCGGCGGTCACATACGCCCCGAGACGCACGGCGATCTGGCCGAGCTGGCCGTCGCGCGGGGCGATGATGCGGGTGTTTTGCAGGTCAATCTGCGCCAGCTCCAGCGCCGCTTTGGCGTTTTCAACATCCGCTTCCAGCGCACCGCGATTGACAATCACCGTCTGCAGATCCTGACGCGACATCTCAAGGGCGGCTTTCGCCTGGTCGATGTCGGCGCTACCCTGAGCGGCACTGGCCAGCGCGGCGTCGCGCTCGCGAATGGAAAGCGAGCCGTCCGCCGTCAGCTCTTTCACCCGTTTTAAATCCGCCTGGCTTTTCAGGCTCTGGGCGCGGGCATTTTTCAGCGCGGCGTCATTTTTGGCGATTGTTGCTTCGGCGCTTTTACGCTGCTGCAGGTTGTTATTCAGGGCGGCAATTTTCATCGCCAGCTGCGCCTCTGCCTGATGCACCCGCTGACGATAGATACGGTCATCGATCTGCAGCAGCAGGTCACCTTTTTTGACCTGCACAAAGTCCTGAACCTTCACCTCGGTGATATAGCCGTTCACCTGCGGGCTGATAAACGTCGTCTGGCCGCGCACGTAGGCGTTATCGGTAAACTGCGCGTGACGGGTGAACGGCGGCAGTTGCCACGCATAAAGGATCACCAGCACGCCGACAATACCGATGGCGGCGGCGGTGAAAACGGAAACAATGCGCACATTTTTGCGGGTGTTGGCCTGCTCTTTGGCGGCATCCTGCTGACTCATAAACTCTCCAGAACTCTTTCAATTATTTGTTGCCGGTGGCGTTCTTCAGCGCCAGACGGGCAGTGATGCGCAGGCGCAGCAAGCGCCATAAAATCCAGACCAGCGTGGCGGCAGCGATGCTCGCCGTCAGCAGATAAGTATCGTTATAAGCCAGAATATTCGCCTCCAGCGCGGTGACCGTTTGCAGCTGCGTTATCGCCTGGGTGCCCAGCAGCGCGCTGTCGCCAATCAGGCTTTTGTACATTTGGGTATAAAGCTGAATTCGCTCGTTGACCAGCGGGTTGAGCGTGGTGAGCTGGTCCGCCAGCAGGCTGGAGTGGTATTTCTCGCGCCAGGTCTGGAAGGTGCCGAGGATCGCGGAGCCCAGCAGGCCGCCCAGGTTCTGGCTCATGCCAAACATCACCGAGAAGCTGACCAGGTTACGCGGGTCGGCGATCACCCCGCCAATGGCGGCCAGCATAGCGGGCGCCAGGAAGAAGGCGCTACCGAAGCCCAGCAGGAACTGGCTTACCATCAGCTGATCCGGACGGGTCAGGTTGTTGGACTGGCTGTCCAGCAGCGAGGCAACAATCATCAGCGCCAGAGACGTGATGATTGGCCACGCCAGTTTCGTCGGCTTGATGGTGAGACAGCTGGTGACAATCCCGCAGACGATCCCGGCGAAAATGGACCACGCCAGATGCGTCATCTGCTCGTTCTGTAAGCCCACGTACTGCAGCCAGCCGATGACGCCGGTGTTCTGCTCTGCCAGCACGATACGGATCAGCAGCATAATCAGCCCCAGGCGGACGATGCTGCCGCTCGACAGCCAGCGGGTGTTCAGCAGCGGGTTGCTGCGGTTATGTTCAAAGACGATGGCTGCGACAATCAGCACCAGCGATAGCGCCAGCGACCAGCCGATCCACGGCGCTTCGAACCACCAGTCAAGGCGGCCCAGAGAGAGGACGGCACAGAGCAGGGCCATCCCGGGAGCCAGTAAAAAGAAGGTGATAAAGTCTTTTTTCTCAAAGACCTTGCGCCGGTCGCCCGGCGGCAGTTTTAAGGCGATGACGCAGGCCAGGGAGATCAGCGCCAGTCCCAGCTCGAAGAAATAGAGCCCGCGCCACTCGTCCAGCTGCAGCAGCTCGGTTGAAAACAGGCGCGCCAGCGGGATGGCGAGTGATGAACCGGTGATGCCGATGGTCAGCGCCTTCAGGCGGTGCTTCGCAGGCCAGGCCTGGATCTGATAGTAAATCCCCAGCGAGCTAAGCGCGGCGGCAACCATGCCGTGCGCGGCGCGCACCATCAGCGCCGAGCTGAGATCGTTAACGAACAGGTGGAAAAAGGTGACCAGCACGTACAGCACCAGAAAACCTTCCGTAAAGGCGCGCAGGCCGTACTGCTGGCGGAATTTAACCAGCAGCAGGTTGATGGAGATGTTGGTCATCACATAAACCGCGGGCAGCCAGGCGATTTCGGTTGACCAGGCGCCGAAGGTCCCCTGCAAATTTTGCAGGTTGGCGGTTACCACCGCATTCCCCAGCGCTCCCGTCAGGCAGACCAGCAGGCCCACGACGCCATAGGCAATGCGTTTTGGCGTACTGTGTTCGGGCGTGGAGGGCGAACCCAGCAGGGCGGGTTTCTCATGTGGCTGCCACTCGCGAGGAGCATAAGGGTCGCGTTCGGGCAGGCGCATAACGTCGTTTACCTTAGAAATGATTGAATAATTAGCGGGCTAGCGATTCTACGACTCCCGCAAATGATAATTCAAGTGAATATGATTTACGCATGTTAATCAAATGGTGAAGGGAAATTTAAGGAAAAAGAGCGGCCCGCAGGACGGGCCGGGAAGGGTCAGAGACGTTCGGGCTGCGCCTGGATGAGAGTGGCGCGCTTAACGCGGCTGGCGCAGAAAATCGCGATTAAAGAAATGGTCACCGTGACGGCAAGATACCAGGCCACCGGCACCCAGTCGCCGTCGTATTTTGCCAGCAGGCCGGTGGCAATCAGCGGCGCGGTACCGCCAGCCAGCGCGGCACCCAGCTGATACCCGAGCGTAATGCCGGTGTAGCGCACGTTTGCGCTAAAGATTTCAGAGCACAGCGTGCCGAGTACCGCCGTGACAGGGGCCCACAACACGCCAAAGGCGATGACCGTCGCGAGCACGATACCCCACGTGGTGCCGGTATTGAGCAGCATAAACCACGGTACGATAAACAGGCCCAGCACGAAGACGCTGATTGCGTACATGCGCTGACGGCCTAGCTTATCGGAGAGCAGCCCCATTAGCGGGATCATAATGGTCGCCACCAGGGCTCCCAGCGTCACGGCTTCCAGCGCCTGCGATTTCTGATACGTCAGCGTGCTGGTGGCATAGCTCACCACGAAGGTCGAGAAAATATAGAACGGCGCGGTTTCAACCACCTTCAAACCGGCGGCAATCAGCACTTCACGCCAGTGATGTTTCAGCGTATCGCGCAGGGGAGCCTTCGCCACCTGACCGGACGCTTTGACTCGCTGAAAATCGGGCGTTTCATCAATATCTTTGCGGATCCACAGGCCGAGCAACACCAGCACCGAGCTCAGCAGGAACGGGATGCGCCAGCCCCAGGAGAGAAAATCCTCCTCGCTGAACAGGGTCATCAGCGACACGATAAAGGTTGCCATCAGCATGCCGATGGTGACGCCCGCCTGCGGAATACTGCCGAAGAAGCCTTTACGTTTTTCTGGCGCGTATTCATAGGCCAGCAGCAGCGCGCCGCCCCATTCACCGCCGATGCCCATCCCCTGAATGATGCGCATCAGGATCAGCAGAGCAGGCGCCCAGAGGCCAATCATCTCATACGTGGGCAGCAGGCCAATCATAACGGTTGCACCTCCCATCAAAGAGAGGGTCAGCACGAGGTTTTTTTTACGTCCGATGCGGTCGCCGATGTGGGCGAAAAGTACCCCGCCAATGGGGCGAATAAAGAAGGTTAATGAGAAAGAGAGATAAGAGAGGATGAGTCCGATCACCGGATCGACCATCGGGAAAAAGATCTTATTGAAGACCAGCGCGGCCGCCGTACCGTAGAGAAAATAGTCAAACCATTCAATGGCGCTCCCGGTAAGGCTGGCGATTAACACCTTTTTATTTTTACGTAACACCGTCGTCGTACTTTCATGTTCTGTCATGACCTGAAACCCCGCCACGTTGATGATGAGAGAGGTGTCACCTGGCGCGCTTCAGGTGCAACCTGTGATGATAAAAAAGGTTGTGAAATTGTTAAGCAACTTAGGGTTGGATGTTGTCTTTGGCAAGCGCAGGGGGGATAAAACTGGTCAGATCACGGCGAAATAAGCAGCGTTGGGTGCTTTTTCATGACGCCTGCACAATACAATGTTTTGTAGGGCTGGAAATCAAAAGCATAATAGCCAGGTGCAACCCGATGATTTTTGGATGTTTCTGGTTATTTCAGAAAAATGATAAATTCGGCGCTTCAACAACGTGAGGAGTTCACCATGGTTCAGCCCCATTTTCCCGTTCTGGCGGATGCCACGCTGGCGGCCTTCAATACTGTCGGTGAATGGCTGGCGCAGGACGACCTGAGCGCGACGAGTCCGCTCCCGGAAGTCGATGCGGTGATTCTGGCCGGAAACGCGGTGATCCCAACCATTGACGCGGCCTGCCGTATTGCCGCCCAGAGAGATGTACCGCTTCTGATCAGCGGCGGCATCGGCCATTCGACCCCCTTTTTATATACCGCCATTGGCAATCATCCGCGTTACCACACCGTACCGGTCACAGGGCGGGCCGAAGCGAGCATTCTTGCCGACATTGCGCGGGCGTTCTGGCAGATCCCCGAGGCGCGTCTGTGGGTTGAGGATCGCTCCACCAACTGCGGTGAAAACGCGCGCTTTAGCTGGAACATGCTGAAACAGCGTCATCGAACGACCGGGCGGGTGCTGGTGGTGCAGGATCCGACGATGCAGCGCCGCACGATGGCGACGTTTGCCCGCGTGTGTCGTGATGAGCCCGTTTCACCGCAGTGGGTCAGCCATCCGGGGTTTACGCCGACGCTGCAAAACGGTAACGAGGGCGTGGAATTCAGCGAGGGCCACACCGGGCTGTGGCCCGTTGACCGTTACCTTTCACTGGTTATGGGGGAGCTGCCGCGCCTGTATGACGACGCTAACGGCTATGGCCCGGCCGGGCGGGATTATATTGCTCACGTTGAATTCCCCGAGGCCGTCATGGCCGCGTGGAAACAGCTACAGCAGGATCCTGTCCTGAAGGGCGCACGTAAAATAATTTAGGCACGGAACAATCCCCTCGCCCCTTTGGGGAGAGGGTTAGGGTGAGGGGGGGGGAAAATCACAGCGCCGCAAACTTATCCAGCGTCCGCACCAGCTGCGTCACAAACCCATACTCGTTGTCATACCAGGCAACGGCTTTCACCAGCTGAAGGTCTCCCGCTTCTGACACCTCCGTCTGCGTGGCGTCAAACACCGAACCATAATGCGAGCCAATCACATCTGACGACACAATCTCTTCATCGGTATACCCGAAGGATTTATTGCCCTGAGTGGCCTTTTTCAGCGCGGCGTTGATCTCCTCAACGGTCACTTTCTTGCCCAGAATGGCCACCAGTTCGGTCACGGAGCCCGTTTTAACCGGCACGCGCTGGGCGTGGCCTTTCAGTTTGCCGCTGAGCGCAGGGATCACCAGACCAATGGCTTTGGCGGCGCCGGTGGTGTGCGGAATGATATTCTCTGCCGCCGCCCGGGAGGCGCGAAGATCTTTCCCGCGCGGGCCATCCACCAGCGCCTGGGTACCGGTATAGGCATGAATGGTGGTCATGGTGCCCACCTTAATTTCAAACGCATCGTTCAGGGCTTTTGCCAGCGGGGCGAGGCAGTTGGTGGTGCAGGAGGCGACGGAAATAATGGTATCACTGGCGTCAATGGTCTCGTCGTTCACGCTGTAGACGATGGTTTTCATGTCCCCCGCGGGCGCAGAGATCAGCACCTTCTTCGCGCCCGCGTCCAGGTGCGCCCGTGATTTCTCTTCAGACGTATAAAAGCCGGTGCACTCCACGACGATATCCACGCCCGCGGTTTTCCACGGAATGTGCTTTGCCTCTTTTTCGGCATACACCGCGATGGTTTTACCGTCAACGATCAGCGCATCCTCGGTGAAATCCACGCTCCACGGGAAGCCACCGTAGTTGGAATCGTGCCTGAGCAGGTAGGCCAGCACTTTGGGAGAGGTGAGGTCGTTGATGGCGACGACGGTATTACTGTCCTGGGTTTCAAGAAGGCGGCGCAGAACAAGACGTCCGATGCGTCCAAATCCGTTAATGCCAATTTTACTCATGGTGTTCTCCTGTAAACGTGTCGATGTGACAGTTTGAACTCATCCAGGCTTAGACCATCACGGGCAGGGCGGCAATTGAAGATGCTTCATGCGGGAGGATGTATTTGAAAAACCATACAGAAAAGTTAATGAATTTTTAAGGAAAGGAGATTATGTTGGCGCGGTAACTGTTTTTAATCGAGAAATCACATGCGCACTAAATATACAAGCCTGCAAATCGGCATCCACTGGCTGGTGTTTCTGTTAATCATCGTCGCCTACTGCGCCATGGAGTTCAGAGGTTTCTTCCCGCGCACCGCGCGCCCGACGATCAACATGATCCACGTCTCATGCGGGATCAGTATCCTGGTGCTGATGGTGACGCGTCTGCTGGTTCGCCTGAAATTCCGTGCACCACCGATTCAACCGAAGCCAAAAGCGATGGTGACGGGGATGTCTCATCTGGGGCATCTGGTGGTGTATCTGCTGTTTATTGCGCTGCCGCTGATTGGCATTGTGATGATGTATAACCGGGGCAGCGACTGGTTTGCTTTTGGCCTGGCGATGCCGCATGCGGCGGAGTCCAATTTTGACCTGGTAGATATGCTGAAAGAGTGGCACGAGACGCTGGCAAATCTGGGCTATTTTGTGATTGGCCTGCACGCCGCGGCGGCGCTGATGCATCACTATTTCTGGAAAGATAATACCCTTCTGCGCATGATGCCGAAAAAGCGTTCGTAGTCTTTAACGCTTGCCGGGTGGCGGCTATGCCTTCCCCGGCCTACGATGCAATTCCAGAATCGTAGGCCGGGAGCGCTACGCGTCACCCGGCTTGTTTTTTAACCCAACAGAGCACGCTCTTCAGCCGTTAACGCCAGCGTCTGCGTTGACCCCGTTTCCGACGACGTCACCGCCGCTTCCAGGACAGCCATTACCGCCAATGCCTCAACCGGGTGGACCGGATTGGCGATTTCCCCGCGTAGCGCATCACGCACGTTGATGTAATACTGGCGCTGATCGCCTTTCGGGGTAGGGATCGTCTGCGATGCACCGTCAGCGCCAAAGAACACCATGTTGTCGCTGTCTTCGCCCCATGCCTCACTGCCGGGGATCACCCCGGAGAGCAGCTGTGCTTCCTGCTGATCGATTCTGGCCTTCACCACGCTGCCCTTTTCCCCGTGGACGGCAAAGCGCGCCGTACCGCCCGCCACCAGCATGCTGGCGTGCAGAATCACCTTATGCTCCGGGTAGTTTAAGACCACGTGCGCCCAGTCGTTGATTTCTGCACCGTCGCGAAGCGTCGCGATATTCCCCTGAACCGACTGCGGCAGGCCAAAGAGCTGCAGCGTCTGGTCGATAAGATGAGGACCCAGGTCAAACCATAAGCCACTTCCGGGGACGTTCTGCTCGCGCCAGCGCACGCGCACTTCCGGGCGGAAGCGGTCAATATGCGACTCCAGATGTTTAATCTTGCCGAGCGTGCCCTGCTCAATAATCTGCTTAATGCCGAGGAAATCGCTGTCCCAGCGGCGGTTGTGGAAGACGGAGAGCAGACGCTGCTTTTCCTCCGCCAGCGCAATCAGGTCGCGGGCTTCCTGCATGTCGAGGGTGAAGGGCTTATCCACCACGACATGCTTGCCGGCGTTCAGAGCCAGCGTCGCCAGCGGGGCGTGCGTGGCGTTGGGGGAGGCAATCACCACCAGGTCAACATCAGGATGCTGAATAGCCTCTTCAGGGGTGGCGACCACCTCTACGTCCGGCAGATCGCGTTTAACCTTCTCTTCATCACGAGAAGAGACCACGGCCAGCTTAAGCCCATCCACAGACTGGATTAACGGGGCATGGAAGGTTTTGCCCACAAATCCATACCCGATCAGCGCAATGTTAATTGTTCGAACTGTACTCATGAACTTCTCCACGTTAATTCGCGCACACCGTGACCTGCAATGCGCCAGGGTCCCCAAGCTCAGGCCAGGGACGATCTAAAAAGAGTTGTTGAATGTTGGATAACCCGGAAACCAGATACGGCTCGCAGCGGTTGACTTTCAGGTGGTCGGCAACAATCCAGTGCGCATGGCTTGCGTCAAGCATCGCGCGCTTAACCTCGGCATCCGCTTCTTTACCGGCGCTCAAACCGAGTTCGGCATGAATGGCGCACGCCCCGAGGATGGCGATATCTGCCCGATAACGGGACAGCAACGACAACGTGGCGCTTCCGGCAAACAGGCGCTGCTGCTGGTCCCATTTCCCCCCGAGCAGGATCAGTTCAACGTCTTCCCGGTCGCTAAAATGCTGGGCGATATCCAGCGACGTGGTTATGACGGTGAGCGGCCCGCGAAGAAAGGAGGCGACAGCCATCACCGTGCTGCCCGCATCCAGAAACAGGGTAGAACCCGCAGGGACCTGCAGGGCGACCTGTTTTCCGAGGCGCTGTTTGGTTTCCGGCAGCAGCGTATTGCGGCCCTGACGGTTCATGGCGGAGAGATTCAGCGCGATGGCTCCGCCGTGGTTCTTCTGCGCCAGGCCCTGGTTCTCCAGGTCGGTCAGATCCCGACGGATGGTATCGGCTGAAACCTGCAGCTTTTCTGCCAGTTCGGTGATGCTGGCCTGGCCTTGCTCGCTCAGGATATCCAGAACGTGGCGCTGTCGTGCAGTTTTGTGCATCGGTTACATTCCTGCAAAATATCGCAATAGTTTGCATAATACAGCATTTTAACGCAGAGAGAAGGGCAACGTGGTTTTGATGTCGGGGAGTGAGGTGATGATTCAGATGCGTGATTATTAAAATTTTATTAAACAGGTATAAGCAAGCCGTTTTGAATGTTAATCATAATGTTATTGTTATGTTTTATTTAACGGTTTGGATTATGTAACCAGTGCAACACCATTGTCTGGAGTTAAGTTTCGACAAAATAGATATTTATAGATATTAATTGCTTTAATTAGTTTTTTAATAGCGATAAATCCCAATTCATCCTGTTTGGCTACTTAAATTGACACTTCTTTGAAAATCTTTGTGTCTGACCCGCGCGGAAATTAACGCAAAAATGTGCAGGGAGCAAATTAAGAATTTTCCTTAAATAACAGACGGTTTATATGTTTCATCTGAAAGGTCATTTTAAGACTTTTGTCCAGAAACCCCATCTTTTTTCTTAATTGTAACACCACATTAACATTGTGGGTGTAGTGGCCTATAACACATTTTGTTATGCTGCTAACCACTTTAGGAAATAAGTAAATTCTTAATTAAATAAGACGCAGGCAGATCTCATCTCCAGGGGGAAATGGGTATGGGGAGTTTTACCTAAAATTCGGCAAGGATGCTAAAAAAGATATTTGTCTAATTATCTATACCTCTTTTTGGGTAATTTCTTCAGTGTCACTCAGAGTCAGGGAGATAAAATGACGATATTACGAAAGCCAATGTTACGCCGATTTACAGCAGCGCTGGCATTCATTTCATTAGCCATAAATACGGCGTACGCCAATAGTAGTCAGGTGGGTATTGCCCCGGTTGCCAGGACAACCTTAAAAGAAAGTATTCTTTTTGCTATCGATCGCGATCCGTCTATTAGTCAGCAGGCCGCGCAGCTCGGTATTGGTCAGGCACAAATAGATGAAGCGCGCAGCGGCTGGATGCCGCAAATATCGCTGAACGGGAGCACGGGCCATAGCCAGACCACCGATTCCAGCGGGTCGCTGAAGAATTCAGCCGCCTGGGGACTGAGCCTGACGCAGCTGATCTATGATTTTGGCAAGACCAATAACAGCATCAGCCAGTCTTCCGCCCAGCGCGATAGCTATCGCTACCAGCTGATGAGCACGCTCTCTGACGTGGCGGAAAAAACGGCGCTGAGCTATGTCGAGGTCAAACGCTATGCCGATCTGCTGCAGGCAGCAAAGGAGAACGTTCAGGCCCTGAAAAATGTTGAGCAGCTAGCAAAGCTGCGCGCCGACGCGGGCGTGAGCTCGACCTCCGATGAGCTCCAGACCCGCACGCGTATTGCCGGTATGCAGGCAACGGTCGCGCAGTATCAGGCCGCCTTAAACAGCGCCCGCGCAAGGCTTGCGGTATTAACCGGCATGCAGGCAGAAAACTATTCGCCTGTACCCGCAAACCTCGCGGTTGAACCTGATTCGCTCAACCGCATTGATTATTCGCTGATACCGGCGGTCATGGCCGCGCAAAACATGGAGCGCTCTGCCCAGTATGGCGTGGAGACGGCGAAGTCCCAGCACTGGCCGACCCTCAGCCTGAAGGGCGGACGTACCCGTTACGAGTCTGACAACCGTTCGTACTGGGACGACCAGATCCAACTCAACATTGACGCACCGCTTTATCAGGGCGGCGCGGTCTCTGCACGCGTGCGGCAGGCTGAAGGCGCGCGGGCGATGGCCTCCTCTCAGGTCGATCAGGCGCGTTTCGACGTCCTGCAAAAAGCCTCCGTCGCGCAGGCGGACTGGACCGGCGCGCGGGGAAGAATGGAGGCCGGGAAACAGCAGCTGGAAAATGCGCTGCGCGCCCGTGATGTTTATAAAAATGAGTACACCCTGAGCAAGCGGAGCATTAACGATCTGCTCAGCGTTGAGCAGGATGTCTGGCAGGCCACCTCGGCGAAAATAATCGCTGAGTATGATGGCTGGAGTTCAGCAATTAATTATGCTTCCGCGGTTGATAATTTAATACCGCTTATTGGAATAGAGAAAAACGCTGCCGCAAAACTACCCGATTTGAGTTAAAAAAAGACGCGTATTGTCGCGCAAAATAAGTCTGAAAATAATGGGTGTTTTTTCCCAGGGATAGCTACATCCGTCTGGTGGACATATCCACAGGAATCCGCACACCTGCAAGGAGAGAAATATGAGTAACATAAAGGTTGTTGATGTCATCATTCGCAAAACGGCGGAGAAAACGAAATTAACCGGCGAAGGAAATTTGTCGGTCTCTATTTCCTCCCCGAGCGTGATTGAAATCCAGGGTTCTGCTCAGGATGTGGTGCGATATGTCCGCCAGGGTAAAGATCTCCTCATTTATATGAAAGATGGCAGCGTGATTCGCTGCAATAACTATTTTGTTGAAGATCCTGAGACGCACAACCAGTCAGAGCTGGTGTTCAACGATCGTCAGGAACTGACGCATATTTCTTTTGCCGATACCGGGGAAGCGTCAGGCATTGCGGTGACCGAGCTAACCGCGCAGGCCACACCGATTAGCAGCATTCAACCTTTCCTGGAGCAGGGAAGCGTCTTAAGCGACGCCCCGTGGGGCTGGATTGCGGGAGCTGCATTAGGCGGCGGTGCCATCGGGGCGCTGCTGGCAAACGGCGGCGACGGCGAGACTAAAACAAAAGTTATTGATAATACGAAAGAAGTGGAAAGCGCCACGCCAACCTTCCTGCTGTCGGATAAAGCGGGCGACAAGCAGGGCGTGCTGACAGCAAACGCGATCACGGACGACAACACGCCAACCTTTAGCGGTACCGGTCAGCCGGGCGCGACCATCCAGATCAAAGACAGCAGCGGCAGCACCATCGCCAGCGCCATGGTCGGTAAAGAGGGCACCTGGACGGTAAAATTACCGACCCAGACGGACGGGGAACACACCTGGTCGGTGGTGCAGATCGACGGCAGTAAAACCACCGATGCGGGCAACATTACCGTAACGGTCTCGACCGCCGAGGCTGCCATTACGCTGGCTACCACGGCGGGCGACAACGTGCTTAACGCCAGCGAGCAATCCGCGGGCTTTACGCTCTCCGGTGCCAGCAAGAATCTGGCGCAGGGTACCGTACTCACCGTGACGCTGAACAGTAAAACCTATACGACGGAAGTGGGGGCGGACGGGACGTGGAGTGTTAACGTGCCCGCGGCCGACGCGCAGGCGTTGGGCGATGGCACCTGGACGGTCAACGTCAGCGGCAAAGACGCGGCGGGTAACACCGTGAGCGGCAGCCAGACAATCGGCGTGGATAGCGTCGCGCCAACCCTCTCTGTCGATACCCTCGCGCAGGACAACATCATTAATGCCGCCGAGCACAGCCAGCCGCTGACGCTGACCGGCAAAACGACTGCGGAAGCCGGTCAGATCGTCACGGTCACGCTGAACGGTAAAAACTACAACGCCACGGTGGGCAGCGACGGTACCTGGTCCGTCACGCTTGCTGTGGACGACGTGCAGGCGCTCAACGAGGGTAATCACACCCTGACGGTGAACGTCAGCGACAAAGCGGGCAACGGTTCGTCTGTCACCGCAGATTTCACGGTGGATACCACCGCGCCGGTGGTCACCATCGATACCGTGGCGGGCGACGACATACTGAACACCAGCGAACAGGGCCAGGCGCAGATTATTTCCGGGCAGACGAGCGGCGCGTCGGCAGGCGATGTGGTCACCGTGACCGTTGGCGGCCAGTCCTTCACCGGCGTGGTGCTGGCGGACGGCAGCTGGAGCGTGGGCGTTCCGGCATCCGTGCTGGGCGCGCTGGGTGAAGGCAACCACACGATTTCAGTATCCGTGACCGACGCGGCAGGCAACACCGGCAGCGCCACGCACGACATTACGCTGAGCGGCAACCCGCCAGAATTTACGATTGACGCCATCAGCCAGGACAACGTGCTGAATGCCCAGGAGGCGATGCAGCCGCTGAGCCTGACCGGCACCAGCAACCTGCCTGACGGCAGCGCCATTACCGTGACGCTGAACAACGTCAGCTATCAGGCCACCGTTGAAAACGGCATCTGGGCGGTCCAGGTGCCGGTTTCCGACGTGCTGAATCTGGCGAACACCCTTTACACCGTCAGCGTCAGCGGCACTGACAGCGTGGGTAACAGCGGCTCTGCCGGGGCGACGCTGCTGGTGGATACCGTGCTGCCGCAGGTGATCATCAACACCTTTGCGGGCGACAACCTGGTCAATAACGCCGAAGCGGGCGTCGATCAAACCCTCAGCGGTCGCGTTACCGGCGCGGCGGCGGGCGATACCGTTTCTGTCACCGTGGGCGGCAAGAGCTACACCGCCACGGTGGGCAGCGATCTGACCTGGAGCGTGAAAATCCCGTCAGCGGATCTTAAGGCGTTCGGCGACGGCGATTTAACCTTCACCGCGTCGGTGACCAATTCGCACGGCAATACCGGCACCGGCGAGCGCGATATCAACATCAACGCACAGCTGCCGGGCCTGCGCGTGAACACCATTTCCGGCGATGACGTGGTCAACGCCATCGAACAGCAGCAGGATCTGACCGTCACCGGCGCCAGCACCCACCTGGCCGCGGGCACGCCGATCGTCGTCACCATTAACAACGTCGAATATAACGCCGTGGTTACCGCCAGCGGCGGCTGGAGCATTGGCGTTCCTGCTGCGGACCTGCAGGCCTGGACCGCGGGAGAGGTGACGGTTAGCGTCAGCGCAAAAGATGCCTGGGGCAATACCGTTGCGGCTGAACACCCGATTGAACTCGATCTCAACGCCGTGGCGGTCACCATTGATACCGTCTCCGGCGATGACCTGCTGAATGCGGCTGAAAAAGGCAGTGATTTAACCCTTTCCGGCCAGACGCAGGGCGTGGAGGCGGGGCAGACCGTGGTGGTGAAATTCGCCGACCAGACCTTTACCGCCCAGGTGCAGCAGGATGGCTCCTGGAGCCTGACCGTGCCCGCCAGCGCCATGGAAACCCTGATCGACGGGCGCGCGCAGGTGAGCGTCAGCGTCACGAACGTCAACGGTAACAGTGCCGACGCGTCGCGCGTGGTCACGGTGGATACGCTGCCGCCGGCGATTACCCTCGATAACCTCACCAGCGATAACATCATCAATGCGGCTGAGGCGCAGCAGGATTTAGCCTTAAGCGGCACCAGTACTGCGGAACCGGGCCAGACGGTCACCGTGACGCTAAACGGCAAAACGTATCAGACCACGGTCCAGACGGACGGAACCTGGCAGCTGATCGTACCGGCGGCTGACGTCGGTGCCCTCAACGATGGCATCGTGACCGTGACGGCCACCGTAAGCGACGTGGCGGGCAACAGCAGCAGCGCCGATCGCGTGGGACTGGTGGACGCGACCGTGCCGCAGGTGACCATCAACCACTTCGTCACCGACACCAATACCGTTAACCAGCTCGCCCATGCACAGGCGCAGATCCTGAGCGGCTCCGTCACCGGGGCGGCAGCGGGCGATCGGGTGACTATCACTATTAACAGCGTCGATTACACCACCGTGGTGGATGCGGCGGGCAACTGGAGCCTTGGCCTGCCGGCGTCTGTCGTACAGGGGCTGACGGACGGCACCTGGACCATCGACGTCTCCGTGACCGACCGATCCGGCAATACCGGAAGCACTTCACTGGATGTGGTGGTGAATACCGTGACGCCTGTCATCAGTATCAACACGCTGGCGGCAGACGACGTGATCAACGCGGCAGAGAAAGGCGAAGCTCTGCAGATTTCTGGCACCAGCAACCAGCCGGAAGGCACGCCCATTACGGTGACCCTGAACGGCATTCACTATACGGCCACCGCTGACGCGAGCGGCAACTGGAGCCTGACCGTTCCGGCGGCAAACGTCTCGGCGCTGGGCGAGGCGAATTACACCGTGACGGCGAACGTCACCGATAGCGTCGGCAACAGCGCCTCAACCTCGCACGACGTGCTGGTGGACAGCTCGCTGCCGGTGGTAACGATCAACACGCTGGCGGGCGACAATATCGTTAACGCGGCGGAAGTGGCGGCAGGGCAAACCCTGTCCGGTAAGGTGACGAACGCGGCGGCAGGTGACACTGTCACGATTACCCTGGGCGGCCAGACCTTTACTGCCACCGTACAGGACGATCTCACCTGGAGCCTGCCGTTAACCCAGAGCCAGTTGACCGCGCTGGGCAACGGCGATCTCACCGTATCGGCCAGCGTCACCAACGCGCACGGCAATACCGGTTCTTCTTCGCTCGACTTCACCATCGACGCCCAGCTTCCGGGGCTGCGTATTGATACGGTCGCAGGCGACGACGTGATCAACGTGATTGAGCACGCTCAGAACCTGATTGTGTCCGGCACCAGCACCGATCTGGCGGCGGGCAGCGCCGTCACCGTGACCATCAACGGAAAAGCGTATTCCGCAACGGTACTGGCGGACGGCTCCTGGCAGGCCGCGGTACCGGCGGCTGACGTGTCCCAGTGGGCAGATGGCTCGCTGGATATCAAGGCAAGCGCGCAGGATGCCTCCGGCAACCCGGTGGCTATCGGGACCGTCGTGGACGTCGATCTCGCGCCTGTCGCCATCACCATCAGCAGCGTGACCGACGACAACGTCCTTAACGCGGCGGAAAAAGGCCAGGATCTGGTGCTGTCCGGCACGTCATCTAACGTTGAAGCGGGCCAGACCGTCACCATTATCTTCGCAGGAAAAACGTACACCACGACGGTGGATGCCAACGGCGACTGGACCTGGACCGTTCCGGCTGCCGATCTGAGCGGCCTGAAAGACGGCGACGCCAGCGTGCAGGTCAGCGTCACCAACGTGAACGGCAACGCCGCGTCTTCGGCGCAGGCATTCAGCGTCGACACCACCGCGCCGACGGTGACCATCAACACCATCAGCGGCGATAACATGCTGAATGCGGCAGAGGCGGCGCAGGATCTGACCCTGAGCGGGACCTCTACTGCCGAAGCGGGCCAGACGGTCACCGTGACCTTCAACGGCAATCAGTACACTGCGCAGGTGCAGGCGGACGGCAGGTGGACGCTCGACGTGCCTGCGGCGGATCTGTCAGGCATCACCGACGGCAGCGCGGCGGTCACGGCGACCGTGTCCGATAAAGCAGGTAACCCGGCCAGCGCGGGCTCATCGGTGCTGGTGGACACCACCGTACCGCAGATTAGCTTCAACATCGTCGCGGGCGACGACATCGTGAATATTGCCGAGCACGGCCAGGCGCTGATCGTCTCCGGTAAGGTGACGGGCGCGCAGGCGGGCGACGTGATTACCGTGACCCTGAACGGTAAAGACTACACTGCCATGCTGGACGCGTCCGGCAGCTGGAGCGTGGGCGTTCCGGCGGCGGACGTGGGCGCGCTGGTCAACGGCGACCAGACGATCTCCGCGACCCTCACCGACAAAGCCGGTAACAGCGCCACTGCGACGCACGAATTTGACGTCTCCCTGACCTCGCCGGTGGTCGCCATCAATACCCTGGCGGCTGACGACGTGATCAATGCGGCCGAGAAAGGCCAGGATCTGCAGGTGTCCGGCACCAGCAACCAGCCGGAAGGAACCGCCATTACGGTGTCCCTGAACGGGATTAACTATACGGCTACCACCGACGCGAGCGGGAACTGGAGCGTGACCGTTCCGGCGGCACACGTCTCGGCGCTGGGCGAAGCGAGCTACAACGTGACGGCGAGCGTAACTGACGCCGCGGGCAACAGCGCGAGCACCGGCCACAGCGTGCTGGTTGACAGCGCGCTGCCGCAGGTCACCATCAATCCGGTCGCGACGGACGACGTGATTAACGCGGCGGAAGTGGCTGCCGGACAGACCCTGAGCGGGAAAGTGAGCGGTGCGGCGATCGGTGACACTGTCACTATTACCCTCGGCGGCAATACCTATACCGCGACGGTTCAGGACGATCTGAGCTGGTCGGTCAACGTGCCGTCCTCGGTCTTAACCGCCATCGGTAACGGCGATCTGACGGTGTCAGCCAGCATCACTAACGGCCACGGCAACACCGGCACTGGCGAGCGCGACATCACCATTGATGCCAACCTGCCGGGCCTGCGCGTCGATACCGTGGCGGGCGACGATGTGATCAATAGCATTGAACACGCTCAAAATCTGATTATCACCGGTTCCAGCGACGGTCTGGCAACGGGCGCGGCGCTGACCGTCACCGTCAACGGCAAAACCTACGCGGCCACCGTACTGGCGGACGGCACCTGGACGGCGGCCATTCCGGCGGCCGACGTCAGCGCGCTCGGCGCGGGCACGGTTACCGTGAAGGTTGAAGGTCATAGCGCGGCGGGCAACCCGGTTTCCATCAGCCATGACGTGAAGGTGGATCTGGCGACAGTCGCCATCAGCATTAACCCGATTGCCTCTGACGATGTGATTAACGCGGCGGAGAAAGGCGCGGACCTGGTGCTGTCCGGCTCCACCACCAACGTGGAAGAAAACCAGACCGTCACCATCACCTTCGGCGGCAAGTCGTACACCGCGACCGTGGATGCCAGCGGCAACTGGACGGCGACCGTACCGTCTGCCGATTTGGGCAGCCTGAAGGACGGCGATGCCAGCGTGCAGGTGAGCGTCACCAACGTGAACGGCAACAGCGCGTCGGCGGGCCGCGAGTACAGCGTGGACGCGACCGCGCCGACGGTGTCTATTGAAATCATCAGCGACAACAACATCATCAATGCGGCCGAAGCGCAGCAGGATCTGGTCGTTAATGGTGTAACCAACGCCGAAGCGGGCCAGACCGTCACCGTGACCCTGAACGGCGTGGACTACACCACCACCGTTGCGGCTAACGGCAGCTGGAGCGTGACCGTGCCGTCCGCGGATCTGAGCGGTATTTCCGACGGGAACTACACCGTCAGCGCCGCCGTATCGGACAAGGCGGGCAACCCCGCCTCCGCGGATCGCGACGTGCTGGTCGATACCACCGTCCCGCAGCTGACCATTCACACCGTGTCCGACGACGACGTGATCAACAGCGCCGAGCACGTGCAGGCATTGATTGTCACCGGCTCCGTGACCGGCGCGGCGGCGGGCGACGTGGTCACCGTCACCCTCAACGGCAAATCGTACACCGCCACCCTGGATGCCTCCGGCAACTGGAGCGTGGGCGTGCCTGCGGCAGACGTTAACGCGCTGGCCGCCGGGGATTACACTATTACCGCGGCGCTGACCGATAAAGCGGGCAACAGCAACAGCGCCACGCACGGTGTGGCGGTGAACCTGACCGCGCCGGGGCTGACCATTGACACCGTTTCCGGTGACGATGTGATCAACAGCACCGAGAAAACCCAGGATCTGACGATCTCCGGTACGGCGTCCGGCCTGGCGGCAGGCGCGGTAGTGACCGTGATGCTGAACGGCAAAGCGTACAGTGCGCAGGTGGACGATAACGGAAAATGGACCACCACCGTTCCGGCGAGCGAGGTCGGTCAGCTGGGCGAGGCGCTTTATACCGTCACCGCGTCAGCCACGGACAGCGTCGGCAACAGCACCAGCGCGTCGCACACGGTAAACGTGGAGTCCGTTCTGCCGGGCGTGATTATCAACACCATTGCGGGCGACGACGTGATTAACGCCGCCGAGCTGGCTGCCGGCCAGACCATCAGCGGTAAGGTGGTGAATGCCGAGGCGGGCAACACCGTGACCGTAACCATTGGCGGCAACCGCTACACCGCACCGGTGCAGAACGATCTCACCTGGTCCGTCGATGTGCCGGAATCTGTGCTGACGGCGCTTGGCAACGGCGATTTGACGGTGACCGCCAGCGTGACCAACGGCGTCGGCAACAGCGGATCCGCTGAGCGCGATATCACGATCGACGCTAACCTGCCGGGCCTGCGCGTGGATACCGTGGCGGGCGACGACGTGATCAACAGCATCGAGCACGGGCAGAATCTGATTGTGACCGGATCCAGCGATGGCCTGACCGCAGGTACCACCTTGACCGTCACCGTCAACGGCAAAACCTACCCGGCCACCGTGCTGGCCGACGGCACCTGGCGTGCGGCCATCCCGGCTGCGGACGTGGGTGCGCTGAATGCAGGCACGGTCACCGTGACCGTTGCAGGCCAGAGCAGCGCCGGTAACCCGGTTTCCATCAGCCACGATGTGACGGTAGATCTGGCGACCGTTGCCATCAGCATCGATGCGATTGCTTCAGACGACGTGATTAACGCCGCCGAGAAGGGCGCGGATCTGGTGCTCTCCGGGGCGACCTCGAACGTTGAGGAAAACCAGACCGTTACCATCACCTTCGGCGGCAAGAGCTACACCGCGACCGTCGGCGCCGACGGCAAATGGACGGCCACGGTGCCAGCCGCCGACCTGGCGGGTCTGAAAGACGGCGACGCCAGCGTGCAGGTGAGCGTCACCAACGTGAACGGCAACAGCGCCTCGGCGGGCCGTGAGTACAGCGTGGACGCGACCGCGCCGACCGTCACGATTAACACCCTGGCGACGGATGATATTCTGAACGCCGCCGAAGCGAAGAGCGATCTGACGGTTTCCGGTACTAGCACCGCCGAAGCGGGCCAGACGGTCACCGTGTCGCTGAACGGCAAAGACTACACCACCACCGTCAGCGCAGACGGCAGCTGGACGCTGAACGTTCCGGCGGCCGATCTGGCAGGATTAACCGACGGCAGCGTCACCGTGACCGCATCGGTCAGCGACAAGGCGGGTAACCCGGCGTCCGTGGACCACAACCTGACGGTGGATGTGACCGTTCCTGCGGTCACTATCAACACCATCGCGGGTGACGATGTGATTAACGTGGCTGAACACAGTCAGGCACACGTTATCAGCGGCACCGCTACCGGCGCGGCCGCGGGCGATAAGGTGACCGTCACCATCGGCGGCCAGACCTACACCACCGTGCTGGACGCGGCGGGGAACTGGAGCGTGGGCGTACCGGCAAGCGTCATTTCTGGCCTCAGCGACGGCACCGTGACCGTCACGGCGTCCGTCACCGACGCGGCGGGCAACACCAGCACCGGCAGCCATAACGTGACCGTCGATACCGGTCTGCCATCGGTCAGCTTCAACGCCATCAGCGACGATAACGTGCTGAACGCGGTGGAAAAAGGTCAGGATCTGAGCGTGAGCGGCACCAGCGCCAACCTGGCGGAAGGCACCGTGGTGACCGTGACCCTGAACGGCAAAAACTACACGGCGACGACCGCGGCAGACGGTACCTGGAGCCTGACGGTTCCGGCGGCGGATCTGGTCGGTCTGGGTCAGGCCAACTACATCCTGAACGCGACCGCCACCAACGGGGTGGGCAACAGCGTGAGCAACACCGCGAACCTGCTGGTAGACACCGCGCTGCCAACGGTCACCATCAACACCGTGGCGGGCGATAACGTCATTAATGCGGCGGAAGTGGCCGCAGGCCAGACCCTGAGCGGCATCGTGGCGAATGCCGAAGCGGGCAACACCGTGACCGTGACCATTGGCGGCAACAGCTACACCGCAACGGTGCAGAACGATCTGACCTGGTCTGTCAACGTGCCGTCTGACGTGCTGACCGCGCTGGGCAACGGCAGCCTGAGCGTGACGGCGACCGTCACCAACGGCCACGGCAACACCGGCACCGGCGAGCGCGAGATCGCGATCGACGCTAACCTGCCGGGCCTGCGCGTCGATACCGTGGCGGGCGACAACGTGGTCAACAGCATTGAGCATGCGCAGAACCTCATTGTCACCGGCTCCAGCGACGGGCTGGCACCGGGTACGGCCCTGACCGTCACCATCAACTGTAAAGACTATGCGGCCACGGTGCTGGCGGACGGCAGCTGGAGCGCGGCTGTTCCATCAGCGGACGTGAGCGCGTGGCCGGAAGGTACCGTCAAAATCAGCGTTACCGGCGACAGCTCAGCGGGTAACCCGATTACCATCAGCCACGATGTGACGGTAGATCTGGCGACCGTTGCCATCAGCATCAATCCGATTGCGACCGACGACGTGATTAACGCGGCGGAGAAGGGCGCGGATCTGGTGCTGTCCGGTGCGACCATCAACGTGGAAGCCGGGCAGACCGTGACCATCAGCCTGAACGGCAAAATCTATAGTGCGAAAGTAGACGACAGCGGCAACTGGACCTGGACCGTACCGTCTGCGGATCTGGCTGGCCTGAAGGACGGCGATGCCAGCGTGCAGGTGAGCGTCACCAACGTGAACGGCAACAGCGCCTCGGCGGGACGTGAGTACAGCGTGGATGCCACCGCGCCGACCGTCACGATTAACACCCTGGCGACGGACGACATTCTGAATGCCGCTGAAGCGAAGAGCGAACTGACCGTGTCCGGCACCAGCACCGCCGAAGCGGGCCAGACGGTAACCGTGTCGCTGAACGGCAAAGACTACACCACCACCGTCAGCGCGGACGGCAGCTGGACGCTGAACGTTCCGGCGTCCGATGTTGCGGCCCTGACGGACGGCAGCGTGACCGTGACCGCATCGGTCAGCGACAAGGCGGGTAACCCGGCGTCGGTTGATCACACTCTGACGGTGGACGTGACCGTTCCTGCGGTGACCATCAATACCGTGGCGGGCGACGATGTCATTAACCTCGCAGAACACAGCCAGGCGCACATCATCAGCGGCACCGCCACCGGCGCGGCCGCGGGCGATAAGGTGACCGTCACCATCGGCGGCGAGACCTACACCACCGTGCTGGACGCGGCGGGCAACTGGAGCGTAGGCGTCCCGGCGAGCGTGATTTCCGGCCTCAGCGACGGCAGCGTGACCGTCACGGCATCGGTTACCGACGCGGCGGGCAATACCGGCACCGGCACGCATAACGTGACCGTCGATACCGGTCTGCCTTCGGTCAGCTTCAACGCCATCAGCGATGACAACGTGCTGAACGCGGTAGAGAAGGGTCAGGATCTGCGCGTCAGCGGCACCAGCGCCAACCTGGCAGAAGGCACCGTGGTGGCCGTGACCCTCAACGGCAAAAACTACACGGCCACGACGGCGGCAGACGGTACCTGGAGCCTGACCGTTCCGGCGGCGGATCTGGCGGGTCTGGGCGAAGCGAATTACACCCTGAGCGCGAGCGCCACCAACGGCGTGGGCAACAGCGTGAGCAACACCGCGAACCTGCTGGTGGATACCGCGCTGCCAACCGTCACCATCAACACCGTGGCGGGCGATAACGTCATCAACGCGGCGGAAGTGGCCGCGGGCCAGACCCTCAGCGGCAAGGTCGCGAACGCGGAGGCGGGCAATACCGTCACTGTGACCATTGGCGGCAACACCTACACCGCAACAGTGCAGAGCGATCTGACCTGGTCCGTGAACGTGCCGGAAACCGTCCTGACGGCGCTGGGCAACGGCGACCTGACGGTGTCTGCGACTGTGACCAACGGCCACGGCAACACGGGAACGGGCGAGCGCGAAGTCGTTATAGACGCCAGCCTGCCGGGCCTGCGCGTCGATACGGTAGCGGGCGACGATGTGATCAACAGCATCGAACATACTCAAAACCTGATCGTCTCCGGCACCAGCGACGGGCTGGCGGCAGGCACAACGCTCACCGTGACCGTCAATGGCAAAACCTATGCGGCCTCCGTGCTGGCAGACGGCTCCTGGAACGCGGCGATCCCGGCGGCAGACGTCGCGGCCTTCGCAGCAGGTACGGTCACCGTGACCGTTGCAGGCCAGAGCGCGGCGGGCAACCCGGTGACCATCAGCCATGACGTGACCGTCGATCTGGCGGCGGTGGCTATCAGCATCGATGCGATTGCCACCGACGACGTGATTAACGCGGCGGAGAAGGGCGTGGATCTGGTGCTCTCCGGCAGCACCTCGAACGTTGAGGAAAACCAGACCGTTACCGTTACCTTCGGCGGCAAGACGTACACCGCGAAGGTGGATGCCGACGGTAACTGGACGGCCACCGTGCCTTCCGCCGATCTCGCGGGCCTGAAGGACGGTGACGCCAGCGTGCAGGTGAGCGTCACCAACGCGCACGGCAACAGCGCCTCGGCGGGCCGCGAATACAGCGTGGACGCGACTGCGCCAACCGTGACCATTGATACGGTCGCAGGCGATAACGTGATTAACGCCAGCGAAGCGGCTGCGGGCGTTGCTATCTCCGGCACCACTACGGCGGAAGCCGGGCAGACGGTCACCGTGACGCTGGGCGGGAAAAGCTATACCGCGCAGGTGCAGCAGGGCGGCGTCTGGAGCGTGAACGTGCCGGGCAGCGATCTGACCGCACTGGCGGATAACGGCTACACCGTGCAGGTGAGCGTGAGCGACGCCGCGGGGAACCCGGGCAGCGCGGGCAAGACAATTACGCTTGATACCACGCCGCCGACCGTCAGCTTTAACGTGGTGGCGGGCGATGACGTGATTAACAGCGTGGAGCACGGACAGGCGCAGATCGTCAGCGGGTCGGCAACCGGCGCGAACGTCGGCGATAAGCTGATTATCACCCTCGGTTCGCACCAGTACACCACCACCGTTGACGCCAGCGGCAACTGGAGCGTGGGCGTTCCGGCCAGCGTGATTTCCGCGCTGACTGACGGCACCGTGACCCTCAGCGCGACCATTACCGACAGCGCGGGTAACAGCAGCACCCAGACCCATGACGTGGTGGTCAACACCGCCTCCGTGGTGCTGACGGTGAACACCGTTAGCGGTGACGACGTCATCAACGCGGCTGAAGCCGGTTCGTCACTGGTGATTAACGGTTCCAGCGCGCAGTTCGCCAGCGGGACCCAGGTCACCGTGACCCTGAACGGCAAGACCTATACGGCTACGATCCAGAGCGACGGCACCTGGACGACCACCGTACCGGCCGCCGACGTGGGTGCTCTGGCCGATGGCGCACGCTATCAGGTGTCGGTGTCGGCACAGGACAGCGCGGGCAACAGCGCGTCGGCAACGCACGGCATCAGCGTGGATACCACTGCGCCGGTGGTGAGCATTGGGACACTGTCGGTTGACGACATGCTGAACGCCGCGGAAGCGCAGCAGCCGCTGACCGTGCACGGATCTTCCAGTGCGGAGGCGGGTCAGACCGTTACCGTGACGCTGGGAGGAAAAACCTACACTGCGCTTGTCGGCAGCGACGGCACCTGGACGCTCGACGTGCCGGCAGCCGACCTGGCCACCCTGAGCCAGGGCGCGCTGACGGTCACCGCCTCGGTCAACGACAAAGCCGGTAACAGCGGCCAGACCACGCACACCTTAACGGTGGATACCGTCGCGCCAACCGTGACCATCAGCACCGTGGCCGATGACGATATCGTCAACAACGCGGAGCAGCTGGCGGGCCAGACCATCCGCGGCACTACCACGGCGGAACAGGGCCAGACGGTGACCGTCTCCTTCAACGGGCACAGCTATCAGGCGACCGTCGGGGCGGACGGATCGTGGTCGGTCTTCGTACCGGGCCGTGATTTCCTCGGCCTGAGCGACGGGGAGTACACCATCACCGCGTCGGTAAGCGACAGGGCGGGCAACCCGGGCAGCGCAACGCACGACGTGACGCTGAACGGCGATGTTCCAACCATCACCATTAACACCTTTGCGCAGGACGACATCGTCAACGCCGCCGAGCACGGCACGCCGCTGGTCGTCAGCGGTACCACCGACGCGCCTGCAGGCCAGACGGTGACCCTCACGCTGAACGGTAAAACCTATGCGGCTACCGTCCAGAAGGACGGCACCTGGAGCTACACGGTCAGCAGCGCTGACGTGGCCGCGCTGGCAGACGGCGGCTCGTACGTGATTAACGCGCAGGTCAGCAATACCATCGGCAACAGCGCCAGCGATAACCATACCGTCACGGTGGACCTCACCGCGCCGTCGATGGGGATCAGCATTGATTCGCTGCAAAACGATACCGGCCTGAGCGCAACGGATTTCATCACCAACGACAGCCAGGTCGTCGTCAACGGCTCGCTGACCGCGCAGCTCGGCAATAACGAGAAGGCGCAGATCAGCCTCGACGGCGGCGTCACCTGGATCGACCTGACCGTGACCGGCACCACCTGGCGCTACGCCGATGGCCGCACCCTGACGGACGGGACGTATCAGTACCAGGTCCGCGTGATTGATAACGCGGGCAACGTGGGGGCAACGGACAGCCAGGACGTGGTGATTGACCTGACGAAGCCTGCGGCAACCACCATTACCGTGGATTCCATTACGCAGGATACCGGCCTGTCCGGCAGCGACTTTATCACCAGCGACAACCAGATCAGCCTGAAAGGGACGCTGGGCGCGGCGCTGGGCAGCGGCGACCACGCGCAGATCAGCCTTGACGGCGGCGTCACCTGGATCGACGTCAGCGTCAGCGGCCTGAGCTGGACGTACGTCGATGGGCGCACGCTGGCCGACGGGGATTACAACTACCTGCTGCGCGTGATTGACGATGCGGGCAACATCAGCGCCACCGCCTCTCAGGTGGTGACCATTGATACGGTTGCACCGGACGCCAGCAAAACGATCGCCATCGACAGCATCAGCGACGATACCGGCCTGAGCAGCAGCGACTTTATCACTCGCGACACGTCCCTGACGCTGCACGGCTCGCTCGGCGCGACGCTGGCCGACGGCGAATACGCCCAGATCAGCCTCGACGGCGGCGTCACCTGGCAGAACGTGATCGTCACCGGCAACAGCTGGTACTACGTCGATAGCCGCACGCTGGGTAACCAGACCTATGACTATTACGTCCGCGTGGTGGATGCCGCCGGTAACGTGGGAGCCAGCGCCCATCAGCAGGTGACCGTCGATACGATTGCTCCGGATGCGGCGATCACGGTGTCGGTGGATAACATCACCGTGGATACCGGCTTCGACAATAACGACTTCCTGACCAGTTCGACCTCGTACACCCTGCACGGAACGCTCGGCGCTGAACTCGGCGCGGGCGAGTACGTGCAGGTGAGCATGGACGGCGGCACGACCTGGGTGTACGCCACCGTCAGCGGCACCCAGTGGAGCTACAGCGATACGCGTACCCTGACCGACGGCAGCCATAACTATCAGGTGCGGGTTGTCGACCAGGCGGGGAACGTCGGGGCCACCACCTCGCAGGCGGTGACGGTGGATACGCAGGCGCCGCAGTACGGCGTCACCATCGACAGCATCAGCGACGATACCGGCCAGTCCGGGAGTGATTTCATCACCATGGACACCACGCTGACGATCAACGGTTCGCTGGGCAGCGCGCTGGCAAGCGACGAGCGCGTGCAGATCAGCCTGGACGGCGGGAATACGTGGCTTGATACCACGGTCACCAACCAGCGCTGGAGCTACACCGATACCCGCGATCTGCCTGACGGAGACTACACCTACCAGGTGCGGATTATCGACCAGGCGGGCAACGTGGGTTCCACCGCGTCTCAGGTCGTCACGGTAGACACCACGCCGCCGACCACGGTCGGTACGGTCGTGAGCTATACCGACGGCGAAGGCGAGCGTCAGGGCACCTTTGGCAGCGCGGTGGCAACGGACGATAACTCGCCGCTGATCAACGGGACGCTGAACCGCGCCCCGGACGACGGCGAGATCGTGCAGCTTTACCGTGACGGGGTTCTGCTCGGCCAGGTGACCATGAACGGCAGCGCAAGCTGGTCCTTCCAGGACAACGGCCTGAGCGACGGGAATCACACCTACATCGTGCGCGTCACCGACAGGGCCGGAAACTACACGGAATCGGACGGCTTTGTGCTGAACGTCGATACCAGCATTCCAACCACCACGGCGGCGATTACCGCGCAGACCACGTCGGATACCACCCCGATTGTCAGCGGTACCGTCTCCGCTGACCTGGTGAACGGTGAATACCTGGTGGTGACGGTGAACGGCAAAACCTACACCTCCCAGACGGGCGGTGCGGTGGTGGTCGACCCGGATCACAACACCTGGTATCTGCAGATCCCGGACGGCGATGCGCTGAGCGTGGCGAGCTACAGCGTAACCGCGCAGGTGAAGAGCAGCGCGGGTAACGGCAACACCACCGGTACGGCGACCGGCAGCCTGGTGATTGATACCACCTCGGTGAACACCGACTGGGCAACCACGGCGGGGAACAGCAACAACTCCACCATGACCCTCGGCATGAACAGCAGCGGTCTGTGGAATATCATCGCTAACGGCCAGTCTTACTCCAGCAGCGATAGCTCGACCTATGCCGGCAATACGCTGACTAACACCCGTAACTACTACGTGGTGAGCCAGACCGCCGCCGACTTTGACCGTAACGGCACGCAGGACATTTTCGCGACGGAAAATACCTACGCCGGGTCAACGCAGGTGATGTGGACCTACGATGGCAGCACCTATAACGCCAGCCAGCTGGCAATGGGCACCACCATCTGGTTCGGCGGCGTGATTGCCTACGATAAAACCGGGGATGGGTATCTGGATCTGGCGTACGGTGACTCCGGCGCGGACTCCATTACCTATCTGATCAACAAAAACGGGGTACTCTCGCCTGACGGCACCTACGGCGGCGCGGGATTCTGGGGACAGTTCACCACCATGCGTGAAATCTCCGGCGTCGATATTAACAATGACGGCACCGTGGATGTGGTTCAGCACACCAACCGCAGCGGCGCGTACTCGTTAACCGTGATCAACAACAACGGCAACGGCACGCTCTCCATCGGTCAGAACCTGACGAACGTGTTTGTGCCCAACGCCTCGAATACCACCACGGCGGCGTCCATGACGTGGGCGGACTTCAACGGCGATGGCTACATGGATCTGTACCTGGGCAGCAGCTACAACAACAACGGCGGGGTGATCTACTACAACGACGGTACCGGGAAGCTCTCGGCCACCAAGAGCGCGGTCGAGGCCTCTAACGCAGCGGCGGGCTATCTGTCGGTGGCGGTGGACTGGAACGGCGACGGGCAGATGGACATCGTCAAGCTCAGCACCTACGGCGGCTCGCAGACGGCGACGCTGTTCACCAACAACGGCTACGGCTCCACCTGGACCGCCAGCCAGCTGGCGTCCGGCATTGCTTACGCCACCGGCGTGGCGGCAGTGGACTACAACTGGGACGGCGCGCAGGACCTGCTGGTCTCTCAGCAGAACGGCAAGGTGGTGCTGGTACGAAACAGCAAAACCATTGCTGACGGCACCGCGATGCATCTGCACATTGTCGACAGCGAGGGCATCAACGCCTACTACGGCAATACGGTCAACCTCTACAACGCCGCGGGCGTGCTGGTGGCCTCGCAGATCATCAACGCCCAGTCCGGTATCGGGTCGAACGATACGTCCGCGCTGGTGAGTTTCTACGGGCTGGATCCGAATGAAACCTATTCGGCCGAGATCCTGAAGATCACCAACGGCGTGTCGGATAACGTCACCTGGAGCGGTCTGGAAGCGGGCAACGGCAAAGAGGGCTACGTCCTGACGGCCGAAGCGGCCACCGGCGGCCACAGCGGAACCATTACCGGAACCGGGTATAACGACACCTTTATCGCCGAAAATGGCACGTATACCTACAACGGTTCCGGCGGCTGGACTACCCATTCCGACCATGACACCTGGAGCAACACCGGCGGGATGGACGTGGTGGATTACCGCAACGCGACCTCTGGCGTGACCGTTGACCTGCGCCTCTCAACCGCGCAGGACACCGGCTTCGGCACCACGCGTCTGCTGAACATTGAAGGGATTAACGGCTCGGATTACGACGACGTCATCACCGGCAACAGCGGTGATAACCGGTTCGAAGGCCGTGGCGGAAACGACACCTTCAACATCGGCAGCGGCGGTCACGATACGCTGCTCTACAAGCTGATCAACGCTTCGGATGCCACGGGCGGTAACGGTCACGACGTGGTGAACGGCTTTACGGTCGGCACCTGGGAAGGGACGGCGGACACGGATCGTATTGACCTGCGAGATCTGCTCTCCGGCAGCGGCTATACCGGCACGGGCTCGGCGAGCTATGTGAACGGCGTGGCCACGCTGGACAGCGGCGCGGGGAATATCAGCGATTACATCCGCGTGGTGCAGAACGGCAGCAATACCGAGATCCAGGTTGACCTGGACGGTACCGGCGGTCAGTTCTCGCCAACCACCCTGGTGACGCTGAACGGCGTGCAGACGGATCTGGCAACGCTGCTGGCGAACCATCAACTGTTAATTGCGTAAAACAACGCCGCGGGGAGCAATCCCCGCGGCCTTTTGGCGTTTCTTTAGACGAATTGCGTTACCCCGGAGATTATGAAGACACATCCACAGTACGAACCCTGGCTGCAGGGCATGCTCATCATCGCGAAGCACTACCGGCTGGACTTTTCGGTGGAGCACGTTCGGGTCTCAATTAACCATGAAAGCCAGTCGCCGCGCCAGCTGGTGCTGGAGGAGATGGCGCGCCAGCTTGGGCTGGGGATGCGCGTGGTGGCGGCGGAAGAGGCATCCCTCGATCCGTGGCGTCTGCCGCTGCTGGCGGAATTCACCGGCGGGCAGATTGCGGTGATCAACCGCATGGACAACGAAGGCAACGTCAGCCTGCAGTTCAGCGGCGACGGCGGCCTGGAGACGACGCTGACGCGCGAGGCGCTCGGGTCGCGATTAAAGGGCCTGATGGTGCTGCGCCCGCTCGAGTCCACGCCGGATGCCCGCGTGGATGACTACATCAAACCGTATGAGAAAAACTGGTTCTGGCAGCTGGCGCTGAAGGACTGGCGACGTTACGGCGACATTATGCTGGTGGCGCTGGTCGCCAACGTGCTGGCGCTTTCCGGCATGGTCTTCTCCATGCAGGTCTACGACAGGGTGGTACCGTCGCAGTCAGAAGCCACGCTGTGGGTGCTGTTTGGCGGCGTGATGATTGCCATCGTGTTCGAATTCATCATGCGCATGCTGCGCGTGCACATTTCCGACGTGGTGGGGAAGCGCGCCGATCTGCGCATCTCTGAACGCGTCTTTGCCCACGCGCTGCGGATTAAAAACGGCGCACGCTCAAAATCAACCGGATCGTTTATCGCGCAGATCCGCGAGCTGGAGTCGGTGCGCGAGCTGATCACCTCGACGACCATTGCGGCCCTCTCCGATCTGCCGTTCTTCCTGCTGTTCGTCTTCATTCTGTGGATGATTGGCGGTCCGCTGGTGCTGGTGGTCCTGCTCGCCGTGCCGCTGTTGCTTATTCCTGGCCTGCTGGTGCAGCGCCCGCTGGGGAAACTCTCCAGCGAAGGGATGCGTGAATCCGCCATTCGTAACGCCACGCTGGTGGAAGCGGTGCAGGGCATTGAAGACATCAAGCTGATGCGCGCCGAGCAGCGTTTCCAGAACCAGTGGAATAACACCAACGACGTCGCCGCCAGCGTCGGCATGAAGCAGCGCTGGCTGACGGGCCTGCTGCTCACCTGGACGCAGGAGGTGCAGTCGATTGTTTACGCGGTGGTGCTGCTGGTGGGCTGCTATCTGGTCATCAGCGGTGACATGACCACCGGTGCGCTGGTGGGCACCTCGATTCTGGCGTCGCGGACCATTGCGCCGCTGTCGCAGATCTCAGGCGTGCTCTCGCGCTGGCAGTCGGCAAAAGTGGCCCGCAAGGGGCTGGACGACCTGATGCAGCGGCCGATTGACGATCCGCAGCACGGCAAGAAGGTGCACAAAGCCCACCTGCGCGGCGACTATGCGCTTGAGGACGTCGGGTTTTATTACGACGAGGAAGAGAAACTCACCGTGCTCAACATCAGCAAGCTGCAGATCCGCGCCGGAGAACGCGTGGCGGTGCTCGGGCGCAATGGCTCCGGCAAAAGCACGCTCCTACAGCTTCTGGCGGGCATGCAGGAGCCGCAGCAGGGCAGCATTCTGCTGGACGATATTGCCCTTAATCATCTCGACCCGGCCGACGTGCGTCGCGACATGCAGCTGCTGAGCCAGCAGGCCCGTCTGTTCTTTGGCTCCGTGCGGGACAACATCCTGATGGGCAACCCGCTGGCGACCGACGATGAGATTCACCAGGCGCTGGTCAACAGCGGCGCGCTGGAGTTTGTGCGCAAACAGAAAATGGGGTTGAACACCATCATCAACGAGGGCGGAACGGGCCTCTCCGGCGGTCAGCGTCAGGCGCTTTTGCTGGCGCGCGCCCTGATCACCTCGCCGACTATTCTGCTGCTGGACGAGCCTACCGCCTGGCTGGACGAAATGAGCGAGAAGCAGTTTATTCAGCATCTTCACACATGGCTGGGTAAACGCCGGACGCTGGTGGTGGCCACGCATCGCCTGCCGATTCTGGATCTGGTCGACCGCATCATCGTGCTGGAAAACGGCAAGGTGGTGATGGACGGCCCGCGCGACGCCATCCTGCACCAGCACGGTATGGTGCCGCAAAAGACAGCACAGCGCACCGTGACCATGAAACCGGCGGCGGTTGCAGAGGAGGGCGCGGCATGAATGATTTCTCCCGTTTTAATAGCCGACTGAAAGAGCCGCGCCTTCCGCGCGCCACGCTGGTGGCATGGTCGCTGTTCGCCCTGCTGGCGGCGTTTATCGCCTGGGCGAGCCTGTTCCATCTTGATGAGGTGACGACCGGCAGCGGTAAGGTGATACCGTCTTCTCATGAGCAGGTCATCCAGTCCCTGGAAGGCGGCATTATCCACAGCCTGATGGTGCGCGAAGGCGACATCGTCGAGCGCGGCCAGCAGCTCGCGCAGCTCGATCGGACAAAAACCGAGTCGAGCGTGCTGGAAAGCGAGTCGCGTCTGAATGCGGCGCTGGCCACGGCGGCACGCCTGAAGGCCGAAGTTAACGACACGGAGCTGACGTTTCCCGAGGAGCTGGATGACGACGTTGAGCTGGTTAAGCAGGAAACGGCGCTCTATCAGTCCCGTCGCGAGAGCCTTGAAAAGGGGCTGGCTGGTTTACGTCAGGGTGCCGAGCTGGTGCAACGCGAGCTGTCGTTGACCCGTCCGCTGGTTACCCAGGGGGCGGCCAGCAAGGTGGAGGTGCTGCGTCTTGAGCGTCAAAAAAATGAGCTTGAGAATAAAATCACCGAGATGAAAAACCAGTATTACGTTCGCGCCCGTGAAGAGCTGGCGAAAGCCAATGCGGAGATTGAAGCCCAGCGTTCGGTGATGAAGGGTCGGGAAGACTCCCTGACCCGACTGACCTTCAATGCGCCTGTTCGCGGGATCGTAAAGGATATTGACGTCACGACCGTGGGCGGCGTCATCCCGCCGAACGGCAAGCTGATGAGTCTGGTTCCGCTTGACGATCAGATGGTGATTGAGGCGAAAATTTCGCCGCGCGATGTGGCGTTTATCCATCCTGGCCAGAAGGCGCTGGTGAAAGTGACGGCCTATGACTACTCCATTTACGGCGGGCTGGAAGGGGAAGTAACCATGATTTCACCGGACACCCTGCAGGATGAGGTGAAAAGAGATGTTTATTACTATCGCGTCTATATTCGTACCGACAGTAACCATCTGACCAATAAGCAGGGTCAGGAATTTCCGGTCTTTCCGGGCATGATTGCCACCGTTGATATTAAAACCGGCAGCAAAACCATTCTGGATTATCTGTTGAAACCGCTGAACAAGGCAAAAGAGGCGCTGCGGGAACGATAGGTGAAGGGCGTTCGGAACACCGAACGCCTGGTGAATTATACGGTTGACGTCACGTTGTGAGCGTGGCGTCGCTCTTTAGGAACCACGTTGATGTAATGCGTGACATACGCAAAATATAATCCGGCATAATTTTCGACGAGTTCGATAAACGCCGGATAGACCGATAGCCGACCATCACCCCGATCTTTAAGATAGCCCGCCTCCTGAGCTGATTTGATAATCCGGTTGACGTGGATGCGCGATACAAAAAATTCTTTTGCGAGCGTGCTGGCTGAATAGTCAATAACGGCACCATGGGCGGATTTGTTTTTCATAGCCTGCAGGTAAAGATAAAGCATAATCATACGGCCACCATCTTTATCAATAAATAATCCTACTTCAGGCAAAACCTTTCTGAACGTTAATCCCCGAAAAAGATATTCTGCCGCGCGGCGAAAGAAGTTGCTTCTCAAAATATCATTATCCAGCAGGTTTACATTAATATTAAATGTCGGATAAAGAATACTGACGGGCAAAAAAGCGCCGGACATATAACGCTTTAGTTCATTCAGGCCTTTTTCGGTTGGCGCGATTCTCGTCTTTCGTCTGTCTTCCGTACAGCGCCAGGTCCTGATGCGCCCGGTGGTTCTGAGTATCGTAATGATCGCAATAACGCTGTTGGGGCTGGCTATCTTATAGCGAGAACATAACTCTTTAATTTCAGAAACTGACTCGGCCTGATTGCCAAAAATAAAACAACACATGGAGAGGATAATGTTGAACCGTGATTCCTGTAGCATTGTCTTGTAGAACAAAGGTTGTTTTTTGTAGATGGTGTCATTAATTGTGTAGTGCTCTAATATTGCCTCACCGAATCGTGGATTGCTCTTTATGACATCCCTTCGATGTAGCAAGGCCCTGGATGAGATATGATTATCCATAGCATTTTTCTCGTATTTGAATGAGCCGATAGATGAAGTGTCCAGTCTTCTTTTTCGGAATTTTCATTATACCCTGAGAATAAAACATTTGCCGTGGTTATTTGAAAAGAAAAGTATAGTTAAACGTTTGTGATTAACGCAAAGATGTTCCGGTGAATTAGGCTGATAACAGTTTCTTAACCCTGGGTGCTACTGTAAAATTATACTACGCAACAGATGCAATAGATTTTACGCATACTCAAACAGAAATGGCGCTTTGGTGCCCAGGAGCGGGTTATGACCCAAAAAATGTCTCTCAAAAATGGGGTTTGCGATGAACATAAATTTGTCATCTCAGCCTGCGGCTTCACATTTCAGGGGTATTGTTCGATCCTCAATAAGTACGGGATCCACGCTTCCCAAATTCACTTTAACGGAGATGAGGCATCCCAACAGGATGTTGAAAATATCCTTAAAAATCAGGATGCCCATATCGTGGTGTTCCTCGGGAAAGGTGTCGTCAATCTCCTGGAAAGCCTGAAGCGACTGGCCTCGGTACTCAATGCACTCCCCGTTATTCGGCATGTCACCCTGTATGGTGATATTCCTGACGGCTGGCTGTACCGCACGCTGGGCAGTCTTTTAAATAACAGTTATCAATTATCATTGATTCGCGTAGCCAGCGTTTCGGACATAGTAGGCTGTTTTAATACCCATTACAAAAGCTTTAAGGATCGTTCTCGAGTATTACGCGAACGCTACATGGATATTGGCTCTGAAGAAAATCTAAAGTGGTTAACAAGAAGAGAGATTGACGTTTTATTAAATTTCTATCGTGGTATGTCCGTAAAGGAAATGTGCGATAGAATGGGATTGTCGAATAAAACGGTTTATACCCACCGAAAGGAAGGCGTGCTTAAATTACGTTTAATTAAGCGCTGGTTACACGATCCGCACAATTTTAAAGCAGATAAACCTGATAAACACCCGCGTCAAAAAGTGGGGTTCACGGAAAAAGAAGCCGAAATTTTTAATGCGTTACGTAATCGGGAAATATTCCCGGCATATCAGATTATTACCGATCGAGATAAAAAAGGGGTTGGGTTTGAAATCCTGATTCGCTGGAATAAAAACGGTAAAATTGTCAAGCCTGCCAGTTTTTTAACGGATGTTTCCAATCATGAAATCTGGCTGAAAATTACGGCTTTGGTCATCCATGCCGCCGTTTCAGGTATTAATAAGTATAACGGGAAATACTATTTTTCAGTGAATATTCCGCCTCGTCTGGCGTCCGGGAATGCTTTGCCTGATATGGCACGGAAAGCCATCGGCATGCTGCTCAAACCGCAGTGGGCTGAAAAGCTGGTTTTTGAATTTGCAGAAGATATTGACGTGACGAAGGACAAAAGGATCCCTGAAACCATGCGGCATTTACGCAATACGGGGTGTCGATTGTTCCTGGATGACTGCTTCTCTAACCATCAAACCATGTTCCCGGTGCGCCAGGTGCATTTCGATGGGCTTAAGCTGGATCGGGACATCGTTGAGCATTTTGTGGCAAACGACAATGACTATAATTTGATTAAAGCGATACAGGTTTACAGCGACATGACCGGAACGGACTGTATTGCAGAGGGGGTTGATAGTGAAGAAAAGTTTGAGAAATTAGTCGAGCTGGGCATCAAGAACTTTCAGGGATATTATTTATCGCGTGCCGTGAAAGAGGAGGAGTTAGACCGCATGGTCAGGTTGTTTAGTTAAGAAAAAATAAAGCCCCGAAGGGCCCTGGGTTATTTCCGGCCCAGCAACAAGCCGAGAACAATACCGATTGCACCCGCGGCAACGAGGCCGGTGAGGGGATTGTTTCTGACGGCTTCAGTGACATCGGAAACGGCATCGCTGGCCTGAGCGGCATATTTTTTAGCAGCACCTTTAACCTGATGTTTTGGTGAATCAACGAATTCACCAAACTGCTGCTGCGCTGAACCTGCAAGTTCATCAAATTTATTTTTTGCTTTATCTTCAGCAAACTGGGTGTTTTTATCAGTACCGAAATCAGACATTTTTGCCTCCTTTTGTTGATAGTTAAAGGATAGCCGCTCTTTGTGGATACGGCAGACGAAAGGCTAAATTCGGCACCTGAAAGGGCGGTTTTCGGATATATCTCTATACCCGGAACCCGTTATTTCTCATTGTCATCCTGACCGTAAAACAGTTTCCCGATGCGGATCAGCGGGCGGCCCTGTGACTTACGGTGCAGGTTACTGTCCCTGAGCGAATAAACGCAGCCGCAGTATTCCTGCTGGTAAAACTGTTCTCGCTTGCTGATCTCAATCATGCGCGAGGAGCCGCCCTGTTTACGCCAGTTATAGTCCCAGTACACCATACCCGGATAGCGCGCCGCCGCACGCTGGCCGCAGTCATTTATCTGCTGCATGTTCTTCCAGCGGGAGATCCCCAGCGAGCTGCTGATGACGCTGAATCCATTTTCTGCCGCATAGAGCGCCGTACGCTCGAAACGCATATCGAAGCACATGGTGCAGCGGACGCCGCGCTCGGGTTCCCATTCCATGCCTTTCGCGCGCTCAAACCAGTTATCGGTGTCGTAATCGGCATCAACAAACGGCACGCCGTGCTTTTCCGCAAAGCGAATATTCTCCTCCTTACGAATGAGGTATTCCTTTTGCGGATGGATATTGGGGTTATAGAAGAAAATGGCGTACTCAATGCCCGACGCCTGAATAGCCTCCATCACTTCACCGGAGCAGGGGGCGCAGCAGGAGTGCAGCAGCAGTTTGTCAGCGCCGTTTGGCAGGGTGAGTTGAGGGCGGATAAAAGGGGCTGTCGTCATGGCGTTCTGCACTATGTTTATGAAATTTATGGAAGGGTAGCATAAATTCATAATCTGTTGAGACGGGATCGACGCAGGAAAGCGCGATCCCGCGGGGCGGGATCTTCTCGGGTATGACGTGACGCTATTCGGCAAATTTGAGCAACGCTTCTCCGTCAAGACGGTAGCGCACCCATTCGGACTGCGGGAGCGCGCCAATGCTCAGATAAAAATCGATGGCGGGCTGGTTCCAGTCCAGCACGCTCCATTCAAGGCGACCGCACTGCCGTTGTACGGCGAGCTGGGCGATATGTTTCAGCAGTGCTTTTCCCGCCCCCAGGCCGCGATAAGCTGGGGAAACATACAGATCTTCCATATAAATCCCGTTGCGGCCAAGCCAGGTTGAATAGCTGGTGAAGAACACGGCATAGCCGGCGATCTTGCCTTCACACTCCGCGATCAGCGCTTCGGTTTTAGTACCTGCGCCAAAGAGCGTTTCCCGGATCTCCTCCGGCGTGGTAACCACTTCTTCCGGGGCTTTTTCATACACCGCCAGCTCATAAATCATGGCGTAAATGGCTGCCGCATCTTCGGGGCGTGCCTGACGAAGGGTGATGCTCATTGTTTTTCCTGCTTTTTAGCGTGCGTCTTGATTGATTGCGTTAAGCATACGGCGTATTGTCTGAAGAATTAAGTGCAATGAAATCAACAAATGATGAATATTATGCATCCGGCCCTGAGACGTCTTGATTTAAACCTGCTGCCCGTTTTCGACGCGATTTACCGCCACCGCTCCGTTCGGCTGGCCGCTGACGAGCTGGCGATGAGCACATCCGCGCTCAGCCATGCGCTGTCGCGTCTGCGTGCCACCCTGAATGACCCGCTGTTCTTCCGCGAAGGGCACCGCATGTCCCCCAGCGTGTATGCTTCTCAGCTCGCGCCTTCGATTGCTTCCGCACTGTCGTTCCTGAATCATGAGCTGACTCCGCAGCCGGAGTTTGATGCAGCCAGCAGTACGGAGAGCCTTCAGATTGCGATAACGGACTTTACCGCGCTGTGCATTTTTCCGGCTCTGATGCACAGGCTGCAGCTTACAGCCCCGGGTTTACGCTTTGAATTGCGCTATCTGCCGCACAGCCCGGCGCTGACGGAACTGCTGGCGGGCGAGGTGGATCTGGCGCTGGGTTTCAGCACGCCGGAGGATATCCGTCATCCGGAACTGGAAGAGATCGGCTGGTTTGAAGATGAGTATGTGGTCATCAGCAACGCGCGCCGGACGCGGCTGACGCTGGAGGAGTATCTCGCGGCCCGACACCTGGTGGTGACGCCATGGAATGAGAAGCAGGGCGTTCTTGACGTACGGCTTGAGCAACTGGGCTATACCCGACAAATCGCGATCAAAACGCCGTCGATGCTCAGCGCACCGTTTATCGTAGCGGAAAGTGACCTGCTGATGGCCATTCCTCGTTACGCCGCTGAGAAGCTGGTTACGGCAGCAGGCCTGAGGATTTTTCCTTTACCGTTCTCGATACGCACGTTTGAAGTGAAAATTTACTCGCATAAACGCAGCGCCCAGCGGGGCGCAACGCGCTGGCTGAAGGAGGAACTGCAGATGCTGGCGCAGGCTGTCAGGGGACGGTAGGCTATTTGTTAGCGGACAGCCCAGCCCGCGCTTTAATATAGAGCAGAGCGAGTCTGTCCATAGAAGCTTAGGTCCTGAAGATTTTATTCATCCAGTAACGGTTTTCGATTATCTTTCGCTGGCTCTGGCTTGAGTTTTTCAACGGGAATACTGCACATGCTTTCCGCTATTATCCCAAAAAGAGAGTCTTTCGGGTAACTTTCCCATTGTCCCACATCCTGTGTCACATGTACGACATCGCCTTCCGCGAACGGTTTCGAAAAATAGGTTCGCGCCATAACGGCACGCTGGTTTTTGTCGCAGTTAATCACGTCGATTGCCCGTGAGCTCGCTATGTAGACGGGAGGATTTTTTATAATGAGTGTCTTCTCGGCGTAGTTATTGATGAAATAAAAGCGGCGTAAGCGGTCGTTACCCTGATAAGTTGAAATCACCCGAAAATCGATATACGAAGCAATTCTTTTATCTTCAAGGATTTTTATGACGCCTGCCGGTGGCTTGGGGGGAGACTGGGGCTGGGGTTTACTTGTCCCGGTACAACCTGTCAGCATAAGTAATAACAGCCATGTTAGCTTTTTCATTTCGCATCCCCTGCGGATAAATCAGGTCGTAATCTCGTCAGCATGTCAGGCGTTACATTTCCCTGAACGGTACAGAGCAATAATGTCCCGTCTTTGCTTTTGCTGAGCATTAACAGCTTTTCGGTACTTTCTTTTGCAGGAGCAATACCTGACACCGCCTGCGCGTTGTCTTCCCAGTCACTGTTTGGGTTGATTTTAATCATCGTCTGAGAAACATAATCATCTCCCGCCTTTTTCCAGGACAAATGATCAAGTCTGGACATCACTTCTTCTTGTGACTCTTTGAAAATGAGTCCCCAGTAATAGTACTTACCGTAATTGATTTCATCGAGATTGCTGGTTTGCAGGTAATATCCCGATACCGTCAGATTTAATTCATGCAGCGGTTGAGCAAACCAGATGGTGCGATTGCCGTCTTCAGGGGCTTTGAACCAGGCCTGCGAATGCTTGTTAAGCGTTAAGGGGGCTACGCGACTGAGTTTGGCTCGCTGATGATAAATCTCGTTGAATAAGGTTGAGTCGCAGCGGGTCAACGTTTGTGTCAACGTGCTGGCGTGAACCGTGGGTGTGGCTACAGCCATACCTGCTATGAGCCCAATGGAGGAGATGAGTTTACGCATGTAATATCCCTATATAAAAAAAAGACCCTGTTTTTATCGGCTTATCAGGATGAGACTTTACGCTTTTTTATTTTGCTTCGTTATCTGGCGTATTCAATGCCTCCCCCGAGTTTTGTACAAAACCTCAACCCTCTAATCTTTAGGTTTACACAGCGGTAACAAAATAGGTACCATACCCCCCTATAGTATCAGGAGGGCGTATGCCGCATTCACCCGAAGATAAAAAACGTATTCTTACCCGCGTCCGCCGCATTCGGGGCCAGGTTGATGCCCTGGAACGCGCGCTGGAGTCCGGCGACCCCTGTCTGGCCATCCTGCAGCAAATTGCCGCCGTGCGCGGGGCTGCCAATGGCCTGATGGGCGAAATGGTTGAAATTCACCTCAAAGATGAGCTGGTAGCGGGGGACACCACGCCGGATCAGCGTGCCGTTCGTATGGCGGAAGTCGGCCATTTACTGCGCTCTTATCTAAAATAAATCCACATACCTGACAAGAAGGGAAGACATATGAAATCTCGCGCTGCAGTTGCATTTGGCCCCGGCCAGCCGCTCAAAATCGTTGAAATTGACGTGGCACCGCCGAAGAAAGGCGAAGTGCTGATCAAAATCACCCATACCGGCGTATGTCATACCGATGCGTTTACGCTCTCGGGCGACGACCCGGAAGGCGTCTTCCCGGCGGTGCTCGGCCATGAAGGCGGCGGGATTGTGGTGGAAGTGGGCGAGGGCGTGACCAGCCTGAAGCCGGGCGATCACGTGATCCCGTTGTACACCGCGGAATGCGGCGAGTGTAAGTTCTGTAAATCCGGCAAAACTAACCTCTGCCAGGCCGTTCGCGCCACCCAGGGGAAAGGGCTGATGCCCGACGGGACGACCCGTTTCTCGTACAACGGCGAGCCGGTTTATCACTACATGGGCACCAGCACCTTCAGCGAATACACCGTTTGCGCGGAGATCTCGCTGGCGAAGGTGAACCCGCAGGCGCCGCTGGATAAAGTCTGCCTGCTGGGCTGCGGCGTGACCACCGGTATTGGCGCGGTGCATAACACCGCAAAAGTCAAAGAGGGCGATACCGTGGCGGTGTTCGGTCTCGGCGGCATTGGTCTGGCGGTGATTCAGGGCGCGGTGCAGGCGAAGGCCGGTCGTATCATCGCGGTCGATACCAACCCGGAGAAATTCAGGCTGGCGGGTGAAATGGGCGCGACCGATTTCGTGAACCCGAAAGATCACGAGAAGCCGATTCAGGACGTCATCGTTGAGATGACCGACGGCGGCGTGGACTTCAGCTTCGAGTGTATCGGCAACGTCAACGTGATGCGTTCCGCGCTGGAGTGCTGCCACAAAGGCTGGGGCGAGAGCATCATCATTGGCGTGGCCGGTGCGGGCCAGGAGATTAAAACCCGTCCATTCCAGCTGGTCACCGGGCGCGTATGGCGCGGTTCCGCGTTTGGCGGCGTGAAGGGCCGTACCCAGCTTCCGGGTATGGTTGAAGATGCGATGGTCGGCAAGATTCAGCTCGATCCGTTCATTACCCACCGCTTACCGCTGGAGCAGATCAACGAGGCGTTTGATCTGATGCACGAAGGAAAATCCATCCGTACCGTTATCCATTTCGGCGACAAGTAACTCTTCTGCCAGCGGTTTTTCGCCGCTGGCATTTCTTTAATAATCTTCTCTAAAGTGTGACCAGTGCGGCGTTTTTAGCCGTAATCTAAATCTCTGCCGTGCCGATGACTATTTAACAGGCGTGTTTTTACGCATCTTACCTACAAGAGAGTCGACGGTCATGGACAACACTACTTCGATGCTGGCGCAGCGCAAGCTGGGCTTCTTGCATCACATCAGGCTGGTTCCGCTGTTTTCCTCCATTCTCGGTGGCATTATTCTTCTGTTTGCCTTGAGCTCGGGTCTGGCAGGGTATTTCCTGCTGCAGGCCGATAACGATCAGCAGGATGTCACATCCGAAATTCAGGTGCGTATGGGGCTGTCGAACAGCTCAAACCATCTGCGAACCGCGCGTATCAATCTGATCCACGCCGGTGCGGCAAGCCGTATCGCAGAGATGGATGCGATGAAGCAGAACATCAGCGAGGCGGAAACGCGCATTAAGCAGTCTCAGGAGAGCTTTACCGCCTACATGAATCGCGCCGTGCGTACCGCCGAGGGCGCAGCGCTGGATGCGGAGCTTAAGACCCGGTATGACGCCTATATCGCGGGCATGCAGCCGATGGTCAAATTCGCCAAAAACGGCATGTTCGAGGCGATCATCAACCACGAAAACGAAACGGCGCGTCCGCTGGACGACGCGTACAACGCCGTACTGCTGAAGGCGATTAAGATCCGTACCGACCGTGCCAATGCGCTAACGGCGCAGGCGCACAGCCGCACGCAGCTGGGCCTGATGTTTATGGTGGGCGCGTTTGCGCTGGCGCTGGTGCTGACGGCGATGACCTTTGTCGTGCTGCGCCGCACGGTAATCAATCCGCTGCAGCGGGCAGCGAAACGTATCGAGAATATCGCTAAGGGCGACCTGACGATGCCGGACGACGTGGCCGGGCGCAGCGAAATTGGCCGCCTGACGCGGGATCTGCAAACCATGCAGCACTCGCTTGAAAAAACGGTCGGCACCGTGCGTCAGGGGGCGGAGGAGATTTACCGTGGCACCAGCGAAATTTCTGCCGGTAACACCGATCTCTCGTCCCGCACCGAGCAGCAGGCTGCCGCCATCGAGCAGACCGCCGCCAGCATGGAACAGCTGACCGCGACGGTGAAGCAGAACGCGGATAACGCCCATCATGCCAGCAAGCTGGCGGAAGATGCCTCCGGGAAAGCCACCCGCGGCGGCCAGATGGTCTCCGGCGTGGTGAAAACCATGGGCAATATCTCCAGCAGCTCGAAGAAGATCTCTGAAATCACCGCCGTGATTAACAGCATTGCCTTCCAGACCAATATCCTGGCGCTTAACGCGGCGGTAGAAGCGGCGCGGGCGGGTGAACAGGGGCGCGGATTTGCCGTGGTGGCCAGTGAAGTGCGCACCCTGGCAAGCCGCAGTGCGAATGCCGCAAAAGAGATCGAAAGCCTGATCAACGAATCGGTTTCGCTGATCGATCAGGGGTCCGGTGAAGTTGTTGCCGCCGGTAACACCATGAATGAGATCGTCGACGCGGTGAAGCGCGTCACCGACATCATGCTGGAGATTGCCGCGGCGTCCGATGAGCAGAGTCGCGGTATCGTCCAGGTGAGCCAGGCGATTTCGGAGATGGATAAAGTGACCCAGCAGAACGCCTCGCTGGTGGAAGAAGCCTCCGCAGCGGCGGCTTCTCTGGAAGAACAGGGCGCGCGTCTGACCGAGGCGGTTGGGGCGTTTCGTCTGAGCGGTGCGAAGCCGAACCGCGCGGTGGCGTCAGCGCCAGTGGCGACGAGCGCGCCGTTGCGCCCGGCGGCGACAGTTTCGGGGGATAACTGGGAGACGTTCTGAGTCGCGTGTTTTGTCGGGTGGCGGCTTCGCCTTACCCGACCTACTTGTATTTGTAGGCCCGCGTAAGCGTAGCGCCACCGGGCAAAAAAAAGGGACCTTTCGGTCCCTTTTTCACATCTTATTTCTTGTCAGGTAACGCGTACGCGATAACGTAATCACCGCGATCCGGCGACTGGCGGGCGCCACCGGCGTTAATGATGATGTACTGCTTACCGGTTTTCGGCGACACGTAGGTCATCGGGCCGGACTGGCTGCCGACCGGCAGGCGGTCTTTCCAGATCTCTTTCCCGGTGGCGGTATCAAACGCGCGCAGGTAGAAATCCTGGGTGCCGGCAAAGAACAGCAGGCCAGACTGGGTCGAGAGCGATGCCCCAAGCGTCGGCATGCCGATTGGGATTGGCATGTGCATGCGAATGCCCAGCGGGCCGGTATCTTCCACCGTGCCAACAGGAACCTGCCACACCAGCTTGCCGGTTTTCAGGTCAACGGCCGACATGGTGCCAAACGGCGGCTTCTGGCACGGAATGCCCAGCGGCGACAGGAAGCGCTCGCGCATCGCACCGAACGGCGTGCCGTCCATCGGGACAATCCCCATCTCGATGCCGCTGGCATCTTTCGCCACGTTCGCGCGCGGCACCATGTAGTTTGCCAGACCCAGACGCATATCGTTGACGAACATCAGGCTGTTGTTCGGGTCAACGGAGACGCTGCCCCAGTTCATCCCGCCGAGTGAGCCAGGGAACTGCAGGGAACGGTCAAGACCCGGTGGAGTGAAGACGCCCTGATGACGCATCTCTTTAAACTGAATGCGGCACAGCAGCAGGTCGACTGGCGTCGCGCCCCACATGTCGGACTCGGTCAGCGTCTGGTTGCCAATCATCGGCATGCCAACAGAGTACGGCTGGGTTGGGGAGTAGCGTTCACCTTCAACGTTACCCGCCGGGACAGGGCGTTCCTCGACCTTCGCCACCGGCTTGCCGGTTTCGCGGTTAAGCATGAAGATCATGCCCTGCTTGCTGGTCTGCACCAGCACAGGCGTGGTGCCGCCCTTGCCGTCAGGCAGGTCGTACAGCAGCGGCTGGGAAGGCAGGTCAAAGTCCCACAGGTCGTGGTGGGTGGTCTGGAAATGCCAGCGGACCTGGCCGGTGGCCGCGTCGACGGCGACGATGGAGGAACTGTACTTATCGTCCAGCGCGGTACGCTCGCCCGCCCAGAAGTCTGGCGTGGCGTTGCCGGTTGGCAGGTAGATCAGGTTCAGTTTGGCGTCGTAGGACATCGCTGACCAGACGTTCGGCGTGCCGCGGGTGTAGGTCTGGCCTTCCGGCGGCAGGCCGGTCAGGTTCGGATTACCCGGATCCCACGCCCAGGCCAGCTTACCGGTGTGAACGTCGTAGGCGCGAACCACGCCCGGCGGCTCGCCGGTCGAGTAGTTATCCGCGACGCGACCGCCGACGACAACGACGTTCCCGGCCACCAGCGGCGTGGAGGTCTGCTGATAATATCCGGGCTTAATCTCACCCATGCCGACGCTCAGATCCACGGTGCCGTGATCGCCAAAGTCGTCGCAGACCTTGCCGTTATCCGCGTTAATGGCAATCAGACGGGCATCGGTGGTGGGCAGGAACAGGCGGCGAGGGCATGCCGCTGGCGATGTTCCGGTCTGTGACGCTGTCACGTTTTCATGATCTTCAAAGTAGCCCAGACCGCGGCAGCGCTGCCAGTTCGGCGCGGTGGCTTTCGAATCATAACGCCATTTTTCTTTACCGGAATCCACGTCCAGCGCCAGCACTTTACTGTACGGCGTACAGACATACAGCGTGTCGCCAATCTGCAGCGGCGTGTTCTGATCTTCCGCACCCGAGCCGTTGCTCTGCGGAATATCGCCGGTGTGCGCAACCCACGCGACTTTCAGCGAGCTGACGTTTTGCTTGTTAATCTGATCCAGCGCGGCGAAGCGGTCGCCGTGGGTGGTGTTGCCCCAGTGCTCCCAGTTCTTTTGCTGCTCGCCGGGTGCGACGGGTTTCACCGGCACGGGCTCGTTCGCTGCCACAAGGGTTTGCGGCTTAAACATCCAGCCGAGGCTGACCAGCATGGCCACCGCGAGCAGCGCCGCGACGCCAAAAGCGGGGGCTTTGTTTGGTGCAGTGTGGTTTGCCGCACGCAGGAAGGGCCAGACGATGGCGCACAGGAACGCCAGCACGGCAAAGGTAAACAGGCGGGAGAAGAGCGGCCAGAAATCCCAGCCCGCATCGCTTACCGCCCAGAACAGCGAGGCAATAAACGCGATGCCGTAAAGCAGGATCCCGCTGGTGCGGTTGAGGAAAATCAGGATCGCGGCAATCACCATTGCCACGCCCATTATCAGGAAGTAACTACTCCCGCCTACGGTGGCGAGCTTAAAGCCCAACCCGCCGACCGCCAGACCGATGAGCATCATCAGTCCGGCAAGAAGCCACTGCAGAATACGCGGTATTCCACGTGGCGCGCTGCCAAATGCCATTTCTCTCTCCTTTAGATCCCGCCGCCGTGTCGGGTATGTACCAGTTGGGTAATAAATGCGGTGGGATTGATGATTGGTACGGGTGAATTCGTTTTTATCAAACCGTTTGTGAACCATTTGGTGAATTCACGGCTATGATAAAACTGTTAAATTGCTTTACGCAATTGTTAATGAATGATTTCGCATTATTTGATTAACGCGCAGGTCTGTTCCCTCGCCCCTTCAGGGGAGAGGGCTAGGGTGAGGGATATTAAACCGGCATCGATTTACGGATGGCGCTCAGCAGCGTTTGCGCGCCGGTGGAAAGCGGGGTATCTACACGGGTCAAAATGCCGATAGGTTCACCAGCGCCTGGGGCCGTTACGGGGAGAGCGGTCAGCGTGCCCTGGCGCAAATCATCTTTTACCGCGCCGGAGGGAACGAACCAGACGTAGTCATAGTCGAGGGTGAGCTGGCGTGAAAGCGAGGCTGACAGCGTTTCGATACACCCTGAGGGCAGCGTACACCCCTGCATTTGCAGCAAGGTTTCGGCGGTCTGACGCGGGACGGTCCCTTTCGGGCACACCACGACCGGCCACTCCATGACGCGGCTTAACGTCACCGTGTCCTGCAGCAGAGGGTGATCGGGACGAACCACCAGCTTCAGGGATTCCAGGAACAGCAGCTCGTAATTGAGACCGCCCATCAGTTCAGGGTCGGACATGCGGCCAATCCCGATATCCAGCTCGCCCGATTTCAGTCCCGCGAGCAGCATGGTGTTATTCATGGTGGCAACCTGGATCGTGGTATGCCGTTGCTGCTTGTGGAACTGGCCAATCACCGGCGGAAGAATGCCCAGCGCGGCGGTGGGCAGGGCCCCGACGCGGACGACCTCGCTGGTGTGTTCTTCTTTTCGATGCAGCGACTGGCCTGCGGTATTGAGCGCATCCAGCACTTTGACGGCGTGCGTAAGGAACTGTTCGCCCACGATGGTAAGCTGCGCCCCCAGCCGACCCCGGTCAAAAAGACGGGCGCCGGTCAGCTGTTCAAGCTCGTTGAGGGTTTTCGAGAGCGCAGGCTGGCTCAGGTTAAGAGTTTCAGCCGCACGCCCCAGCGTTCCCTGTTGAGCGACGGCCACAAATGTATGCAAATGGCGCAAGCGTATGCGCTGACTGAACAGACCATTTTTTTCCATAGGCGATGTTAAAAACAGAGCGATGCGGGTGACAAGCTAAGTTGTTTAATTTTGATAACTTGATAGCAAAATATTTTTAACATTTGATCTGTTTGAGTTACAACATGTTTTTCGGCAGGGGAAGAAATGTGAACATCCTTGTTCATTTATTGCTCACTGCAGAGAGGGAGGGTTAAGGGGTTAGATCACGCCGTCACCGCCGTCAGAACACCATACCTGGCCGGAGGTAAATGAACATTCATCCGAGGCCAGCGTGACGTACAGCGGGGCAATCTCGACGGGCTGACCCGGACGTCCCAGCGGGGTATCGCCGCCAAACTCCTTCACTTTTTCCATCGGCTGGCCACCGCTGGATTGCAGCACCGTCCAGTAAGGTCCGGGAGCGACCGCGTTGACGCGAATGCCTTTCGGACCCAGCTGCTTGGCTAAGGATTTGGTAAATACCGCCAGGCAGGCTTTGGTCTGGGCGTAGTCCAGCAGCACCGGGCTCGGCTTCACGGCCTGAACGGAGGAGGTATTAATGATAACGGACGAGGCTTTCAGGTGGCGCAGCGCCGCCTTCGTGATCCAGAAGGGGGCATAGACGTTGGTTTTAAACGTCGCGTCAAAATCTTCGGTAGTCAGCTCTTCAAGGGATTCACGGAACTGCTGACGACCGGCGTTATTGACCAGAATATCCAGCCCGCCCAGCTTCGAGACGGCTTCTTCGACCAGATTCTGGCAGAAGGTTTCGTCCCGAACGTCCCCCGGCAGCGCGACGGCATTCCGGCCTTCGGCTTTGATCAGATCGATGACCTCCGCGGCGTCTTTTTCCTCTTCAGGCAGGTAGTTAATGGCCACGTCTGCACCTTCGCGGGCATAGGCGATGGCCACTGCGCGACCGATACCCGAGTCACCGCCGGTGATCAGCGCTTTTTTACCGGCCAGGCGGCCATGCCCTTTGTAGCTAGTTTCCCCGTGGTCGGGTACAGGCTGCATTTCGGATGCCAGTCCCGGTGGCGTCTGTGGCTGTTCCGGGAACGGGGGTTGCGGGTAAGCGTTCGTACGTTGTTGGGTATCACTCATAGCTGACTCCTTAAGCCAAGGGGTGAGATTTGATGGATAACTGCAGCGTTAACGCTTCGCTGAATTATTTCTGCAAACGATCGACACGGACGACGGCAGGAGATGATTTTTTATCAAGCGAACCGTTGATGCTGATCATCTGGTCGGGTTTTACCGTTCTGCCGTCGAAGACTGCCTGGGGAATAATAACGTCGATTTTTCCGGTTTTATCCTGAAATACAAACTTATCGCCGCTACCGTCAATAAGATTACCGCGTAATGAAATGGTCGCACCGTCGTGCAGTTGTTTTGCCTGATCGATGGTCATAATACGCGCATCATCGGTTCCGCGATATCCGCTATCCAGCGCGTGGGGCGGCGGCGGGGCTTCACCTTTTTGTAACCCGCCGTTATTATCTGCCCATGCGGCCGGAACCAGAAATATCAAAAAAGCGGAAATAAGCGATAATTTCATCGGATATCCTTCATTTTCGGTGTCTTGACTTATTAAGTATTGTTGCTATTCCTTTATGTGGCAAATGTGATAAGTCCTAAAAACATTCGCGTTAGAAATCATAATTTTCGGATAATAAGCGAAACGGTGACGATGGCCATGAAGCAAGAAAATGAAAAGTTACCCGGGATTGAGGAAAGGTATCGCTTGCTGACGTTTGAATACGCGTTTCGTCAGGTGGGGTTTATTGTTCTGTTAGGTATTATCGTTGCCGCCATTGCCGGTCTGTTTTCAAGCGGAATAGTCAGCGATACGGTAAAAACAAATTCCGCTAAGTCGCTGACCATAAACTATGAGCGCTTCGGGCGGCGGGAGACGGAGACACGGATGCAGCTTGCGTTTCCGGTGAAAACGGAGGGGACCTATACCCTCAGCGTCACCAGCGAGAGTAGCGAGGCGTATGATCCAGGCAGCGTCTGGCCCCAGCCGGACGCCATGTTCAGCCACGGAAATAGCCTCTATTTTGTTTATCACAACCTGAAAAAGACGGACAACTTTTCGGTATTACTCTTTACCACACCGTCCCGCGCCGGTAAATGGAACTCGGTCATCCGCGTAAACAACGAGCCGGAGATCACCCTCTGGCAATTTATTTACCCGTAGGAGGCTGATATGGATATGGTCTTTCGTGCGCTGGCGATTTATCTGTTCCTCGTGGTGGTATTTAAAGTGGCCGGGCGACGCGCGCTGCTGCAGATGACCAGCTTTGATCTCATTCTTCTCCTGATAATTAGTGAAGCCACGCAGCAGGCCCTTCTGGGGCAGGATTTTTCCGTCACCGGCGCGATGATTACGATTACCACCCTGGTGGTAGTGGATATTATTTTTGGCCTTATGAAAAAATATTTTTCCCCGGTAGAGAATATTCTGGACGGCACTCCCGTGATTCTGGTGGAAAACGGCGTTCCCCTGGCGGATAAACTCAAAAAGGTCGATGTCTCTTGCGATGATATTCTGGTTTCCGCGCGTCAGAATAATGGCATTACCGAAATAAGCCAAATTAAATATGCCATACTTGAGCGCAATGGACATATTTCAATCATTCCTTTCGAGAAATAAGAGGCGGCAAGATGAGCAATCTTTTGCACGATAACCATTACACCGTCGGTGAACTGACAAAAAAACTGGCGAGCAAGTTAACCGATGCCGGGCTGCGCTTAACCACGGCGGAATCCTGCACCGGGGGAAAGCTCTCGGTGGCGCTCTGCGCTGAAGAGAACACGGCCGATTTTTATGATGTCGGGCTGGTGGTGTTCAGCGATGCCGCGAAAGCGCGGATCCTCGGCGTGCGTCCTGAAACGCTGGCGCGCTATACCGCCGTCAGCGAACAGACGGTGACCGAGATGGCCGCCAGCATCCGCGACATTGCCCAGGCGGATATCAGCATCGCCATCAGCGGATACGCTGGTCCGGAAGGGGGCGACGACGGCACGGCGGCGGGGACGGTCTGTTTTGCGTGGAACATACGTGGCGAGACGAAAACCCGTACCGTGCTTTTCTCCGGAGACTGTCAAGACGTGGTGGAAAAAGCGGTGCATTTTTCGCTGGCAGAGCTGGTAACAACATTGTCGGACGGGCATAACGGTTGAGTTCACGTGGAGGTTCTATGGCTGTCATAGTGATTACCGGTGGGACGGCGGGCGTGGGAAAAGCCACGGCGCTGCGCTTCGCAAAAGCAGGTTACGATGTGGGTCTCATCGCCCGTGATGAAGCCAGCCTGCACTCCACCCAGGAAGAGTTGCGCCGCTTCGGCGTAAATGCGCACGCCGTGCAGGCGGACGTCGCCGACAGTCAGGCGGTGGTGGATGCGGCTAACGAGATTGAGTATCGCCTCGGTGCGATTGATGTCTGGGTCAACAACGCCATGGGGGCCGTGCTGGCACCGTTTCGTACCCTTACGCCGGACGAGTTTCGGCGCGTGACCGAGGTGACATACCTCGGCTACGTGAACGGCACCCGCGCGGCGCTTGAGCTTATGGTTCCGCGCGACAGGGGCGTGATTATTCAGGTAGGGTCCGCGCTGGCCTACCGTTCCATTCCTCTGCAGTCCGCCTACTGCGGGGCCAAAGCGGCGATCCGCGGGTTTACCGATGCGGTGCGCACCGAGCTGATGCATGAGAACAGCCGGGTTCAGCTTTCGATGGTGCAGATGCCGGGGCTCAATACGCCGCAGTTCGAATGGGCAAGGAACAAGTTCGCGTGGGCAATGCGGCCGGTACCGCCGGTGTTCGAGCCTGAAGTCGCCGCCAGCGCCATCTTCAGGGTTGCGCAAAAGCCGGTGCGCGAGCTGTGGGTAGGCAGCAGCACCATTCAGTCGATTGTCGGGCAGTTCCTCTTCCCGGGTTTTCTGGACAGGCTGATGGTGAAGAAAGCCTGGGAAGGTCAGATGACCGACGATCTGAACGCGCCGGACCGCCGGGATTATCTCGACCAGCCGGTTAACGACCTGCACAAAATCCATGGCCGTTTCACTGACGAAGCGAAAACCCGCGCGTCGTCCGTGACCTCCGGTATGCCGGGCAAAGTGGCGTTAGGGGCCCTTGCGGTGGCGGGTATTGTGTTGACGCGTTTGATAACCCGCCGGAAACCGTAATCAGCGCAGCGCGCTGCGGTGCGTCCAGAACCAGCGATAGCCGTAGCCGCCAAGGCTGAGCTCGACGGTTTTACCGCAAACCAGCGCGTCATCGTAGCGTTTGTCCGCGAGACAGGCGGTCCAGGTCGTGTTGCGGATCCCCTTCACGGTGAACTGCACCGGCTGGTCACTGAAGTTAACAAAGGTCAGGATGCTGCGTTCTTCGGTCTCGTAATAGATCCCCAGCACCGCGTCACTATCGATCGTGAGGAGCCGAAAGGGCGCAACGGCAATTTCGGGGAACTCCGAGCGGGTATTGGCGATATCAATGATGCGGTGCAGGAGCGAGTTGCGGTGGAGCAGCGAATCAGCGACGTTGATTTTTTGATAGCGGTAAGGGCCGCGGTCGATAATCGGCGCGATAAATTTTTCCGGGTCGGCTGCCGAAAAACCGCCGCCTTGCGATCCCGCCCACTGCATGGGGGTGCGCACAGCGTAGCGCTCCTCCAGATCGAGGTCATCCCCCATGCCGATCTCATCGCCATAGCGCATCACCGGAACGCCGGGCAGGGAAAAGAGTACCGCGTGGCAGAACGCCAGCCGCTTCAGATCGCCGTTGAGCATCGGTGCCAGGCGGCGGCGGATCCCGCGCTGATAGACGTTCATCTCCTCATCAGGGGCGAAGGTATCGAGGACAAACTGTTTGTCTTTCTGGCTGATGCCCTCCAGATCCAGCTCGTCGTGATTGCGCAGCCAGTTGGCAAAACAGCATGAATCGGGCGGGACGATCATTTTCTTCACCGCGTTGCGCAGCGGACGGGCGCTTTTGCGGGCCAGGCTGACGTAAAAATACTTGTTGAGCCAGAAATTGAGCACCAGATTCAGGCGGTCATTATTGCCAAAGTAGTCCTGATAGGCCTCCACCTCGACGTCCACTTCACCCAGCAGGATCGCGTCCGGATTATGCTCCTCAATCAGACGGCGCATGTGTTCGAGGATCCACAGACCCTTTTTTTCATCACCATTTCCCGCCAGCGTGGTCAGGTGGGAGGCGGCATCCAGGCGGAACCCCGACACGCCCAGTTTGAGCCAGAAGAGGATGATGTTCTCAATCTCTTTCAGCACCGCGGGTGAGGTCAGGTTCAGGTCCGGTTCGTGGCGATAGAACATGTGCCGGTAGTATTGTCCCGCTTCGTCGTCCCAGGTCCAGATGCTCTCCTCCACGCCGGGAAACATGGGGGGCGTATCGTCGTCGTCACTATCTGACCAGAGGTAGTAATCCCGATAGGGTGACGCCGGGTTACGGCGGGCCTGCTGGAACCAGGGATGCGCGTCAGAGGTGTGCTGGATCAGCAGTTCAATAATGACCTGCATGCCCAGCTCGCGGGCCTGTTCGATAAAGGCGATGATATCGGCCAGCTTTCCGAAGCGGGGATCCACCTGGAGATGGTCGCTGACGTCATAGCCTTCATCGAGAAAGGGCGTGAGATAAAACGGGGTGATCCAGATAACCGTCGCCCCCATGCGGCGAATGTACCGCAGCTTGGCCGTTATCCCGGCGATATCCCCGCAGCCATCGCCGTTCAAATCATAAAAGAGTGCGGTATCAATCTGGTAAATAATGGCCCGTGTATGCCAGTCCGTCATAGCGAGCCTCAGTGATAGCCTTCAGTATCCGAAACCTTGCCCCGGAACACGTAGTAGCTCCAGGCGGTGTACACCAGGATCACCGGAATAATCAGTAACGTTCCAACCAGCATAAACAGCTGGCTGGCAGGCGGGGCCGCGGCCTCCCACAGAGTGATACGCGGCGGAATAATGTTCGGCCAGAGGCTGATACCCAGTCCGCTGAAACCGAGGAAGATCAGCCCCAGCGTCAGCAGGAAAGGGCGCGCGTGGCTGGCCGGATTGCGGGTCAGGCGCCAGATCAGCACGCTGAAGATCCCGACCAGCAGCGGAACCGGCAGGAACCAGAAGAAGTTGGGCAGGGTAAACCAGCGGTCGGCGACGTACTGCCAGCCGAGCGGCGTCCAGACGCTGACCACCGCGATAACCACCATCAGCGCCAGCAGCACGTGGCGGGTCAGTTCGCGCATGCGTTGTTGCAGCGCGCCTTCGCTTTTCATGATGAGCCAGGTGGTGCCCAGCAGCGTGTAGGCGACGACCAGACCGATGCCGCAGAAGAGGTTGAAAGGCGTGAGCCAGTCCAGCGAAGAGCCGACAAAACGTCGGCCCTCCACGTCAAAGCCGTTGATCACGGCGCCCACCACCACGCCCTGGCTGAAGGTGGCGAGCAGGGAGCCGCCGGCAAAGGAGTAGTCCCAGAATTTGCGGTGTGAAGGGGTGGCTTTGAAGCGGAACTCAAAGGCAACGCCGCGAAAGATGAGGCCGATCAGCATCGCGGTGAGGGGGATGGTCAGCGCATCAATGATCACCGCATAGGCCAGCGGAAACGCGCCGAACAGCCCCGCGCCGCCGAGCACCAGCCAGGTCTCGTTGCCGTCCCAGACGGGCGCCACGCTGTTGACCATCACATCGCGCTCTTTGGCATCGCCCACGAAGTTAAACAGCAGGCCAATCCCCAGATCGAAGCCGTCCATAATGATATACATCAGCGTGGCAAACACGATGATGGCAAACCAAATCACTGAGATATCGACGCCCATCAGATTCTCTCCTCTTCCGGAACAGACTCCGCGGCTGACAGCGGACGGGCAGGCGTGCCCGAGGTGTTTGACGTCAGCGTATCAACGGGCTGAGGACCTTTCTTAATCAGCCGGATGAGATAAACATAGCCCACGCCAAATACGGATGAGTAGACGACGAAGAACGCCAGCAGGCTAATGCTCATCTGCAGGGTGCTGTGCAGCGATACCGCGTCGATGGTGCGCAGGTAGCCATAGACAACCCACGGCTGACGGCCTACTTCGGTGGTCACCCAGCCGGCAAGCAGCGCGACCAGCCCCGCAGGCCCCATGCAGAGGGCAAACCACTGGAACGGACGCGAGTGGTAAAGTCGATGGCGATAGCGTAGCCAGAGGCTGAGCAGACCGAGGGTAATCATCAGCAGCCCCATCCCTACCATAATGCGGAACGACCAGAAAACGATGGTCGAGTTGGGTCGATCCTCTTTCGGGAAGTCTTTCAGCGCCGGGACCTGTTTATCCAGGCTGTGCGTCAGAATCAGGCTACCGAGCGCGGGGATCTCCAGACCGTATTTGGTGCGCTCTTCCTCCATATCCGGCAGGCCAAACAGCAGCAGCGGGGTGGCCTCGCCGGGCGGATTTTCCCAGTGACCCTCAATAGCGGCGATTTTGGCTGGCTGATGCTCAAGCGTGTTCAGGCCGTGCATATCGCCCACCACCGCCTGGATCGGGGCGACCAGCAGCGCCATCCACATCGCCATCGAAAACATGGTGCGAACGGCGGGCGTATCGTTACCGCGCAGCAGATGCCAGGCGGCCGACGCGCCGACAAACAGCGCGCTGCTCAGGAACGCGGCGATAGCCATATGAATAAGACGGTACGGGAAGGAGGGGTTAAAGACGATCGCCAGCCAGTCCTGCGGGATCACCTGCCCGTTTTCGATAGTGAAACCCTGCGGCGTATGCATCCAGCTGTTGGAGGCGAGGATCCAGAAGGTCGACATCAGCGTGCCGAGCGCCACCATGCAGGTCGAAAAGAAGTGCAGCCCTGGGCCGACCTTGTTCCAGCCGAACATCATGACGCCAAGGAATCCGGCCTCCAGGAAGAAAGCGGTTAACACCTCATAAGTCAGAAGCGGGCCGGTAATGCTGCCCGCGAACTGGGAGAACCCGCTCCAGTTGGTGCCAAACTGGTACGCCATCACCAGCCCGGAAACGACGCCCATGCCGAAGTTAACGGCAAATATCTTTAGCCAGAAGTGGTACAACGATCGCCAGACGTCGTTTTTGGTGCGCAGCCACATGCCCTCCAGCACCACCAGGTAGCTGGCGAGACCGATGGTGATCGCAGGAAACAGGATGTGGAACGAGACGGTAAAAGCGAACTGAATTCTGGCCAGATGAAACGCATCGAGTTCGAACATGGTCCGTACCTCTGAGACGATGGGGCACGCGAATTGCCGGGCAGGTCAGGCCTGCCCGGCAAACCGATTACGGTTTAGTCTTACCGGCACCCAGCTCGGCACCGGTCAGCGGGTCGGAATGTGGATCGGACTTCGTGCGGGCAGACATCGCCTTAACCAGGGTTGCCTGCTCGGTTGTGAGCGTCACGCTGGCACTGCCATCGCCGCCATCCACCGCAGGCTGGGGGGACTCAACGTAATCGAAATGTTTATCGCTGTTCCAGCTTCCGCGAACCTCTCCACCTTCAGACATATTGTAGTACTTGTTGGTGAATTCCTCGATTGGCGGCAGTTTTCCCGGCGGGAAATTATTACGGATGGACTGCAGCGCCTTCTCAAAGGAGAGCTGATGCGCCGCCTCACGCGTCATCAGAAACGCCAGGGCATCTTTAACGCCGGGATCGTCAGTCACGTTGATCAGCCGTTCATAGATGATTTTGGCTCTGGCCTCGGCCGCCACGTTCGAACGCAGATCCGCCGTCGGCTCGCCAATGGTGTCGACGTAGGCCGCCGTCCAGGGTACGCCCGCTGAGTTGGTTAGCGGGGTTCCGCCGCCGTAGAGCAGGGAGGTGATGTGGCTGTCATTCCCGTTTTCGGTCATGGAGCGATACAGCTCAGCCTCATTTTCCACCCCTTCCGCCAGCGCGCCCTTGGCACCTTTATTCAGCATACCGACCAGGGTACCGATGATTTCGAGGTGGCTTAACTCCTCGGTCGCGATATCCATCAGCATGTCTTTACGGCCCGGATCGTCATCGCTCAACCCTTGCGTAAAGTAACGGCAGGCGGCGGCCAGTTCACCCTGCGGTCCGCCAAATTGTTCCAGTAAAAGGTTGGCCAGGCCGGGATTCGGTTCGGCGACGCGAACCGTGTATTGCAGCTGTTTGACGTGTCGAAACATGCTCACTCTCCTGTGGGTTATTTTTTCGCTTCGACACCCGACGCGTCTGAACGCAGCAGGAACTGTTCCGTCGTTTGCGGGATATGACGAATCAGCCAGTCGGCCATTTCGCGCTCTTCGGCGAGGATCGTCTCAATAGCGGGTATCGAGGCGGTGTCACCCGCTTTTTTGGCCGCCGCCAGCAGGGAGGTATAGCAGGCGATTTCAAACTGTTCGAAAACATAGCCGCTGATCGAGCCCTTCACGATTTCGTCAGAAGGGAACATGCCGCCGATGGATTGTCCCAGCGCCGCCATTTTGCTCATCGAGTCTTTTAAGACCGAACGAGAAATATCATTACGGTCGAGGATTTCCTCCAGCAATGTGATTTGCCGTTTTGTCTCATTAATATGTTGCTCAATTCTGGCGCGAACATCAGGATAATTATCGATACGGCTGGCCATGGATTCCAGCATAGATTCGGCTTGCTTTTCCATTGCATGGGCATCGCGTAGCCAGTCATGGTAGTGTTCTACGTGATTCATCATTGTATCCTCATTAGGGGTTCGCTTATTTGGTCTCACTTTCAGCAGCCTGATCGGCACGTGCGGCACTGTAGCCAGATAAATGGCCGACAATATTGGCATAAATACTGATGATAATGACCCATAGCACGCTGTTTTTCCACCAGATGACGGAAGGGATAGCGAGAATGAACCATATTATCGCTGCCGCTAAATGGCACCGTTTAATAGTCCTGGGACTGATGCTCATTTTATTTAACCTGTATTATCGCGTCATTTCTGCGCTTTTTGGTTAATATTGCCTACGGCCAGATCGGTGAGTTTAAGGTCGGTCTCTTTCTCTTCTTCCAGCGTTTCGGCAAGAAGCTTAACGGCTTTTTTATAGCCGAGCTGTTCTGCCAGGGTGGCAAGGGTACCGTAGCTGGCTATTTCGTAATGCTCCACTTTTTGCGCAGCGGCAATTAATGCGGCATCACGGACTTCATTTTTTTCCGTGCTTTCGATGACTTCATTAGCTTCTTCAATTAAGCCTTCCATTGCGACGCATTTCATGCGCTTGAGCTTGATGCCGTCTTCCTGTTCCACGATCTGGTCGATGCGTTCTATCTGGCCTTGCGTCTCTTCAAGGTGTGCGGTAAAGGCGGCGCTCAGCTTCTCGCTGGAGGCGGCGCGGGCAAGTTTGCTTAACGCTCGGGTAAGCTGCTTTTCCGCGCTGTAGGTATCCGACAGAAGATGAATAAATACATCCTCTACACTTTTCATATTCATAATTATTACGCTCCGGTAAAATAAAGAAAGGGTACTGCGAGCTTTTCAGCCCGCAGCATGCTCTCTGGTTTTATTAAAAGAGTACTAAATAAGATCAGGAGTTATCAGATTTACGGCCTCCGCCGTGACTGTTCTGTCCCCCTTTCTTACCCGCTTCAGATGCGCGTTGCGGATCGTTTTTAAAATTACCACCGCTGTGCTGGCCACCTTTACGTCCAGCTTCTGATGCTTTTTCACGGTCTTCAGCGAAATTACCGGAACCACCACGATGCTCTGCCATATTAAACCTCATAGTCATATATTGGTTATGTCAGTACGATACGAAAATATTCCGTATCACTCGTCGTTCGAGTAATAACTCTAGTCGCTGTGTGCGATCCGTCAAATGCGTTTTGCTATTTGCGGTTGCGTTATTTTTAAATATTTGTAAATTTGCGCTTCGCTTGCGTTGGAAATATGGATAGACAGGAAGGACTTGTAAACAACTGTTCAGATTATTCCTAACTTTGAGCTAAAAATTTGAAAGCTGAGGATAAAAATAATGACGCACTCAAATTGGTTGATTTGCAGCCAGGGGAAAATAAAAAATACTCCTTTATAGCTAGAAAGCGAAACCATAAATAATTATAAGGAAAATCCTGGATAAAAAGCGCCAGGCGCGAAAGGGCGGTTTCGTTAAGGCTTGTTCAGAGGCCAGTCGCACACGGTTTGACCACTGTCGTCTTAAGATCACAAATCAGAAATCTTTCCCCCCGGAAGGAACGGGTTTCTCTACACTCCAGGTAATATTCACTGGAGGCATGACATCATGGCGAACACCATCACGGCTGATGACATTCGGGAACACTTTTCGCAGGCTATGTCGGCGATGTACCAGCAGGAAGTTCCGCAGTACGGCACCTTGCTTGAACTGATAGCGGACGTAAACCTGGCGGTGCTGGAAAATGATCCACTATTACATGAACAACTGGCAAACGCCGATGAGCTTGCGCGTCTGAACGTCGAGCGTCACGGGGCTATTCGCGTCGGCAGTGCGCAAGAACTTTCAACCCTGCGCCGTATGTTTGCCATTATGGGGATGTACCCGGTCAGCTATTACGATCTCTCCCAGGCGGGGGTGCCGGTCCACTCAACGGCATTTCGGCCGATTGATGATGCGGCGCTGTGCCGTAATCCGTTCCGCATCTTTACTTCGCTGCTGCGCCTTGAGCTGATTGAAAACGTCGCGCTGCGCGAACGTGCGGCGGAAATTCTGTCTCACCGAAACATCTTCACCCCGCGCTGTCTGGCGCTTCTCGATCTGTATGAATCGGAAGGGCAGTTTACCGTCGAGCAGGCGCAGGAGTTTGTGCAGGAAGCGCTGGAAACCTTCCGCTGGCACCGCCATGCGACGGTCGATCAGGAGACCTATCTCGCGCTGCATAACGAGCACCGGCTGATCGCCGATGTGGTCTGCTTCCCGGGCTGTCATATTAACCACCTGACGCCGCGCACGCTGGATATTGACCGGGTGCAGGAGCTGATGCCGAAGTACGGTATTGAGCCGAAAATTTTGATTGAAGGGCCGCCGCGTCGCGAGGTGCCCGTCCTGCTGCGTCAAACCAGTTTCAAGGCGCTGGAAGAGCCGGTGCTGTTTGCCGGTGAACACAAAGGCACCCACACCGCGCGCTTCGGTGAGATTGAGCAGCGCGGCGTGGCGCTGACCCCGAAAGGCCGGGAACTGTACGATAGCCTCCTTGCCCAGGCTGGTACCGGCAAAGATAACCTGACGCACCAGCTGCATCTGCAGGAGATCTTTAGCGCCTTCCCTGACAGCGAACTGTTAATGCGCCGTCAGGAGCTGGCGTATTTCCGCTACCGTCTGACGCCAGCGGGTGAAGCGCATCGGCATGCGTTCCGGCCGGGCGACGATCCGCAGCCGCTGATCGAGCGCGGATGGGTCGTCGCACAGCCGATCACCTACGAAGATTTCCTCCCGGTCAGCGCCGCGGGGATTTTCCAGTCCAATCTCGGGAACGAAACCCAGGCCCGCAGCCACGGTAACGCCAGCCGCGATGCGTTTGAAGCGGCCCTCGGCTGCCCGGTGTATGACGAATTTACCCTCTATGAGGAGGCTGAAACGCGCAGCAAACAGCGTTGCGGTTTGCTCTGAAAGCGTTACTCTGCTGGGGTGTGATGGAAAAAATAAGGTCGTTATGCAAAATCCTTCCGCCCCTGTGGTTGAAACGCGCCAGGGCGCACTCTCTGGTTTAACCGATGAAAATGTCCACGTCTGGTGCGGTATTCCTTATGCCGCACCGCCCGTTGGCGAATGGCGCTGGCGCTCCCCGCGGCATCCTGAGCCGTGGGATGGCGTTCGCAAGGCTACCGCTTTTTCGGCCTCAAGCTGGCAAAGCAGCGAATATTGCCAGGAGCTGGGCGGGGGCGATCCCGGTCAGTTCTCGGAAGACTGCCTCTATCTGAACGTCTGGTCTCCCACAGAGCGCGCCGGGCCGCTTCCGGTTATGGTCTGGCTGCACGGCGGCGGCTTTACCATCGGTGCGGGTGGCTTACCGCCCTATAACGGCAAAGCGCTGGCCACGCGCGGCGTAGTTGTGGTGACGATCAACTACCGTCTCGGTCATCTTGGTTTTTTTGCCCATCCCGCGCTGGAAGGCGAAGAAGATCGCGTTGTGCATAATTTTGCCCTGCTGGATCAGATCGCCGCCCTCGAATGGGTAAGGGACAATATCGCCGCATTTGGTGGCGACCCCGCTAACGTGACCCTGTTTGGCGAATCCGCGGGCGCGCGCAGCGTGCTCTCTCTGCTGGCCTCTCCGCTTGCAGAAGGATTGTTCCATAAGGCGATTGTGCAAAGCGGGTACACCTTGCCGGACACGCCGCGAGAGCAGGCGTTGCAAAAAGGGGAGGCGCTGGCCGCCCATTTTGGCCTGGAAAAGGCGACAGCCGAACAGCTGCGCGCCATTCCGCCGGAGGCGTTCTGGCCGCTCACCGCGACGCTGAACATTGCTCCGGCCCCCATCGTCGGGGATTGCGTTCTGCCTGAAGCGATGCTGGACGTCTTTTTCGCCGCTCGCCAGCACCCCGTGCCGGTAATGATCGGCTCGAACAGCGATGAGGCCAGCGTGATGGCGGTGTTTGGCATCGATCTCGCCGGGCAAATCCAGAAGCTTCGCCGGGAGCGCCGCTTCGGGCTGGGGCTGATTAAGCTGCTCTATCCGGGCGTCAAAGGCGATGAGGAGCTGGGCAGGCAGGTGTGCCGCGACATGGCGTTCACTACGATGGGCTACGTCGTGATGCAGGCGCAGCAGCGCGTCGGCGGATTGTGCTGGCGTTACTGGTTTGACTATGTTGCGGAAGCGGAACATGCCACCTATATCAACGGCGCGTGGCACGGCAATGAAGTGCCTTACGTCTTTGATACCCTCGGCCAGGTGGAGCCTTCACGCCAGTATGTCAACGAACGGGATGTGCAGTTTGCTGCTCAGGTGGCCGATTACTGGGTGAGCTTTGCGCGAGACGCAGGACCTCGTGAGATCCTGCCCGGGCCGACGCACTGGCCCGCATGCCGTAAAGGGCGGGACGTTTTGTTACGCATTGGCGTGAATAAACATGCAGGTTTCAGGCTTGAAAACCGCTTTATGCGCGCCCGGATGAGCCTCTTCAAACGGGTGATGAAGCACCACGTCAGCCTCGATTAAGCAAACAGGCGCGAAACGCCGCCAGCCCATTTTCCTCCCCTGGCGTTTCGCGCAGCACCAGCCGGTAGCTCGCGCCGGTTTTTATGCTGGTTTCATAAGGCCGCATCAGTCTTCCCGCGCGGACATCTTCGGCCACCAGCGTTTCGTCGGCAATGGCGACGCCCAGCCCCTGAATGGCGGCCGTGATGGCGAGATCCATCGTGTCGAAGTGTTGATTTTTGTGCATGGCAAAGCCCGGACCTTCCTGTTTCGTCAGCCACAGCGACCAGTCTGTCTTATCCCTTGTCGGGTGCAGGAACGTCAGCGAACCCAGTGCGGCACCCGCCCGCACCGGGCTTATCACCGGGGTGAGCGCCTCTTCGAACAGCAGGTCGCCTGCGCTCATGTGCGTGCCGAACACGATGGCCGCGTCGTAAGATTCGGTTTTGAAATTGACGTTATGATCGGTGGTGGTGGTCAGGGCGATCTGCAGATCCGGCTGCTCACGCTCCACCTCCAGCAGGCGCGGCACCAGCCAGCGCATGGCGCAGGTGGGCGCCTTGAGTCGGATCACGGTTTGCTGGCTGCGGGCCTGGTCGGCCACGGTCAGCAAGTGTTCGAACGCAGACTGCAGTTCCGGGAGCAGGGCGCAGCCCTGTGAAGAGAGGCGCAGGCCGCGCGCGTGGCGTTCAAAAAGCGGAAAGCCAAACCAGGCCTCGAGGGAGGCTATCTTGCGGCTCACGGCCCCCTGCGTCAGACATAGCTCTGCTGCAGCATGGGTCAGATTCAGGTGACGCGCGGTGACTAAAAATGCGTCGATGGCATTGAGCGGGAGCGAACGGCGCGACATGAAAACACCTCAGCTATGCATTTTTCTCATGGCTATTATGACAACAATTCGATTGTCCCGACAACAGAGATATTGTTTGAATAGTTATGCAATGTCCATGAGAAGGGAAAGAGGATGACTTTACAAACGCCTGTGCAAACGCGCTCCAAACTGCCCGATGTGGGCACCACGATCTTTACCGTTATCGGCCAGCTCTCGGCGCAGCATAACGCGATAAACCTTTCTCAGGGCGCACCGAATTTTTCCTGCGACCCGAAGCTTGTTGCGGGCGTCACCCGCGCGATGGAGGCAGGGCATAACCAGTACGCGTCGATGACCGGCCTGCAGACGCTCAAAGAGCGCATTGCCGATAAAATTGCCACGCTTTACGGCACGCAGTATGACCCGGGCCGCGAGGTGCTGGTGACCGCCAGCGCCAGCGAAGGGCTCTACTCGGCAATCAGCGGGCTGGTGCATCCGGGCGATGAAGTGATCTATTTTGAGCCGTCATTTGACAGCTACGCGCCGATTGTCCGCCTGCAGGGGGCAACGCCGGTTGCCATCAGGCTCACCGTGCCGGATTTTGCCGTCAACTGGGACGAGGTTCGCGCCGCGATCACCCCGCGCACGCGCATGATCATCATCAATACGCCGCACAACCCGAGCGGTCAGGTCTTCTCCGCCGACGATCTGCAGCAGCTGGCGGCACTGACCCGCAATACTGACATCATTATTTTGTCTGACGAAGTGTACGAACACGTGGTGTTTGACGGTGAGCCGCACCACGGGATGGCTACGCACCCGCAGCTGGCGGAGCGTAGCGTGATTATTTCTTCTTTCGGAAAAACCTATCACGTCACCGGCTGGCGCGTGGGTTACTGTGTTGCACCGGCGGTACTGATGGACGAGATTTGTAAAGTCCATCAATTTTTAATGTTCTCTGCCGATACGCCAATGCAGCACGCGTTTGCTGAACATATGGTCGACCCGCAAACCTGGCTGTCGCTGTCGGCGTTTTACCAGCGCAAGCGCGATCTGCTGCACAGTCTGCTGGCCGATTCGCCGTTTACGCTGCTGCCAAGCGCCGGCTCGTTCTTCATGCTGGCGGACTACAGCCAGTTCAGCGACGAGCGCGACAGCGAGCTGGTGAAACGGCTGATCGTTGAGTACGGTGTAGCCACCATTCCGCTGTCGGCGTTTTATGCGGACGGTACGGATAATAAATTGATTCGTCTCTCTTTTGCGAAAGATGAGGCGACGTTACGGGCAGGTGCCCAGGCCCTGTGTCGGGTTAAACCACGCTAAGGAGTTTGAGATGAAATTACGCGCGCTAGTTGTCGGCATGGGATTGCTGTGTACCTTTTCCTCCTTCGCAGCGTCCGAGCTGCGTTACGGTCTGGAAGCCGAATATCCGCCGTTTGAAAGCCGCAATGCGGCAGGCGAACTGGAAGGGTTTGACGTTGAGCTGGGGAATGCCATCTGCAAAGCGGCAGCGCTGAAGTGCAGCTGGGTGGAAACCTCGTTTGATGCGCTGATCCCGGGGCTGGTGGCGAAGAAATTCGACGCCATCAACTCGGCGATGAATATCACCGAGCAGCGCCGCAAGAGCATTGATTTTACCCAGCCGATCTACCGTATTCCATCGCAGCTGGTCGGCAAGGCCGGGACGGCGGTCGAGGCGACGCCTGAAGGGCTGAAGGGGAAAACCATCGGCGTGCTGCAGGGATCCATTCAGGAAACCTATGCCAAAGAGCACTGGGAAAAGCAGGGTGTCACCGTGGTGTCGTATAAAGATCAGAATATGGCCTGGGGCGATCTGCTGAATGGCCGTATCGACGCCTCGCTGGTCATGTCCGCGGCCGGGCAGGCAGGTTTCCTCAGCAAGCCGCAGGGAAAAGGGTTTGGCTTCATCGGCAAACCGGTATCTGACGACACCATCCTCGGCAGCGGGATCGGTTTTGGGTTGCGCAAAGGTGACGAGGCCACCAAAAAGCAGCTTGATGCCGCAATTGATAAGGTACGTGCCGACGGCACGATCGCCAAACTCGCTGATAAGTACTTCCTGGGTATCGATGTCAGCGTAAAATAACCGCCCCATTGGCCCCGTCAGCTGATGTCCTGACGGGGCATTTTTATACACATTTTCCAGGCTTTCTTTACACCACTTTCGGGCCGTTCTGGTCGACAGAAAATATTTCTCACTTTGTTCATATAATCACCGGCCAACAATTGGATTCTTAACCATTTTTGTTTAGGCTGTGCGTTCTTTCTTGCCGTCATTTCGCCGAGCGCGGAACACATTCACACGACCATAAGGACGTTTTTCCAGGCATGAATCGCAGACGTTTTCTAAAAGGCTCGCTGGCAGTGGCAGCCCTGAGCGGCACATCCGGCCTTGCTTCCCTGTTTTCCAAAGCGGCATACGCTGCCGACTCTGACATTGCTGACGGCCAGAGCCGTCGTTTTGACTTCTCCGTACTGCAATCCATGGCGCATGACCTGGCGAAAACCCCGTGGGGTGGCGCGCCGCGTCCGCTGCCGGAGACGCTGGCAACCATGACGCCGCAGGCGTACAACGCCATTCGCTACGACGAAAAGCAGTCTCTGTGGAACAACATTGAAGGGCGTCAGCTGGACGTGCAGTTCTTCCATATGGGAATGGGGTTCCGTCGCCGCGTGCGGATGTTCTCGCTGGACCAGTCGGCCTCTATGGCGCGCGAGATCCACTTCCGTCCTGAGCTGTTCAGCTACGGTGAAACGGGCGTGGATACCAAACAGCTGGAAGGGCAAAGCGATCTCGGCTTTGCGGGCTTCCGCGCGTTTAAGGCGCCGGAGCTGGCGCGTCGCGATATCGTCTCTTTCCTGGGGGCCAGCTATTTCCGCGCGGTGGACGGCACCTACCAGTACGGCCTTTCCGCCCGCGGTCTGGCGGTAGACACCTTTACCGACACGCCGGAAGAGTTCCCGGACTTTACCGCCTTCTGGTTTGAAACCGTCAAGCCCGGCGACACCACCTTTACCGTCTATACGCTGCTGGATAGCCCGAGCATCACCGGCGCCTATAAGTTCGTGATCCACTGCGAGAAGAGCCAGGTGATCATGGAGGTGGAAAACCACCTCTATGCGCGTAAGGACATCAAGCAGCTCGGCATTGCGCCGATGACCAGCATGTTCAGCTGCGGCAATAACGAACGCCGCATGTGCGACACTATTCACCCGCAAATTCACGACTCCGACCGCCTGGCGATGTGGCGCGGCAACGGGGAGTGGATTTGTCGTCCGCTGAACAACCCGCAGAAGCTGCAGTTCAACGCCTATATGGATAAAAACCCGAAAGGGTTCGGGCTGCTGCAGCTCGATCGCGATTTCTCGCACTATCAGGACGTGATGGGGTGGTACAACAAGCGCCCAAGCCTGTGGGTGGAACCGCGTAACGACTGGGGTAAAGGCGCGGTTGGCCTGATGGAGATCCCGACCACCGGTGAAACGCTGGATAACGTGGTCTGCTTCTGGCAGCCGGAAAAAGCCGTCAAAGCAGGCGACGAGCTGGACTTCAAATATCGTCTCTACTGGAGCGCGATGCCGCCGGTGCGCTCCCCGCTGGCGAACGTTTATGCGACCCGCACCGGCATGGGCGGCTTCCCGGAAGGCTGGGCTCCAGGGGAAAACTACCCGAAAGTGTGGGCCCGTCGCTTTGCGATTGACTTCGTCGGTGGCGACCTGAAGGCCGCTGCGCCAAAAGGCATCGAGCCGGTGATTACGCTCTCCAGCGGTGAAGCGAAGCAGGTAGAGATCCTCTACGTTGAGCCGTTTGACGGCTATCGCATTCTGTTTGACTGGTACCCGACGTCGGATTCGACGGAGCCGGTGGATATGCGCCTGTTCCTGCGCTGTCAGGGCGACGCCATCAGTGAAACCTGGCTGTACCAGTATTTCCCACCGGCGCCGGATAAACGTCAGTACGTTGACGACAGGGTAATGCGTTAACCCTTGTGGGATTGTGCCGGGTGGCGGCTTCGCCTTACCCGGCCTACAGTTTCGAAACGTAGGCCGGGTAAGCGCTAGCGCCACCCGGCAATTGAGAGGCACCATGTCTTCAGAAATCATCCCCGTCACCCAGGATATCGAACTTCGCGCCGTCGAAGAGCGCTACACCGCCGACCTGCACAATCTCTTTGTTAAAAACAGAGCCTTTCTGCAAACAGCCTTTGACTGGGCGCAGCACGTGGGCAGCGAAGAGGATACCCGCCGCAACGTGCAGAGCAACCAGATGCTACATCAGCGCGGCTACGCCAAAATGTTTTTGATTTTCAAGGATGATGCGTTAGTTGGTGTCCTGTCGTTCAACACCATTGAACCGACCAACAAAGCCGGCTACATCGGCTACTGGCTGGATGAAGCCCACCAGGGTCAGGGCATTCTCTCTCAGTCACTGCAGGCGTTTATGTGCTACTACGCTGAACGCGGTGAGATCCGTCGTTTTGTGATCAAGTGTCGGGTGGCGAATCAGCACAGCAACAGCGTTGCCGTGCGCAACGGTTTTACGCTGGAAGGGTGCCTGCGGGAAGCGGAATATCTGAATGGCCGCTTTGACGATGTCAATATCTACGGCCGGATCTATACCCTATAACGCGCCCAGCAGCGGCGTGCGGGTGATGCGCTGGTCGCCGTTAATCACTTTTTCGCCGCGCAGGTGAATGCTCTCGCCAGCAAACGCTTCTATGACCGCATCGTCGGTGATTTCAACCCGATGCTCGATAAGTACATCGCCGCTGATTCGCGCGCGCCCCTGGATCACCACTTTATCATCCAGCATGATCGGCCCGCCGCGCAGCCATGCCTGACCGCCAATCAGGACGTGATGCTTGATGACGCAGTTGCCTTCAACCACGGCATTCTCCGCAATCTGCGAGCTGTAGCGCACCGTCGGGATGGCATCGTCGTCGAAACCGGCTATCACGCGGGCGTTGCCGTAGACTTTCGCGCAGTCGCACACCCAGACGTTGTTGAGTTCGTTACCCTCCAGGATCGCGTTGTCGAAGACCTCGGCCCGATGTTCAACGAAGGCAAAATTGACCATCGCCTCGCCGTAGATTTGCGCCTGGTGTACAATGCGCGACTGGCTCACCGTCGCCTTATCGTAGATTTGCAGAATCTGTTCATGGTCCGGCGTCAGCCCTTTGGCGGCAATGACCACGCTGTGATGCAGCACGCGCGCGTCGCCGTAGATATGGCACTCGCCCCGTACGCAGGATTGCTGAACGGTGACGTTGTCACTTATTCGCGCCCCGTGACTGACCTCCGCGCCGTCCAGCCAGCAGCTGTCGCTGATATGCGCGTCATGGCTAATGATGCATGGAAGGGTAAGACGCGCGTTGCCGGATACGGTTGCCCCGGCGAACACCACGCTGTTTTCATCGTAGATCCAGCAGTCGCCGTCCTGTGCGAGGGCGCGCTCATCGTCAATCCAGCCGCCTTTCGTGCCGACCGTCACGTCGTTAAAGTCCGCCGTGGCGATAATCTGCCGCAGCGTCGTGGCGTGGGTGGTTTCGCCGTTTTTCCATTGCCAGAGGCGGGTTTCATCGCTGAGCCGGTACTTTTTCATCGTTTGATCTCTGGTAAGCATCTCAACTAAACGTAGCAAATTTTCGGCTTTTCGTTTTGCTGGCATCCGCTGCAGAAACCGCTTAAAATGGCATTTAAAATACATTTTAAAAATTAAAATTAATGAATAAATTTAACAAACCCAAACAGGTACTTAACTTGCCCGCAGGGTATTTTGGCATGGTGCTTGGCATCATCGGGATGGGTTTCGCCTGGCGATACGCCAGCACCCTCTGGCCAGTGACGCGTTGGCCGGGTGAGGGCCTCGTAGCCCTTGCGGTGATATGCTGGTTTCTTTTAACGGTCGCGTTTGTGACGCGCGCGATCCGTTTCCCCCGCAGCGTGCTGGCAGAGATGCGACACCCGGTGATGAGCAGTTTTGTCAGCCTTTTCCCGGCCACCACGATGCTGGTCGCCATCGGCTTTGTCCCCTGGTGTCGCGCGGTGTCACTGGCATTGTTTGGCATTGGCGTGGTGGTGCAGCTTGCATACTCCGCCTGGCAAAGCGCCGGGTTATGGCGCGGGAAACATCCGCAAGAGGCGACCACGCCTGGATTATATCTGCCTACGGTGGCGAATAATTTTATCAGCGCGATGGCATGCGGTGCCCTGGGCTTCAACGATGCAGGGTTAGTCTTCCTTGGCGCGGGCGTCTTTTCCTGGCTCAGCCTGGAACCGGTTATTCTTCAGCGTCTTCGTAGTGCAGGAGAACTGCCCTCCGCACTGCGTACTTCATTGGGTATTCAACTGGCGCCCGCGCTGGTGGCATGTAGCGCCTGGTTCAGCGTAAATGGCGGTCAGGCGGATACGTTTGCGAAAATGCTGTTCGGCTATGGTCTGCTGCAGCTGCTATTTATGCTCCGCCTGATGCCATGGTATTTGTCCCAGCCGTTCAATGCCTCATTCTGGAGTTTTTCCTTTGGCGTATCGGCCCTGGCAACCACGGGTCTGCATCTGGGACAAAGCAGTCCGACGGGCTTTTTTCACGCCATTGCCGTGCCGCTGTTTATCTTCACCAACGCGATTATTGGGTGGCTGTTGGTGCGTACATTGATTCTGCTGCTTCAGGGCAAACTTCTGGTTCGTGCTGATAAAGCGCAGCTTATGCAATCCGAGGAACAATAATGACCGTCGATGAGAATTACTTCACTGAGAAATATGGCTTAACGCGTACCCATTCAGAAGTGCTGTACAGCGCGGAGATCGTGAAACCCGGTAAAACGCTGGATCTGGGCTGCGGCAACGGCCGTAACAGCCTTTATCTTGCAGCCAACGGCTACGATGTCACCGCGTGGGACAAGAACCCGATGAGCATCGACAATATCGAGCGCATCAAGGCGGAAGAAGGGTTCGCTAATCTGCATACCGCGATTAAGGATCTGAACAACCTGAGCTTTGACGGCCAGTACGATTTTATTCTCTCTACCGTGGTGCTGATGTTCCTGGAGGCAAAAACCATCCCGGGCCTTATCGCCAATATGCAGCGCTGCACGACGCCGGGCGGTTACAACCTGATCGTTGCCGCCATGGATACGGCAGACTACCCCTGCACGGTCGGCTTCCCGTTTGCGTTCAGGAGCGGTGAGCTGAGCAACTACTATGAAGGCTGGCAGTTGCTCAAATACAACGAAGACGTTGGCGAACTGCACCGCACCGATGAAAACGGCAACCGCATCAAGCTGCGCTTTGCCACGATGCTGGCACGCAAGCCCGCTTAACGGGCGGCCAGCAGGCAGATCTGCAGGGCAGTCTTATAAGACGCCTCAAACGACGACAGCGGCAGGAATTCAAACTTCGAGTGGAAGTTATGCGCCCCGGTGAAGAAGTTCGGGGTGAGTAGCCCTTTAGCCGAGAGCGCCGCGCCGTCGGTGCCGCCGCGCATCGGCGTCGGTTTCGGCGTGATGCCGAGCGATTCCATCGCCTCGAACATCAGATCGATGGCGCGTCGGTCTTCGCCAATCGCATTGCTGATATTGCTGTAGGTATCTTCAATGCGATAGTCCACTTTGGCCGTCGGATATTGGGCGGCAATCAGCGCGGCCACGTCGGCAATCTGCTGCTTGCGCGCGGCAAAGCGCTCCTTGTCAAAGTCGCGGATATTGGCCTTAAGAACGGCCTCGTTCTGTCCTGCCTGAATGCCGTTAAACCAGATATAGCCTTCACGTCCCTCGGTGCACTCGGGCGTTTGCTGGCGGTCAAAATGGCTGATGTAATCAGTCGCCATCAGCAGGGGATTCACCAGCACGCCTTTGGCGGACATCGGGTGCGCCGTCACGCCGGTAAAACGGATTTCCGCGGCTGCCGCATTAAAGTTCTCGTAGACAATCTCACCGAGCTCGCAGCAGTCAATGGTCCAGGCAAAGTCGACGTCGAAGCGCTTTAGATCGAGCGCCTTGGCACCGTTCAGGCCGATCTCTTCGTCAGGCACAAACGCCACGACGATATCGCCATGCCGGTGCTCCGCCGTCAGGTTTTCCAGCACCGTCATGACCACCGTGACCGCCGATTTATTATCGGCGCCCAATACGCTGGTACCGTCGCTGAAAATAATCTCCTCGTTCGGATAAGCCAGAATTTCGGGATGCTCGTTTACCCGTAGCCAGATGTCTTTCTCTTTATTCAGACAGAGATCTTCACCGGTAAACGTTAATATTTGTGGATGAATATCCGGTGAAAGTCCCACGTCGACGGTATCAATATGGGTAATAAAGCCGATGCGCGGCGCACCGGGCACGTTGCCTTTTTTAACCGCCGTCACCGTGGCGAATTCATCAATCACAATGTCGTCTAACCCCAGCTGTGCCAGCTCCTGCGCCAGCTCGCGCGCCATGTCGTGCTGGCCCGGCGTTGAGGGCAGAGTTTTGACTTTGGGATCGCTCTGGCTGGTGATCGCGAGATAGCGGAAAAAACGGTGCGTTAATTGTCTGGAAAGCGGCGAGCCCATAGTGATTTATTCCTTATTTATTTTTCAGGTGTTTGCCACATTACTTTAATGTTATTTATGAAATGGCAAAAGAATTAATTAGCCGTCGAATTAAAAAGACAGGAATAAATGATGACAAGCAAACTCACAACTATAGCGCTGGCGCTCGCGGCACTCACGGTCAGTTCCGCCGTCGCTGCAAAAACGCTGGTGTATTGCTCCGAAGGATCGCCGGAAAACTTTAACCCTCAGCTTTACACCTCGGGAACCAGCGTCGATGCCAGCGCCGTGCCGGTCTATAACCGTCTGGTCGATTTCAAACCCGGCACCACGGAGCTGGTGCCGAGCCTGGCGGAGCGCTGGGAGGTGAGCGACGACGGCAAGGTTTACACCTTCCATCTGCGTCAGGGCGTGAAGTTCCAGAGCAATAAATCCTTCACGCCGACCCGCGACTTTAACGCCGACGACGTGATTTTCTCGTTTATGCGCCAGAAAGACGTGAATCATCCCTACCACAACGTCTCTAACGGCAGCTACTCCAACTTCGAAAGCCTGGAGTTCGGCAGCCTGATAACCGCCATTGATAAAGTCGATGACCACACCGTGCGCTTTACCCTGGCGCACCCGGAAGCGCCGTTTGTCGCCGATCTGGCCTGGTATTTTGCCTCAATCCTTTCGGCGGAGTATGCTGACGCGATGCTGAAAGCGGGCACGCCGGAGAAGGTGGATATGGAGCCCATTGGCACCGGGCCGTTTAAGCTGGCGCAGTATCAGAAGGATTCCCGGATCCTGTTCACGGCGTTTGCCGACTACTGGCAGGGGAAATCGAAGCTGGACAGGCTGGTGTTTAGCATCACCCCGGATGCCTCCGTGCGTTTTGCCAAAATTGAGAAGAACGAATGTCAGGTGATGCCGTTCCCGAACCCGGCCGATCTGCCGCGCATGAAGGCCAATAAAGATATCAACCTGATGAGCAAAGCCGGACTGAATACCGGCTTCCTGGCGTTCAACACGCAGAAGCCGCCGCTGGATAACGTGAAGGTCCGTCAGGCGCTGGCGATGGCCATCAACAAACCGGCCATTATTGACGCGGTGTTCCACGGTACCGGAACGGCGGCGAAGAACCTGCTGCCGCCTGGCGTCTGGAGCGCCGACAGCGAGCTTAAGGATTACGACTACGATCCTGAAAAAGCCAAAGCGCTGCTGAAAGAGGCCGGCTTTGCCAGCGGCGTCAGCATCGATTTATGGGCGATGCCGGTCCAGCGGCCCTATAACCCGAATGCGAAACGCATGGCGGAGATGATTCAGGCGGACTGGGCGAAAATTGGCGTACAGACCAAAATCGTTACCTACGAGTGGGGCGAATACCTTAAGCGTGTGAAGGGCGGGGAACATCAGGCCGCGCTGATGGGCTGGACGACCGCAACGGGCGATCCTGACAACTTCTTTGGTCCGCTGTTTACCTGCACCTCGGCGAACGGTGGCTCAAATTCGGCGAAATGGTGCTATAAGCCGTTTGATCAGATCATTGCTGAAGCCAAATCGATAACCGATCATGATAAACGGGTGGCGCTGTATAAACAGGCTCAGCAGATGATGCATGACCAGATGCCTGCGGTGATGATTGCGCATTCAACGATTTTCGAACCGGTGCGCAAGGAGGTGAAGGGCTATGAAATCGACCCGTTTGGCAAACATCTGTTCTGGCAAGTGGATATAAATCAGTAATTTTTCACTGCCCGGCATGCGTCCGGGCAATCTTTTTGCAATTTGTGCTCCCGGCATCATTTTTTGTCACAACAAACCCGCCAGACTTTTGCTATAACTTCAAATGCATACTTGCAGATAACATGGAAAACTATCATGCGTACTCAAACTTTTTTTAAAGTTGCAGTGCTTACTGGTCTGTTGGCGTTGGCGGGCTGTTCTTCAAAAGTCGCCGCTCCGGAACAATACTCCGGCTTTTTAAAAGATTATTCAGGCTTGCAGCAAACGACCTCGGCGACGGGAAAACCAACGCTGCGTTGGGTCGATCCTTCGTATAACGAAGCCAATTACGACAGCATTCTCTGGACGCCAATTACCTATTATCCAACGCCAAAACCCACCACGCAAATTGGGCAAAAAACGCTTGATGAGTTGTTGAATTACACCAATAACAAAATGAAAACGGCGATTGGTACGCGTAAGCCAGTTGTCACCACGCCGGGTAAACACAGCCTGATTTTCCGTGGCGCGATTACCGGGGTGAGTTCGCAGAAAGAGGGGCTGCAGTTCTATGAAGTGGTGCCTGTTGCGCTGGTGGTTGCCGGGACGCAGATGGCAACCGGACACCGCACCATGGATACGCATCTCTTCTTTGAAGGCGAGCTGATCGATGCGGCCACCAACAAACCGGTTATGAAGGTGGTACGTAAAGGCGAAGGTAAAGAGCTGAATAACGAAAACACACCAATGACCTTTGCGACGCTGAAGCAGGTTGTTGATGACATGGCGACGGACGCCACCATGTTTGATGTGAAAAAGACCGCGAAATAAAATAAAACGGCCTGCGTAATGCAGGCCTTTTTATTTATGCCATTCGTAAGCGTCTGAACCAGGTTTCCGGTTTGGTAAACATCACCATATTTCCTCCCAGAATCAGCACTAATCCCACGATACCGTTGACATGCCAGACGTAGCCTTCATACACCGTGGAGATGGAGAGCGCCACCAGCGGGAAGAGCAGCGTGCTGTAGGCCGCTTTGCCCGGGCCAATACGTCCCACCAGCGTGAAGTAGGCGCCAAACGCAATCACCGAGCCAAACAGGGCCAGATACACCAGCGCGCCGAGATAGCTCACCGTCCATTCCGGTACAAAGCTATCGCCTCTGAACAGCGCAATGCAGCCCATCACCAGCGTGCCATAGAGCATCGCCCAGGCGTTGGTGGTCATGGTTTCCAGGCCTCTGCGCTGATGGCGCATGCTGATCATATTACCCAGCGAGAACCCATACGTGCCGAGTGCGGAAAGGCCAATGCCCGTCAGGAGTGACGCGCTCCAGCCGCTGGCCAGCAGATCGTCCCAGAAGAGGGTGACAATCCCGACCAGCCCCAGCGCCGCCGCCGTCCAGAAACGCGCGGGCGGGCGCTGTCCGAAGAAAATAAAGCTGTTAATGGCGTTATAGAGTACCGCCATGGAGAAGATCACCGACTCCAGCCCGGTATTGATATGTGCCGCTGCCGTGTAAAAACACCAGAAGTTAAAGCAGAAAACACAGCATCCCTGAAGCAGGCAAAAAAGATGATCCCGAAGCGCCAGCGTGCGCAGGCGACGCAGGGCGAGTAACACCACCATCATGGTGAGGCTGGCGACGGCGAAGCGCCAGAAAATGGACACCGGCGCCGCGACGGGGCCCTGCTGCAGGAAAATCGCAATCCAGGTGGTTCCCCAGATAATGACCACGAGTCCGTATAATAATGCGTTCATAGTTGTCTCTTCTTACACCGCGGAAGCCCGCAGTATGACGCTGAGATGCGTAACGGGCTTTCACCCGCTTGCGGCAGACTTGCAAAATCTTGCGCTTTTTTCTTCTGGAGGGACTGGCAACGGGCGGCAACTCTTCTTAGACTGATATTCCAATTCTTCACGCGCTAACGGTTATGTCTCACGCTTACGATACCTTTGAAACGCTTTGCCAACAGAATGCAGTCCTGCGGGAAACCGTCTCGCTGAATTCGGGTATCCAGCTCGCCGCGTGGTACAACAAGCACGACACGATCACCGTAAAGAGCAACCATCATACCCTCAGCCTGTACGTGGCGGACGGCTACGAAAGCTATCAAAAAACGCCGGGCGGCTGGAAGAACGGCGGGGGGCCGGACCGTTTCTGCCTGATGCCCAAAGAGAGCGAATCGACGTGGGATATCCGCGATGACCTGTCGTTTGTGCATCTCTACTGCACCGATGAACACCTGCGCGACGTGGGAGAAAAAATCTGGGATAAGCGGCCGCTTTCGCTGACCCTGGACGAGCGTATTTTTGGCAGCGACCCGAAGATCACCACGCTGTATCGCCAGTTTTTACTGGGCTGTGACTGGCAGCAGCACGCCAACCAGCTTACCCTGAGCACGGCCTCCACGCTGCTGCTGACCCATCTGCTGCAAAACTACTCAAACGTGCAGTGGAAGCTGCCGGTCGTCACCGGCGGGTTATCGCCGTTTGTTCTGCGCAACGTTCTGGCCTTTATCGAAGAGAACCTGGGGCAGCCCCTGACGCTGGCCGAGCTGGCGGCGCAGGCTGCCCTCAGCGAATACCATTTTGCCCGCATGTTCCGCCAGTCGACGGGGCTGGCACCGCACCAGTACGTGATGCACAGGCGAATGGTCAAAGCGAAAGAGCTGGTGCAGCATACCTCCATTCCACTGACGGACATTGCGCTGGCCTGCGGGTTTAACTCCGCCAGCCACTTCAGCAACCGCTTTCGCAGCGCGACGGGCATGACGCCGTCGCAGCTACGCGCGGCGAGCGCGTGAAAACAGGGCGTAACATACCCCGCCCAGCACCAGCCCCCAGAACGCCGAACCGATGCCCAGGATCGTGACGCCGCTTGCGGTCGTCAGAAACGTGACGATGGCCGCGTCGCGCTCCGCTTCGTGACTCAGCGCCTGGTATAAACTCCCGCTAATGGTGCCAAGCAGCGCCAGACCGGCGAGCGTCTGGATCCAGCTGAGCGGCAGGGCGGCCATCAGCCCGGTAATGGAGCCACCGAAAATCCCCGCCAGCAGATAAAACCCGCCGGCTGCGATGGCTGCCAGCCAGCGTTTATCCGCGTCCGGATGTGCATCCGGGCTTTGACAAATGGCGGCGGTAATGGCCGCAATGCAGATAGAAAAGACGCCAAACGGAGAAAACAGCAGCGCCAGTCCACCCGTCACGATGATGAGCGGTGAGGCCGCCAGCGGGTAGCCGGAGGCTTTCATGGTGGCGAAACCCGGCGCATTTTGCGAGGCCATGGTCACGAGGAAGAAGGGAAAGCCAATACTCACCAGGCTGGTGAAGGTGAAGTCTGGCGCAATAAAGTCGGGCATCACCAGAGAAAGGGTGAGCTTATCCGTGACAACGTCACCACCGGCCCAGGCCACGATACCGCCCACCAGCAGCGTGACCACGATGGCATAGCGCGGCGACAGCGCTTTTGCGATCAGCCATGCCGCAATCATGCTGCCGCACAGCAGAAAGTGCCCCTCAAGATGCGCAAACGCGTGCAGGCCAAACTGCAGCAGTACCCCGGCGAGCATGGCGGCAGCAAGCGAATGGGGGATCAGCGTCATCAGACGGGCGAAAAGCCCGGTGATGCCGCAGAGCAAAATTAGCGCGTTGGCAAAGATGAACACGCCGATGGTTTCCGCCAGCGTGACGCCGTGCAGGCTGGTGGCGAGCAGCGCCGCGCCGGGCGTCGACCAGGCGGTCAGCACGGGCGCTTTGTACCACCAGGAAAGCACCAGCGTGCTGACGCCCATCCCAATCCCCAGCGCGGTCATCCAGCCTGCGATCTGCTGCGCGCTGGCGCCAGCCGCGGCGGCGGCCTGCCAGATGATGGCGGCCGAGCTGGCGTAACCCACCAGAACGGCGACAAATCCAGCCAGTACGACCGGAACAAGATGAGAGGAAGGGCGCATGAAAACTCCATTGTGCGTTATAACGTCCTGGGTAAGGTAACACTGTGCGTTATAGCGTACAAGTGGTATGCTCGTCGTCAGGAGGAAATATGGACATCACACAACACCTTGCAGCAACACTGAAAACATTACGCCAGGCACGGGGCTGGAGCCTGTCGAAGCTGGCGGACGAAACCGGCGTATCAAAGGCCATGCTCGGGCAAATTGAGCGAAATGAATCCAGCCCCACGGTGTCGACGCTGTGGAAAATTGCCACGGGACTGAACGTGCCGTTTTCCGCCTTCATCACACCGGAGGCGGACCGGCAGGCGGTGTTTGACCCGCAGCAGCAGGCGATGGTCGTCAAGCCGCTCTTTCCGTGGGACGAGGCGCTCCGGTTTGATTATTTCTCCATTACCCTGGCCCCCGGCGCCCTGAGTGAATCCACGCCGCATGAGGCGGGGGTGATTGAACATGTGGTGGTGGTCAGCGGCGAGCTGGAGATGAAGCTCGAGGGCAAATGGCAGACGATTTCTGCCGATTCCGGCGTCCGTTTTGCCGGCGATAAACCGCACGCCTACCGCAACAGCAGCGACCGGACGGTGCATTTTCATTCCCTCATTCATTATCCCCGCTGAGGCTACGCAAAACTGTTTCGCTGGCGCAGACTTCTGACTACAATAGCCGCCATTTTGACCATAACGGATAACGACGAAGTATGCGCCTGCAATCCCATCATCTTGAACTTTTAAGCCCGGCCCGTGACGCCGCCATTGCCCGTGAAGCGATCCTTCATGGCGCAGACGCCGTCTACATTGGCGGCCCGGGCTTCGGTGCCCGCCATAACGCCAGCAACAGCCTGAGCGATATTGCTGAACTGGTGCCGTTCGCCCACCGTTTCGGGGCGAAGGTGTTCGTCACCCTGAACACCATTCTTCATGATGATGAGCTGGAGCCTGCGCAACGTCTGATTACCGATCTCTATCAGGCCGGGGTGGATGCCCTGATCGTTCAGGATATGGGCGTGCTGGAGCTGGATATTCCGCCCATTGAGCTGCACGCCAGTACCCAGTGTGATATCCGCACGGTAGAGAAGGCGAAGTTCCTCTCCGACGTCGGCTTTTCGCAGATCGTTCTGGCCCGCGAGCTGAACCTGAATCAAATCCGCGATATTCACCAGGCGACAGACGCGACGATTGAATTCTTCATCCACGGCGCGCTGTGCGTGGCCTATTCCGGCCAGTGCAACATTTCGCACGCGCAGACGGGCCGCAGCGCCAATCGCGGCGACTGCTCTCAGGCCTGCCGTCTGCCGTATACCCTGAAAGACGACCAGGGCCGCGTGGTGGCATTTGAAAAACACCTGCTCTCGATGAAGGATAACGACCAGACCGCCAACCTGGGCGCGCTGATCGACGCGGGTGTGCGTTCCTTCAAGATTGAAGGGCGCTATAAAGATATGAGCTACGTGAAGAACATCACCGCGCACTATCGCCAGATGCTGGACGCCATCATCGAAGATCGCGGTGACCTGGCGCGCGCGTCGGCCGGTCGTACCGAGCATTTCTTTATTCCGTCGACGGACAAAACGTTCCACCGCGGCAGCACGGACTATTTCGTGAATGCCCGTAAAGGGGATATCGGCGCGTTTGACTCACCGAAGTTTATCGGTTTGCCGGTGGGTGAAGTGCTGAAAGTGGCGAAAGATCACCTTGATGTTGCGGTGACGGAGCCGCTGGCGAACGGCGATGGCCTTAACGTGATGATTAAGCGTGAGGTCGTGGGCTTCCGCGCCAACACGGTGGAGAAAACCGGTGAGAACCGCTACCGCGTATGGCCGAATGAAATGCCGGCCGATCTCTACAAGGCGCGGCCGAACGCGGCGCTTAACCGTAACCTCGATCATAACTGGCAGCAGGCGCTGCTGAAAACCTCCAGCGAACGTCGTATCGCGGTGGATATTGAACTGGGCGGCTGGGAAGAGCAGCTGATTCTGACCATGACCTGTGAAGACGGCATCAGCGTAACGCATACGCTTGATGGCCTGTTCGAGGTGGCAAACAACGCGGAGAAAGCGCGCAACAGCCTGAAGGATGGCGTCGCGAAGCTGGGGCAGACGATTTACTACGCCCGCAACGTTGAGGTCAATCTGCCGGATGCCCTCTTTGTGCCGAACAGTTTACTCAACCAGTTCCGCCGTGAAACCGCCGAGATGCTGGATGACGCGCGCCTGGCGAACTACCCGCGCGCTAGCCGTAAAGCAGAAACCGTTCCTGCGCCCGTCTACCCGGATACGCATTTATCCTTCCTCGCCAACGTCTACAACCATAAAGCGCGTGAATTCTATCATCGCCACGGCGTGCAGCTGATCGACGCGGCTTATGAGGCGCATGAAGAGAAGGGCGATGTGCCGGTGATGATCACCAAGCACTGCCTTCGTTTCGCGTTTAACCTGTGTCCTAAGCAGGCGAAAGGCAACATCAAGAGCTGGAAGGCCACGCCTATGCAGCTCGTAAACGGTGACGAAGTGCTGACCCTCAAATTTGACTGCCGTCCGTGCGAAATGCATGTGATTGGCAAGATGAAAAACCACATCTTCAAAATGCCGCAGCCCGGCAGTATTGTGGCGTCCGTCAGCCCGGACGATCTGATGAAAACCCTGCCAAAACGCAAGGGCAGCTAACTACCGAACGTGCGTGTCCGGTTTGCGCGATTTCTGCCACAGGTGGTGTTCGCGCAAACCCTCCGCCGACTCCTCCGCCGCGCTTCGCAATTCATCGCTATCGGCTTCATGACGCAGCTGATGATCCACATTCTTTACCCACAGATATTCATGTCCTTTGTGCCCGGCCATAAGCTGGCCTGAAAAGAGGGCACAGATAAGCATCACGAGAGATAAACCTTTTTTAACCATGAGGTCACCGCCGAATAACGTTGCGGCTTAATGATGCCGATTATTTATTATTGTTATTATTCAACTATTCAAACTAGCGCAAAGAGAATGTCAAATAATGTACGTTCATAATAAGGATTAAGACTTTTCCTAAAGTACATATACGTATGGTAAACGTCCCATTTCTGGTCCAGAGTTGGATATTTGCATTAAGGATAAATCCTATATAATAGAGAATCCCTGGCTAAGGAATGGGTCATTACAAAATGAAAAAAATAATAGCGCTTGCGCTTCTGGCGGTTGCGATCGGGGCTGTTGTGGGAATTCGTTATGCAGCTAATGACGAACCAGAATATATTCAATCAGCAGAGATTCGCGTTGGTTCTTATTTAACCAGCGACTATGGCCTTGTTGCCTGCGGCAGCAAAAAAGTTAACGATCTGCGCTGGGAATTAGATTGTACTCATCAAGAGGGAGGAAAAACATTCCAGTTTGCGGTGTTTCCTTCTGAAAAGGCACCTTATGGCGTAGCGCGATCCTTTTATCTTGAAGCCATTAATGATGATGCAAAACAGAGCGCTGAACAGGGGCTTATGCGTTATTTGCAGATCAATACCCATGCAGGTTAATAAAACTGTTTAACCTTCGTTAAGACAACGAGTGTTAGGTTGTATGGGATCCGCAGCCCGGCCATGGAGTGTCGGGACGTAGAGACCAAAATACAAATCTATCCATGCAAGCATTTACCGCCATTTTTTGGCGGTTTTTTTTGCGCATAACGTAGCGGTGTTGGCCGTGGGGTTATGGCGTCACCCGATAGTGCGACTGCACCAGACCCGAGGGGAAGCAGCGGCTGGAGACCAGCGTCAAATCGATATCCCCGGGAAGGGCGCCAAACAGCGATTTTCCCGAACCGAGCAGGACAGGAACGGTTGTGATCACCATATCGGCCACCAGTCCTTCTCTCAGGAACGACTGTATGACTTGCCCACCATCGAGATAGACGCGACGGGCGTTCTGTATCGCCAGATCGTCGAGCACCTCCTTTGGCGTGCGGCCGGAAAACTGTACTTTGCCCCTCAGCGCGTCGGGTACGGGCGTGTCGACCAGCTGTCGGGAGAGCACCAGCACGGGCCGGTCATAAGGCCATGTCTCAAAGGTCCGCACCTTCTCATAGCTCCCCCGGCCCATCACGATCCAGTCTTTGTCCGCGATGAACGCCGTGTAGCCATGATCCTCATTCGGGTCATCGCGCTGCAGCAGCCAGTCGATATCATCATTGTGTCGGGCGATGTAGCCATCAAGACTGGTTGCGATAAAAACGTGTGTGGTGACCATCAGGTTCTCCGTATTCCAGCGAAACCAAAAGACTGACGCCTCAGCGGGCAGTACCGGCATGAGAAAATTGTTTACGGTACTGGGCCGGGGAAATCGCGAACTGCTGGCGAAAATGATGACGCAGCGTCGATGCCTGACCAAACCCGGTCTGTTCCGCGATGCTGTCGATGCTTAAACGACTGCTTTCCAGATAATCTTTCGCCCGCAGCAGGCGCTCATTGAGTAACCAGCGGGCAGGCGTCGTTCCCGTTGCCGCTTCGAAGCGACGCAGAAACGTGCGCTGACTCATACCGACACGACGCGCCAGCGAGTCGACGCTGTGCGGCTCGGTAAGATGCGTGTGCAGAAAATCAAACAGCTGACCGAGGCGCTGGCTTTCCCGCAGCTGCGCCACCGGGCGGCTCAGCTGTTGCGGCTGAGATCCATCCCGGTGAGGGGGAATGACAAGCCGCCTCGCCACGCTGTTGGCGGTTTCCATCCCGAAATCCCGACGCACGACGTGCAAACAGAGATCGATCCCCGCCGCGCTGCCTGCGGAAGTCAGGATCTCGCCTTCGTCCTGGTAGAGCACATCCTCGACCACGTCGATGTCAGGGTAGCGGGCTTTAAGCGTCTCAATGTAGCGCCAGTGCGTCGTGGCTTTGCGTCCGTTGAGCAGCCCCGAGGCGGCCAGCACAAATACGCCCGAGCAGATGGAGAGTAGCTGACAGCTCCGCGCGCTGGCCTGACGTAATGCGTTGCAGAGCGCGTCCGGAACCGGCGAGTCCACCCCCCGCCAGCCCGGCACCACGATCAGATCGGCAGACGCAAGCAGGGAGAGATCGCCATCGGTAATGATGCGGATCCCGCCTGTCGCCCGAAGCTCACCCTTATCAACGCTTGCCACGGCAAAACGATACCAGTCGTCGCCCAGCTCGGGCCGCGGCAGGCCGAAGATTTCCACCGCCACCCCAAACTCAAAGGTACACAGACCGTCATACGCCAGCACCACCACCTTCGGGCGGGCAATCTGTCTTAACGTTGTCATCTTTTTGCTGTTTTCTGGCATAAGCGAGCGCATTCATGAGCTGAATTTGTGGATAGAGTAGTGTTAACACAAACGCCAAAGATGAGGAAGGATCATGAGCTATGTTACTGAATTTCCGGCTGCCGAACCGCAGGAAGCCGTTACCCATTTTCTGCGTCGCCTGAGCGTCGAAACCGACTGCGCCGATGTGCATCATGCCATCACGCATAACGAGCAGGACTTTGTTTTGCTGCACGTGGTGGGGAGCCCGGAGCAGTTTGCCCGTCGCCATGTGCCGGGCGCTCTGCATATGCCGTGGAGCCAGATGACCGCTGAGCGCATGGCCCAATGGCCTGAAGGGACGCTGTTTGTCGTCTACTGCGCAGGGCCGCACTGTAACGGCGCGGACAGGGCGGCGCTGAAGCTGGCGCGTCTCGGGCTGCCGGTCAAAATCATGCTCGGTGGGATCACCGGCTGGGAAGATGAACGCTACGCGTTTGCCAGCGAGGCGTCCGTCGCCGCGCTGTGAAGATGAATTTTTTTCAACATACGTGAAATTTTCTCGTTTGCCGGCACCGGTGAGGTATGACATTGTTTTTGGACATTTAGACATCCAGAAGTCTAAAGCTTCGAATAATGAATTATCACTGCGGGCAATTATCGCCGGCAGACTGAGGAGATTGCCATGCAACGACACCACGCCCCGTACCGCGCCGACGTAGTCGGCAGTTTTTTACGCCCGGATGCCATCAAGCAGGCTCGCCTGAAATTTGCCAGCGGTGAGATTGATGCCGGGCAGCTTCGCGCGGTGGAGGACGAGGCCATTCGCCACGTCGTCGAGCAGCAGTGTGCGTGCGGCCTGCATGTGGTGACCGACGGTGAGTTTCGTCGTGCCTGGTGGCACTTCGACTTCTTCGACGGTCTTCAGGGCGTTGAGCGTTACGATTCCGAGCAGGGCATCCAGTTTAACGGCGTGCAAACCAAAGCCCACGGCGTGCGCGTCACCGGCAAGCTGGGCTTTGGCGAGCACCCGATGCTGGACGATTTCCGCTATCTGAAAAGCATCAGCGGTAACGCCCAGCCAAAAATGACCATTCCGAGCCCAAGCGTGCTGCACTTCCGCGGCGGTCGCAAAGACATTGATGCGACCGTGTATCCGGACCTTGACGTCTATTTTGATGACCTGGCGACCACGTGGCGCGATGCCATCCGGGCCTTCTACGACGCGGGCTGCCGTTATCTGCAGCTGGATGACACCGTCTGGGCCTATCTCTGTTCGGACGACCAGCGCCGTCAGATCCGCGAGCGCGGCGACGACGCCGATGAGCTGGCGCGCATCTATGCCCGCGTGCTGAACAAGGCGCTGGAGGGCAAGCCGGACGATCTGACCATCGGACTGCACGTCTGTCGCGGCAATTTCCGTTCCACCTGGATTTCCGAAGGCGGCTACGAGCCGGTAGCGGAAGTGCTGTTCGGAACGGTCAACGTTGACGCCTTCTTCCTCGAATATGATAACGACCGCAGCGGGGATTTCGCGCCCCTGCGCTTTGTTCGCCCGGGCAAACAGCAGGTGGTGTTGGGTCTTATCACTACAAAAAACGGCGAGCTGGAGAATCCGGAGGGAATTAAAGCCCGTCTCGAAGAGGCGGCGAAATACGTGGCGAAAGAGCAGATTTGCCTTAGCCCGCAGTGTGGTTTTGCCTCGACCGAAGAGGGCAACAGCCTGAGCGAAGCCCAGCAGTGGGACAAAGTCCGGCTGGTCACGCAGATCGCCAGCGAAGTCTGGTAACCCCGTTATACGGCGCTGCATTATAAAAGTGCAGCGCTGTACCATTCTGAGTCGTTCTCTTTACATCCGGCGTTCCCCTCCCAGAAATAGCGCTATCTCCATTCTGGCACTCTTTTTGCTCCTGCTTCGCTGACACTTTTTTTCCGCGTCCACGCCGTACCGGACGTTTTCGCACAGCGTTCTTTTTCAGGAGTGAAAATATGCAGCGTCGTACCTTATTAAAAGCTTTTGCGTTATCCGCGTCCGTCGTGGCGATGGGGATGAGTTTTGGCGCGCAGGCGGCCGATACCATCAAGGTGGGGATCATGCATTCGCTGTCCGGCACCATGGCCATCTCTGAAACCCCGCTGAAAGACGTCGCGCTGATGACCATCGATGAGATCAACGCCAAAGGCGGCGTGCTGGGCAAGAAGCTGGAGCCGGTGGTGGTGGATCCGGCCTCAAACTGGCCGCTGTTTGCCGAGAAGGCCCGTCAGCTGCTGAGCCAGGATAAAGTGGCGGTGGTATTTGGCTGCTGGACGTCGGTGTCGCGCAAATCCGTACTGCCGGTTTTCGAGGAGCTGAACGGCCTGCTGTTCTATCCGGTGCAGTATGAGGGCGAGGAAATGTCGCCAAACGTCTTCTATACCGGCGCGGCGCCGAATCAGCAGGCCATCCCGGCGGTGGAATACCTGATGAGCGAAGACGGCGGCGCGGCGAAACGCTTCTTCCTGCTGGGAACCGATTACGTCTATCCGCGCACCACCAACAAGATCCTGCGCGCGTTCCTGCATTCGAAAGGGGTGGAGGATAAGGACATCGAAGAGGTTTATACCCCGTTTGGCCATAGCGACTACCAGACCATCGTCGCCAACATTAAAAAATTCTCCGCGGGCGGCAAAACTGCCGTGGTGTCGACCATCAACGGTGATTCTAACGTGCCGTTCTACAAAGAGCTGGCTAACCAGGGGCTGAAGGCGACGGACGTGCCGGTGGTGGCGTTCTCCGTGGGTGAAGAAGAGCTGCGCGGGATCGACACCAAACCGCTGGTGGGTAACCTGGCAGCCTGGAACTACTTTGAGTCCGTGGATAACCCGACTAACCAGGCGTTTGTAGCGGATTACAAAGCCTATGCGAAGGCGCACAAGCTGCCGAACGCCGATACCGTCGTAACTAACGATCCGATGGAAGCCACCTACGTGGGTATTCACATGTGGGCGCAGGCGGTGGAAAAAGCGGGCACTACCGATGTGGACAAAGTGCGTGCGGCGATGGCCGGTCAGTCCTTTAAGGCGCCGTCAGGCTTTACGCTCACCATGGATGCCACCAACCACCATCTGCACAAGCCGGTCATGATCGGTGAAATCGAGGGCAACGGTCAGTTTAACGTGGTGTGGCAGACCGAACAGCCGGTACGCGCCCAGCCGTGGAGTCCGTTCATCGCCGGGAATGATAAAAAGCCCGACCAGCCGATGAAAACCGCCAGCAACTAAGCCATCACCGCAGGGAGAAACGTCATGAACGCCATGCGCCTGTTCATCGCTCTTGTATGGCTTTCCGGACTGCTGCCAGGGATGGTGCAGGCATCGGATGCCGATCGTTTTGTTGCCGCCAGCCGCAGCCAGCAGGCGGATTTGTTGACGCAGTGGGCCGCCGCGCCGGATGCGTCAAGACTGCCGCTCCTTGAGGCGCTACAAAAGGAAAATCTCTACGTCGATACGCAAAAGCACGCCTTTGCACAACGCGATGGCAACGTCATCCCGCTGGGGGACAGTCAGACGGCAGAGGGCCCAACCAAAGCCGTGCGCCTGACGAACCGGCTGCGCGTGCTGGCAGCAACCGCCATCGCCACGCATCAGCTGATGAGTGACAGTGTCACCGAAAGACGGGCGGCGGCGCGTCAGCTGCAGCGCGATGCTCAGCCCGGGATGCTCGCTTTTCTGGAAAAGCGTGTGAACGATGAGACGGACGCCGTGGCGCGTCAGGCGCTGCTGCTGGCGGTCGCGAATCTCCAGCTCGCCAGCCCGCAGCCGGAAGTGCGCCGCAAGGCCGTCGAATTGTTAGGCCAGTCAGACGATCCGGACGTGCAGTCCAGGCTTACCCCGTTTACCCTGCCACAGACGGAGCCGGATAGCGCGGTGCGCGCGGCCGCAGAAGAGAGTCTTAGCCAGATCCAGCACCGCCTGATGTGGGGCGACCTGCTGGGCCAGGCGTTTATGGGGCTGTCCCTTGGGTCGGTGCTGCTGCTGGCCGCGCTGGGGCTGGCTATCACCTACGGCCTGCTGGGCGTGATTAATATGGCCCACGGCGAGATGCTGATGCTGGGGGCATATGCGACCTGGATGGTGCAGCAGGCGATGGCCGGGCTTGCGCCCCAGTGGCTGGCGCTCTATCCCGTTATCGCGCTGCCGGTCGCGTTCTGCCTGACGGCGGGCATTGGAATGGTGCTGGAGCGCACGGTGATCCGTCATCTGTACGGTCGTCCGCTGGAAACGCTGCTGGCGACGTGGGGCATCAGCCTGATGCTTATCCAGCTGGTGCGCATGACCTTTGGCGCCCAGAACCTGGAGGTGGCGAACCCGGCATGGCTCTCCGGCGGGGTGCAGGTTTTTGCCAACCTGACGCTGCCGTGGAACCGCATCGTGGTGCTGGGCTTCGTGCTGCTGGTGCTGTTCTTTACCTGGCTCATTCTGAATAAAACCCGTCTGGGGCTTAACGTGCGGGCGGTGACGCAAAACCGCAGCATGGCCGCCTGCTGCGGGGTACCGACAGGGCGCGTCGATATGCTGGCGTTTGGGCTTGGCTCCGGGATTGCGGGGTTAGGCGGCGTGGCGCTATCGCAGCTCGGTAACGTCGGGCCTGAGCTGGGCCAGGGCTATATCATCGACTCCTTCCTTGTGGTGGTGCTCGGAGGCGTAGGCCAGCTGGCAGGCAGCGTGGCCGCGGCGTTTGGGCTGGGGATCTTTAATAAAATCCTTGAACCCCAGATGGGGGCGGTGCTGGGCAAGATCGTGATTCTGGTGGCGATCGTGCTGTTTATTCAGAAACGCCCGCAGGGACTGTTTGCGCTGAAAGGGAGGGTGATTGACTGATGAGCCAGCCGCTGACCTTAACGCTGGCGCGCAAAGCGCCACGCACCACGCAGATAGCGGGCAGCCTGCTGGTGGTGTGTTTGCTGATACTGCCGTTTTTCGCCTTACTGCCTGCGACGCATCCGCTGGCGCTGTCGACCTGGATGCTGACGCTGATTGGCAAAATCCTCTGCTATGCCATCGTGGCGGTGGCGCTGGATCTGGTGTGGGGCTATGCCGGCATGCTGTCCCTTGGGCACGGCCTCTTCTTCGCCCTGGGCGGCTACGCGATGGGCATGTACCTGATGCGCCAGGCGTCAGGTGACGGTCTCCCCGCGTTCATGTCGTTTCTCTCCTGGAGTGAGCTGCCCTGGTTCTGGTGGGGCACCCAGCACTTTGCCTGGGCGCTGGTGCTGATTGTGCTGGTGCCGGGCCTGCTGGCGCTGGTGTTTGGCTGGTTTGCCTTCCGCTCGAAGATCAAAGGGGTCTATTTCTCGATTATGACCCAGGCGCTGACCTATGCCGGGATGCTGCTGTTCTTTCGCAACGAAACCGGGTTTGGCGGCAATAACGGCTTTACCGGTTTTACCACGCTGCTCGGGTTTTCGGTAACGGAAACGACCACCCGCATCGCGCTGTTCCTGGCGACCGTGCTGTTGCTGCTTCTGGCCCTGGGCACCGGGTTTGCGCTGGCGAAGAGCAAGTTTGGCCGCATCCTGACCGCCGTGCGCGACGCAGAAAACCGCCTGACCTTTTGCGGCTACGATCCGCGCGGGTTCAAGCTGCTGGTGTGGACGCTTTCTGCCGTGCTGTGCGGTCTGGCGGGGGCGCTTTACGTCCCACAGGTCGGCATTATTAACCCCGGTGAAATGTCGCCGACGAACTCGATAGAGGCCGCCATCTGGGTGGCGCTGGGCGGGCGCGGCACGCTGGTGGGGCCGGTGATTGGCGCGGCGCTGGTGAACGGGGCGAAGAGTTTCTTCACCGTCGCGATGCCGGAGTACTGGCAGCTGTTTCTGGGGCTGATTTTTATCGCCGTCACGCTGTTCTTGCCGGGCGGCGTCTACGGTCTGTTGCGTAAGGGAGAGAAATAATGCAGCCAACGGAAGGATTATTTACCCGCCAGCTGCCCGGCGATCGCTACCGGGACCAGACTGACCCTGTACTTCAGCTTGAATCCATTAACGTCAATTTTGATGGTTTTCAGGCCCTGACCGATCTCTCGCTGAATATCGGCGTGGGCGAGCTGCGCTGCGTGATTGGCCCCAACGGTGCGGGTAAAACCACGCTGATGGACGTCATCACCGGCAAAACGCGGCCAAAGAGCGGCAGGGCGATTTACGATCAGTCCATCGACCTGACCGCGCTGGAGCCTGCGGCCATCGCCCGCCAGGGCATCGGGCGTAAATTCCAGAAGCCCACGGTCTTTGAGGCGCTGACGGTGTGGGAAAACCTGGAGATCGCCATGAAAACGGATAAATCCGTCTGGGCGAGCCTGCGGGCAAAACTCAACGGCGAGCAGCGTGACCGCATTGACGAGATGCTGGTTTTGCTGCGCCTTAGCGCGGAGCGCGACCGACGGGCCGGGCTGCTTTCCCACGGACAGAAACAGTTCCTGGAGATCGGCATGCTGCTGGTGCAGGACCCGCATCTGCTGCTGCTGGATGAACCCGCCGCCGGAATGACCGACGCGGAAACGGAATACACCGCAGAGCTGTTCAAAACGCTGGCGGGCAAGCACTCCCTGATGGTGGTGGAGCACGATATGGGCTTTGTTGAAACGATTGCCGACCACGTGACGGTGCTGCATCAGGGGCGGGTGCTCGCGGAAGGGTCGCTTCGCGAAGTTCAGGCCAACGAGCAGGTGATTGAGGTCTATCTGGGACGTTAAGGAGAGGGAATGCTACAGGTCAACGAACTGAATCAGTATTACGGCGGCAGCCATATCCTGCGCGGCGTGAGCTTTGAGGCCATCACCGGCGAAGTCACCTGCCTGCTGGGGCGCAACGGCGTGGGGAAAACCACGCTGCTGAAGTGTCTGATGGGGCTGATCCCGGCGAAAACCGGGGAGGTCATCTGGCAGGGGAAAACGATTACCCACAGCAAACCGCACCAGCGGGTGCAGTCTGGCGTGGCGTATGTCCCGCAGGGACGCGAGATTTTTCCGCGCCTGACCGTGGAGGAGAATCTCCTGCTGGGGCAATCGCGGTTTTCCGCCCGCGAGGCGAAGCAGGTGCCGGAGGAGATCTGGCAGCTGTTCCCGGTGCTCAAAGAGATGAAGCACCGTCGCGGGGGCGATCTCTCGGGTGGGCAGCAGCAGCAGCTGGCGATTGGTCGCGCGCTGGCGAGTCGTCCGCGGCTGCTTATCCTGGATGAACCGACCGAAGGCATACAGCCTTCCGTTATTAAAGAGATCGGCCACGTGATCCGCACCCTGGCAAACAGAGGCGACATGGCGATCCTGCTTGTTGAGCAGTTTTACGACTTTGCCGCCGAGCTGGCCGACAGCTATTTGCTGATGTCCCGCGGCACTATTATTCAGCGCGGGCGGGGTGAAAATATGGAGCAGGAGGGCGTTCGCGGGCTGGTTGCGATCTGAAATGTTATAATATAACATCTTCATTCTTATAAAACGGAATGAGGGCGTTACTTTGGCTGCACATATTGGGAAACTTGCCATGACTCTGGGGGCGCTGCTGGTCAGCGGCCAGCTGTTTGCTCACTCGCACGGCCACCAGATGACCGAAGCAGAACAGAAAGCGGCGAACGGCGTATTTGAGGATAAAGACGTGAAGGACAGAGCGCTGTCTGACTGGGACGGCACCTGGCAGTCGGTCTATCCGTTCCTGCTCGATGGTTCGCTGGATCCGGTCTTTAAGCAGAAAGCGCAGAAGGATAAAAGCAAATCCTTTGATGAGGTGAAAGCCTACTACCGCACGGGTTATGCGACGGACGTGGATGCCATCGGCATCGAAAATAACGTGATGGAGTTCCATCAGGGGAAAGCGGTCAGCCGCTGCCAGTATGATTACAGCGGCTACAAAATTCTGACCTACGCGTCAGGCAAGAAAGGCGTGCGCTATCTCTTTGAGTGCAAGGACGCCGGCAGCAAGGCGCCGAAGTTCGTCCAGTTCAGCGACCATACCATCGGACCGAAGGCCTCTTCGCACTTCCATATTTTCATGGGCAATACCTCCCACGAGGCGCTGCTGAAAGAGATGGATAACTGGCCGACCTATTATCCGAACGAGATGTATAAAGAGCAGGTGGTAGAGGAGATGTTGCACCACTAGGTTTTTGCTTTTGCCGGGTGGCGGCTTCGCCTTACCCGGCCTACATTTGCTACGCCGCTTTGGGTGACTCGCACCATGCCTTCACGCTCATCCCGCGCAAAATCATCAGCCACGCCACAATAATCGCGGCCATCATAATCACAAACAACGACCAGTGTGGCAGGTTGGTCAGGATGATACCGGTGATCATCGGGTTTGCCGCCGCGCCGAGCCAGCCCAGCGCCTGCGCAGAGAAATAGCTCGCCTTCATTCCCGGTGGCGCAATGTTGTCAATCAGCATGTATTCACCCGGGGCATAGATAATCTCACCCAACGTAAAGATGGCGGCAGCGATGCCCCAGTAAACCAGATTCTCGCCGGAGAGCATAAAGCCGCCCAGCCCCACGATAAAAAACAGGGTGGCGAGGGACATCAGCGGGCGGATATTGCTGGCTGAGATTTTGCGGCCCAGCGCATATTGCAGCGTTACCACCACGGCGGCGTTGACGGGCAGTACCACGGCGACCACCTTTTCGGCGAAATCGCTGTCCGCATGTGCGGCCAGAACGTATTGCGAAATACAGCTCGCGAACGACCCGCCCACGTACGACGCCAGCAGGCCAGAGAGCGTGTACCAGAACAGCGCGCGGTCTTTCAGCAAGACCGACGGCTGCCACGGCGTCTTCTCCTCGGCGGTATCTAACGCCACGCTTTTCTGTACAAAGAAGTGGATAAAACCCAGCGGCAGGGCGGCACAGAAGGCTGCCAGCCAGAACGGCAGCTGCAGGCTGTACATCACCAGCAGGGTGCCAATCGGCGGGCCGACCGTCCAGCCAATGTTCAGGAAGCTGTAGTTCAGCGAGAAGACCCGCGCCTTCTGGCTGGAGGTGAGCACGTCGGAGAACCAGGCTTTCAGCACCGTCGAAAAGACGGAGTAGGCGCAGTTGATCAGCGCAAAGAACAGCACCACCAGCGTGACGTTATTGACCAGCGGGATCGCCACAAATCCGGCGATAAACGCCACAATCGCGATCAGCATGTAGCGTTTTTTATCAAACTTATCGGCCAGAATGCCAAATCCCAGGCTGAATACCACGCCAATGGTCAGCGCCACGGTCAGGGCATAACCAATATTCTCGACGCTCATGCTGTAGACGCGCGTGAGATAGATGGTCATAAACGGCAGCGTTGCCCCTCGACCGATGGTTAATAACAATGACGATGCCAGCAGCGCTGCGGTTGAGCGCCTGAGAGATGGTTTCATATTCCTGCCCGACAGTTGCTTATGCTTTTATTCGATGTGTGTTAACAGGATTACCATGACATAAGGGGCTTGTATAGCACCCGATTTATCCCTAAGTGCTTCAGCTGCCTGCCAGAAATAATGATCTTCTCGTGACGCACTTTTTTCTGTTACCTTGAAGTGTTAACAAATTATTAATAATTCAGGGGCGGGATATGACGCGGAAAGACGGGCTGCTGGCACTGCTGGTGGTCGTAGTATGGGGGCTCAATTTTGTGGTCATTAAGCTGGGGCTGCACAACATGCCGCCGCTGATGCTGGCCGGCTTACGTTTTATGCTGGTCGCTTTCCCGGCCATCTTCTTTGTGGCGCGTCCAAAGATCCCCTTTAAACTGCTGCTGGGCTACGGTCTGACCATCAGCTTTGGCCAGTTCGCGTTTCTCTTTTGCGCCATCAAGTTCGGTATGCCGGCCGGTCTGGCCTCGCTGGTGTTACAGGCGCAGGCGTTCTTTACCATTATTCTCGGGGCGTTTGTGTTTGGCGAGCGCCTGCAGGGCAAACAGCTGGCGGGGATCACGCTGGCGGTGTTTGGCGTACTGGTGCTGATCGAGGCCAGCCTGAATGGTCAGCACGTGGCGCTGCTCGGGTTTATGCTGACGCTGGCGGCGGGGCTGAGCTGGGCCTGCGGAAATATCTTCAACAAGCTGATCATGCAGCACGAGGCGCGCCCGGCGGTGATGTCGCTGGTGGTGTGGAGCGCACTGATCCCGGTTATCCCGTTTCTGCTGGTGTCGAGTATTCTGGACGGTCCGGCGGTGATGCTGAACAGTCTGGTCAACATCGATATGACCACGATCCTGTCTCTCGTCTATCTGGCCTTTGTCGCCACCATTGTGGGCTACGGGATCTGGGGATCACTGCTGGGGCGTTATGAGACCTGGCGCGTTGCGCCGTTATCCCTGCTGGTGCCGGTGGTAGGGCTTGCCAGTGCGGCGATATTGCTGGATGAAACGCTAAGCGCGCTGCAGCTGTTCGGTGCCGTGCTGATCATGGCCGGGCTGTACATTAACGTGTTTGGTCTGCGGGTGCGTCGGACGACGCGGGTAAGCGAAAAGGCATAAAAAAAAGCCCCGCATCTGCGGGGCAAAAACGAATCAGAAGCCGTGCTGATTATAATAAGGCACGCCTAATTCGTCGGATTTGTCGCTACCAGCACCCATGTGGTTGAAATCATAAGGCGACTGGTCATGTGCGGACGGCAAAATCATCGTATCAGGATTATTTTGCTGCGTTGCACGAGGGGTTTGCTCCGCGAAGGTCTGGCTGGAGAACAGCACCAGCAAGGCGAGGGCGGCGGAGGCGATAACTTTCATGATTTCCTCGGTTACGTCTGTGACAGGCGATGATTAACTACAGTGTTTTAACGGATACAGGTATCGGGATTCGCCCGGCACGCTGGTGATTCGGTACTTGTGAGGCGGCACGTCAAAATAGTTCTTGAACGTACGCGTCAGGGTTTGCTGCGATTCAAAACCGTAACGCTCCGCCAGATAAAGGATCGGCTCATTGCTTTCTTTCAGTTTCTGGGCAATCTCCGTCAGCTTGCGGCTGCGAATATATTGACCTAATGAATGGCCGGTCTCTTTTTTGAACATCCGTTGCAGGTGCCATTTGGAGTAACCCGAACGCTCTGACACTTTTTCAAGGGAGAGCGGCGATTCCAGGTTATCCTCGATCCAGTCCAAAATGCTATGAATGGTGATAGCGTCAGTATTGCGTCTGGACATCGTCATACCTCTTTTTTCTGTTTACGGCAGGATTTTCTTCAGCAAAAGCTCAAGGGTTGCCACTTCATCTGCCGTTAAGTTTTTTGTTAGTTCCTGATGCAGTGTTTGTCCTACTAATTGATGACATTGCTCGCACATGGCCGCGCCATCGCTGGTCAGCTTCACCAGTACGCCGCGTTTGTCATTCGGGTTAGGGCTTCGTTCTATCCATCCTTTGCAGACGAGACGATCGAGCATGCGGGTTAACGCACCCAGATCGACAGAGAGCACCTTTTTCAGCTCAACCGGCGTGATACACACTTCGCAGCGAATGGAACACAGCACTTTGAACTGTGTTGCGGTGATATCCAGCGGTGACAGATAGTCATTGAGCAGGCGATCTTTTTTCTGATTGACCATATGAATAAGACGACCCAGCGGAACAACGTCGTTAAAGATATCACTGGTGCTTTTCACAATGGTTGCCCTGGCAAGTAATTAGTCACGGCAGATATTATTGCTCAGGCAAGTATAAGTCAACTGAATGAATCAGCCGATGCCACGAATTGCTAAAACGTTTCATGAACTTTTTTTAAGGTGTTTCAAATCATAGGGATAACTTCCTGTTATCTTTTCAGAAGGAAAATAATCGTTACGTTGCGCCCATGGCTGAATGTCACACTTTCCCCCTATAATTGCTGTGTTAAATATGGATAAGGACGACAACGCACTATGTTGGATTTGATTAAAGCAATCAGCCTTGGGCTGGTGGTCTTGCTGCCGTTGGCTAACCCGTTAACGACGGTGGCGCTTTTCCTCGGGCTGGCAGGGAATATGAACAGCGCCGAGCGCAATCATCAGTCGATGATGGCCTCGGTGTATGTGTTTGCCATCATGATGGTGGCTTACTACGCCGGGCAACTGGTGATGAATACCTTCGGGATTTCCATCCCCGGCCTGCGTATCGCCGGGGGGCTGATCGTGGCCTTTATCGGTTTCCGCATGCTGTTCCCGGCGCAAAAAGCGCATGAGTCGCCGGAAGCGACCAGCAAATCGGAAGAGCTGGAAACCGAACCGAGCGCGAATATCGCCTTCGTGCCGATTGCCATGCCGAGCACGGCGGGGCCGGGGACCATCGCGATGATCATTAGCTCCGCGTCGACGGTGCGTGACAGCGCAACCTTCCCGGACTGGGTGCTGACGGTGGCACCGCCGCTGATTTTTGCGATTATCGGGATTATCGTGTGGGCATCGCTGCGCAGCTCCGGCGCCATCATGCGCTGGGTAGGCAAGGGCGGTATCGAGGCGATTTCCCGTCTGATGGGCTTCTTACTGGTCTGTATGGGCGTGCAGTTTATTATTAACGGCGTGCTGGAAATTATTAAGACCTATCATTAAGTTCATTGCCGGGTGGCGCTGCGCTTACCCGGCCTACGAAATCCGTCTTTTTGTAGGCCGGGTAAGCGCAGCGCCACCCGGCACCAACAAACCTCACCCGTGCTGCCCCTGTTCCTCCAGCGCCACCGGCCACTTACGGAAGATAAGCACGGACCAGATCAGCGCCATCAGCGCCGGAATGGCACCCAGATAGCCAATCGCCGACATCGACACGTGCAGGATGACCTGGTTACCCACCAGCGCACCCGCGCCAATCCCCAGATTGAAAATTCCCGAGAACAGCGACATGGCGACGTCCGTCGCATCCGGCGCCAGGGCCAGCACCTTCACCTGCATGCCCAGGCCAATAATCATGATCGCCACGCCCCAGAACAGGCTGAGGATCGCCAGATGGCTTTCACTGCCCGCGGCGGACATCAGCAACAGCAGACAGGCCAGCAGCAGGCCGATAGCGCTGCTTACCAGCGAGGAGGCGTGCCGGTTACCCAGCTTGCCGAACAGCACGCTGCCAATAATCCCCGCGCCGCCGAGGATCAGAAGTAAGACGGTGGCAAAGTTGGCGCTAAAGCCTGCTACCACCTGCACAAACGGCTCAATGTAGCTGTACGCCGTGTAATGGGCCGTTACCACGATGGCGGTCAGCAGGTAGATGCTCAGCAGCGCAGGGCGACGCATCAGCAGCGGCAGGCTTTTCAGCGAGCCGGAATGCTCACTCGGCAGCGCGGGCAGCAGCTTAATCAGACACACCAGCGTCACCAGCGCGCCCATGCCGATGGCGAAGAAGGTGGTACGCCAGCCGAAATATTGCCCCACGATGCGGCCAATCGGCAGGCCCAGCACCATCGCCAGTGCGGTACCGGTAGCAATCAGGCTTAGCGCCTGCGCGCGTTTACCCGCCGGTGCCAGGCGAATCGCCAGCGACGCGGTGATCGACCAGAACACCGCATGGGCAAAGGCGATACCGACGCGGCTGATGACCAGCACCGTAAAATTCCACGCCATAAACGACAGCACGTGGCTCGCGATGAACAAGACAAACAGACCGATCAGCAGCCTGCGCCGCTCAATCTGGCTGGTCAGCAGCATAAACGGCAATGACATCAGCGCCACTACCCAGGCGTAGATGGTCAACATAATGCCCACCTGCGCCGTTTCCATCTGGAAACTGTCAGCGATGTCAGACAACAGCCCAACCGGCACAAATTCTGTGGTGTTAAAAATAAACGCGGCAACTGCCAGCGTGACCACGCGTAGCCACGCAACCCTGCGGGAAACTGTGTTCGTTGTCATAGGGATGTCGGAGATTCGTTGCTGAAAAGAAGAGGAGACGATCTTAAAACGTTGAATGGCGAAAACTCAACCATTATGTGACGCAGATCTCAATATTTACCTTATGAAAGCGGTAGCCGGGAGCGCTGTTTTCATTGAATATAAAAGAACAACACAATAAAAACAGGCGGTAAGACAATGCAGGAGATAGATTTTTATCTGGTCGATGCGTTCAGCAATACCACGTTTGGCGGCAACCCGGCCGCCGTTTGTCCGCTCAAGGAATGGTTACCCGATGAGACCTTGCTGAAAATGGCACAGCAGCATAATCAGTCGGAAACGGCCTTTTTCGTCTGCACTAAAGGAGGCATTGAGCTACGCTGGTTTACCACGCTTACCGAAGTCAATCTCTGCGGCCACGCCACCCTTGCCGCCGCGTACGTTCTGTTTAATGAACTGGATTATCCCGACTCGCGGATCCACTTTGATACCGCCTCTGGCCGCCTGACGGTCAGCCGGGAGGGGGAGTGGATGACGCTGGACTTCCCGGCATGTCCAACCCAAGAAGAGACGCCGCCGCCGGAGATGCTCTCGGCGCTCGGTATCCGTCATTACGTTGCAGCCCGCAAAGGGCGCGCCTGGCTGATCGTGCTTGACAATCGCCAGCAGGTTGAAGCACTCGCGCCACGCTTTTCGGCGATGACGCCGGGCGAGCATAAGGTGAGCGTGACGGCACGGGGTGAGGGGGAATACGATTTTGTCAGCCGCTTTTTCTCCCCCGGGGTATCCGTTCCGGAAGACCCGGTCACCGGCTCCGCGCACACCATGCTGATCCCATACTGGGGTGAACGGTTGGGGAAAACAGCCATGCTTGCCCGTCAGGTTTCCGCGCGCGGCGGCGACGTGCGCTGTGAGCTGAAAGGCTCGCGCGTGCTGATGAGCGGACAGGCTTCACTTTATCTGAAAGGCACAGTTTTTCTGCGCTAAATACCCATAACAAGAGAGGAAGAGACAATGCAGGAAATTGATTTTTATCTGGTGGATGCCTTCAGCGACAAAACCTTTGGCGGCAACGCGGCAGCGGTATGTCCTCTGGAAGCGTGGCTGCCGGACGAGACGCTGCTCAAAATGGCGCAGCAGCATAACCAGTCTGAGACCGCCTTTTTTGTACGCACCGACGGTGGGTTTGAACTGCGCTGGTTTACCACGCTCGATGAAATTAACCTGTGCGGCCATGCTACGCTTGCCGCATCGCACGTTATTTTCGAATACCTTGACTATCCTCACACTGAAATTACCTTCACCACGCGCTTCGTGGGCGAGCTGACGGTCAAACGCAGCGGCGACTGGCTGACGCTGAACTTCCCCGCGTGGTCAACCGAGGTGGTCGAGAACCCACCTGCGCTGCTGTTTAGCGCCCTGGGCATCCCAGACGCAAAAGAGGTGCGCGTCGGACGTGATTACCTGGTGGTGCTGGAGAGCCAGCAGCAGGTGGAAGCGTTAACGCCGGATATTGGGGCGATGATCCCGCTGGATAAAATGGTCTGCGTGACGGCGCCGGGCGAAAAATATGACTTCGTCAGCCGCTTCTTCTGCCCGGGGGAAGGGGTGCCGGAAGATCCGGTTACCGGATCCGCCCACAGCATGCTGATCCCATACTGGAGCGAAAAGCTGGGTAAAACGTCACTTTATGCCCACCAGGGGGCGCACCGTGGCGGGGATCTGCGCTGCGAAATGAAGGGCGACCGCGTGCTGATTGGCGGTCAGGCCACCCTGTATCTGAAAGGGAAAATCTTTTTGCGCTAACGGAGCGGTACGATAAGTTAATTGTATGAAGCACCCTGGCAGGCCTGCGCTATGTTGACATTTAGCCTCACAAAAAAAGCAAGGAGCCTGCCATGTATTCCATTACCTCTGAATCTGCACGTCACCCGGACATTCTCAGCCTGATCGCGGCGCTGGACCGCTATCAGAGCGAACTCTATCCCGCCGAAAGCAATCATCTGATCGATCTGGCTGCGCTGCCGGAAACGTCGCTGATCCTGATGGTCATTCGCGACCAGCAGCTTCAGGCCGTTGGCTGTGGCGCCATCGTGCTCAACGGCGACGGTACGGGGGAGATGAAGCGGGTCTATATCGATCCGGCCCATCGTGGGCAGCACCTTGGGGAGACGCTATTGGCCGCCCTGGAAGATGAGGCCCTGAGCCGTCATTGCCATACGGTACGGCTGGAGACGGGCATCAAGCAGCGCGCCGCGGTGCGTCTTTATGAACAGTGCGGATACGATTTGCGTCCGGCGTTTCCCCCGTACGTTGACGATCCGCTCAGCCTGTTTATGGAGAAGGCGCTGGTTGAAGACGTTCGTTTAGCAGCGCTATAAAGGCCTCCAGCTGGCGGGTCATTGCCCCGCGTCGCCACACCAGCCAGGTGGTGAGCCAGCGCCAGTTTTCTGCCAGCGGCCAGGCTTCAACCTGATGATGCCCGGGCATACTCTCCAGCATCGAGCGCGGCATCAGCGCGATGCCTGCGCCCGCAATAACACAGGCGAGCATGCCGTGATAGGACTCCATCTCGTGAATGCGGCCGGGCGCGGCGCGGTCAGCGTGAAACCAGCTCTCCAGGTGCCGGCGATAAGAGCAGTTGGCGCGAAAGGCATAAACGTCGCTGCCGCTCACCTGCGCGGCGCGTGAGATTTCCGCCTGCCCGGCAGGCGTGACCAGCATCATCTCTTCCCGGTAGACCGGCATTCCTTCCAGCTCCGGGTGCGACAGTGGCCCGTCGACAAAGGCGGCGCTCAGGGTTCCCTCCAGTACGCCATCAATCATCGTCCCGGACGGCCCGGTAGAAAGGGCAAACTGAATGCGCGGATAGCGCTGGTTAAACTGTGCCAGCGTTTCAGGAATGCGCACGGCGGCGGTACTTTCCAGCGCGCCGAGGGCAAATAACCCCTGCGGCTCATCCCCCGCGACGACCATGCGCGCTTCATCCACCAGGGCGAGGATCTGCTTGCTGTAGCGCAGGAAGTTATGGCCAGCCGGGGATAAACGCAAACGCTGGTTCTCACGAATAAACAGCTCAACGCCCAGATCGGCTTCCAGCTGGCGGATGCGGGTCGTCAGGTTTGACGGCACGCGATGCACCTTCTGCGCCGCCTGGGTGATACTGCCCGTCAGCGCGACGGCGTTAAACATTTCAAGCTGGGTTAAATCCATAGCGTTCTCGTTTCGTGAATAAGGTGGTTAGTATTATTCATTTTTAAGAAATAGCAGAGTGGGCCACAATGAATCAACCGAAAAACGTGGAGAACACCATGACTTATTCCTCTGTAACACATGCCTTCTCTGTCAACCCGGCAACGGGTGAAACCCTCGCCGCGTATCCGTGGGCGACGTCGGAACAGGTTGACCGCGCGATTTCTCTGTCCGATGCGGGCTATCGCCTGTGGCGTCGCGAAAGCATCTCCCACCGGGCGCAAAAGCTGCGCGATCTTGGCGCCGCGCTGCGTCATCGCGCTGAAGAGATGGCGCAGACGATCTCCCGTGAAATGGGCAAACCCATTCAGCAGGCGCGGGCCGAAGTGGCGAAATCCGCCGGCCTGTGCGACTGGTACGCCGAGCACGGCCCGGCGATGCTGCAGGCGGAACCGACGCTGGTCGAAAACCAGAATGCGGTCATTGAATACCGTCCGCTGGGGCCGATCCTCGCGGTCATGCCGTGGAACTTCCCGCTCTGGCAGGTGCTGCGCGGCGCGGTGCCGATTCTGCTGGCAGGTAACAGCTATCTGCTTAAACACGCGCCCAACGTCCTCGGCTCGGCGGAGCTTATCGCGCAGATCTTTGCGGATGCCGGTTTTCCTGAAGGCGTGTTCGGCTGGGTAAACGCCACCAATGACGGCGTCAGCCAGGCGATTAACGATCGTCGTATTGCGGCGGTGACCGTCACCGGCAGCGTGCGTGCCGGGGCTGCCATTGGTGCTCAGGCGGGGGCCGCGCTGAAAAAATGTGTTCTCGAGCTGGGCGGCTCTGACCCGTTCATCGTCCTCAACGATGCCGACCTGGATCTTGCCGTGAAGGCGGCGGTAGCAGGCCGCTACCAGAATACCGGGCAGGTGTGCGCGGCGGCCAAACGCTTCATTGTGGAAGAGGGTATTGCGAAGACCTTTACCCAGCGCTTTGTCGATGCGGTTGCTGCGCTGAAGCTGGGCGCGCCGGACCAGGAAGAAAACTATATTGGCCCGATGGCGCGTTTTGACCTGCGCGATGAACTCCATCAGCAGGTGCAGGCGACGCTGGCGGAAGGTGCAACGCTGCTGCTGGGCGGTGAGAAAATCAGCGGTGAGGGGAATTATTACGCCCCAACCGTGCTGGCGAACGTCACCCCGGCGATGACGGCCTTCCGGCAGGAGCTGTTTGGTCCGGTCGCGGCCATTACTATCGCGAAAGACGCGGAGCATGCCCTGATGCTGGCCAACGACAGCGATTTTGGCCTGTCTGCCACGGTCTTTACGGCCAGTGATGCGCTGGCAGAGACCTTCTCCCGCGAGCTGGAGTGCGGCGGGGTGTTTATCAACGGCTTTAGCGCCAGCGATGCGCGCGTGGCCTTTGGCGGCGTGAAGAAAAGTGGCTTTGGCCGCGAACTTTCCCACTTTGGGTTGCATGAGTTCTGCAACGTGCAGACGGTGTGGAAGGATCGCGTGTAATCCCGCGATGTCGGCCCTCATCGCGAGGGCCGTTGTCATTAATCTGCAATGGTTCTGTCATTTTCATTTCGTAGACTCGCTCGCGTCTAACGCCTTGTAAATGAAGCTAATTATGAACCTAACGCAAATTTTTCGCCGTATTGCGCAGCGTCTCACTCCCCGTCACTTTGGCCTGCTGACAGGGATCTTTTGCATTATTGGCCTTTTCTCCGCGCTGCAGCTCTCCTCGTCATTCCTGCTTAACGCCTCCCTGAACGAAGCCCAGCGCAACGAGCAGCAAAACCTGCTGGCGTGGCAGCAGCAGAGCAAGCTGGATCTGGCCCGCGTCTCTCTGCTGGCGGCAAGCGATCTCCTTAACCGCTCCGGGGTGTGGTTTATGCAGGATAAAGAGACCGGATCCGACGGAAGCTGGCACAGCCTGATGGATGACGCGCAAAAGGCGCTGACGGTGTCTCAGCAGGCGTGGAAGGCCTGGCTGGCGCTGAATCCGCCGAAAGACGACGCGCTGGTGAACAGCTATCAGCTCTTCTACGGCGCGATCAACGAGCAGGCGGAAGGTCTGGTCAAAACCAATACCATCGACGCTTTTTTTGCCGTCCCGGCGCAGGCTTTTCAGACTGATTTTAACGACAACTATGCGCGCTACCAGCAGGCAAGCGAGAAGCAGGCCATGCAGGGGCGTCAGAGCCTCATGGCGCAGCTTTCTGACCTGCAAACGTTATTCCTGTTTGCCCCGTTGCTGTTAGTCGCCATTGCCGCTGTCGTCTGGTTCGGTATGTCCCGATGGGTGATTACGCCGCTGCGTCGGCTCATCGCGCATATCAACCGGCTGGCAGCAGGGGATCTCTCCGGCACGCCGCCGAACGTCATGCGCTTCAACCGGGAGATAGGGCAGCTTAGCGACAGCATTGCCACGATGCAGCACGGCCTGCAGCAGCTGGTGACGCAGGTCAGCCACGCCACGGCTACCATGGTGGAGAACATTGATTCTCTGGCGCAGGGTAACCAGAAGCTCTATCAGCAGTCGGCACGTCAGGCGAAAGAGCTTGAGGATGTGACGGCGCATATTGCGGCGCTGGAAAGCCACGTGGAAGGGAATACCGGCTATGCCAGACTCGCCAGCTCCCGGGCCGATGAAGCGCGCCAGGCAGCCGTGGGCGGCGACCAGATGATGTCGACCGTAAACGCGTCTATGCAGGCGATCGTTGACCGATCGTCTGAGATGCGCGGGATCGTGGCGATGATCGACAGCGTGGCGTTTCAGACGAACATCCTGGCGCTGAATGCCGCCATTGAGGCCGCCCATGCCGGAAATCAGGGGCGCGGGTTTGCCGTCGTCGCCCGGGAGGTTGGACTGCTGGCCAGAAAGAGCAGCCACTCGACGCAGACCATTCAGGAGCTTATCAACCGTTCACTGCAGGGTATCGAAGACGGTTCCCGCGCCGTCACCCTGATGGAAGAGAATTTGCAGCAGGTCACCGGTCTGGTGGGCAATTTGAGCAGTTTGCTGAATGAGATCTCCACCGCCACGCTCAGTCAGGGAGAGCGTATTCACCTGATGACGCGTCAGCTTCAGGCGCTGAACCAGGTCTCCCGTCAGACGGACCTGCTGGTCTCTGACGCCTCGGAGGCCTCTGAGCGGCTGCAAAAGCAATCCGATCTTTTATTGCAGGCCGTTTCGCGTTTTCGTCTTAGCGCCTGACGCAATACATAAGCCTCTGTTATACTCGCAGCCCGTTTTAGCCTGAGGGCAAGGAGCAAAGTGTGGCTGCGGTCATCCATAATGAGATGTTGGACGAGATTCTGGCGCAGGTTCGTCCGTTAATTGGAAAGGGGAAGGTTGCCGACTATATTCCGGCCCTTGCCTCGGTCAGCGGGAATAAGCTGGGTATTGCTATCTGCACCATCGACGGACAGCGATTCCAGGCAGGGGATGCAACAGAACGTTTTTCCATTCAGTCCATTTCGAAAGTGCTCAGTCTGGTTGCGGCGATGCGCCAGTATGAAGAAGACGAAATCTGGCAGCGCGTGGGTAAAGATCCGTCCGGCCAGCCTTTTAACTCGCTGCTTCAGCTTGAAATCGAGCAGGGTAAACCGCGAAATCCCTTTATCAACGCCGGGGCGCTGGTGGTCTGCGATATGCTGCAGAGCCGCCTCAGCGCGCCGCGTCAGCGAATGCTGGAGATAGTACGCCAGCTCTCGGGGGTTGACGACATTGCCTACGATCCTGTGGTGGCCCGCTCGGAGTTCGAACACTCTGCCCGTAACGCGGCCATCGCGTGGCTGATGAAATCCTTCGGCAACTTCCATAACGACGTGGCGACCGTCCTGCAAAACTATTTCCACTACTGCGCCCTGAAAATGAGCTGCGTTGAGCTGGCTCAGACGTTCCTGTTCCTTGCGCATCAGGGGCACGCGCCGCACCTCGATCAGGAGGTGGTTTCTCCTCTGCAGGCGCGCCAGGTCAACGCGCTGATGGCAACCAGCGGGATGTATCAAAACGCCGGCGAGTTTGCCTGGCGCGTTGGTCTCCCGGCCAAGTCGGGCGTGGGCGGCGGAGTGGTGGCGATTGTACCGCATGAAATGGCGATTGCGGTCTGGAGCCCGGAGCTGGATGAAACCGGAAATTCGCTTGCCGGTGTCGCGGTTCTGGAGAAACTGACCCAGCGTATGGGACGTTCCGTTTACTGATGTCTGACCTGGATCCCCTTTTTTCCCGTCTGGCGCGATCGACGTTTCGCTCGCGCTTCCGCTTAGGCGATAAGGAACGGCAGTATTGCTGGGACAAAGGCCCCGATACCATTGATCAGCATGCCGCTGATTTTGTCGAAAAGCGCCTTGCCCCTGCACAACCCGCGAATGACGGCAAACAGACGCCCATGCGCGGTCACCCGGTATTTATCGCCCAGCATGCCACCGCCACCTGTTGTCGGGGCTGTCTGGCGAAATGGCATAATATTCCTCACGGTGTTCAGCTCACCGCGCAGCAGCAGCAGTATATCGTCAGCGTGATTCACCACTGGCTGGTGCTCCAGATGAACGCCTAAATTTGACGAGTTATGATCCCGTTATATTTGTGTTATAGATTCATCCTAAGTGAGCGCCGATCGTGCTGACGACCGCAATAACTGCCGTAAGCTTTCATATGGAATGAAATTTAATGCGTTCTGCTCTTACCGCTTTCAGGCCGTTCCAGCCTGACACGCCGCTGCGAAATGCATCGACGATCTTTATCCTCACCACTTTGTTCTATTTTGTGGGTGCGGAATTACGTCTCGTGGAGGCCTTGTCGCTGTTCTGGCCCCTCAACGGCGTGATGGCAGGGATCTTTGCCCGCTATGTTTTTCTGAATCGCCTGCATTACTACGCGGTATCCTATGTCGCCATGCTGATGTACGACGCGGTGACGACCAACTGGGGGATAGCCTCCGTGGTGATCAACCTGTCTAACATGGTCTTTATCGTCGTGGTCGCCGTGCTGATTCAGCGTGACAGGCGGCTGATGAAGAAAACCCCGGATCCGCTTAACGCATTACGCCTGTTCAACTACTGCCTGATTGCCGCATTGCTGTGCGCACTGCTCGGCGCGGTGGGGTCGGTCGGGATTGACAGCCACACCTTCTGGCCGCTCTTTGCCGACTGGTTTAGCGAGCAGTTCTCAACCGGCGTGCTTGTTGTGCCGTGTATGCTCACGATAGGCATGCCCGTGCGCGAATTCAGGTTACGTCTGGAGCAGCTATTACCGGTTATTGCGCTGATCGTCTCGGTGGTCGCGTCAGTCGTGATTGGCGGCGCGGGGAGCCTCTCTTTTCCACTGCCTGCGCTTATCTGGTGTGCGGTACGCTACCCATTGCCTGTGACCTGCTTGCTGACGTTTGTCACGGGCGCCATTGAAATTATTCTGGTCGCCAATTCGGTGATTAATATTGCCGTGGCGACACCGCTGACCACCCCAATGATGTTTTCTGCCCGGCTGGGTATTGCCACGATGGCGATCTGTCCGGTGCTGGTTTCCGTCAGCATGGCGGCCATTAATTCTCTGATCCGTCAGGTTTCCCTGCGGGCGGATTATGACTTTTTAACGCAGGTTTATTCGCGTTCCGGGCTTTATGAGGCGTTAAAACACGAAGAGACGCACCGCCATTCGCGTTTCCTGACCGTTATGCTGCTGGATATCGATTACTTCAAAAGCATCAACGATAACTACGGCCACGAGTGTGGCGACCGCGTGCTGGCGTCATTCGCCCGGCAGGTTCAGCAGGTGGTCGGTGAAGACGGGATGGTCGCGCGTATGGGCGGGGAAGAGTTCGCGGTGGTGGTCAACTCTGGCGACGCTCGACACGGTTATGAACTGGCGGAACGTATCAGAACTACCGTCGCTAACCATCCTTTTACATGGCGTCAGCAAACGCTCTCTCTGACGGTCAGTATTGGCCTTGGAAGCGGGAAGGCGGAGGCATGGCAGTTAACCGAGGTCTTCAACAAACTCATGACCGAAGCGGACGATCACCTCTATCGTTCAAAAAAAGCGGGTCGAAATCGTACCAGCGCCCGGGTCGCGGACGAGCATATTACTGCCGCCACCGGGCATGAAACAGAGCTGCGTTAATCGTCATAAGGCATTGACGTGAATAGCAAGTGGCTTAACAGACTGTCAGAACACTGACAATGTTACTGTTTAAGCTACGCTTTTAGTAACGCTTTACGTCAGGAGACATTATGAAAGCACCTGCAACCCCTGAAAATGAAACAGACAGACTGAACTCGCTGCGCGAATCAGGTCTGCTTGAGATCGACAGCTCCCCGGCGTTTGACCGGCTTACGCGTCTGGCGAAGCGCTTCTTCCAGGTGCCGCTGGCAATGGTCAACCTCATTGATGAGCACTCGCTGATCGTGAAGTCGGCCGATGGCAAGGCGCCTGACACCGTTCCGCGTAATATATCGTTTTGTGGCCATACGATCCTCACCGAAGCACCGCTGGTGGTAGGGGATATGCTGCAGGACGATCGTTTTGCGGATAATCCGCTGGTGGCGGGTGAACCTCGCGTGCGTTTTTATGCGGGCTTCCCGCTGCGCCTGCGTGACGGCGCCAGCGTGGGCTCGCTGTGTCTGATTGATTACGCCCCCCGTGAGTTCTCGGCGGCCGATCTTGCCGTGCTGGGAGACCTGGGCGCGCTGGCAGAAGATGAGTTTGCCGCGATCAGCGCGGCGACCACGGATGAGTTAACCGGCTTATTCAACCGCCGGGGCTTTAATCAGCTGGTGCGGTTTACGCTTTCGGTTGCCCGACGCCGGGCGGAGCCGCTGACGCTCGGCTGGCTGGATTTGGATCGCTTTAAGGAGATTAACGATCGCTACGGGCATGAAGAGGGCGATAAGGCGCTTAAAGTTATGGCGCAGCTGATGCGCAGCGCTTTCCGTGAGGCCGATATGCTGGTGCGTTTTGGCGGGGATGAGTTCGCGGTGCTGTTCGCGGATACCGACGAGCAGGGCGCCTGGATAGCCATGCAGTATCTCGCCGAGCAGGTGGAAAGCTATAACGCCCGCAAGCTTCACCCGTGGTCGCTACACTTCTCATGGGGGCTCAGTGAATTCGATCATAACGGCAACGACCTGCAACAGTGGTTAAAAGATGCCGATGAAAAGATGTATGCCATGAAGCAGCAGCGCCAGCGCGCCCGGTGACATAATAAAAGCCTATGTCCGAACCGCTTGCGTTAATAAGTTGTTAAACCCAAAGTGAGCGTATTCAACGTAAGGAAAAACAATGAATACCTCACTGCAAATCAAAACCCTCACCCGGGAAGAGATCCTCATCCATCTTGATGCGCTGGCCGGGATCCTCGAAAACTGCGTAAACGGCGGGGCATCCGTCAGCTTTATGCTCCCTTTTAGCCTCGACAAGGCCCGTACTTTCTGGCGCGGTATTGCCGAAAGCGTCGCGCGAGGCGAGCGGCTGGTGCTTGCCTGCGTCGATGCGCAGGACGGGGTCATTGGAACGGTGCAGCTGATCGCAGACCAGCCGGAAAACCAGCCGCACCGGGCGGATGTGGCGAAGCTGCTGGTGCATGAAAAAGCGCGTCGAAAAGGGGCCGCAATGGCGCTGATGGAAGCGCTGGAGGCTGAGGCCCGGGCCAGAGACATTTCTGTGCTGGTGCTCGATACCTCCACCGGCAGCGGGGCCGAAACTTTCTACCTGCGTGCCGGCTGGCAAAAGGTTGGTGAGATCCCGCGCTACGCGCTGATGCCTGACGGCGCCATTACCGCCACCTCTGTGTTTTATAAGTTCTTATAATTATTTTGCACAACCGCACCGCGGATTGATCAAAACAGGGTTTCTGGTCGTTAAGTTTTGATAAGTTATCGTACCAATCTTATCAGGCTGTATGACTAATCATAAAAGGAACCCCCCTTGTGAACACGCTCAACCGTCGTGATTTTCCCGGTGCGCACTATCCAGAACGCATCATTCAGTTTGGTGAAGGCAATTTCCTGCGTGCGTTTGTCGACTGGCAAATTGACCTGTTAAACGAACATACCGATCTTGACGCTGGCGTGGTAATCGTTCGCCCGATTCAGAGCGACTTCCCGCCGTCGTTAAGCACCCAGGATGGGTTGTACACCACGATCGTTCGTGGCCTGAATGAGCAGGGCGAGGCGGTGAGCGAGGCCCGGCTGATCCGCTCCGTTAACCGGGAAATCAGCGTCTATGACGACTATGGCGCATTTCTGAAACTGGCTCACAATCCCGATATGCGGTTTGTCTTCTCGAACACCACCGAAGCGGGTATCAGCTACCACGCGGGTGACAGCGTCGACGATGCCCCTGCGGTGAGCTATCCGGCGAAGCTGACGCGTCTGCTGTTTGAGCGCTTTAGCCACTTCAACGGTGCGGCTGACAAGGGCTGGATCATCATTCCCTGCGAGCTGATTGACTACAACGGTGACGCACTGCGTGAACTCGTCTTACGCTATGCGCAGGAGTGGGCGCTGCCTGCCGCCTTTATGCAGTGGCTCAACGACGCCAACAGCTTCTGCTCGACGCTGGTTGACCGTATCGTGACAGGCTATCCCCGCGATGAAGCGGCCGCACTGGAGGCTGAACTGGGTTATCACGATGGGTTCCTCGACACGGCCGAACATTTTTATCTGTTTGTGATTCAGGGACCGGCATCTCTTGCGCACGAACTTCGTCTGGATAAGTACCCGTTAAACGTGCTGATTGTCGATGACATCAGGCCCTACAAAGAACGCAAGGTCGCCATTCTGAACGGCGCGCACACGGCGCTGGTGCCGGTCGCCTTCCAGGCCGGGCTGGATACGGTAGGCGAGGCGATGAATGATGCGGAGATCTGCGCGTTCGTCGAAAAAGCGATTTATCAGGAGATCATTCCGGTCCTCGATTTGCCGCGTAACGAGCTGGAATCGTTCGCCAGTGCGGTGACAGGACGTTTTCGTAATCCCTACATCAGACACCAGCTGCTCTCCATCGCGCTTAACGGTATGACCAAATACCGTACCCGCATCCTGCCGCAGCTGCTGGCAGGGCAGAAGGCGACGGGGCAATTACCGGCTCGCCTGACGTTTGCTCTGGCCGCATTGATCGCGTTTTATCGCGCGGAGCGTAACGGGGAGAGCTATCCGGTGCAGGATGATGCACGCTGGCTGGAACGTTATCAGCAGCTGTGGGCGCAGCACCGCGACCGGCAGCTTAGCACTCGTGAACTGGTGCAGTCGGTGCTCAGCGCACGCGAACACTGGGAGCAGGACTTGACGCAGGTAAGCGGTCTTGTCGACCAGGTCACGCTGGATCTGGATGCCATTCTGCTTAAGGGCATGCGCGCCGCGGTTAAACCGCTTTGCTAATGCATTCACCCGGCTTCGGCCGGGTTTGAATAGGCCCCATTTAGTTACAACATACTATGTGCTTTGTTTTTAAAAAGCACATGCAGCACCGTGCGAATTTCGCTAATCAGGGGAGAAAATGCAATGTCCCGTTAACAAGCTTGCAACGGTGACGGGGATCACGTTTAATAGCCTCGCTCTTTTCTTGCCTGAAACTCACTATGATCGTTCGTCCTAAACAGCACTGGCTACAACTGATTTTTGTCTGGCACGGTTCGGTACTTCCCAAGATCTATACCCGATTGCTGCTCAACTTCCTGCTCTCTATCGCCGTTATCCTGATGTTACCGTGGTATACCTCGCTCGGTATCAAATTTACCGTGGCACCATTCAGCATTCTCGGCGTGGCGATCGCTATCTTTCTGGGTTTCAGAAACAACGCCTGTTATTCACGCTACGTTGAGGCGAGGCTGCTCTGGGGGCAGTTGATGATAGCGGCACGCTCGCTGTTTCGCGAGGTAAAAAACACCTTACCCGACGATAAGCACCTCGGCGAATTTGTCCGCCTGCAGATTGCTTTCGCCAACTGTCTGCGCATGACCCTGCGCCGGGAACTGAACGCTGAGCAGCTCTCTCGTTATCTTGCTGCGGAGGATTTACGTAAAGTCATGGACGCCAACTCACCGGCGAACCGTATTTTGCTGATCATGGGGGAGTGGCTGGCCGTGCGGCGGCGAAACGGGCAACTCTCAGACATTCTGTTCCATAGCCTGAACAACCGTCTGAACGACATGTCTATCGTCCTTTCCGGCTGCGAGCGCATTGCGACCACGCCGGTGCCGTTTGCCTACACGCTGATTTTGCACCGCACGGTATATCTGTTCTGCATCATGCTGCCGTTCGCGCTGGTTGTGGACCTGCACTACATGACGCCCTTTGTCTCTGCGCTGATTTCTTATACCTTTATTTCGCTGGACACCCTGGCGGAAGAGCTGGAAGACCCGTTTGGCACAGAAGATAACGACCTGCCGCTGGACGCCATCTGCAACATGATGGAACGCGATCTGCTGCAGATGAACGATGAAGAGAACATTCCGGACAGGCTGATGCCGGATAAGCACTATCAGCTGACCTGACGGGCGTTCCACTCGTCGCGGGTAATCTCCCACAGCTCGGAGTCCAGCATCCCGCTGACGTAGGCTTTCTTCTCCGTTCTGATAAGCCGCATGCCGCTACTGTCCGAAATACGACGGGAGCGGCTGTTGGCGGCGGCCTTCGGGGCCCGCAAAACGGATTTGTTTAGTGTGTTGAACCAGTAATCCGTCGCCGCAATACTGGCTTCGCGCATATATCCGAAACCCTGAAACTCCGGCGCGAGCCAGAACCCGCGGTTGTTATCCTCGACGTCGTACAGGCAAATAATGCCCATCAATTCATCCGGCACCTCACGTCGCCGGATGCTCCAGAACCAGGCAATCCCTTTTGCCATATCCGGCAGCGCCACGTTGTTGACATAGTTTTCCGCGCCGTTATCCGGGTAGGGCCAGGGGACGGAAGAGACCATATAACGGACGATCTCCCAGCGCGGATAAAGCGTTTGTATCTGGGCGGCATCTTCGGCAACCAGCGGTTTCAGCAGTAAACGTTCTGTCGTGAGCGTCGGTATCGTCATGCGCGGATCTCCCTTTTTAGGCGTTATGCTTTTGTTTGCGTTCTGGTATTTTCATCTATATGACGTTCTGTTTAGTTGCGTTGTAACGTATTTACTACCAAAATTTTGCTCTGCTGAGCGTTCGACTACCATCAGATTAGTTGGGCTAACTTACCTACCCACATAAGGAATAATGTATGGTTTTGCCTGGAATGAATCCTGAGACCAATCTCCCCGGTTATGATTATGCGCGAATGGCAGGTTTAGGGGCTGCAGATTTCGATTTCAAAGCACTGGGGTAGAACTCACTCGACAACTTGGGCAAGTGGTAACAAGTGCCGCAGCATTGGCAGGAAGTGCGGTGAGCGGCGTTATTGCAGCGCCCAGTAACTTACCACGGACCGGTAAATACATTATCGGTACCATTCAGTCACTGGCGGTATTCTGATGAAGTTTTTGAGTTTGTTAACCGGACGGGTTTTCCAGGATCTCCTGCAACATGGTAAAGATATAGAGGAGGCTATTGCTCGTCGTGATACCCGCCTTCTGGATAATTCCACTCCCGAGCTGGAACGGTATTTTTCGCGACCCCTCAGCGAGCTTCCGCGTCAAAATCCTTACCCGGTAGCTATGCTGTTACCTCTGTTTTTAGTGGCGTTTGCGCTAAACCTTTTGCCTTTTCTCAGCACGTTGCAGGGTTTGTCACCTTTACATCATGCATTGAGCTTTTTCTTACCATCATTGACGATGACAGGCGCGCTCATTGTGACAAGCGTACTACTGGCTCGTGGAAAGACGTCGGGATTGTCGGGCTTTATGGCGTTGTTCATCATCCTGCTGATAACGACCCTCGTTCAGGTTCTACATGTCATGCTTTCTCATGATGGAAGCCTCTGGCCACACGTCATTGCATCTTTCGCGCTGTTACTTTGTCGGGTGGTGATGAACGGCAGCGGCTTTGTTCTGTTTACGCTCTATTGTCGTACTCAGCGTCTTGCCAGATTGGCACGGGAAATGCGGCTAAAAAGCCGTTAAAGGGGGAGGTTATGACATTACGAAAAGCCACGCCACAGGAAGCCGAAACACTCTGGAATATACGCAATCAGGCGATTCGTCACGGCTGTAAAACCAGCTACGACGCAGAGGTCATTGCGCGCTGGACGCCCGATCTGATGCCCGAACGCTATCGGCAGATGGTCATTGAATACCCTTTTTACGTGGTTGAAGATGAAAAGGGTGATGTTGCGGCAAGCGGCTATCTCGATCTGGATACTCATTGCCTGGAGGCGATTTTCACCTTGCCTGCAGCCTTCGGTAAAGGCATGGCGACCCGGATTATTGAGGCACTCAAATATGAGGCCCGTAGCCGGGGGATAACCCGCCTGACCCTCGATGCGACGCCTAACGCCCAGTCGTTTTATCAGAAGCTTGGGTTTGTTACGCTGAGAGAACATAATCATCATTCGCGTATGGCGGGGGCTGATTTACGCTGTTTTGAAATGGCAATTGACCTGTAATGTGAGGAAAACATGGCAGTTACGGTAAGACCTTTACGCGCAGAGGATTATTCCCAATGGCGACCGCTGTGGGATGGTTACACCCATTTTTATGATTGCTACCTCGAGGAATCCGTCACCGCAGCGACGTGGGAAAGGGCGCTCTCAGCGCATTCGTCGATGTTCTGCCGGGTCGTGGAGAAGGACGAAAAGATCATCGGTTTCGCAATGTGTGTTCTGCACGAAGGCACCTGGTCAACCGCGCCCATCTGCTACCTGGAAGATCTGTTTGTTGATGCTGCCGAACGCGGGGCGGGGGCCGGTAAGGCGCTCACTGACGCTCTGATTGAGGAAGGCAAGCGCGAAGGGTGGTCGAAACTGTACTGGGTCACCCGGGAGAACAATCCGGCGCGTAAACTTTATGACAAATATGGTGAAGCTGACGACTACGTCCGCTACCGTCTCTCCCTCTAAGACTTCAAGGCCTGTGTTTGTATCACACTGTATCAGCGTCCCGGATACATACACAGGCTTGCAATAAACCCGCTTTCGCACATATCCGCTATACATTGAGGTGTTGTGATATCCCCGTGAATTGTACTCAACCGGAGATACCAACATGTTCAGCAAACTTGCTTACTCAACCCTCGCACTGACCGTTTCGCTTGGCACCGTGATGTCCTGTCAGGCGGAAGCCACCGGCACGAATTTCGCGGCCGCCTTTGATCATCCCCAGCAAATTAACGCTGGCGATCTGAACGTCGGTTATGTCGACATTGGCCCGAAAGACGGTCAGCCGGTTATTTTATTGCACGGCTGGCCCTACGATATTCACAGCTACGCCGAGGTTGCACCGGCTCTGGCGGCAAAAGGTTACCGGGTCATTGTGCCGTCTCTGCGCGGCTACGGTACCACGCGCTTCCTGTCAGCAAACACACCGCGCAACGGCCAGCCCTCGTCGATGGCGAAAGATATCGTTAATCTGATGGATGCCCTGAATATCAGGCAGGCGGTATTTGCAGGCTATGACTGGGGCGCCCGGACGGCGGATATCGTCGCGGCGCTGTGGCCAGAGCGCGTAAAATCACTGGTGTCGGTGAGCGGGTATCTCATTAGCAGCCAGCAGATTGGCAAACAGCCGCTGCCGCCAAAAGCAGAGCAGCAGTGGTGGTATCAATTCTATTTTGCGACAGAGCGCGGTGCGGAAGGCTATGCCAAAAACACGCATGACTTTGCGCGCTTAATCTGGTCGCAGGCCTCGCCTGACTGGAAATTCAGCGACGCGGTCTTTAACGCCAGCGCCAAATCCCTCGATAACCCGGACCACGTCGCGGTGACGCTCAGTAACTATCGCTGGCGTTTAGGGCTGGAAAAAGGCGAGCGCAAATACGACCGCTACGAGCAAAAACTGGCCACGCTGCCGAATATCACCGTACCAACGATCACCATCGAGGGCGGCAACAACGGCGCGCCGCATCCGGCACCGCAGGCCTATGCAGCTAAATTTACCGGCAAATATGAGCACCGCACCTTCGGCGCAACCGTGGGGCACAATCCGCCTCAGGAAGATCCGCAGGATTTCGTTAAGGCGGTTATCGACGCGGACAAGCTGTGAAATGTGCTATTTTCAGTACGTTACCCTTCGGTCTGGAGAGTTCGGTGGAACATATTGACCACATCCTTGTCGTCGATGACGACAGGGATATTCGTGAACTGATTGTCGATTATCTCATTAAGTCCGGTTATCGCGCCTCCGGCGCGGCGAACGGCAAAGAGATGCGTGCCGTGCTGGATAAACAGCATATCGACCTGGTAGTGCTGGATATCATGATGCCCGGTGACGACGGCCTTACGCTGTGTCGAGAGCTGCGCGTCGGGAAGTATAAAGATTTGCCCATTCTGATGCTGACCGCGCGCAACGAGGAGACGGACAGGATCCTGGGGCTGGAGATGGGGGCGGATGATTACGTCGTGAAGCCGTTTGTCGCGCGTGAACTGCTGGCGCGCATTAAAGCGATTTTACGGCGTTTTCGCACAATGCCGCCCAATTTACAGGTAACGGAAGCAGGGCGGCTGGTGATGTTCGGTGAATGGCAGCTCGATACCGTCGCTCGCCACTTAATCGACCCGGAAGGGGTGATCGTCGCGCTCAGCGGAGCGGAGTATCGTCTGCTGCGCGTTTTCCTTGACCATCCGCAGCGCGTGCTGACCCGAGACCAATTGCTCAACCTGACGCAGGGGCGAGACGCCGAGCTGTTTGAACGCTCAATCGACCTGCTGGTTAGCCGGGTTCGCCAGCGTCTCAATGAAGATGCCCGCACGCCCGCCTATATCAAAACCGTGCGCAGCGAAGGCTACGTCTTTACGATGCCGGTGACCATCAAAGAGGTTAACGAATGACGATCTGGCCGCGCTCGCTGCTGGCCCGTTTGCTGCTCGTCGTGCTGGCCGGTCTGCTGCTGGCTAACGCCCTGAGCCTGACGCTGGTCATGGTTGAACGCATGCACAGCGCCCGCACGGTGATGCTCGGTAATCTGGAAAACGATGTCGCAACCAGCGTCGCCATTTTAGACCGCTTACCGGCCAGCGAACGCGCCGCCTGGCTGCCGCGGCTTGAACGAGGTAACTATCGTTATATCCTGGGCACAGGGGAACCCGGCGCAGCGCCGACGGATAAACGTTCGCAGGACGCCATCAGAACCTTAAAAGCGACGCTGGCCGCGCATTACCCGCTTAGCTTTACCGCCGTTCCTGGCGCCATTTCACATATTCAGGCCCACCTTACGTTACGCGATGGCGCGCCGCTGACCATTGACCTGATCCCGCGCATGCCGCCCGTCGCCAGCTGGCTCCCGGTCGTCCTCATCCTGCAGCTGCTCGTGCTGGCCGTCTGCGCCTGGATCGCCGTGCGGCAGGTGGTTCGGCCTTTTTCACACTTTACCCGCGCGGTGGATGCGCTGGATCCGGCGGCCAGCACGCCTATGAAGGAAAAAGGGCCGCTTGAGGTGCAGCGGGCAGCGCATGCCTTCAACGCCATGCAGGCGCGCATACAGTCTTATCTCCGGGAACGCGCGCAGATCCTGGCCTCGATTTCTCACGATCTCCAGACGCCCATTACCCGCATGAAGCTGCGCGTCGAAATGGCCGGAGAGCCTGAACTTCGCGACAAGCTCCTGAACGACCTTGATAATATGTCTCGTCTGGTGCGGGAGGGCATTGCGTATGCCCGGTCATCGGAATCACTGGAGGAGACGTCACTGAAGCTGGAGCTGAACGCCTGGATCAACAGCATCGCCTGCGATTATCAGGACATCGGTAAAAACGTGCACTTTCAGGCAAGCGAAACCCGCTTGCCCATCGTCACGCGGCCGCAGGCGCTTCGCCGGGTGATGACCAACCTGCTGGATAACGCCCTCAAATTCGGCGAGCGTGCTGCGATTGCGATAGACGTTTCGTCGGACAGCGAGGTCATTATTCACATTATTGACGACGGACCGGGAATACCCGAAGCCGAGCTGGAGGCGGTTCTGCAGCCGTTTTATCGGGTTGAAACCTCGCGTAACCGCGATACCGGCGGGACAGGACTCGGCCTGGCGATTGCCGCGCAGCTGACCGCACAGCTGGAAGGAAAACTCAGGCTGGCGAACCGCGCCGGGTGCGGACTGGATGTCGCCATTACGCTACCGCGTCGTTCGTAGAATTGTACGGCTTTGTATCTCCCGGCCTGGGCGATACAGAGCCAGACAAAACCCACGCGTTTACACATACCCTGAACACATCCGCACGATGAAATAGCCTCACTGCAGTGTCGCAGGACATGTCATGTGAGGTCACTATGTTTCTGGTAATCGCTTTTCTGGGCGGGATGATAAGCCTGCTCAGCCCATGTACGCTCCCGGTTATTCCACTCCTGTTCGCCGGTTTCCAGGGGCGGCGTCGGCATATTCTGGCCCTGCTTGCGGGGATGATCGTGATGTTCACCCTGGTGGCAATGGTCGTCACCGTCGCCAGCGAGTGGATAACAGAGGCAACCATTGTCGGGCGCTGGATCGCGCTCGTCATTCTGGCCACCGCCGCGCTGGCCTTGATTTTCCCGTCTTTCGCGCAGCGTATTGCGGGACCGGCCGTCAGCGCGGGAAATGTTCTCAACAGCCGCAGCGGGCAAACGCGCGGAATGGCATCGGCTTTTCTGGCCGGGCTAGCGGTTGGGCTGCTCTGGTCTCCCTGCGCCGGGCCTATTCTGGGCGCGATTTTCAGCATTAATATTGCGGGGCATTCGGCCATCGCCACAGGCGCACTGCTTGCCGCCTATGGCAGCGGATGCGCGCTGATGCTGGGTCTACTCGCGTTTGGCGGACGCTCGCTGATGGCACCACTGAGAGCAAAATCGGCGCTAATGGCGAAGCTGCGTCAGGGTGCGGGGGTGGCGATGTTAGCCGCAGTCATCCTGAACGCGACGGGGATGACTTCGCTACTGAAAGGGGCAAACGGCGTCGCGGACCGTCTTGAGACGGCGCTCTTGAATCTGGCGAAACCTGCCACCGCGCCGGTGAAGCTCCAGCCGGTAGTCATGACAGAGCCCAGCAGCCAGCTGCCTTCGCTAAGCGGTGGAACAGGGTGGATAAACGGTGACCCTGTCACGTCTGAATCGTTACGGGGAAAGGTTGTACTGATTGATTTCTGGACGTGGGACTGCATTAATTGCCAGCATACGCTCCCCCATGTGCGGGAGTGGGCCACAAAGTACCAGCCGCAAGGTCTGGTGGTGATTGGCGTTCACACCCCGGAATATCCCTGGGAGAAACCGCTGTCGTCGGTTAAAAATGCGGTGAATAAATGGCAACTGCCGTATCGGGTGGTGACGGATAACAACTATCAAATCTGGAATGCGTTCGGCAATCAGTACTGGCCAGCACATTACTATTTTGATGCCAAAGGGCAGCTGCGCTATACCGCCTTTGGCGAAGGTGACTATGAGCAACAGGAAAAGGTTATCCAGCAGCTGCTCAAAGAAGCCCGCTCATAATCGGATCAGGGCTGGCGTTGAGCCACGATAAACAACCTTGGAAAAGCCAGCAGTATCTGCCCGTTTTCCTGGAGCGGATACTGCTCTTCCAGCAGTTCATGGTAGCGTTTCAGGAACCGTTTCTGCTCGCTCTCGTTCAGTTCCTGAAGCCAGGGGCGCAGGCCGGTGGCGCTTACCCAGTCAATAATCGCCTGATGAGAGCTCATTTTGTGATAATAGGTTGTCCGCCAGATATCCACGTCACAGCCAGCTTCCGACAGAATATCGTAATAAGCGTGTACGCCCGGCAGCGGTTCGCGGCCACGATCTGGGTAGTCTTGCTCCAGCGCCACTTCACGCATCGCCACATGGGTGGGTTCCAGCCAGTTATCAGGCATCTGGACCGCCAGCACGCCATTTAGCTTAAGCAGGGAAACAAGATGCGGCAGGAGATCGTAATGGTCCGGAATCCATTGCAGCGACGCGTTGGCATAAATCAGGCTCAGCGGCTGGCCGGGCGTGTACTGACGAATATCGGCCTCTACAAAATGGCAATCTGGTAAGGCGGCGCGTGCTTCCTCGAGCATGGCAGGGGAGTTATCGACCCCGGTGATGTGAGCAGAAGGCCAACGATGCTTCAACAGCGCGGTGCTGTTTCCCGGTCCGCAGCCCAAATCCGCGATGGTAGCGGCCTCATCCAGAGGAACTCTGGCGAGCAGTTCTGCGGCCGGACGCGTTCTTTCTGCGCCAAATTGCAGGTAAAGAGAAGGGTTCCAGTCGGCCATTATCAATTCTCCGTTTTGCATGTTTCTGCAAGAATAGCACAGGCAGATGCCTGCAAAGCGGTAGTGGCGAGGGTGTTTGGCCAGAAGAAGCCAGCAGAGTCAGAAAATGAGGAGAGGTGCAAAAAATAATAAAAACGGCAATATTGCCCCTTAAAAGATTAAGGGGCAATACATTTATTGTAATTATTTTATGATTATTGTTTTTTAATATTTTATCGGCAAAGTGCTTCTTATGCTCTGTACCCGAAACTTTAAATATTAGATAATCATCGATGGGTATATCCCTGGTGTTTCGTAGGTCTTTGACCTCCTGGCCGCTTAGTTTTGCGAGAACTTCGTGGTCAGGTACTTTTTAAGTATAGGGAATATGCGGCACAATGAAAGCTGTCCTTAAAGACAGGTGATAATAGTTTCAGGTGTTATTATCAGGAACAAGAGCATGAATTCTGTCATTGAATTTTTTTTACACGACTACGATGATTTACCCTCAGCATTAGCGCGCGAACTTTACCGACTCCGGAGAAAAACGTTTCGGGACCGACTCGACTGGAAAGTGGAATGCGTCGAAGGTATGGAGAAGGATCAATTTGATTCCCATAACACGACATATTTACTGGGTATGTATGATGGACAGCTGTTATGCGGCGCACGATTTATTAACGCAACGCAGCCCACAATGATAAGCGAAATTTTTCATAATTATTTCGATAACCCCATTGTTTTTCCCGCAGATGTTCCTTGTTGTGAAGTGAGCCGTTTATTTTTAGATAAAGAAATACGAGATTCCGCAAGTCTGCATGGCGTGCCCGCCAGTAAAGCATTGTTTCTTGCAATGAATATTTATTGCATGAAGAACAAATATCATGGAATGTATGCTGTAGCCAGTCGTGGAATGTATGCCATATTTCGCCATGCGAACTGGAAAGTTGAAGTTATTCAGCGTGGTGTTTCTGAAAAAGGCGAGGTTATTTACTATATTTATATGCCCGCCAGCACCAGCATTATTGAAGACATTATTAGCAAAGACAAATCCAGTCACTGGCTTCGCGAAATGCTCGAGCACTTACGCCATTTATAACCAGTGGCTGAGGCTCAGTCCTCCAGTAACCGGAGTTCCGTTCCAAGTTTTATTGCGTGCCTTGCATTATTCACGCCGAGCTTTTTCATGATGTTGCCCATATGGAATTTAACGGTGCGCTCAGCAATAGACAATATAACAGAAATTTCTGCGTACGTTTTTCCGGCGCTGACCCATTTAAGGATTTGGCGCTCACGTGGCGACAGGAAAACATTCTTTTTCTGCTGATGCTGACTATACAGATTGAGTGTCTTCTGGTGTAACTGAACAAGGAAACGTAGAAAATGCGGCCGATATTTTTCAATGTCAATCCCAGAATGCTTAGGACTGATGACGGATAAGACAACAAGATTATTCAAATAGTCATGCAGAGGAAACGTCTGTCCCTGATAAATATCATACTGGACACTTTCGTCGAAAATACGCGTCAGGTTATAACCATCTGACAGGACAACATCACTTTCCCAGAAAAAATCTTCCACACAGCGCAAAGCCCGAATGATAACAGGGTCAATGAACTGATATTTTTTTTCAAGGTAGATAGTAAACCACTCTGGACTGTTATTGATTATCCTCATCTGTGAGGGATCTTTCTTGTTCATAATGGCGTAGGCGAAGACGATCCCTTTGAAGTCCTCAAAAAACGCGTCCAGCTCACTCTGAATTTGCGTATTGATCGTTAAGTCGTTGTAATATGTATCCTTCACGTGAGTTGCTGCCTCCTGTACGAGTGGAGGAGCAAGTATAATATGCTTCGTTATCTGTAGCGAGTCGCATTTTAATCCAGTCAACAGATAAGACAGGCTGCCTCAACTGGCAGCCTCGTGAACGTTTGGGATTTTTGAATGGTAAATGCAGATGACTTAGGGAATTGTTGATGTTTTTATCGAATTTCGAAATCGTTCACTAAATATAGTAGGCTGCAAAATTTAGGAGGTTTTACGCTTTTCCCCCAGGTTCATACAAATTGAAATCAGGATTTAAACCAGTGGGTTACAGAATGCCTTTCAGGGCAATATGATAAAGCAGCATGATGGTTTTACCGTCGACAATCCTGCCGGTTTCAATGCGGCGTAATGCCTCTTCAAGCGTCATTTCCAGCACGTCGATATCTTCTCCCTCAGCCTTGATCCCGCCGCCGGCGCCGGTTCTGTCTTTCGGCTGATACTCGGCAAGATAAAAATAGAGTTTTTCCGTGACAGAGCCCGGGCTCATATAGGCTTCAAAGATTTTCTCTACGCGCGTAACGTGGAATCCGGTCTCTTCTTCCGCTTCTGCTTTGATGCGACTTTCAGGATCCATGTTGTCCAGCAATCCCGCCGCCGCTTCAATTAAATCGTCCTCATGGCCGTTGATAAAAACAGGGAAGCGGAACTGGCGCGTCAGGATGACCGTCTTTTTCTCACGGTTGTAGAGAAGAATCGTCGCGCCGTTGCCACGGTCATAGACTTCCCGCTGTTGCCGCTGCCATTCGCCATCACGACGCTGCAGGTCGAAGGTGTATTTTTTAAGGATGTACCAGTTATCTGACAGGGTTTCACTGTTAATGATGCGCACATCTGCACGTTTTGATTGCACGATTGTTCCTCCTTACGTAGAGTAATACTCATAAACAGCAATATCATGCACTTTCAAGGTAAAACATGCAACATAAGGAAAACAGGATGCTCACTCGTCAGCGAAAACAATTGATCCTTGAAAAGCTGGGTGCCGAAGGTCAGGTCCAGTCAAAAGCGCTGAGCATTCTTTTCGACGTCTCTGAAGACACTATCCGGCGCGATCTCCGCGAGCTGGCGGCAGAAGGGCGTTTGCAGCGTGTTCACGGCGGCGCACTACCGTCATCTTCCGCAATTGCTCCGTTTGCCGAACGGCAATCCGTGAAGATGGATGCAAAAAAAAGGGTGGCCCGGAAAGGGGCCCTGCTGATTTCATCAGGCCAGGTGGTAATTATCGACGGTGGCACGACAACCTCGGAGCTAATTACCTTTTTCCCGCCTGACTTGCGCATCACCGTGGTGACGCACAGCCCGAGTATTGCTCTGGGGCTTGTTGATCATCCTGCCATTGAGGTGATTTTGATCGGCGGACGGTTGTATAAACACTCGATTGTTGCGGTCGGCGCGGGGGCCATCGAAGGCATAGAGAATATTCATGCAGATCTGTTCTTTATGGGCGTGACCGGTATTCATCCGGATGCGGGGCTGACAACCGGCGATTTCGAAGAGGCATGCATCAAACGTGCATTCTCCGGCAGAGCCGCGGAAACGGTCGTTCTGGCGTCTCCGGAAAAGATCAACACCGCGTCGTCGTTTGTGATTGGCGATGTATCATCAGTGAATACCATCATCGTTGAAGACGGTACAGATAAGGAGTGGATCCGCGCGGTATCGGAAAAGGGGGTATCCGTCGTGCTGGCCTCAGATCGTGACAGCCTCTGACAGCCAGCGACTGGCTGTCAGGATTTAGCTTCTAAATGACTTTCCGGCGCATGGCATACGGCTTCGATGTTATGACCATCAGGCGAGATGACAAAAGCGGCATAGTAATTTTCACCATAGGAACGTAGCCCCGGCTCACCGTTATCACGTCCGCCAGCGCCCAGCGCGGCATGGTAAAAATCATCTACCTGCTGACGGGTCTTGGCCACAAACGCCAGATGCAGAGGCGCCGGTTTGTCATTTGTCTGGAAAAGGCAAAGCGAAACGTCGCCAGAGCTCATCTCAACACCATAATCCGGCGCGCCTTCATCGATGAGTTCTACACCAAGCGGACGAAGCGCCTCGAGGAAGAAGGTTTTACTTTTTTCATAATCGCTGACGCCAAATTTCACATGATCAAACATTATCGACTCCTTGAAAGCGATAGAGAAATGAAGAGTATAGAAGGTGACAGGAGTCGAATATGAGCACAGGTGCGTCTATGTGACAGATATCTCGTTATATAGCAGACCGTTTCCGTCCAACAAATGTCCAGCGCAGGTAATCGTAAACCCAGTTAAACAGCATCGTGTACGGCAGGAAAAACAGTACCAAACCAATCTCAACAAAAAATGCCTCAGTCATCGTTAAATGCAGCATCACCATGGCCACAGGAATTAACGTGATGATAAGTCCGGCTTCGAAACAGGCCGCATGGAGCGCGCGGACGAGGAACGTTCTTTCAAACTGGTATTTTTTCTGAAGAGCGTCAAAGAATTTGTTAAACACAAAATTCCAGGCCGTGGCGGTAAGCGCGGATATCACGGACAGCGAGCCAGACTGGAGTACCGACACGTTCATCAGCCAGGCAAGCGACAGCGCGATGATAATGTTGGCCGTGACTTCAAAAATGACCGCGTGGAAAATCCTTTCTCTAAAGCTTTTATCTAATTCAATTTCCATAAGTTTACGGCAGCAGTGGGCAAAGGCTGAAGTATATCAAACGTCTTTCAACCATGTGTAAACGTAGACGTTGGGTCGTGCGGGGCCTCGACACAAATCATGCCTGAAAAGGTGGCTTCACATGATTCAATGGACCAGGTCAATCATGACCGCAGAAATGCAGATTTTGCCTCCACTTACGTTTGTCAAGGCTCAATTGAAATGTCCGTTATCCAGCTCAATTAAAATGACCACTTTGATCTCTCATTCTCTTTACTGATAGACTTGGCTTTGTTGAATAAATCAGATTTCGGGTAAGTCTCCCCCGTAGCGGGTTGTGTTTTCAGGCAATACGCACGCTTTCAGGCATACCTGCTTTCGTCATTTTGTTCAGCGCTCGTACCAGGGCCATAGCCTCCGCAACCTGACCATCGTAGTCACGCAGCGTCAGTGAACCCCCGAACAGCTGTTTTACCCGGTACATCGCCGTTTCCGCTATCGAGCGACGGTTGTAATCTGTTGTCCATTTCCACCGCGCATTACTCCCGGTCATTCGCTGATTAGCCACTGCACGGTTACGGTCTGCATATTCACCGGGCCAGTAACCCGCACCTTTTCGGGGTGGGATAAGCGCGCTGATTTTCTTACGCCGCAGTTCATCGTGACAGAGCCGGGTGTCGTAAGCGCCGTCTGCCGATGCTGCCCTGATTTTTCTGTGAGTCTGCCGGATAAGACCCGGGAAGGCTTCTGAGTCCGTCACATTGTTCAGCGACAGGTCTGCACAGATGATTTCATGTGTGTTGCTGTCAACTGCCAGATGCAACTTTCGCCATATACGACGGCGTTCCTGGCCATGCTTTTTGACTTTCCACTCGCCTTCACCAAAGACCTTCAGCCCGGTGGAATCAATCACCAGATGCGCGATTTCACCCCGGGTGAACGTTTTGAAACTGACGTTAACCGACTTTGCCCGCCTGCTGACACAGCTGTAATCCGGGCAGCGTAGCGGAACGTTCATCAGAGAAAAAATGGAATCAATAAAGCCCTGCGCAGCGCGCAGGGTCAGCCTGAATACGCGTTTAATGACCAGCACAGTCGTGATGGCAAGGTCAGAATAGCGCTGAGGTCTGCCTCGTGAAGAAGGTGTTGCTGACTCATACCAGGCCTGAATAGCTTCATCATCCAGCCAGAAAGTTATGGAGCCACGGTTGATGAGGGCTTTATTGTAGGTGGGCCAGTTGGTGATTTTGAACTTTTGCTTTGCCACGGAACGGTCTGCGTTGTCGGGAAGATGCGTGATCTGATCCTTCAACTCAGCAAAAGTTCGATTTATTCAACAAAGCCTCATGATGCAAATAAATCCGGTCATCGCAAAAGCCATTAATGGCATATAGGGAAATGTGTCATTCATTTTCTGCATTTTGCAATACCGTTAATGTTTAATTAAGCCTGCCAGGTGCGCAGGCTTAGCGCCTAATAGAGTAGATCGTTAGTCAATTAAAGTGCCATGTTCAGTATTGTTTCCGCCACTTCAGCAGTAATTTTTCCATGTTCACCTAATGCGATGTGCCCATGTTCTTTTAACTTGCCGATAACAGCTGAAATATCTTCCGCGCCCAGACCATAATCAGAAAGTCGGGTTTTAACGCCCATCAGTTCAAAAAATTCCACGGTGGCATTGATAGCCTCATCGGCCATTTTTTCGCTATCAGACTCAGGAATATTCCAGACACGCGCACCGTACTGAGCCAGCTTTTCTGCTTTTTCCTTTTTGCACAAGCGCCATAGTGCAGGCATAACGATAGCGAGGGTACGGGCGTGGTCGATTCCGTATAATGCAGTAATTTCCTGGCCAATCATGTGAGAAGCCCAGTCAGTTGGGACACCTGCGCTCAACATTCCATTCAGGGCCATCGTCGCAGCCCACATGATGTTAGCTCTGGCGTCGTAGTTCTGTGGATTTTTAAGGGCTACTGGGCCTTCTTCTTTCAGCGTGCTCAGCAGTCCTTCCGCCAGGCGATCCTGCACCTTAGCGTTAACCGGGTAAGTAATGTATTGCTCAAGAACGTGGACAAAGGCATCAACAACCCCGTTTGCGGTTTGTTGTTCAGGCAGCGTGTAGGTCATTTCCGGTTCGAGCACTGAAAATTTCGGCATAACGTAAGGGGAGGTGAAAAAGAGTTTATCCTGGGTGGTCACCCGATTAATCACCGCCGTGTTATTCATCTCTGAACCCGTGGCCGCCAGGGTCAGCACGCATCCAAAAGGGAGAGCTTGTTTCACCACGCCGCCATAACTCTTGACGATCTCCCATGGATCATTTTCGTAGAGGGCTGCGGCGGCAATAAATTTAGTCCCGTCGATCACTGAACCGCCGCCCACGGCCAGAAGAAAATCAATTTTTTCTGTTCTGACAATCTCAACGGCTTTCATCAGGGTTTCATAATGAGGGTTTGCTTCTACACCGCCAAACTCATAAACCAGGGTGTTTGTCAGGGACTCTTTTACGCGTTTCAATATACCGTGTTTTATAACGCTGCCCCCGCCATAGACAATCATGACCTTTTTACCCTGCGGGACTTCTTGTGCTAACGCAGAAATTTGATCGCGACCAAAAAGAATTTTTACCGGATTATGATAGATAAAATCTTGCATAATGATTACCTCATTTTCAGAATTAAAAGCCGTCACTACAACGAGGACATATTCACGTCGTGGAATATAAAGTACCATTTTGAATTTTATTTATTAATCAACATAAATTTCACTTACTTGTGAAATTTATTTGATAATTAATGACAGACTGGTACGCTGACGTCTCCAGTAGGGACCGAGGAGGAGGAATCGTGTGGATGAATTAAAGGTTTTTTTAACAGTGGCCAGGCTGAAAAGCTTTACCAAAGCCGCAGCTGAAATAGGTGTGACACCCTCAGCCATCAGCCACACGGTGAAATCTCTTGAGGAAAGGCTTGGGATCCGCCTGCTGGCCAGAACCACCCGCAGTATCTCCACTACGGAAGCAGGTGAAAGGCTCATTAACGAAGTTGGCCCGTTAATGGAACAGGTTGATGATGCTATTAGTCGGTTGAGTGAGCTTAGGGAAAAACCCACTGGCGTCATACGCCTCACGGCGGCAGATGATGTTATCCAGTATTTGATCCGTCCTGTATTACCGGACTTTCTGAGTCGCTACCCAGATATTCAGATTGAAATCGGCATTGACTATGGATTTACAGATATTGTTGATCAGCGTTTTGATGCCGGGATTCGTCCGGGCGATGTTCTGAATAATGATATGATTGCCGCAAAAATAAGCCAGAACTGGCGCCAGCTTGTTGTTGCTGCACCAGATTATTTTAAGCGTTATGCTAAGCCCAGGAAGCCGCAGGATCTTTTGAACCACAACTGCATTAACGTCCGCTATTCTGATACGAGTGGATTGTACGCCTGGGAATTCGAGAAAGATGCTCAGAAATTCAGTCTGAAAGTCAAAGGGCAATATATTGCGAACAGCACGATTCATCAGCTCGATGCAGCATTAGACGGGCTGGGGATTGCCTATATTCCCGAGTATGTTGCAGATGGATATATCAAAAGCGGCAAGCTGATTGCTGTTCTGACCGAGTGGTGTCCATATTTTGACGGCTACCATATTTATTATCCTCACCGCCGACAGGATTCTCCTGCGTTTATGGCTTTTCTGCAACTTTTGCGCGACAGGTACAATAATGGAATAAGATAAATTTATGAGTAAAGGATTATGTCCACGATAAGCACCTGGGTCGATTCCTGGGAGGCGGCCATGAGGGTAGGGAAGCGCCGTCCCGTCAAGTCAGCGTAATGCTCTGCCAGTGTTACAACCAATTAACCAATTCTGATTAGAAAAACTCATCGAGCATCAAATGAAACTGCAATTTATTCATATCAGGATTATCAATACCATATTTTTGAAAAAGCCGTTTCTGTAATGAAGGAGAAAACTCACCGAGGCAGTTCCATAGGATGGCAAGATCCTGGTATCGGTCTGCGATTCCGACTCGTCCAACATCAATACAACCTATTAATTTCCCCTCGTCAAAAATAAGGTTATCAAGTGAGAAATCACCATGAGTGACGACTGAATCCGGTGAGAATGGCAAAAGCTTATGCATTTCTTTCCAGACTTGTTCAACAGGCCAGCCATTACGCTCGTCATCAAAATCACTCGCATCAACCAAACCGTTATTCATTCGTGATTGCGCCTGAGCGAGACGAAATACGCGATCGCTGTTAAAAGGACAATTACAAACAGGAATCGAATGCAACCGGCGCAGGAACGCTGCCAGCGCATCAACAATATTTTCACCTGAATCAGGATATTCTTCTAATACCTGGAATGCTGTTTTCCCGGGGATCGCAGTGGTGAGTAACCATGCATCATCAGGAGTACGGATAAAATGCTTGATGGTCGGAAGAGGCATAAATGCCGTCAGCCAGTTTAGTCTGACCATCTCATCTGTAACATCATTGGCAACGCTACCTTTGCCATGTTTCAGAAACAACTCTGGCGCATCGGGCTTCCCATACAATCGATAGATTGTCGCACCTGATTGCCCGACATTATCGCGAGCCCATCTATACCCATATAAATCAACATCCAGGTTGGAATTTAATCGCGGCCTCGAGCAAGACGTTTCCCGTTGAATATGGCTCATAACACCCCTTGTATTACTGTTTATGTAAGCAGACAGTTTTATTGTTCATGATGATATATTTTTATCTTGTGCAATGTAACATCAGAGATTTTGAGACACAACGTGGCTTTGTTGAATAAATCAGATTTCGGGTAAGTCTCCCCCGTAGCGGGTTGTGTTTTCAGGCAATACGCACGCTTTCAGGCATACCTGCTTTCGTCATTTTGTTCAGCGCTCGTACCAGGGCCATAG
>NZ_JAJFTC010000012.1:0-134515 GCF_020733125.1 Enterobacter cloacae complex sp. 2021EL-01169
ATGCCGAACTCAGAAGTGAAACGCCGTAGCGCCGATGGTAGTGTGGGGTCTCCCCATGTGAGAGTAGGGAACTGCCAGGCATCAAACAAGTGAAGAGGCCATCCGAAAGGATGGCCTTTTTGCGTTTATGCGCCAAAAAACGGTAGCCCGGGCAAGTCAGACCGCACTCCACGCCACAATAAACTGCGCAATCCCGTCCACATCATTTAAATCCAGCACCGGAACCTCAAGTTCCACTGCCACATCGCTGGCCACCGCAATCACATGCTCATCCAGCGTTAACTCGCTCAAATCATGCCCGGCATCGCTTCTGAAAAGTAGGATCTTAGGCACGGCCTCATGCTTAAACCCCTCAACCAGCACCAGATCCAGCGTGGAGTGATCCATCCGGCTAACCAGATAAGCGAGATTCAGCGGCGCCTCATCCGGCGTTTCTGTCATTAACGCCCAGCGCTGAGGACTTGCTACCATCGTTTGTGCTGCTCCGGCCTTACGCAGCTCATAGCTGTCTTTTCCGGGCGTATCAATGTCCATGTTGTGATGACTATGCTTAATCAAACCAGGGCGAAGCCCTCTGGCACAAAGCGCAGGAATGAGCTTTTTCAACAGCGTGGTTTTCCCGGTCCCACTCCATGCGGAAATGGCTAAAAGGGGTATCATTTTTTCTCCTGCATCATCTGCAAATCTTCACTCGTATTCACGTTCACAAACGCTGATTTCACATCGCTAAAATCAACGGAATGGCCGCCAGACTCACGCATAAAGACCATCACCCTGCGCTCTCCCGCGGCCAGGTAGGCCTGCAGAGCAGGCGCTAGCGATCGATGCATCAACGCGATAGCAGGATGGTCACGCTCGCCGTCATGTACCCAAACCACAGGAGCCGTACCACGAAGCAGGAACAGACGCTCGACAAGACAGGACGGAATAAACGGGGTATCGCAGGGGCAGAAGATGAACCACTCTCCGTGCGACTGTTGCATGACTGAAAGCATACCGGCAAGCGGTCCCGGGTAATTTTCAAGGCTATCCTGATAAACGGCGTACCCGCTTTGCCGGTAAGTGTCGATATGCCTGTTCGCGCTGATGGCCATTGCCGTCACCTGGCCGGCGAGCGTATCGGCGACATGCTGCCACAAGGGTTTTCCATTAAGAAGCTGAAGCCCCTTATCTTTACCGCCCATTCGCGTTGCCCTGCCGCCTGCCAGAACGACCCCGATGATTTCCTGGCTAACATTCACGAATATCGCCTCTTTTATTGTGGGATTGACCCTGCTAACGTGTCACTCTAAATGAAAGGAGCACCACCATGAAATGTAAACGTCTGAATGAAGTTATTGAACTCCTCCAGCCCGCCTGGCAAAAAGAGCCAGAGCTCAATCTGATGCAATTTTTACAGAAACTGGCAAAAGAGTCAGGTTTTGACGGCGATCTGGCAGACCTTTCTGACGACATCCTGATCTACCACCTTAAAATGCGCGACTCTGCCAAAGATGCTGTTATTCCTGGTATTCAGAAAGATTATGAGGAAGATTTTAAGACTGCATTGCTGCGCGCCCGAGGCGTAATTAAAGAGTAAAAGCTTGTAAGCGGCGGCACCGAAATCGCCACAAGATGATATCCTGAATCATTCGTATAATTTCCGGATGATCGGATGAACGACCAGGCTTTTACTTTCCAGACATTACACCCGGACACCATTATGGATGCCCTGTTTGAACAGGGTATTCGGGTGGATTCCGGGCTAACACCGTTAAACAGCTACGAAAACCGCGTCTATCAATTTCAGGACGAGGATCGTCAGCGCTATGTCGTAAAATTCTATCGTCCTGAACGCTGGTCCGCTGAACAAATTCAGGAAGAGCATCAGTTCGCTCACGATCTGCTGGATGACGATGTCCCCGTTGCCGCACCGCTAAAATTCAATAACCAAACGCTCCTTACGCACGAAGGGTATTACTACGCAGTATTCCCAAGTCTGGGTGGCCGTCAGTTTGAAGCGGATAATATCGATCAGATGGAGTGGGTTGCCCGCTATCTTGGGCGTATACACCAGACGGGACGCAAAAAAGCCTTTATTGCCCGCCCGACTATGGGGATTCAGGAATACCTTCTTGAACCGCGCACATTATTCGAAACGTCTGCAATGATCCCCGCAGCGCTAAAGGATGATTTCCTCAACGCCACCGATAAGCTTATTGCTGCAGTGAAAACCTGCTGGCGCGATGATATTTCCGTCCTGCGCCTGCATGGCGATTGTCACGCCGGGAATATTCTCTGGCGTGACGGCCCGCTGTTTGTCGATCTTGATGATGCGCGTATGGGGCCAGCGGTTCAGGACCTGTGGATGTTGCTCAATGGCGACAAAGCCGAGCAGCGCATGCAGCTTGAAACCATTATTGAAGCTTATGAAGAATTTAGCCCGTTTAATTCAGACGAAATTGCCCTGATTGAGCCTTTACGTGCGATGCGTTTTGTTTATTATCTCGCATGGTTAATCAGGCGTTGGGACGATCCGGCATTTCCTCGTAATTTCCCGTGGCTTACCGGAGAGGATTACTGGCGTAGCCAGATATCTACATTTACTGAGCAGGTTAAGGTTCTTCAGGAGCCCCCTCTGCAATTAACGCCGATGTATTAATGGACACACCCAGGAGAGAGTTAATCATGAAAAAAATTTGGCTGGCGCTGGCAGGTATGATTCTGGCATTTAGCGCTTCTGCTGCACAGTTTACCGACGGCAAACAGTACATCACGCTGGAGAAGCCGGTCGCTGGCGAGCCACAGGTACTGGAGTTCTTCTCGTTCTATTGCCCACACTGTTACCAGTTCGAGCAGGTGCTGCATGTCTCTGACAACGTGAAGAAAAAGCTGCCGGAAGGCACCAAAATGACCAAGTACCACGTCGAGTTCCTGGGCCCATTGGGTAAAGACCTGACTCAGGCATGGGCGGTGGCGATGGCACTGGGCGTAGAAGATAAGATCACTTCGCCAATGTTTGAAGCCGTACAGAAAACCCAGACCGTTCAGACCACTGCGGATATCCGTAAAGTGTTCGTTGATGCCGGCGTGAAAGGTGAAGAGTACGATGCCGCATGGAACAGCTTCGTGGTGAAATCACTGGTTGCCCAGCAGGAAAAAGCGGCTGCTGACCTCCAGCTTCAGGGCGTTCCGGCGATGTTTGTTAACGGCAAATATCAGCTGAACATGCAGGGCATGGACACCAGCAGCATGGATATTTTCGTACAGCAGTATGCAGATACCGTGAAATACCTGGTTGAGAAGAAGTAATTTCGTTAATGTAAAAACGCCGGTCACTGACCGGCGTCTTTGTATGAAGATTTTATCTTGTCTATCTGTTCGTCTTTCTCTTTCCAGAGCGTATTAAGCCACTGCTGGAAACGACGTTTGAAGTTCTTATCGTTTACGTAATCACCGTGCAGTTCAGCGTCAATCGGGACCAGGTCGACGTGCACGACAATACGCGTCAGTTTGCCGCTGAGCATATCGAAGAACGGCGTCTTATCGTTTTCCGGATAGCAGAGCGTGACGTTAAGAAGTTTATCGAACTGTGCTCCCAGCACGTTAAGCGCCATCGCAATCCCCGCTGCCTTTGGCGGCAACAGATGCTGATACGGAGAGCGCGTTTGCTGGCGCTTCTCTTCCGTAAACCGGGAGCCTTCAACAAAGTTCACGATGGTCGTTGGATGCGCACGAAACTTTTCACAGGAGCGGCGCGTGGTCTCCACATCCTTACCGCGACGTTCCGGATGACGAATCAAATAGCTGCGCGAATAGCGTTTCATAAACGGCATATCGAGCGCCCAGCAGGCCAGCCCGATAAAAGGCACCCAGGCGAGCTGCTGTTTAAGGAAATATTTGTTCATCGGGATGTGTTTGCGAAAAAGCACGCATAACACCACGATGTCCGCCCAGCTGTGGTGATTGCAGATCAGCAGGTACCAGTTCTTTTTGTTAAGGTTCTCCAGCCCTTTGACATCCCACTTCAGGTGCGGGTTAAGGCGCAACAGGATCGCCAGTCCTTCGCACCAGCAATACATCATGAAATTACAAAATGCGGACACGGCTCGCCACACCACGGATACAGGCAGCAGCAGTTTAATGATCCCGGCGAGAATGATCGGTACGGAACAGGCGATCGTCACCAGGATAGTTAAAATGATGCTTAGCAGTAATGTTATTGCAGCGAGCAATCTCGACATGATGAGCTTTTTCAGGTAGTTAGCTGTAAGTGAGCGACCGGCTAGTCGACGCTGGGCGCTGATTTTACCAGAAAACAGACAAATGAATGGCGCTTTCACAGGGTGATTTGGCGGCTTTTACCCCGGCGCAGAAGATTTCGCTGTCGTTCTGCGTAAATCAAGGCTTATATCCACATAGACTAAATTGCCATCAGTTGGCCATATAGAGGCGATCTCATAACATAACAATCTGATAATTAAGATCTAAATATTGCCTTATATGTATTTTTTACGTCTGTTATTCATATGAAGTGAAAATACTCACAAACTTATCCACAGTTTGATTTTTACGAGCGATCCTCACGATCGCAAAATCTTTTCCTGTATCGGGCCTGAATAACTGATGTTTTCATCCTTCTGTGGCATCCTTTACGCATAAATTGATTAAAGGCACGGACATTATGGTTCAGATCCCAGAAAACCCTCTTATTCTCGTCGATGGCTCTTCTTACCTGTATCGGGCGTACCATGCGTTTCCTCCTCTGACCAACAGCGCAGGGGAACCTACCGGCGCAATGTATGGCGTGCTGAATATGCTGCGCAGCCTGATCCTTCAGTATCAGCCAACCCATGCGGCCGTCGTGTTTGATGCGAAAGGCAAAACGTTCCGCGACGAGTTGTTTGAACATTACAAATCCCACCGTCCGCCAATGCCTGACGATCTGCGTGCGCAGATAGAGCCGCTGCATGCGATGGTGAAAGCGATGGGTCTGCCGCTGCTGGCCGTTTCTGGGGTTGAAGCGGATGACGTCATCGGTACGCTGGCGCGTGAAGCCGAAAAGATGGGTCGTCCGGTACTGATTAGCACCGGTGATAAAGATATGGCGCAGCTGGTGACGCCAGGGATTACCCTGATTAACACCATGACCAACACCATTCTTGGGCCGGAAGAGGTGGTCGCAAAATATGGCGTGCCGCCAGAGCTGATTATCGACTTCCTCGCGTTGATGGGCGACTCCTCGGATAACATTCCTGGTGTCCCTGGCGTCGGTGAGAAAACCGCGCAGGCGCTGCTTCAGGGGCTGGGCGGGCTGGATACGCTCTACGCGGAATCAGACAAAATCGCCAGTCTCTCCTTCCGTGGTGCCAAAACCATGGCTGGGAAGCTGGAAGAGAACAAAGAGGTGGCTTATCTCTCTTATAAGCTGGCCACAATCAAAACCGATGTCGAGCTCGAACTGGGCTGTGAACAGCTGGAAGTGCAGCAGCCTTCTGCGGACGAGCTTCTAAGCCTGTTTAAGAAATACGAATTTAAGCGCTGGACCACTGACGTGGAAGCCGGTAAATGGCTGCAGGCAAAAGGGGCAAAACCTTCCACAAAGCCGAAGGAGACGATTGTCGTTGATGCAGAAGAGCAGGCGGAAGAAGAAGCCGTGGCGCTTTCCTTCGACAATTATGAAACTCTTCTTGAAGAGTCACAGCTCATTGCCTGGATCGAGAAACTGAAAAAGGCGCCGGTCTTTGCCTTTGACACCGAAACGGACAGTCTCGATAACATCTCTGCCAATATGGTAGGCCTGTCATTTGCGACAGAGCCAGGTCATGCGGCCTATGTTCCCGTGGCGCACGATTACCTGGATGCGCCGGAACAGATCTCTCGTGAACGCGTGCTTGAACTGCTGAAGCCGATTCTGGAAGACGAAAAGGCACTCAAGGTTGGGCAAAACCTCAAGTACGACCGCGGCATTCTGCAAAACTACGGCATTGAACTGCGCGGGATCGCCTTCGACACCATGCTTGAATCTTACATTCTGGACAGCGTCGCGGGCCGCCATGATATGGATTCCTTATCTGACCGCTGGCTCAAGCACAAAACCATCACCTTCGAAGAGATTGCCGGTAAAGGGAAAAATCAGCTCACCTTTAACCAGATCGCTCTTGAAGAAGCAGGTCGCTACGCGGCGGAAGATGCTGACGTTACGCTGCAGCTGCACCTGAAGATGTGGCCAAAACTGCAAAAGCACGAAGGTCCGCTGAATGTGTTCCAGCATATTGAGATGCCGCTGGTACCCGTGCTGTCCCGCATTGAACGCAACGGCGTGAAAATCGATCCAACGGTGCTGCATAACCACTCCGGGGAGCTGGCGCAGCGCCTGACCGAGCTGGAGCAAAAAGCGCATGAGCTTGCAGGCGAGCCGTTTAACCTCTCTTCACCGAAGCAGCTGCAAACCATTCTGTTTGAAAAGCAGGGCATCAAGCCGCTGAAGAAAACCCCTGGCGGTGCGCCTTCAACCTCTGAAGAGGTGCTGGAAGAGCTGGCGCTGGATTACCCGCTGCCAAAAGTGATTCTGCAGTACCGTGGTCTCGCGAAGCTGAAGTCTACCTACACTGATAAGCTTCCGCTGATGATCAACCCGAAAACGGGCCGCGTGCACACCTCATATCATCAGGCTGTCGCGGCGACCGGTCGTCTCTCGTCAACCGATCCCAACCTGCAGAACATCCCGGTACGTAACGAAGAGGGCCGCCGTATTCGCCAGGCTTTCATCGCACCAGAGGATTATCTGATTGTCTCTGCTGACTACTCGCAAATTGAGCTGCGCATTATGGCGCATCTGTCCCGCGACAAAGGCCTGCTGACCGCGTTTGCCGAAGGGAAGGATATCCACCGGGCAACCGCGGCGGAAGTCTTCGGCTTGCCGCTGGACAGCGTGACCAGCGAACAGCGCCGCAGCGCTAAAGCGATCAACTTCGGTCTGATCTACGGCATGAGCGCGTTCGGCCTTTCACGCCAGCTCAATATTCCGCGTAAAGAGTCGCAGAAGTATATGGATCTCTACTTCGAACGCTACCCGGGCGTGCTGGAATATATGGAACGTACCCGCGCGCAGGCGAAAGAGAAAGGCTACGTTGAAACGCTGGACGGCCGCCGTCTCTACTTACCGGACATCAAATCCAGCAACGCGGCGCGCCGCGCGGGCGCAGAACGTGCCGCGATCAACGCCCCCATGCAGGGGACCGCGGCGGACATTATTAAACGTGCAATGATCGCCGTGGATGCCTGGCTCGAGAAAGAGAAACCGCGTGTGAAAATGATCATGCAGGTACACGATGAACTGGTATTTGAAGTGCACAAGGACGACCTCGACGCCGTGTCGAAGAAGATCCACGAACTGATGGAAAGCAGCATGACGCTGGACGTGCCGTTGCTGGTGGAAGTGGGAAGTGGTGAAAACTGGGATCAGGCTCACTAAGGGTTCTTCGCATAACGCGCTTTTTATGTAAGTTTGCAACATGGCAACGCGGGTTTTGTGACGATCATTAGAATTCCCTATGTAAAGAATGAAAAAAAACTACAAAAAGTGCTTTTTCTGCAACACAAAAAGGGGTAGAGTTATCGGCGTAGGGTACAGAGGTAAGATGTTCTATCTTTCAGACCTTTTACTTCACGTAATCGGATTTGGCTGAATATTTTAGCCGCCCCAGTCAGTAATGACTGGGGCGTTTTTTATTGCGGCAAAGAAATGTTCAGGCAAAAAAAAGCGCGGCCATTGCCGCGCTCGGTATTACTCTTCTTCCGCTTCCGTCGCGGGTTCCAGCTCGCTAAACCAGGTGTCGAGCTTCTGACGCAGCTTGTCCACGCCCTGCTTTTTCAGCGAGGAGAACGGCTCAACCTGCACATCGCCGTTGAACGCCAGCACCGCTTCGCGAACCATATTCACCTGCGCTTTACGTGCGCCGCTTGCCAGCTTATCGGCTTTCGTCAGCAGCACCAGCACGGCGATATCGCTTGCCACCGCCCAGTCGATCATCTGCTGATCGAGATCTTTCAGCGGGTGGCGAATATCCATCAATACCACCAGACCTTTCAGGCACATGCGTTTTTCGAGGTATTCACCCAGCGCACGCTGCCATTTGATTTTCATCTCTTCGGGTACCTGCGCATAACCGTACCCCGGTAAGTCGACCAGGCGTTTGCCCTCTGCGACTTCAAACAGGTTGATCAGCTGGGTACGGCCAGGTGTTTTTGAGGTACGCGCCAGGTTCTTCTGATTGGTCAGCGTATTCAGGGCGCTGGATTTACCCGCATTAGAGCGGCCAGCAAAGGCCACTTCAATACCGGTATCAGAGGGGAGGTGGCGAATATCGGGCGCACTGGTGACAAAATGCGTCTGTTGGTAGTTCCAGGTAGTCACGTGGTCGTCTCCAAAAATCGTAATCTGAGGGGGATTATACCTGAAAGCGGGCAAAAGACTTTTTTCATTGCACTCAGCCTGTAGGCTTAAGCCCTGGCCGCTGTGAGAGATTGGCTATACGTACTATGGGAGATTTCAGAGAAATCGCAGGAGCAAGAAAAAGGCAAACTGTTTTAAATCATCATCTTATTTCCAGGTAATTATCTGAAAATCCGTTTTTGTACCGTTTCGTTGCTTGTTAGTTTAAGCGAACACGGTAAAGTATGCGGCAAGGCGAGGAAGCCAACAGGATAATGACTTAAGGATAAGGGTCAGGAGCGCCAGGAGGCGAAGACGCAGGATTGTCAGGACGACCAGCGCCTGGAGGCGTTTTAACAGGAAATGGAACCGTATCACGGACGGTATTAGCCAAGGGATAAACAGGGTTTGTTGTTGGCAAACATGGAATGTCTGACCCGTTAAGGGTTGTGAGTCAGGAAAAAAGGCGACAGATTGCTCTGTCGCCTTTTTTCTTTGCTTGCTTTCTGCTAGATTTCGCCGCAATTCTATACTGAAGAAAACGACTTAAAGATAAAACATCATGAAAAAACCAACCTCCGCTGCGGGCGCGAAACGCCCTGCAAAAGCACGCCGCAAAACGCGCGAAGAACTGAACCAGGAAGCGCGCGACCGCAAACGCGACAAGAAACATCGCGGTCATGCTGCGGGTAGCCGTGCCAACGGTGGTGGTGCAGCGGGCGCTTCTGCAAAAAGCAAGCAGCAGAAAGATCCTCGTATCGGCAGTAAAACTCCCATTCCACTGGGCGTGACAGACACCCCGGTCACTAAGCAGCACAAACCAAAGAGCGAGAAACCTATGCTTTCACCGCAGGCTGAGCTGGATTTGCTGGAGAACGATGAGCGCCTGGACGCGCTGCTGGAACGTCTTGAAGAGGGTGAAACCCTGACCGCCGAAGAGCAGTCATGGGTGGATGCCAAACTGGATCGCATCGACGAGCTGATGCAGAAGCTGGGTCTGTCTTACGATGACGAAGACGACGAAGAAGAAGACGAAAAGCAGGAAGATATGATGCGTCTTCTGAAGGGTGGAAACTAACATTTGCACCCGGCAGGCTCGATAGTCCTGCTTATAACCCTTCCGGTTATATGTTATCTGGTGTGGTTATTCGTTAAACTACGGCGGTTGTCGCGGCGACAGAAGTGGCTGCGCACCCGAATGATGGCCCGCAATGGGGTCAGAACGGGCCGCCGTATACGAACGCGACACCAACGGAAGGAGTGAGCATGTCAGCACCAACTATCGACTGGGATTTGGCCCTAATCCAGAAATATAACTATTCCGGGCCGCGTTATACGTCATACCCCACCGCGCTGGAGTTCTCCGATGCCTTCGGCGAGGAGGATTTTCAGCAGGCTGTCGCGCGCTATCCTGAGCGTCCGCTGTCGCTCTACGTCCATATTCCGTTCTGCCACAAGCTTTGTTACTTCTGCGGCTGCAATAAAATCGTGACCCGCCAGCAGCATAAAGCCGACCAGTATCTTGACGCGCTCGAACAGGAAATTGTGCATCGCGCGCCGCTGTTTAAAGGCCGTCACGTCAGCCAGCTTCACTTGGGCGGCGGTACGCCAACCTACCTGAACAAAGCGCAAATAAGCCGCCTGATGACCCTGCTGCGCGGCAATTTCAGTTTTAACGACGACGCTGAAATCTCGATCGAAGTCGATCCGCGCGAAATTGAGCTGGATGTGCTGGATCACTTACGCGCCGAAGGCTTCAACCGCCTGAGCATGGGCGTGCAGGACTTCAATAAAGAGGTTCAGCGTCTGGTGAACCGCGAGCAGGACGAAGACTTTATCTTTGCCTTACTCAACCATGCGCGTGACATCGGTTTCACGTCGACCAATATTGATCTGATTTACGGCCTGCCAAAGCAGACGCCGGAAAGCTTCGCCTTTACGTTGAAGCGCGTGGCTGAACTCAGTCCGGACCGCCTGAGCGTCTTTAACTACGCGCATCTGCCGACGCTCTTTGCCGCCCAGCGCAAAATCAAAGATGCCGATCTGCCTTCTGCCCAGCAGAAGCTGGATATCCTGCAGGAAACCATCACCTCGCTGACCGACACCGGCTATCAGTTTATCGGCATGGATCACTTTGCCCGTCCTGATGACGAGCTGGCCGTTGCTCAGCGCGAAGGGGTACTGCACCGCAACTTCCAGGGCTACACGACCCAGGGCGATACCGATCTGCTCGGCATGGGCGTCTCTGCCATCAGCATGATTGGTGACTGCTACGCGCAGAACCAGAAAGAGCTGAAGCTCTACTACCAGCAGGTAGATGAAACCGGCAACGCGCTGTGGCGCGGCATCGCATTAACCCGTGACGACTGCATCCGTCGCGATGTGATTAAGGCGCTTATCTGCAACTTCCGTCTTGATTTCAGGGACGTGGAAGCGCAGTGGGCGCTGAACTTCAGCGATTATTTCGCGGAGGATCTGAAGCTGCTGGCGCCGCTGGCGAAAGACGGGCTGGTGGACGTGTCGGAGAGCGGGATTGAGGTCACGCCGAAAGGGCGTCTGTTGATCCGCAATATCTGCATGTGCTTCGACGCATATCTGCGTCAGAAAGCGCGTATGCAGCAGTTCTCGCGGGTGATTTAAACGGTAATGCCGGGTGGCGGCTTCGCCTTACCCGGCCTACAAAAGTGCGAAATGTAGGCCGGGTAAGCGAAGCGTGACCCGGCTTTTTATCGCCAACTCGCTAGCTAAACAGCCCAACCAGCGCCGCACACAGCACCGCCGCAACGGCGGTTTGTGGCGTGTGGCTTTCAGCGGCTCCGCTAGAGAGCATATTCACGAATGTTTCCAGCATGATGTTCACCCCCAATTTCCGGGCACGATCATACAAAACTCATCGGAACAGTAAAGCGCAAAATAACGGCAATTTGCGCTCAATTAATAACCTTTACACAAGCGCGGATATTACTCCATTCCCAGCTCTTTCAGCTTGCGCGTCAGGGTATTGCGTCCCCATCCTAACAGGCGAGCGGCTTCCTGCTTATGACCCTGGGTATGACGAAGCGCGGTGGTCAACAGCGTACGCTCCATCTCAGGCTGAGCCTCAGACAGCAGGTTTTGATGACCGGAACGCAGCGCGCGGTCGGCCCACTGCGCCAGCAGCGTCGCCCAGCTGTCCGGCAGCGCGTGTCCGCTACTGCTTTCCGGCGCGGTCGCCTCAAACAGCTCGGCCGGTAAATCCTGAATCAGCACTTCCTGACCGGCAGCCATCACGGTTAACCAGCGGCAGGTGTTTTCCAGCTGACGCACGTTGCCCGGCCACGCCAGACGCGTCAGAGCGGCATCGGTTTCGGGATGAAGCTGCTTAGCTTCCACACCCAGCTCGCGGGCAGCCACCTGCAGGAAATGACGCGCCAGGCGGGGAATATCTTCCCGGCGTTCACGCAGCGGCGGCAGATGAACGCGAATGACGTTCAGACGATGGAATAAATCCTCACGGAATTTGCCTTCCTGCACGCGCTGCTCCAGGTTCTGGTGGGTCGCCGCGATAATACGCACGTCCACCTTCACCGGCGCATAACCGCCCACGCGATAAAACTGCCCGTCGGCCAGCACGCGCAGCAGACGGGTCTGAACGTCCAGCGGCATATCGCCGATCTCGTCCAGGAACAGCGTGCCGCCGTCAGCCTGTTCGAAGCGCCCCTGGCGAATGGTATTTGCGCCGGTAAACGCCCCTTTTTCGTGGCCGAACAGTTCGGATTCAATCAAGTCCTTCGGGATCGCCGCCATATTCAGGGCGATAAACGGCGCTTTTGCCCGCGGGCTGTGGCGATGCAGCGCATGCGCCACAAGCTCTTTACCGGTGCCCGATTCGCCGTTAATTAAGACGCTGATGGACGAGCGGGACAGACGGCCAATAATGCGAAACACGTCCTGCATCGCCGGCGCTTCGCCGATGATGTCGGTGGTTGGCCCAAAATCGGGCGCGTGGCGCGGCTGTTGCTGCTCCTGGTAATGGCTAATCGCGCGCTCAACCAGCGCCACCGCTTCGTCGATATCAAACGGTTTGGGCAGATAATCGAATGCCCCTTGCTGGTAAGCGCTCACCGCGGCATCCAGATCGGAATGAGCCGTCATTATGATGACCGGAAGCATAGGGTGGCGTTGTTTGATCTGCTTTAACAGCGCCAGCCCGTCCATGCCCGGCATACGGATATCCGACAGCAGAACATCGGGCGTTTTAGTGGTGAGTGCGTCGAGCACTTCGCTGCCGCTCTCAAACGTCGTGCAGCTTAATCCTGCCCCTGTGAGCGCGCGTTCAAGCACCCAACGGATGGAGCTATCGTCATCGACTACCCAGACTATCCCTCGTTGCATAAACGTCACCTTTATTTTTTAATCGGCAGGAAAACCGAAAACTCGGTATGTCCCGGCCAACTGGTAAATTCAATTTTTCCAGAGTGTTGGTCGATCAAACTGCGGGCAATGGATAAGCCCAGGCCGGTTCCGCCTTCGCGGCCGCTGACCATCGGGTAGAACAGAGTGTCCTGAAGATGCGATGGAATACCGGGGCCGTTATCCTCGACGTCGATACGGGCCGCAAGGCGATAGCGCACGCCGTGTAACGTGAGCTGGAAGGCGGTGCGGGTGCGTAAAATAATCTCGCCCCCTTCCGGTCCCAGCGCCTGCAGGGCATTGCGCACAATGTTCAACAGGACCTGCTCAATCTGATCCGGATCATGGGCCAGTTCCGGCAGGCTTGGGTCGTAATCACGCACCAGCGTGACGTTCTCCGGCAGCTCCATCGAGACGAGCTTCACCACCCGCTCGGCCACTTTATGGATGCTTTCTGTGACGTGCATTCCCGGCTGCTGTGGCCCGAGAAGACGGTCAACCAGATTCCGCAGGCGGTCCGCCTGCTCGATGATGACGTTGGTATACTCCGCCAGCGCAGGGTCGGGCAGCGCCTTGGTCAGAAGCTGCGCCGCGCCGCGTAACCCACCCAACGGGTTTTTGATTTCATGCGCCAGGCCGCGCACCAGGTCTCGGGCGGCAATTTGCTGCGCATGCTGAAGCTGCTCCTGGCTCAGGCGACGCTGATTATCCATCGGCGCCATTTCCAGCAGGATCAAGCCTTCGGGAAGACGTTGCGCGGTCAGCGACAGAATGTGCGAGCGCCCGTCGATCACCAGCGTCACTTCGTTATCGGTGAAACCCTGGCCCGCCTGTAAACTTTCCTGCATCAGGCCAATATTCAGCGAAAAATAGCTCAGAAGTTCCGGAAGCGGGGTGCCGAACAGTTTGCGTGCGCTTTGGGCGAGCAGCTGCTGTGCCGCCGGGTTGGCGTAATGAACGGCCAGCTCGTCATCCACCAGCAAAATGCTGTTAATCAAAGAATTGAGGATCTGCCCAGCATCGGGCAGCGTGCCAGTTGCCATTCAGCAGTCTCCTGGAGTCGTTTGCACTAATTTAGTGCAGTATAGCGTTTTCGGCGTCAAAAGCGCGTGAGATCAGGTTGTTGGTGGAGAAAAAAGCCCATCCGGAGATGGGCTAAAAGTTTCCACGGCAACTACTCCCGGCGCTTGTCACGCCGGGTAAAACAACTTAATTAAACGCTGTAGTACAGTTCGAACTCAACCGGATGCGGAGTCATGCGCACGCGGTCGTTCTCTTCAGTACGCAGGGCGATGTAGGCATCGATAGCGTCGTCAGTGAATACGCCACCTGCGGTCAGGAACTCGCGGTCTGCGTCCAGCGCCTGCAGGGCTTCTTCCAGAGAGCCAGCAACCTGTGGGATCTCTTTCGCTTCTTCTGGCGGCAGGTCGTACAGGTTTTTGTCCATCGCTTCGCCTGGGTGGATCTTGTTCTTGATACCGTCCAGACCGGCCATCAGCAGTGCTGCGAAGCACAGGTATGGGTTAGCCGCTGGATCCGGGAAGCGAACTTCGATACGACGCGCTTTAGGAGACGCCACCACCGGGATACGGATAGAAGCAGAACGGTTACGCGCAGAGTAGGCCAGCATCACTGGCGCTTCGTAGCCCGGGACCAGACGCTTGTAGGAGTTGGTGGTTGGGTTCGCCAGGGCGTTGATCGCTTTAGCGTGTTTGATTACGCCGCCAATGTAGTACAGCGCCTGCTCGGACAGACCGGCATATTTGTCACCAGAGAACAGGTTGGTACCGTTCTTGGACAGAGACATGTGGCAGTGCATACCGGAACCGTTGTCGCCAAACATTGGTTTTGGCATGAAGGTCGCAGTTTTACCGAAACGGTGCGCAACGTTGTGCACAACGTATTTGTAGATCTGAATTTCGTCCGCTTTTTTGGTCATGGTGTTGAAGCGGGTAGCCACTTCGTTCTGACCCGCAGTCGCCACTTCGTGGTGGTGCGCTTCAACAACCAGGCCCATCTCTTCCATCACCAGACACATGGTGGAACGAATGTCCTGTGCAGAGTCGACCGGAGGAACCGGGAAGTAACCGCCTTTCACGCCTGGACGGTGACCTTTGTTACCACCTTCGTATTTGGTGGAGGAGTTCCATGCGCCTTCGATGTCGTCGATAGCCACGTGGGAGCCAGAGATAGAGGCACCAAAACGGATGTCATCGAACAGGAAAAACTCTGGCTCTGGCCCGAACAGAACGGTGTCCGCGATGCCGGTAGAACGCAGGTACTCTTCAGCGCGTTTCGCGATAGAACGTGGGTCGCGGTCGTAGCCCTGCAGCGTGCCTGGCTCGAGGATGTCGCAACGGATGATCAGGGTAGGTTCTTCGAAGAACGGATCAATGACCGCAGTGGTTGCATCTGGCATCAGAACCATGTCGGATTCGTTAATGCCTTTCCAGCCACCAATGGAGGAGCCGTCAAACATTTTGCCTTCTTCAAAGAATTCGGCGTTCACCTGATGAGCAGGGATTGTGACGTGCTGTTCTTTGCCTTTGGTGTCGGTGAAGCGGAGATCAACAAACTTCACTTCATGTTCGTTCAGCATCGTCAAAACGTGTTCAGCGGACATACTTAACTCTCCAGATTGGTCATTGTCGTCGTGGTAACGAGGTCTTCAGTTTCTGTTTGTACTGGCTGTTGCCATGTAATTTTTATAAAGCGAAATCTGTGCCAACTTTTAAAACACCCCAAAAAGGCGTTATCATGCGCACCATAGTGCAAAAGGGCTGCACCACAATGGTAATGTTGCACCAGTATAGTGCTTCAGTGTGAACACCGAGCACCATATTGGTGCAATTTTCGTTAAAGTGCCCTTTTTCGCTCCGTGAAAGCGATCACAAAGCATCTCTGCGATACTTGTTTGCGGAGGATGTTTGTGATCCTGTTTTGTAGTGCGATTAATCCGTGTACAATAACGCGCTATTTCTAATGCCTGAGGCAAAGTTGTGATCGAAAATTTGCGTAACATCGCCATCATCGCGCACGTTGACCATGGTAAAACTACCCTGGTTGATAAGCTGCTGCAGCAATCCGGTACGTTTGATGCACGTGCCGAAACTCAAGAGCGTGTGATGGACTCCAACGATTTGGAGAAAGAGCGTGGGATTACTATCCTCGCGAAAAACACCGCTATTAAATGGAATGACTACCGTATCAACATCGTTGATACCCCAGGGCACGCCGACTTCGGTGGTGAAGTTGAGCGCGTGATGTCCATGGTGGATTCCGTGCTGCTGGTGGTTGACGCATTTGACGGCCCAATGCCGCAAACGCGCTTCGTGACCAAAAAAGCATTTGCCCATGGCCTGAAACCAATTGTTGTTATCAACAAGGTTGACCGTCCTGGCGCACGTCCTGACTGGGTTGTTGATCAGGTATTCGACCTGTTCGTTAACCTCGACGCGACCGACGAACAGCTGGACTTCCCTATCATTTACGCTTCGGCGCTGAATGGTATCGCGGGTCTGGACCACGAAGATATGGCGGAAGACATGACCCCGCTGTATCAGGCGATTGTCGATCACGTACCGGCACCGGATGTTGATCTGGATGGTCCACTGCAGATGCAGATCTCCCAGCTGGACTACAACAACTACGTTGGCGTCATCGGTATCGGCCGTATCAAACGCGGTAAAGTGAAGCCAAACCAGCAGGTTACTATCATCGATAGCGAAGGCAAAACCCGCAACGGTAAAGTTGGCAAAGTGCTGACTCACCTGGGTCTGGAGCGTATCGACAGCGATCTGGCTGAAGCGGGCGACATCATCGCGATCACCGGTCTGGGCGAGCTGAACATCTCTGACACCATCTGCGACCCGCAGAACGTGGAAGCGCTGCCAGCCCTGTCTGTTGATGAACCAACCGTTACCATGTTCTTCAACGTCAACACCTCTCCGTTCTGTGGTAAAGAAGGTAAGTTCGTTACCTCTCGTCAGATCCTTGACCGCCTGAACAAAGAGCTGGTGCACAACGTTGCGCTGCGCGTTGAAGAAACCGAAGACGCTGATGCCTTCCGCGTATCCGGTCGTGGTGAACTGCACCTGTCTGTTCTGATCGAAAACATGCGTCGTGAAGGTTTCGAGATGGCGGTTTCCCGTCCGAAAGTTATCTTCCGCGAAATCGACGGCCGTAAACAAGAGCCGTTCGAAAACGTGACGCTGGACGTTGAAGAGCAGCACCAGGGTTCAGTGATGCAGGCGCTGGGTGAGCGTAAAGGCGACCTGAAAAACATGAATCCAGACGGCAAAGGCCGCGTACGTCTCGACTACGTGATCCCAAGCCGTGGCCTGATCGGCTTCCGTTCTGAGTTCATGACCATGACCTCTGGTACCGGTCTGCTGTACTCCACCTTCAGCCACTACGACGACGTGCGTCCGGGCGAAGTGGGCCAGCGTAACAACGGCGTGCTGATCTCCAACGGTCAGGGTAAAGCGGTTGCGTTTGCGCTGTTCGGTCTGCAGGATCGCGGTAAGCTGTTCCTGGGTCACGGTGCTGAAGTTTACGAAGGCCAGATCATCGGTATTCACAGCCGTTCTAACGACCTGACCGTAAACTGCCTGACCGGTAAGAAACTGACCAACATGCGTGCGTCCGGTACTGACGAAGCAACGGTTCTGGTTCCACCGATCAAGATGACCCTGGAGCAGGCTCTGGAATTCATCGATGACGACGAACTGGTAGAAGTGACTCCGCTGTCTATCCGTATCCGTAAACGTCACCTGACCGAGAACGATCGTAAACGTGCTATGCGCGGTGCGAAAGAAGAGTAATTCGGTTATGCCGTAGGCCGGGTATGCGCATGCGCCACCCGGCAACGAAAAAGCCGCTGAGCGATCAGCGGCTTTTTTTATTAGAACGAATACCGTAGCCCTAAACGGATCCGGTACTGCTCCCGGTTGTAATCATTCCATCGGTCCAGCCACTGCAGTTCGAGGTACGGCAGCCAGTTTCTGTCGATCCTGTAACTGAATTTATTGGTAATTTCCCAGTGATGGTCTTTGCCATTTTTGCTGTGATAATCATTCACCCGCTGGAAAAAGTGCGGTTCAAAGGTGTAGAAAAATGCATCCGTTACTTTGAAATTCCAGTAGTTGGCAAATTCGTGCGTGTCGTTCTTATCCATTTGCCCGTTATAGTCCGGCGTATCGTAGTTGTTATGGTTATAGCGATAGCGGAACGTCAGATTAAACCAGTCTGTAAATTTGTAGTTGGTATCTAAATAGACCGCGCCACCCGAACCTGCGCTGCTGTCGTTAATCAACCCGCCGGGCTGGAAGGTGAGTTTATCGGTCGGCTTAAAGAGCGGATACCACCCCTCGATTTCGTTATAGCTGTGCTTAAGTTCATCCCATTTACCCACGTTATAGGCGTTGGTGAACATCAGTCCCGCGCCCATATCGAAGTTATAGCCCGCACGCAGGATCACCTCGTGCATCTCTGAGGCCGTATTGTAGGCTTCACGCGTTTCGACATAGGCTCCGGCAAATACCGGGCAGGACACAGACGACACGATCAGTACAGTGATGATTCTTTTCATAATTTGTCCATGTATCAGGTACAGAAAGGCCTCCCTCCTGATAAACAGGAAGGACATAGTGGCCGGATTTATTGTTATAAAGTGACTGCTGACGCTTTATTGTTGGCGGTTATCTCAGGGGTATTCGCGGTTTGTTTCTTCCGTTTTCCAATCTCCTCGATAATAAAGGCGAAGCGCGCTTCGTTGAGTTTATAAAACAGCCCCATGGTCACGGCAGCAATAATCGCCAGGCCGCACGGCCAGAGGAAAATAAGCTGACGCAACCCAAGCAGCGTGCCCGCGCTCTGCACGGCATGGGGAACGTAGCCAATCTGGGTCAGCATAATGCCGGGCAGGAAACCGGCGAGCGCAGCGGAGATTTTGCGCGAGAAGGTATAGCCGGTATACACCGACCCTTCGGCGCGAATGCCGGTTTTCCACTCGCCGTAATCGACGGTATCCGGCACCAGCGCCCAGTTCAGGCTATTAACAAACGCCGTGCCGAAGAAGGCCATGCAGGAAAACAGCACGAACAGCAGGGAACTGGTCCCCCAGAAGAAATTCAGCACGTCGCCCACCGCCCACAGCGCCAGCCCGCCCAGATAGACCGGTTTCTTGCCAAAGCGCTTTACCGCGCCGGGCACCAGAAACACGCCAATCAGAATGCAGCCCATGCTGAAAAAGCCCATCCACGACAGCAGATGCAGATCGTTCAGCACGTACTGGGTGTAATAGACCTGAATCGCCAGCTTGATGTTAAACGCGGCGAGGGTACACAGGTTGGCGATGCACAGCACCAGCAGCGGCGGATTGCGGAAAATCGCGCAGAATGATTTCATAATGCCGGGCTTATGGTGATCGGGTGTGAGCTCCACGTAGCGTTCTTTCACCCCGCTGTAGCACCACCACATGCAGAACAGGCCGCCGGTAACGAACACCAGCGCGGCCACCAGATAGCCGAGTGAGGGCTGGTGGACGAACAGCGCCTGAATGGGCATAAAGCCGACGGTGCAGAGCAACAGCCCCACCGTAGCGCCGCCCTGACGCCACGCCGCAAGCTGCGCGCGCTCGTTCGGGTTTTTGGTGATGGCCGGGACCATCGCACCGTAGGCGCAGTTCATCAGGCTATAGCAGAGGCCAAACATCATGAAGAGCACGGTGGCGAGGGCCGTTTTCACCGTCAGGCTAAAGTCGTTGGCCATAAACTGCGCCGTCGCGACCAGCGCCACCGGGACGGAGGCATAAAGAATAAACGGCCGGAACTTCCCCCGCGCGCCGATGTTACGCCGTGAGTCGAGCAGCACCCCGGTCAGCATGTCGGTAAACGCGGTAAAAAACTTTGCCACCAGGAAAATAATGCCGCCATAGAACGCGGGCATGCCCAGTTCATCGGTGTAAAACTTCAGCAGATACAGCGTGCCAATACACAGCATCAGGTTCGAGCCAAAATCGCCCATCCCGTAGGCGCACTTCTCTCGCAGGCTCAATTTCAGGGTTAACGGATCAGTATTATGTGTCATGGTCGATCCTCAAAGCGCCCCGCAGGGCGCTCTATCACGTCATTATGCCGTACGTTTGCGCAGTTCGATCTCTTCGACGATGCGCACATACATCTTCTCGTTGAGGTTGTAGAAGCAGCCCATCGCCACGATGGTGATAACTGCCAGCAGGCTCGGGTAGATAAATATCAGCTGCCGCAGCCCTTCAACCGTGCCACTGGATTGCACCACGTTGGGCACATAGCCGATCTGCGTGAGCATGATCCCCGGGAAGAAGCCCGCCAGCGCCTGGGAGACCTTCCTGAAGAAGGTAAAGCCGGTATAGACCGTTCCTTCGGAGCGCACGCCGGTGCGCCACTCACCGTACTCCACGGTATCGGACACCAGCGCCCAGTTCAGGCTGTTCACGAACGCGGAGCCGAAAAAGGCCAGGCAGGAGAACGCCACAAAGCTCACCGAGCCGCCGCCGAAGAAGTAGTTGAGCAGATCGCCCGCCACCCAAATCATCAGCCCGCTGATGTAGACCTTTTTCTTGCCGAAGCGCCGCACCGCGCCGGGCATCATAAAGACGCCGATAAAAATGCAGCCCATGCTGAAGAAGCCCATGTACGATAGCAGGATCGGGTCGTTCAGCACGTACTGCGTGTAGTAAACCTGAATGGCGAGTTTGACGTTAAAGGCGCCCAGCGTGCACAGGTTGGCGATGCACAGGATAAACAGCGGACGGTTCCCGGCGATGGCGCGAAACGACTGCAGCAGCCCCGGCTTTTGCGCCGGGTTAGCGGGCTGCGCCTCGACGTAGCGTTCGGTCACCCCCTTGTAGCACCACCACATAAAAAACAGTCCGAACAGCGAGAAGAGGGTGGCGGCAAAGATATAGCCAAGCTGGTCATTGCCTTCAATCAGGTTCATCACCGGAACAAAACCCACGGTACAGAGCAGCAGGCCCAGCGTAGCGCCGCCCTGACGCCAGGCGGCCAGCGAGGCGCGCTCGTCCGGGTTTTTGGTAATGGCGGGCACCATCGCGCCGTAGGAGCAGTTCATCATGCTGAAGAACAGGCCGTACAGCATGAACAGCACCGTCGCCATCACCGTTTTACCGGTGATTTCAAACGGCGTGCCGACGAAGTTGGCAATCGCCAGTAAGGTCACCGGGAACGCCGCATAGAGCACGAACGGGCGGAATTTCCCTTTCGGGCCGATCTTGCGCCGGGAGTCGAGCATGATCCCGGTGCCCATATCGGTGAAGGCGGTAAAGAACTTCGCAATCAGGAAGATAATTCCGCCGTAGGTGCCCGGCAGCTCCAGCACGTCGGTGTAAAACTTCAGCAGATACAGCGTGCCGATATCCAGCAGGATGTTTGAGCCGAGATCGCCCATCCCGTAGGCGAGTTTTTCTTTAAACGGCAGGCGTAGGGTTGCCGGATCGGAAGTATGTTGACTCATTATTGTTCTCCGTCTGCCCGCAGGTTGCCCCGCGGGCGAGCCTTATCAGATATGACGTAAGGTGCTAAACAGATCTGCCCATTCGCTGTGCTGGCGGTAGAAGACCGGCGGCTTGCCGAGCGGGGCATCTACGGTCACGTCACCGCCCCGGCAGGTTTCCCCGGTCCACGCATTCACCCAGCTGTCCTGCGGCAGATAGAGCGACCAGTCGCGGCGCCCCTCTTCATGAACCGGCGCTACCAGCAGATCGCGGCCAAACAGGTACTGGTATTTCAGCGTGTAGGCGCGCGCGTCGTGTTCATAGTGCAGGAACAGCGGGCGCATCACCGGCAGGCCGCTTTTCGCGTTCTGCGCGACCGCGGCTTTGATGTACGGCTTCAGGGTGGTGAAGACGGTGGTCATGCGCGCGAAGTGCGCGATGGTTTCCGCGTCGCCGTCGAACTGCCAGTTATCGCCTGGACGGTTGCCCTCATGGGTACGCATCATCGGCGTAAAGGCGCTGAAGTCGCACCAGCGCAGCAGCAGCTCCTTGCTGCGCTTCATCTCGAACAGGGTCGTATAGCCGCCGATGTCGCTGTGGTGCAGGCCGTGCCCGGTCATCGCCAGCGACAGCGCCGCAGGGATGACGGACGCCAGACCGTCGTCCAGGCTCCAGTCGACGTTCTGATCTCCCGCCCACATCATCACCGAGTGCTTCTGGCTGCCGGTATAGCCCGCGCGCATGAAGAACAGGATCTCCCCGAGCTTGCCGGTCTCTTCCAGCGCCTCGTAGTTACATTTGGCCCACAGGGCAGGCCAGGCGTTATGCATGATCTCCGCGCTCACGCCGTTGTGCAGGAAGGTGTCGGTCGGCAGATATTCCCCGAAATCGGCCATCCAGCCGCCGCAGCCCAGTTCGATCAGGTTCTTTTTAATGACCTCTTTGTACCAGTCGTAGGCTGCCGGGTTGGTCAGGTCGATAACGCCCGCGTAGAACTCGCCGAACTCGACGTGGTAGTCCTCGCCGTCGGCGTTTTTGGTCAGATAGCTGCGCTTCGACGCCTCTTCGCAGAGATCTTTATCGCTGGCGACGTACGGGTTGATATAGGAGAGGAACTGAACCCCTTCCTCTTTCCACTTCGCAATCCGCGCATCAAGCTGCGGATAGAGCGCGCTGTTCCACTTCCAGTTCCACATCACGCGCTTGCCGAAGGAGGTCATGCGAATGCCGGACCAGTCCTGCGCCCAGATGCCGTTGACCTTCACGCCGCCCTCGCGCATGGCGTCGAGCTTCTGCTGGCACACCTCGGTGCCGCCCTGAATGCCCAGCGTCACGCCGTCGTACACCCAGTCCGGCAGCTCCGGCTGACGCCCCAGCAGGCCGGTCAGTTTTTCCAGCAGATCGACGTAGGTTTCTGCGCATTCGAAGCGCAGCGTGGCGTTATCTTCCCAGAACGCCAGCTCGTGGAAATCCGGCGCGCTGAAGTCGAAGTTCATATAACAGCTGTTATCCACGTGGCAGTAGTACTTCTGGGTGCTCACGAAGGTAGGCTGCGGGAAGAAGGTCCAGTAGTAGTCGCCGCCCGCGTTCTCTTTGCAGTCGGCCTGCCAGGTGACGTAGGTTTGCTTATTGCGGCCCACGCCCTGCTCGCTGGTCCACAGCGGGAACGGCTTGCCGCGCAAATCGAAATACGAGAACTGCTCGCCGCAGCCGTAAATATGATCGTCTGGCTGCGCCGCCAGCCGCAGCCAGATGCGGTTATGGCTGGCGGCGTCATTTTTCAGCTTCAGCTCGAGACGGCCTTCCGCATCCACGCCCACCAGCAGCGTCGCGCTTACGGCATCGCCGCGGGTAAAGCGGATCGCCCAGCCCGCGCTTTGCTGCGTGACGGTCGCGTCCGTCAGGGCAATCTTTTCGTTGAGCTTGTCTTTGATGCTGAAGTTGCCGCGAAACATCTCGATATCCGCCTCGCCTGCGCCAATCCACAGGCAAGGGGCATCCGCGGTGTGGGATAAAATCAGACGGTCCTGCCAGCGCAGGGTGAAGCCACTTTCGTTATTTTTCAGGTCAATATTGTGTAGGGTACGCATAAACACTCCGTCTTTATTATTTGGCCAGGCTATCCAGTAATCCGGCGGCGACGGCAGGGGCTAAGCCCGGGGCCAGCGGCAGGCGGGGGATCACCAGGCAGTGCAGCAGGTGGTAAATATCCTGCTTGCCGTCCCAGACTTTGGTGGTCACTTCGTTATTGGTGTCCAGCTCCTGCCACCACGAACCGTTTTCGTAATCCATCAGGTACTTGATGCAGTAATCCCACCACTTCTGATACCAGGCCTCGTACTGCGCTTCGCCGGTGACGGTATAGAGGGCATAGGCCGTGCCCATCGCCTCGACGATTGGCCAGCGCACGCGTTCGCGGACGATTGGCTTGCCGTCCCAGCCCACGGAATAGACAAACCCGTCGGCGCCGTCGGGTGCCCAGGCGTCGCGGATGGTGGCGTGGAACAGGCCTTTCGCATCTTCCAGCAGCCATTCAGGCGGGGTCTCAAAGCGCGCTTCCAGGGCGGCGCGCAGGTGCAGCATCAGGCGGCCCCACTCGATCCAGTGCCCCGGCGTGCCGCCGTAGGCGCGGAAGCGGTGAGCAGGGTTATCGATGTTGTAATCGCGGATCGGGTTCCAGCTGGTGTCGAAATGCTCGTTAACGCGGTACTCACCTTTGCGCGCCACGTCGTGAATAATTACCGACGCGATGCGCAGGGCGCGGTCGAGCCATTTACGGTCGTGGGTCACGTCATAAACGATCAGGAAGGCTTCCACGGCGTGCATGTTGGCGTTACCGCCGCGATAGTCTTCCGTTTTGCTGAAGGCTTCATCCCAGGACTCCAGGCACATCTGCTCCTGTTCGCTCCAGAAGTAGCGCTCAATCACCTCGATGGCATCGTCCAGCAGCTTACGTGCCTGCGGGTGACCCGTGGTCACGGCGCTCGCCGCGCCCAGCAGAACGAAGAAATGCTGATAGCCCTGCTTGGACGCATCAATCACGCCTTCATCGTTTACGCAGGCGTACCAGCCGCCGTGCTGCTTGTCGCGCAGCGGACCGTTGAGGGCGTTAATGCCGTGCTCAACCAGGGCATACGCGCCGGGACGGCCCATGTTTGCCGCCACTGCGTACACGTGCAGCATGCGGGCGGTGATCCACAGATGGGTGCCCATATCGCTGCGAACCTGCCCGTTATTGCCCAGCCAGCCAAAGCCGGTCGGCACGGCGGCGTTTTTGCCGAAATCGAGAATGCGGTCGGTCTCTTGTTCGAGCCAGCGGTTATGGCTCAGGGTGTTAAACCATTTCATGTTCGGGTCCTTTCTTAACGGCGAGCCATCATTTCGTCGACGATCTCACCCAGACGCTGAAGTTTGGGGACGGAGATATCACGCAGCATCAGCTCGGTGTCCGGCAGGCCAATCACAGAGGACCAGACGGCGCGACCGGCTAAAAAGCCCGATGCCCCCGCCTGCATGGCGACGCTGACGGCGCGCGGGAAGAGCTTATCGTCCACGCCGGACGAGAGGATCACCCACGGCATGGCGATGTTCTCGTTAAGCTTTTGCGAGGCCGCCAGCAGCGCCTGCTGCGTGCCCTTGCCAAACAGCGGCATCTCCACTTTGTAGAGGTCGGCACCGCTGTCGCCCAGCTCTTTGGCCGCGTCGATAATCGCCTGTTCGCGGTTAAACGCGGTACCGCGACGTGGCGGACGCACCACCGGCTCGATAATGCTCAGCAGACCGTTATCGTGGCACAGCGTATTGAACGCTTTCACCATCTCCAGGCGCTGCTGCGGATCTTCATCGCTGCGCCACAGCACCAGCAGCTTCAGTGCTTTGCCGCCATCGCGTTTGACCGCCTGCGCGTCGACGTTCTTGTCGATCGCCACGCTGTCGACCGGAATACCGTTCCCCGGAATAAACTCGTCGGCGGCCACAATCATCGCGCAGCTGTTGGCCACGGCCTGCTGCTCGACAATCTGGCGATAGCAGAACTGCTGGTCGACGAGAATGGCAGAGGCGTACGGCGACAGAATTTTTGCCGCGTTGACCTTAAAATCGGTCAGGTGCTGGTCGGTTACCGGCACCGGCGCGCCTGCGGCGGCAAACATCAGGCGCATCGCTTCGCGCTGATCCACGGCCAGCATCGCAAAACCGCCGGAAGGTCGGGTGATATCTTTCAGGGTGTACATCGTCATTCCTCAGTCCTTTCGTATCAGTGTGATTTTTTCAGCCCGGCAGATGCGCGAACCTGTTCAAGAATGGCCGTCCAGTCTTCGCGCCCGCGCCCGGCGGCGCGTGCCTGGTTGTAAACTTCGCGGGAAGCCGCGCCCAGCGGCATCGGAACGTGGAGCTGGTTGGCCACGTCGAGGGCGATCCCCAGATCTTTATGCGCAAGGTCGATCATGAAGGCGGGAGAAAGATCCCCTTTCAGCACCTTGTTCGGCCAGGATGTCGTGAAGTGGCCTTTACCCGCAGGCGTACCGCTCATGACCTTGAGCGCCACGTCAAAGGAGAGGCCAAGCGCTTCGCACAGCACGGCGGCCTCGGCGGAAAGGGCGTTCAGGGCAATGCTCATGTAGTTATTGATAAGCTTCACGCGGATGCCCATGCCTGGCCCGCCGGCGTTAATCAGCTCATTGCCCATCGCCATTAAGACCGGGGCGGCGCGCTCAACCTGCTGCGCCGTGCCGCCTGCCAGCAGGAGCAGCGTGCCGGCGATGGCATGGTCAGAGGTGCGCCCGACGGGCACGTCCATCAGGCTGAAGCCTTGCTCAGCCATGTCGCGTATCAGCGCGTCGGTTTGCAGCGGGTGAATGGTGGACATATCAATCACCAGTGCGTCGCGGGATAACCCTTCGCACACGCCGTGCTCGCCGAACAGGACGCTGCGTACCAGGTCGCCGTTTGGCAGCATGGTGATGACGAATTCCGCGTCCGTTGCTGCCTGCGCGGGCGTTGCCGCCGCCCGAGCGCCGCTCTCTGCCAGCGCCTGAACCGCCTGCGGGTTCACGTCAAAGACGTTAAGCTGGTGGCCTTGCTTCAACAGATTCTTCGCCATTGGCGCGCCCATCTGTCCTAAGCCGATAAATGCGATTGCTGACATGCCTTTCTCCTGTCACATCGTGTCAATTTTTGCGCGTTTATGTTGTCTGTTTTTGATCGTATTTGTAATTTATAGTCAAAAAATTGACACGGGTCACTTTTTAAACATTTGGTGAAATTAAAATGAAGACATCTGAAATCGCAGAAGGAATCACCATGACTCGCATCGTTTGTGTCGGCATTACCGTGCTGGATCGCATCTGGTATCTCGATGATTTACCAAAAGAAGGTGGGAAATATGTCGCAAAAGACTATACGGAGGTGGGCGGCGGCCCGGCGGCAACGGCGGCAGTGGCGGCGGCGAAACTGGGCGCGGAAGTGGATTTTATTGGCCGGGTGGGTGATGACGATACCGGCAGACGGCTGCTCGCGGAGCTGGAATCCCTGGGGGTGAAGACCCGCTACACGCGCGTGTTTAAGGGGGCCCGATCGTCACAATCGGCGGTGCTGGTGGACGCAAGCGGAGAGCGTGTGATTGCCAACTACCCCAGCCCCGATCTCCCTGCGGCGGCAGACTGGCTGCATGAAATCGACTTCTCTCAATGGGATATTGTCTTAGCCGATGTGCGCTGGCATGACGGGGCAAAACAGGCATTTACCCTGGCCCGTCAGCAGGGCGTTCCGACGTTGCTGGATGCGGATGTCACCCCGCAGGACATCGCGGAGCTGATCGCTTTAAGCGATCACGCGGCCTTCTCCGCGCCAGGGCTGCGGCGCCTTACGCAGCGGGACGAAAAAGAAAATGCCCTGAGAAAAGCACAAACGCTCACAAATGGACATGTGTATGTTACGCAGGGGCGAGACGGGTGCTTCTGGCTGGAAAACGGTGCATTGTGTCATCAGCCTGGCTTTGAGGTGAACGTGGTGGATACCACCGGGGCGGGCGACGTTTTCCACGGTGCGCTGGCGGTCAGCCTGGGGCAGCAATTGCCCGCCGCAGACGCCGTGCGTTTTGCCAGCGCCGTCGCAGCGCTGAAATGCACAAAGCCCGGTGGACGCGCGGGTATACCCGACTGTGATCAAACCCGCTCTTTTTTGTCACTTTTTGTATAAAATGCGGGGCGTGATGGTTTTCAGAGGACAGCCCATGAGCCTTACCGAACTGACCGGCAACCCGCGTCACGATCAGCTGCTGACGCTGATTGCCGATCGCGGCTATATGAACATTGATGAACTGGCGCAGCTGCTGGATGTCTCCACGCAAACCGTGCGCCGGGATATCCGTAAGCTCAGCGAGCAGGGGCTGATCACGCGTCATCATGGCGGGGCGGGCAGGGCATCCAGCGTGGTGAACACGGCGTTCGAGCAGCGTGAAGTCTCGCTTACCGAAGAGAAGCGGGCGATTGCCGAAGCCATTGCGGACTATATTCCCGATGGCTCGACTATTTTCATCACCATCGGCACGACCGTGGAGCACGTTGCCCGGGCGCTGCTCAACCATAACCACCTGCGCATTATCACCAACAGCCTGCGGGTGGCGCATATTCTGTATAAAAACCCGCGCTTTGAAGTGATGGTGCCTGGCGGCACGCTGCGCCCGCACAATGGCGGGATTATCGGGCCTGCGGCAACGGCGTTTGTGTCTGGTTTTCGGGCGGATTATCTCGTCACCAGCGTGGGGGCAATTGAGCACGACGGCGCGATGATGGAGTTTGACGTCAATGAAGCCAGCGTGGTGAAAACCATGATCGCCCACGCTCGCCACATTCTGCTCGCAGCCGATCATACGAAATTTACCGCATCCGCGGCGGTAGAGATTGGCAACGTGGCGCAGGCCACGGCACTCTTCACCGATGAGATGCCTGGCTCGGCTCTGCAAACTCACCTGAAATCCAGTAAGGTTGAAATCATCCTGGCCAGTACCAGCGATGATATTGCCTGAAGCAAAAAAAGCCGCTGAGCAAACAGCGGCTTAAATATTTTTATTTGAAGCTGTATTTCACCCCTAACATCCCCTGCGTATCGCTGTAGCCTTTATCGCCTATCTGCTGAGCCACGTTGCCCCATACGCTAAGCTGCGGCGTAATCTGCCCCTCTACGCCGGTCTTGAGTTCACCGATATTGCGCGTACCACGCATGTCATTGCTGATGTCATCCATGCGGATACGCGTGGTCTGGGTGTTGTGGATCCAGTTCGCTTCGATAAACGGCTGGAAGGTCCGTGATTTACCGTCGTCAATCGCGTTATGTCCGCTGATGTAGGCCTTCACGCCGAGACGTGTCATCAGGTTGCCCTGAGTCTCGTCTTTCACCCGCGTGCCGTTGCGCTCGCGATGATCGTCAGCCTGCACGTCCATCCAAACGGCCTGCGCTTTCGGCTGGATCCAGTAGCTGTTGCGGTCGCTTTCGCCCACCTTAACGCTATAGCCCGCTTCAACAGAGGCGGTCACGCCGCTGGAACGATAACTCTCAGTGGCCTGATCCTGCCCCATTACCTTATTGTCGAACCAGTTATACAGCACCCAGCTATCAACGTAGGTGCCACTTTTATCCGCCTCGTTTGCGTACCAGGTACCATACAGACCGACGCTATAGCCATTCACTTCACCGCGTGAGCGGTAGCCGGTCAGGCTGGAAGCGCTCCGGCTCTGGTTGTTGCCGTAGCCCGCCATCAGGCCGAGATGCCAACGGTCCAGGCCATCGGTGCTCCACTGGGCGACATCGCCACCCAGCTGCAGCACGTAGCGATTGGCGGTCGTTTTTAGCTGGCCGCTGCCGTCGTTAAAACGCGTATGACCGCCGACGTTACGCATCCACAGGCTCGTCACTTTCTGCTCGCCCGTAAGCATGTCGGTGTACTGCGTTTCACCCAGACGATCGTGCAGACGGGTCATAAACAGCGTATTGGACGCATAGCTGTTTGCCAGATAGCTGCCAAATTCCGGGCGATACTGGTGCTCGCTTTTCGGTGGTGCGGCTGGGGGGACCGGCTCTTGCGGCGGGATCACCGGGTCAACGGGCGGATCTACCGGGTCCACTGGGTCAACAGGTGGATCTACGGGGTCGACCGGTGGGTCTACAGGATCAACGGGCTCGACCAGGCTGGTCAAAAACCAGTTTTTACCTTTTTGCACCACGTTATAGTCATAGCCCCCCGCCACGATACGGCTAGCCTTCTCAAACGTCCCCTCAGAGTTGCCGCCAACGCTGACAATTTCAATCCCTTCTACGGTTTGCGCGCCGGCACCGCCAATGTTGTTCACTTCCACCCCGGTATGACCGGAGGTGTTGCCTTCAACGATCAGTTTGTCCGTTTCCGAAGTGTCGTCAAACAGCACGGTATTGAAAACCAGCTTGCCGCCGTTGCCGATAAAATCATCCTTGATGGTCAGCGTTTGCCACGCCGCGTCCTCTGCATGCTGGAAATTAATCGTGCCGCCCGCATTCAGCGTCAGGCTGGTCAGCGTGGAGCTGTCGCGCAGATTCCAGACGGCATCATTCATCGTCAGTGCGATAGTACCGGTACCCGCGGCGTTGCTCTCAATGAAGGACGCTCCGTTCCACAGGGAGTTGTCATCCATAGTCAGCGTAATGGTACTGTTTTGTGCCGGAAGCGTGCTGGTGGCCGCGACGCCGCCTGCGGAAAGGATATCGCCGTTGAGGATGAACTTGCCTCCTGCGGACGCATCAATCACCCCGCCGTTACTGGCGTTCAGGGCATAGCTACCGCTGTCGCGCTGGCCTGCGGTGGTAATGGTTGCACCACCCGCGAGCGCTATCACGCCGCGCGACCAGGCATACATCCCGTGCGGCGCCTGCGCGGAGCTGCTGGTTTTCTCGCTGCTGTTTACCGCAATGGTGACGTTATCTCCCAGATTCACCGCACCGGTGTAAGCGTAGACGCCATGCGCACTGGCACCGTTGGTCATAATGGTGGCGCCTTCATCAAGGGTGATGGTTGACGAGCCGGTGGAATAAACCCCGGAGGCACTGGCCGCGTCGGTGGTAATCGTCGCGCTTTTGCCTAGCTCAATTTTTGACGCAGAACCCGCGTACAGGCCATAGGCCGATGTGCCGTACGTTTCGATGGTCGCCTCATCGCCCAGCCGGACGTATGAGCCGCTCTGGTTGGTACGAATGCCCTCAGCGTAAGTCCCGCGCGTCACAATATGCGCACGATCGCCGACGATAACGTTATTTTTTGCCTTTGAGGCATCATTCAGTGCATAAGCGCTAATCCCGCGCCCGGTGCTGCCCGTGGTTTCGATATAGAGATCGTCACCCACATAAATATTGGCGGAGCCGAGAGAACCCTGACTGAAGGAGCTGTACCCGGCATTAATACCGTCACCGCTTTGGCCGTTAACGTAGATATGGGTGCGGTCGCCGGTAATGATAAATACCGGGTTGGCCGGCGTGTTCATCCCGTGGGTACGAATACCGTCGACGTCTTTACCATTATTGGCAGCCACTTTTGACTGGGTGCGAATAGTCAGATCGTCACCAAATATCACCCCCGGGCTGCCGGACGTGGAGTTCTGAATAACGGTAACGGAATGCTCAAAGGCTTCCGCCCCAGGCCCTTCGAGGGTGATCCCATCTCCATAAATCGGGATATTCCCCGGGCTGTACTGGTAGACATAGTTAGGATCGCCGGTATTTTTGCTAAAGTTCGCGTTTGCCGTTGCGGGTATCCGCGCCTGTATTTCTGCAGGCAAATCCGTTACCGCTCCGGAGGCAGGTAAATTAGCAAAATCTATTACCGCTGCATGTGCGGTAAATAGCGCTGACGTTAACGCCAGCGAAATCGCAGCGGCGACTGGTGAGTGTTTCATTAAATATGGCATGACTGCCCCCTTTCTTTCAGGCGTAGAACATCCTCCACACCATTAAATGTGGGTAGGTAAACAGGTTGAAATTACAAAATAGAAACGAGAATTTTATGAATTCTGGTGCCTAACTTCCTCTCAAGTCGTATTTTATGAACATAAATTTTTTTAACATCAATGCCGTCTGATTTTATAATCTCCTGGAGGCACGCACCTGACAAAAATCTGTTCAGTAACGTAAATTCAACAGCGTTCAACATGCTGCCGCGTCTGCTATTTAACCGTCTCCCGGAGAAAAGATGGCTGATTTTTTCCTTTAATATAATGTCGTTATCATTCGAATAAATAATTCCCTTTATTTCACTGCGCTGCATGAAAAAATAATTGGCCAATGCTTCCAGCTTGCGGTCTGTGATAATCACGATGTTCATGTTAGTTCTCACCAGACGTTCAATCCATTGCGGATCGGCAAGTACGCGCAGGTTGCAAAACGAAAAGTCTACAAATATAAAGCCGCGTAATAAGTGATTCTTGTTTCCTTGCAATATTTTATTTTCTACTGCAATCTGCAGGAAATGGTTACCACCAGGCCAAACTGCGAATGAGGCATTTCCACAATATTGTGAACGTACTGCGTTATCTGGAAATAACTGACAGGACAATTCACAGCTCATACAGCGGACAACCTTATGCGACGATGTCATCATCCAGTCCACTCCTGTCTTATTTTCACTGTCAATATTTCACTGCCATCCAAATGTGTCAATCTTGAAACATATCTCGTGCCCCTCTCTTGTTTATGATAAATAGTGATGAAGAATATAAATTCCTGGTGATGTCTATTTTGTCAGGCCGTAGCCATAGCGAAATGACATACTTTGGTCATCGTATTCCAGGACTATTCTTCAGCCCCTTAAGATTATTCGACAAAAAAAATCCCGGAGGATGATTTACGAAATAGCACTAATAGCTAAAGATTCGTTTCTTAAATCGGCCGTAACGACAGTCTTTTCGCGACTTGGGGCTCAATATAATGAGTGGGCCGGGCGAAGTGTAATGAAATCTCATTATGTCGTTTTAGATGAGAGAAACCTAAGAAAACTGCCTTTTAACTGATTGAAAAACAATGTGTTATTTTTAATCTTAGTTGGGGTGGTATCGCGTCCTGATCCTTCTGTCCTATACTGTTGTTAAATATACGTATATCTTTCTGATGTATATAGTTAAGGGTTGTTATTGCTGAGGAAAGGAAAATTGTATCTTATTAACAAATTGGTCGAGTATGATCCAGAAAACAAAAACCTGGTAAATCATATTACCGGGCGCTCGATACAATTGCAGCTTCCTGCCAACCTCTGTTTTCTTTATCTCATCACCCATCCCGGAGAAATAATTTCGCAAAACCAGTTAATGGTGGTGGGATGGGGGGAGCGCAATGACGTCACTACGCCGAATACCTTTTACCAGGCTATTTTGACATTACGTAATGCCCTCGCTGAGGTGGGCTTACCGCGCGATACGGTAAAAACGATTTCGCGTCGCGGGCTTATGCTTTCCGAGGCTACCGAGGTTGAATTATTTGTCCCAACCGCTGAGCCAGTCATAGCCAATAAAGACGTGCTCGTTGCCAAGGGCGCCGCAAGGCAGAGGCCAGCCTGGCTGATAATAACGACCGCAACGCTTTTGTTGATCGCGCTTATCAACGGGGGAATATTATATAAAAAGCACCAGAACATGCCGTTTAGTCACTACATTCCCCTTTCAACGGGCAGCACGACCCAGGCCTGCCAACTTTTTTATGCACCTAACGAACATATTCAGGATCATTACGTGCGCTTGCTAAACAATAATCCCGGTCTGTGTGCCGAAAAACGATACGTTTTTCTCGTCGGCTATAGTAAAACGGAGCGAATCGCGGCGTTTGTCTGTAATAACGATGCGCGAAGGGACGCGACGGCGTTATGTACCACCCATTATTTTTGGGCGCACGAAAAATGATGACTCTCCGGAACCGTATCATTTTGCTGGCGGCATTTCTGGCGGCCGCTGTCAGCAGTGGCTGGTTAGCTTATTCGCATTTATCGAGTACGCCGATACGCTGTACGGGAGATGTGGAATGGACGATTGGTAAAAACCGATTTGTGGGTACGGTTTCCTGGCGGATGCAGCATCGGGAGGGGGCTACGGTTATTAACGGTAAATTATTTGGTCAGACGGTTACTGAAGTTAATCGTACCATCTATTTTCACTACAGTGACCATGAGAACGCGCGCGTGTTAAATAACAATCGTATTGTTAAAACCTTTGCCGATAATGCGGATGAGGCTGATATCAACGCAACGCTACCGGGTTTTTACCGCACGCCGGGTAGAGAGCTGAGCCTGATGCTCGATGAGTATCGGGGGGCCTGGATTTTTGCCGCGTCAAACGTCCCTTCGCTTTACTGTCGTAAAAACGCGCCGTAAAAATCGATCGCACACCTTAGACCGCATGCATAGTCAAATCTCTTTATTCCCGCTACAGTTACCTCTCCACGGCGAGCAGGAGATAAACATGCTTTATATCTTTGATTTAGGAAACGTCATCGTCGATATCGATTTTAATCGCGTGTTGGGTGCATGGAGTGATTTTAGCCGCGTGCCGCTGGCGACCTTAAAGCAGAACTTCGCGATGGGCGAGACCTTCCACCAGCATGAGCGCGGTGAAATCAGCGATGAAGCATTCGCTGAACGTTTCTGCCAGGAGATGGGGCTTTCGTTAAGCTATGAACAGTTTTCCCACGGCTGGCAGGCGGTATTTGTGGCGGTTCGCCCTGAGGTGATCGACATCATGCACAAACTGCGCGAGCAGGGGCATCGGGTCGTTGTGCTGTCAAACACCAACCGTCTGCACACCACGTTCTGGCCTGAGGAGTACCCTGAAGTTAAGGCGGCGGCGGATAAGATCTACCTCTCGCAGGAGATGGGGATGCGTAAGCCTGAAGCGCGAATTTATCAGGCTGTTCTGCAGGCAGAGGGATTCACCGCGGCCGATGCGGTCTTTTTCGACGATAACGCCGATAATATAGAGGGAGCTAACCAGTTGGGTATTACGTCAATTCTGGTTACCGGAAAAGAGACGATACCAGACTACTTTGCGAAGCAGCTATGCTAAAAACCGTTCATCAAAAAGCCACGCACCATACTCGCCCGCTGCGGGCCTGGCTGAAACTGCTCTGGCACCGGATTGATGAGGATAATATGACCACGCTGGCGGGTAACCTCGCCTACGTGTCGCTGCTCTCATTGGTGCCGCTGGTGGCGGTCATCTTTGCCCTGTTCTCCGCCTTTCCGATGTTTGCGGATGTCAGCGTGCAGCTTCGTCATTTTGTCTTCGCGAATTTCATTCCGGCAACCGGGGATGTCATCCAGAACTACATTGAGCAGTTTGTTGCTAACTCCAGCAAGATGACGGCAGTGGGGGCATGCGGTCTTATTGTCACCGCGCTGCTGTTGATGTACGCCATCGATAACGCGCTGAACACGATCTGGCGGAGTAAAAAAGCGCGGCCAAAGGTCTATTCCTTTGCCGTGTACTGGATGATCCTCACGCTGGGGCCGCTGCTGGCCGGGGCGAGCCTTGCGATCAGTTCGTATCTGCTCTCCCTGCGCTGGGCGAGCGATTTAAACGGCGTGATTGATAATGTGCTTCGCATCTTTCCGTTGATCCTGTCGTGGCTCTCGTTCTGGCTGCTCTATAGCGTGGTGCCGACCACGCGCGTGCCCAACCGCGATGCGGTCGTGGGGGCGCTGGTGGCGGCGTTGCTCTTTGAGCTCGGTAAGAAAGGGTTTGCCCTTTACATCACCATGTTTCCGTCCTATCAGCTGATTTACGGCGTGCTGGCGGTGATCCCCATTTTGTTTGTCTGGGTCTACTGGACCTGGTGTATCGTCTTGCTTGGTGCTGAAATAACTGTCACTCTCGGTGTATACCGCGAACTTAAAAAAGCAGCACAAGCTGAAAAACAACAAGAAGCAGACCAACCATGATTGCATTGATACAGCGCGTAACCCGTGCCAGCGTCACCGTGGAGGGAGAGGTGACGGGTGAAATTGGCCCAGGACTTTTGGTGTTGTTAGGTGTCGAAAAGGATGATGACGAACAAAAAGCCAACCGCTTGTGTGAGCGCGTGCTGGGCTACCGTATTTTCAGCGATGCGGAAGGCAAGATGAACCTGAACGTCCAGCAGGCGGGCGGCAGCGTGCTGGTGGTTTCCCAGTTTACGCTGGCAGCGGATACCGAGCGCGGCATGCGCCCGAGTTTCTCGAAAGGTGCCGCGCCGGATCGTGCAGAAGCACTTTACGAGTACTTTGTTGAGCGTTGTCGCCAGCAGGAAATGAATACGCAAACCGGACGATTCGCTGCAGATATGCAGGTATCGCTGGTGAACGATGGCCCCGTCACATTCTGGCTCCAGGTATGAGCATACTTACGGCGTGGCCGCGGGTAACAAGAGAGAGTACAGCTATGTATCACCTTCGAGTACCGCAAACGGAAGAAGAGTTAGAAGCCTATTACCAGTTCCGCTGGGAAATGCTACGCAAGCCATTACATCAGCCAAAAGGCTCTGAGCGTGACGCCTGGGACGCGATGGCCCACCATCAGATGGTGATGGACGAAGAGGGCAACCTTGTGGCCGTCGGGCGTTTGTATATCAACGCCGATAACGAAGCGTCTATTCGCTTTATGGCGGTTCATCCCTCCGTGCAGGACAAAGGTCTGGGGACGCTAATGGCGATGACCCTGGAATCCGTCGCCCGCCAGGAAGGCGTTAAGCGCGTCACCTGTAGCGCCCGCGAAGATGCCGTGGAATTCTTCGCTAAACTCGGTTTTGTGAATCAGGGTGAAATCACAACCCCGCAAACCACCCCGATTCGTCATTTTTTGATGATCAAACCCATCGCCACGCTGGACGATATTCTGCATCGCGCCGACTGGTGCGGACAGCTGCAGCAGGCCTGGTATCAGCACATTCCGCTCAGCGAAAAAATGGGCGTACGCATTCAGCAGTACACCGGACAAAAATTTATTACCACCATGCCGGAAACCGGCAACCAGAATCCGCACCACACCCTGTTTGCCGGAAGTCTTTTCTCACTGGCCACGCTCACCGGCTGGGGGCTTATCTGGCTGATGCTGCGCGAGCGCCATCTGGGCGGCACCATCATTCTGGCCGATGCCCACATTCGCTATAGCGCGCCGATAAGCGGCAAGCCGACCGCCGTGGCCGATCTGGGATCACTGGGTGGCGATCTTGACCGTCTGGCACGCGGCCGCAAGGCGCGCGTACAAATGCAGGTCGAACTGTTTGGCGATAAAACGCCGGGCGCGGTGTTTGAAGGCACCTACATTGTTCTTCCGGCGAAGCCTTTTGGCGCGTATGAAGAGGGCGGGAACGAGGAGGAGTAATCTCCTGTTTACGCTCCCCGGGCGTGCTGAATCCGCCCGGCGATATCCCGCATAACATCTCGCGCTGATTGGCTAATTCCACCAAGCTGGAAGAAGCCGTGTATTACTCCCAGCCATCGCTGAGCGGTACACGTCACTTCTTGCTCCGTGAGGCGTTGAAACAGCGCCTCTCCTTCATCGCATAACGGATCGTACTCAGCGGTAACGATATGGACAGCTGGCAGGCCGCTGAAGTCTTCTCGCCACAGCGGGCTAACCTCAGGATGCTTACGGTCGGCTCCAGCCAGATATATTTCATAGCCGCTCAGCAGGGTATCGCGAGTAATTACGTAATCCATGCCGTTGAGGGTATAGCTTTCAAAACTGGCCGTGGCGTCGAGCATGGGGTAGATAAGAATAAGCTGTACAGGCTGCCAGAGCCCTTTAGCCTTAAGCCGCAGCGCCGTTACCAGCGCCAGATGTCCCCCCGCGCTGTCTCCACAAAGTGTAATCCGGTTTTTATCCACGCCCAGTTTGTCCGCATATTGCCAGACCAGATCTGCACCTCTTTCCGCATCGTCATGTGCGGCGGGGAAGGTATGCTCCGGCGCCAGCCTGTATTGAATCGCAACCACCCGGCAATTGCCGTAGCAGGCTAACTGACGGAGCTGGTTGTCATGGGTATCAAAGCCGCCGCTGATAAAGCATCCGCCGTGGTAGTAGATGGCAGCAGGCAATAGTTCAGGCGCATTGAGAGGTGAAAATACCCGAATGGTAAGACCCTCAAGAACAAGCGTCTCCACCTGAACGCGCGTTTCGGTCTCCCCGGCAAGCCCTGTGCTGGCAATATAGCCTGCTCGTCGCACCTCAATGCTCTGGCGACGTGACGAGGGCCGCCCTGCAGCGATAAATCCCTGAACCAGCTGTGCAATACCCTGTTCCAGCGCCATGAATAATCCCTTTTACTGTATGGATGAACAGTTTTATAGCCTGGTTTGATTCAAAAGAAAACAAGAATAGTATTGAGGGCAACAACCTGGAAAGCGGCTCGCAAAGGCGGTAACGCGTCTCTCAACGAGAATGGAGAGTATCTGGCATGAAAGGCGGCGGGTATTGCTGTCGAATTACAGGCCGGGCAAGCACGCGCCGCCCGGCACTGTCACAGGGAATTATTCCCCTTCACCCGGGAACAGGAACGGGTTGATCGAGCTGCGGGCAAAGCCCTCCTGCTCCATCTTCGCGTCCAGAATCAGCGAGGCGAGATCGTCGGCCACCGCTTCGACTTTCGGGTCCTTTTCCTGATAGAGAATCTTCAGGTAGGTGCCGCAGTCGCCGCAGCTTTCGGCTTTCACCGCCGCGTCTTCGTTTTCCAGCGACCAGTAGTTCAGATCGCGGGTCTGCTCGCAGTTGCTGCACTTAATGCGCACCACGTGCCACTCGGTTTCACACAGGTTGCAGTGCAGGTAGCGCAGCCCCTGAGTGGTGCCGATTTGCACCATGCTCGATACCGGCATAGAGCCGCAGACCGGGCAGAACTGGCGCGCCTCGCCGTATTCGGCGCGAGCTTTGCCCGGGATCAGGCTGGCCATTTGTGCCCAGTAGAGCGACAGGGCTGCCCAGATAAACGGCGCTTTATCGCTGCTGACCAGCGAGAAGTCGGACGCGAACAGCGCGCTCGCCATCTCTTCAAGCTCTTGTTCGGACGCTTTTTCCAGATTCTCAATGACCGCCAGCGCGGTTCCGCTCATCTCCGGCTTCAGCTCGGCAATCAGCGAATGCAGCAGCTTTTGCCAGTGCTTGTCGCGCGGCAGGACGTGAATGTCCAGCGGCGGCTTACCCTGCGCGTTGGCTTCTTTGATCCGCGCGGTCAGGTCCATTTGCAGCGGGTGGTCGTACAGCACCACTTCCTGCGCGTGGGCGACCAGCGCGGCAAAGCGCAGAAAATCACCCAGCGGGTTGTTCTCTGCCAGCTCGCGCAGACGCTCTGCGCGGCGGTTGTAGAGGTTCTTGAGTCTGGGGAATAACAACGGCGGAATATAATCCGCCGTGCGTTTCTCGCTCGACCCCAGCTCATCTTGCGGGATTATGCGAATACTCATTCAGATGACTTTTCCTGTTTCTGGCGGACTTCACGGTACCAACGCGGGTGATGTTTCTTCGCCCACGTGCTGGTGACCCATCCCTCCACCATCGCGGTAATGGTGCCTTTCACCCAGAGGGCGGCGTAGATATGCACCATGATAACCACAATTAACGCCACTGCGGCAAATGAATGCAGCATCAGCGCGAATCGGATCACCGGGATTGAGAAAGCAGGCGCAAAGTACGGACGCCAGATGATCACGCCGCTGACCAGCAACAGGACCAGGAAGATAATCGCCGCCCAGAATACGCATTTCTGGCCGAAGTTATAACGCCCGGTGTCACCCACTTCCTCGTTGACGACGATCTTACGAATATTCTTCGCCCAAAAGATATCATCCCGATTGATTAGGTTATGGTGCCAGTAGCGGAAAAACATGATGATGAACGACGCGAACATGATGACGCCCACAAACGGGTGCAGGATGCGCGCCAGCTGTGGTGTCCCCATGATCTGCATCAGCCAGTTGAAGGACGGGAAGAAGAACCCCAGCCCGCTTATCGCCGCCAGCATGAAGCAGAAGGCGGTGACCCAGTGGTTGATGCGTTCCGGCGCGGTGTAGCGCACGATGGTGTCACGTTTTCTCATTTGCGCACCTCGTCTTTCTCTTCATGCAGGTTGTCGTCTTCCTCTTCCGCGCGGTTCGGACCGACGCCGACGTAGTGGAAGATGCTCGCTGCGAAGGTGGCAGCAAAGCCCACCGCTGCCAGCGGTTTCCAGATGCCTTTCCAGAATTTCACGGTAGCGCTGATTTCCGGGTTCTCCGGCAGGCCGTGATACAGGTTCGGCTTGTCGGCGTGGTGCAGCACGTACATCACGTGCGTACCGCCAACCCCGGCCGGATCGTACAGGCCCGCATTGTCGTAACCACGGGTTTTCAGCTCGCCCACGCGCTCTGCCGCCAGCGTTTTCATATCCTCTTTAGAACCAAAGTGGATGGCGCCGGTTGGGCAGGTCTTCACGCATGCAGGCTCCTGGCCGACGGTTACGCGGTCTACGCACAGGGTGCATTTGTAGACGCGGTTGTCTTCCGGGTTCAGGCGCGGTACGTCGAACGGACAGCCCGCGATGCAGTAGCCGCAGCCAATGCACTGCTCGGACTGGAAGTCGACGATGCCGTTGGCATACTGAATGATAGCCCCTTCTGACGGACATGCCTTCAGGCAGCCCGGATCCGCACAGTGCATACAGCCGTCTTTGCGGATAAGCCATTCCAGCTTGTCGTTCTGCTCCACTTCCGAGAAACGCATCACCGTCCAGGACTTGGCGGTCAGGTCCGCCGGGTTGTCGTACACCCCGACGTTGTGACCCACTTCGTCACGCAGATCGTTCCACTCAGAGCAGGCCACCTGACAGGCTTTACAGCCGATACAGGTGGTCACGTCGATAAGCTTCGCCACTTCCTGCTGGTGGTCCCGCGCCTGAGGCGCGGGCGTGAAACCGTTAGTCGCGGAACGACGGATAATGTCTTGAGATTGATAAGCCATAAGTCGTCTCCGTTACACCTTTTCCACGTTCACGAGGAAGGCCTTAAACTCCGGCGTCTGCGTGTTCGCATCACCGACGAATGGCGTCAGGGTGTTCGCAATGAACCCTTTCTTCGCCACGCCCTCATAGCCCCAGTGAATTGGGATGCCGATGGTATCCACCTGCTGACCGTGAACGTTCAGCGTGCGAATACGCTTGGTCACCACCGCCTTGGCTTTGATATAGCCACGGTTAGAGGAGACCTTCACGGTATCGCCATGGGCAATGCCGAGCTTGTTCGCCAGCTTCTCGCCGATCTCCACAAACTGTTCCGGCTGCGCGATGGCGTTAAGCAGCGCGTGTTTGGTCCAGTAGTGGAAGTGCTCGGTCAGACGGTAAGTGGTGCCCACGTACGGGAACTTGTCCTTTTTACCCAGCGCTTCAAAATCGCTCTTGAAGATACGGGCTGCCGGGTTAGAGACCACGTTCGGGTGCAGCGGGTTGGTGCCCAGCGGCGTCTCAAACGGCTCATAGTGTTCCGGGAACGGACCTTCCGCCATCTTATCGATAGCGAACAGACGCCCCATCCCTTCAGGCTGCATGATAAACGGCCCGACATCGCTGCCTGGTGCGGCAGTGCTGTAGTCCGGAATATCCACGCCGCCCCATTTCGCACCGTCCCACTTCAGCAGCTGACGCTTCGGATCCCACGGGTTGCCCTGCGGGTCAGCGGACGCACGGTTATAGAGGATGCGGCGGTTGAGCGGCCATGCCCATGCCCAGCCCAGCGTATTGCCCAGACCCGACGGGTCGGCGTTATCGCGGTTGGCCATCTGGTTGCCTTTCGGCGTCCAGCTACCGGCAAAGATCCAGCAGCCGCTGGAGGTGGTGCCGTCGTCACGCAGGTGCGCGAAGGTACTGAGCTGATCGCCTTTCTTCGCCAGCACGGTGCCGGTGGCCGGGTCGATAACGTCCGCCAGCGCCTTACCGTTGCTCTCCATCGCCACTTCTTCCGGCGCTGGGTTTTCCGGCGTCGAGTAGTTCCAGGTCATGTTCAGCACAGGCTCAGGGTTCGCGCCGCCTTCAGCCGCATACATCTTACGCAGGCGTAAGAAGATACCGGCCAGGATCTCGCCGTCGTTCATGGCGATGCCCGGGGCGTCCGCGCCTTTCCAGTGCCACTGCAGCCAGCGCCCGGAGTTGACGATAGAGCCGTTCTCTTCCGCAAAGCAGGTCGATGGCAGACGGAACACTTCGGTCTGAATCTTCGACGGATCGACGTCGTTCGATTCACCGTGGTTCTGCCAGAAGGTCGAGGTTTCGGTATTGAGCGGGTCAATCGTCACCAGGAACTTCAGCTTCGACAGCGACTCAACAACCTTGTTCTTGTTCGGGAACGAGGCAACCGGGTTAAAGCCCTGGCACAGATAGCCGTTCACTTTGCCCTGGTGCATCATCTCGAAATACTGCAGAACGTCGTAGCCTTTGTCCCACTTCGGCAGCCAGTCAAAGCCCCAGCTGTTTTCCGCCGTCGCTTTGTCACCGAAGAACGCTTTCATCATCGAGACGAAGAACTTCGGATAGTTGCCCCAGTAGTTCACCTGGCCTTCAAGCAGCGGTTTAGGCGTGCTGGCCGTCAGGTAGGTTTGCAGGTCGGTCTGTTTCTCGCTTGGCAGGTTCATATAGCCCGGCAGGCTCTGAGACAGCAGGCCGAGGTCGGTCAGACCCTGAATGTTGGAGTGACCACGCAGGGCGTTCACGCCACCGCCTGCCATCCCCATGTTGCCGAGCAGCAGCTGAACCATCGCCATGGTGCGGATGTTCTGCGCGCCGATGGAGTGTTGCGTCCAGCCGAGGGCGTACAGGAACGACGCGGTTTTGTCTTTCGCGCTGGTTTCGGCGATCAGCTCGCACACCTTCAGGAAGTCCGCCTTCGGCGTACCGCAGATGTTTTCGACAACCTCCGGCGTGTAGCGGGAGACGTGCTCTTTCAGCAAGTTCCACACGCAGCGCGGGTGTTGCAACGTGGTGTCACGCTTCGCAAAACCTTTCTCATCCAGCTCGTAGTTCCAGCTGGTTTTGTCGTACTTGCGTTTTTCGGCGTCGTAACCGCTAAACAGACCATCTTCGAAGTGGTAATCCTCACGCACGATCAGGCTGGCGTTGGTATAGGCTTCGGTGTATTCGCGGTTGTATTTTTCGTTGGTCATCAGGTACAGCAGTACGCCTGACAGGAAAGTGATGTCAGTACCTGAACGAATAGGGGTGTAGAAATCCGCCACTGACGCAGTACGCGTGAAGCGGGGATCGATCACAATCAGTTTCGCACCGTTGTGGATTTTGGCTTCCATCGCCCAGCGGAACCCGACAGGGTGCGCTTCAGCGGCGTTACCGCCCATCACCACAATGAGGTTGGCGTTCTTGATGTCGACCCAGTGGTTGGTCATCGCACCGCGACCAAATGTTGGAGCAAGACTTGCTACCGTTGGTCCGTGTCAGACACGCGCCTGGTTGTCGACCGCGAGCATACCGAGTGCGCGCGTAAATTTCTGGGTTAAATAACCGGTTTCGTTGCTGGAGGCAGAGGCACACAGCATCCCGGTGGAGAGCCAGCGGTTGACCGTGACGCCGTCGGCGTTTTTCTCAACAAAGTTGGCATCGCGGTCTTCTTTAATCAGTTTAGCGATGCGGTCAAACGCCTCTTCCCAGCTGATTTGCTGCCATTTGTCGGAACCCGGCGCGCGGTATTCAGGGAATTTCAGGCGGCTTTCGGAGTGGATAAAGTCCACCAGACCGGCCCCTTTCGGGCACAATGCGCCGCGGTTAACCGGGTGATCCGGGTCGCCTTCGATATGGAAAATAGACGCTTTGGCGTTTTTAGCACCGTCGCCGAGGCTATACATCAACAGCCCGCAACCGACAGAGCAGTACGTACAGGTATTACGGGTTTCACGGGTGCGCAGCAGTTTATACTGCCGCGTTTCCGCCAGCGCTACGCCGGGCGCAAAGCCCAGTGCCGCTGCCGTGGTGCCTGCCATACCGCCAGCGCAGATCTTAAAGAACTGCCTTCTGCTGACCTGCATGGGTCACTCCTTGTTTCGACATTGCTTACATATGTAGTTTTGACTTCGCGGTTGAAGAATGACCGCAAAGGAAAAAATTTGCGTTAATCCCGCAATTCCACGAGGGATATCATCAGAATACCACATTGTCGGTACAGCTGTTCTAATGGCGTTAATACAAAGTGAACGTATTATCACCATGTTGATTATAAAGTGTGATATTGATCACGTTAACAGCTCTGCATGTTAAAGCGGTGTAGCCGGTGGCAGGTTGCACCCCTGCTAAATGAGTAGGAGAATGGTTGTCGAAAAGTTGATCCATACTATGCGTACAGCCTGTGGTTTATGCTGCAATAGCACGCTCGCTTCCGTGGTTGTTCAGGAATACCGCTGTGTCTAAACAAAACCGTGATCCCCACTCGTCACTCCTGCCTGCCGGCATTGTGGAACTGCCGGTACACCGACCGCCCCACATAACCGATGCCATACCCGATTTTCTGGCCGAAGAAGTGCCCGTTGCGCTCGTTTACAACGGCATATCGCATGTAGTGATGATGGCGTCTCCGAAAGATCTTGAGCTGTTCGCCATCGGTTTTTCCCTCTCGGAAGGCATCATTGAGCATCCGCAAGATATCTATGGCATGGACGTGATGCAGGCCTGCAACGGCCTGGAAGTGCAAATCGAGCTCTCCAGCCGCCGCTTTATGGGGCTGAAAGAGCGTCGTCGCGCGCTGGCCGGGCGTACCGGCTGCGGCGTGTGCGGCGTTGAGCAGCTCAACGATATTGGCAAACCTGTTTCACCACTGCCGTTTACTCAGACCTTTAATCTGGCGCACCTCGATCCTGCGCTTGAGCACCTCAACGATGTACAGCCTATCGGCCAGCTCAGCGGCTGCACGCACGCGGCGGCGTGGGTATTGCCGTCGGGAGAGATTGCCGGTGGGCATGAAGACGTGGGCCGCCACGTGGCGCTGGATAAGCTGCTCGGTCGTCGTGCACGTGAAAGTGAGGTTTGGCAGCAGGGCGCCGCGCTCGTTTCCAGCCGCGCCAGCTATGAGATGGTGCAAAAATCGGCGATGTGCGGGGTGGAGATCCTGTTTGCCGTGTCGGCGGCAACGACGCTGGCGGTGGAGGTGGCCGAGCGCTGCAACCTGACGCTGGTGGGGTTCTGCAAGCCGGGAAGGGCAACCATCTATACCCATCCACAGCGATTAATAGTTAATCAGTAATTTTGAATGATAATAGCAAATCCTTCCGCTTTTAGTTGTTCGCGATGAGGTCTAGTATTTATCTCATCAAGGCACGGCGCCTTACCTGAACAACTTAATGAAAGGGTTTATATTATGAAAAGCATCAAAACTTTTGTCGCTGTAATCGCTCTGGCTGCTTCTTTCGGTTCTTTCGCTGCGCAGACCGTAACCGCAACCGCCTCTACCATTGATGGTGCAGAAGCGAAAATCGCGGCTCAGGCTCAGGAAGCGGGCGCGTCATCGTACAAAATTACCCAGGCATTCTCCGGTAACCGCGTACACATGACTGCTGAACTGAATAAATAAGCGAGTCACACCGTCGAAAGAGCGCCCCCGGGGCGCTTTTTTAGTTTATGCCCGCCACGCGCAGCAATGCCGTCACCACTGCCGCGGCCACAATGACCACGATTAACGGCATTTTCCGCCAGGCCAAAAACACCGCAAACGCCACGCCCAGCACGCGCGCCATGCCCGCGAAGTGGTCTCCCTCATAAAAGGTGGTCGCCAGCGCCACGGAGAACAGCAATACCGTTGCCGCATCTGACAGCAGCGCCTGAGAACGCTCCGACAGCGCCAGCCGGTTGCCGAGTTTGGCGCCGCCAAGGCGCATTAAATAGGTTCCGGCAGAAAGAATGGCGATGCCGAGAATAAAGACCGTCATGTTTTCCATTATTTTTTCCTCGCGGCAAGACCGAGTAAAGAGAGCAGTACCGGTAATCCCACCGGGGCAAACGGTACGGCGGCCAGCGATAACACGGCGCCGCTGCAGGCGCGGATCAGCGTGGTACGGTTTTTAAATGCGGGAACCACTAATGCCAGCAGAATGGCCGGAAATACCGCATCCAGCCCGATGGTTTCTGGGTCCGGCAGCAGCTTGCCGACCATAGCCCCCAGCAGTGCGCCAAGCGGCCAGACGATGGCGACGCCTAAGCCGCACAGCCAGTAGGCGGCTTTACGCTGCTCGGCGGTTTTTTGCGACAGGCCAAACACCACGCTTTCATCGTTCATGATGTGGCAGCCCAGCAGGCTCAGACCGCGCTTGCCCACCAGCTCTCGCACCGTCACGCCAAACGGCACGTGGCGCGCGTTGACCAGCAAACCTGCCGCCGCGGCCGCCAGCGGATTGCCGCCGCTCGCCACGATGCCGATAAACATGAACTCAGACGCGCCCGCCAGCACGGTAATGGAGAGCACAAACGGTACCCAGACCGGGAAACCGTAGGCCATCGCCAGCGAGCCGTAGGACATCCCGACCACGCCCACCGCGAGGCAGACCAGAATGATTGCTTTTATGGTGTCGCCTTTCAGACAAGAGAGATGATGCTTCATACAATTTTAGCCATATCGAACGTGTATCCATTATAATGAACGCAATGAAACTGATTTTCAAGACGAACGATTTGTTCGTTTTATAGAACGCGAGGCCGTTATATGACGCAGCCGATCAGCCTGATCGCCAAAAGTCTGGTGCGAGAACGCCTGCGAACCGGGCTTTCACTGGCGGAAATTGCCCGCCGTGCCGGGATCGCAAAATCCACGCTTTCCCAGCTGGAGTCCGGCAACGGTAACCCTAGCCTGGAAACGCTGTGGTCGCTCTGCGTGGCGCTGGATATTCCTTTCGCCCGTTTGCTTGAGCCGCAGCTACCGACCACGCAGGTGATACGCCGTGGTGAAGGGACGAAAGTGGTCGCCGGAGAGGCTAATTATGAAGCCATTTTACTGGCGGCATGCCCTCCCGGCGCGCGCCGCGATGTCTATCTTCTGATGACCCAACCGGGTGCAGACCGTCTTTCTCAGCCGCATCCGCCGGGCTCGGTGGAACATATTGTTGTGACGCAGGGGCGGGCGCTGGTCGGCCTGCTCGACGCGGCGGAAGAGCTCGGCGCAGGGGATTACATTTGTTATCCCGCCGACCAGCCGCACATCTTCAAGGCCCTGGAGCCAGACACTTACGCGCTGCTGGTGGCGGAACAAAACTAACAGAGATACGGAAACTCATGTCGCTTAAAGCCATTGCCAAAGAACTGGGGCTGTCGGTCACCACCGTCAGCCGCGCCCTTAACGGATATGACGACGTTTCTGACGAGACGCGCGCACGCGTGGAAGCAGAGGCCCAGCGCCGTGGTTACCGACCGAACACCTTCGCCCGTCGTCTGAAGATGGGCAAAATTGACGCCGTTGGGCTGGTGTTCCCGGTCCATCCTGTTCCGCTCAATAACAGCGTATTTATGGACATGGTCGGCGAAATTAGCCACGAACTGGCGCGACATGAAATCGATTTGTTGCTGATTGCCGATGACGATCTGGCCGATAAACACAGCTATATGCGCATGGTGCAAAGCCGCCGCGTGGATGCGCTGATTGTCGCACACACGCTGGATCGCGATCCGCGACTTGAGCAGCTGCAGGCCGCCGGATTCCCCTTTCTGGCGCTTGGTCGCAGCCAGCTGCCGCAGCCGTACGCGTGGTTCGACTTCGACAACTATGCCGGTACGTACAATGCGACCCGCTGGCTGATCGGAAAAGGCCATCAGCGCATTGCCCTGCTGGGCGAAAGCAACAATCAGGCATTCATCACCCAGCGTCGTCAGGGCTATCTGGACGCGTTGCGGGAAGCCGGGCTTTCCAGCGAATGGCTGCGCGCCATGCCCCCTTCACGCCGGGTGGGGTATGCCACCACGAAAGAGCTTCTCTCGCTATCGCAGCCGCCCACGGCCATCATTACCGACTGCAACACCCACGGCGACGGCGCGGCGATGGCGCTGGCGGAGCTGGGCCGCCTGACCGGCGAGAACGCCGTTGCGCTGGTGGTTTATGACGGGCTTCCGCAGGATAGCATCGTCGATGCTGACGTGGCGGCAGTGATCCAGTCCACCGGTCAGGGCGTCGGGAAACAGATTGCCGATATGGTTCGCCAGCTGATCAACGGCGAGGCGATCGAGCAGCTCCAGGTGCTCTGGCAGCCCGAATTCTCTCCCGGCCAGACGGCCTGAATCTCTCCATTTTCTAAACCCGATCACAAATCCGAAACGTTTTGGTTTGTATCCGAAACGTTTCGGATCAAAACTCAAGGCATCCCATGACAGGAGATGTCTGATGCAAGATTCCATTTTACGACTCGAAAGCGCGACGGTGGATGTGGTGATAAAAACGTACCCGTTCGGCGAAATTATTTACTGGGGGCCGCATCTTCAGCACTTTTCGCCGCAGAATGCTGAAACCCTTTCCCGGCCAGTTGCCAACGGCAGGCTGGATGTGGATTCTCCGGTCACTCTGATGGCCGAGCTGGGGCACGGCCTGTTTGGGTCACCCGGTATTGAAGGGCATCGTCTGGGCCTGGACGGTTCGCCTGTCTTTGGCACCACAGACGTCCAGCAGCAGGGGCAAACCCTGACGATTACGGCAGAAGATGAACATGCGGGCCTGCGGCTGACCAGCGAGCTGGCGCTGGACGCCAGCGGTGTGCTGGCGGTGCGTCACGGCTTAACCAACCTGAAAGCGCAGGCGTGGCAGGTGGACCGTTTTGCCATAACGCTACCCGTGGCCGAACGCGCGCGGGAGGTGATGGCCTTCCACGGACGCTGGATCCGGGAATTTCAGCCGCACCGCGTGACGCTTGAACACGACAGCTTTGTGATTGAAAACCGCCGGGGTAAAACCTCCCATGAACACTTCCCGGCGCTGATTTCGGGTACGCCGTCGTTCAGCGAAATGCACGGCGACGTCTGGGGCGTGCATCTGGGCTGGAGCGGCAACCACCGCCTGCGTGCGGAAGCCAAAACCGACGGCCGCCGCTATCTGCAGGCTGAAGCCCTCTACCTGCCGGGCGAAATGGCGATTGAGGAGGGCGACACGCTCTGGACGCCGCGCCTGTATGCAAGCTACTCCGCGCAGGGCCTGAACGGCATGAGCCAGCAGTTTCACCATTACCTTCGCGACAACGTTATCCGCTTCCCCGAAAACAAACCGCGCCCGGTCCACCTCAATACCTGGGAAGGCATCTACTTTAACCACGACCCGGACTACATCATGCGCATGGCCGACGAGGCGGCCGCGCTGGGCGTGGAGCGCTTTATCATCGACGACGGCTGGTTCAAAGGTCGCAACGACGACTACGCCGCGCTGGGTGACTGGTATCTGGACGAGAAGAAGTACCCGAACGGCCTCACGCCGGTCATCAGCCATGTGAAACAGCTCGGCATGGCGTTTGGCATCTGGGTTGAGCCGGAGATGATTAACCCGGATTCCGATCTTTATCGTGCGCATCCCGACTGGGTGCTGGCGTTGCCCGGCTACAGGCAACATACCGGGCGGCACCAGCTGGTGCTTAACCTGAACATTCCGCAGGCGTTTGATTACCTGGTGGAGCGCATGAGCTGGCTTCTGGGTGAACATGAGGTCGACTACGTGAAGTGGGACATGAACCGTGAGCTGGTACAGCCGGGGCACGACGGAAAGGCCGCCGCCGACGCGCAAACCCGCCAGTTTTATCGCCTGCTGGACGTGCTGGGCAAGCGTTTCCCGCACGTCGAATTTGAATCCTGTTCCTCCGGCGGGGGGCGAATTGATTATGAAGTGCTGACGCGCTGCCACCGCTTCTGGGCCTCGGACAACAACGATGCGCTGGAGCGCAACGCTATCCAGCGCGGCATGAGCTATTTCTTCCCGCCGGAGGTAATGGGGGCGCATATCGGTCATCATAAATGTCACGCCACCTTCCGCCAGCACAGCATTGAATTTCGCGGTCTGACGGCGCTGTTTGGCCATATGGGGCTGGAACTGGATCCCCTCACCGTTGATGAGCAGGAGCGCGAAGGTTATCGCCGTTACGCCGCGCTGTATAAGCAGTGGCGCGAGGTTATCCATCAGGGCACCCACTGGCGCGTGGATATGCCGGATGCCACTACGCTGGCACAGGGTATTGTGAGCGAAGATAAAACGCAGGGACTGTTTATCGTCAGCCAGCTCGCCATGCCGGACTACACGTTGATGATGCCGCTGCGCATGCCGGGGCTTGAGGCCAGCGCGCAGTATCGTATTTCGCTGCTCGATCACCCTGATATTCACATCACCGGTGAAGGAGGCCATACCATGCGCAAGCTGCCGGCATGGATGGAGGCCCCGCAAACGGCGAGCGGTGAGTGGCTGATGCAGGCGGGCATTGCGCTGCCGATTCTCGATCCGGAAAGCGCCATCCTGATTGGCGTGGAACGCGTGTAAAGGTGACGGGCCGGGAAACTGGCCCTCCGTTGAGGATAAAAATAATGAACACAACAACCTGTACCCACAAAGACAACCCTAATTTCTGGATTTTCGGGCTGTTCTTCTTTCTCTACTTTTTCATCATGGCCACCTGCTTTCCGTTCCTGCCGATCTGGCTGTCGGATATCATCGGCCTCAATAAAACCCATACCGGCATCGTCTTCTCCTGCATCTCACTCTCGGCCATTGCCTTCCAGCCGGTGCTTGGGGTTATCTCGGATAAACTGGGGCTGAAAAAACACCTGCTGTGGATCATCTCCGTGCTGCTGTTCCTGTTTGCCCCTTTCTTCCTCTACGTCTTTGCGCCGTTACTGAAAGCCAACATCTGGCTGGGCGCGCTGAGCGGCGGCATTTATATCGGCTTTGTCTTTTCGGCGGGCTCAGGAGCCATTGAGGCCTACATTGAACGCGTGAGCCGTAACAGTTTCTTTGAGTACGGCAAGGCGCGCATGTTTGGCTGCCTCGGCTGGGGGCTGTGCGCCTCCACGGGCGGGATCCTGTTCGGCATCGATCCGTCGTATGTTTTCTGGATGGGTTCGGGGGCGGCGCTGCTGTTGATGCTATTGCTGGTGGTCGCAAAGCCAAGACCCAACCAGACGGCGCAGGTGATGAATGCGCTGGGTGCCAACCAGCCGCAGATCACCGCGAAAACGGTCTTTAGCCTGTTCCGCCAGCGCAGAATGTGGATGTTTATTCTGTACGTGATTGGCGTGGCCTGCGTCTATGACGTCTTCGACCAGCAGTTTGCTACCTTCTTCAAAACGTTCTTCGCCACGCCGCAGGAGGGCACTCGCGCCTTTGGTTTTGCGACCACTGCCGGGGAAATCTGCAATGCGATCATCATGTTTTGTTCACCGTGGATCATTAACCGCATCGGCGCGAAAAACACGCTGCTGATCGCCGGGGTGATTATGGCGACGCGCATTATCGGCTCGTCGTTTGCCACCACCGCCGTAGAAGTGATTGCCCTGAAGATGCTGCACGCGCTGGAGGTACCGTTCCTGCTGGTAGGGGCCTTCAAGTACATCACCGGGGTGTTTGATACGCGTCTTTCGGCGACTATCTATCTGATTGGCTTCCAGTTTGCCAAACAGTCGGCGGCAATCTTCCTCTCCGCGTTTGCCGGGAATATGTATGACCGGATCGGTTTCCAGGAGACGTACCTGATGCTGGGCTGTTTCGTGCTGGCGATTACGGTGGTGTCGGCGTTTACGCTCAGCAGCAGGGAGGAGATTGCGGCAGGCAATAAGGCGCTAGAAGTCCATTAACGCCCTGAACCCACTCACTATTCCGGCGTTGGTCAAAAAATGAATAACCTTATAAAAACTACGGCATTGATAATCATTTTCAATATCATTTAATTAACTATAATGAACCAACTGCTTACGCGGCATTAACAGCTGTGCCGCCCGACAATAATGGAGAGGATTATGAGTTATACACTGCCATCCCTGCCGTATGCCTACGACGCACTGGAACCGCATTTCGACAAGCAGACGATGGAAATCCATCACACTAAACACCACCAGACCTACGTGAACAACGCGAACGCCGCGCTGGAAAGCCTGCCTGAGTTCGCTAACCTGCCTGTTGAAGAGCTGATCACCAAGCTGGACCAGCTGCCAGCGGACAAGAAAACCGTGCTGCGCAACAACGCGGGCGGTCACGCTAACCATAGCCTGTTCTGGAAAGGCCTGAAAACCGGTACCACCCTGCAGGGCGATCTGAAAGCGGCTATCGAGCGCGACTTCGGTTCCGTTGATAACTTCAAAGCGGAGTTCGAGAAAGCCGCTGCAACCCGTTTCGGCTCCGGCTGGGCGTGGCTGGTACTGAAAGGTGACAAACTGGCCGTGGTTTCTACCGCGAACCAGGACTCCCCGCTGATGGGTGAAGCGATCTCTGGCGCATCCGGCTTCCCAATCCTGGGTCTGGACGTGTGGGAACACGCTTACTACCTGAAATTCCAGAACCGTCGTCCGGACTACATCAAAGCGTTCTGGGACGTGGTGAACTGGGACGAAGCAGCAGCGCGTTTCGCCGCTAAAAAATAAGGTTGCATTGACGCCTGTGAGAAGCGAGTCTGATGGCTCGCTTTTTTTGTATCTGCGTAATGGAGGCAGCGATGCATTATCCGGTGAATGTATTTACAGGCAAGGTAAGGGAGTACGACGGCAGCCGCCCGAGCGCCATCGCCAAAATTCAGGTCGACGGTGAGCTGACGTTAACCGACCTCGGGCTTGCGGGTGACGAGCAGGCCGAAAAGAAGATCCACGGCGGGCCGGAGCGCGCGCTGTGCCACTATCCGCGCGAGCACTATCAGCACTGGAAGGCGGAGTTCCCCGAGCAGGCGGATCTCTTCGTTGCTCCCGCGTTTGGTGAAAATCTCTCCACTGAAGGGCTCACCGAAAAGAACGTGTTTATTGGTGATATCTACCGCTGGGGCGATGCCCTGATTCAGGTGACGCAGCCGCGCTCGCCGTGCTTCAAGCTCAACTACCATTTCGGCATTCATGACATGTCGGCTCAGATGCAAAGCGCGGGTAAAACCGGCTGGCTGTACCGGGTGGTGCTGGCTGGGCAGGTTTCAGCGGATGCGCCGCTTGAGCTGGTATCACGCCTGAGTGAGGTGTCTGTTTACGACGCCTGCGCCATTGCGTGGCATATGCCGTTTGATGACGAGCAGTATCATCGCCTGCTGTCGGCGGCGGGGCTGTCGACCAGCTGGACAAGAACGATGCAGAAACGGCGTTTAAGCAGCAAGATCGAGGATAATTCGCGGAGGTTGTGGGGTAAATAGACCTCCGTAAAAAGTAGGCCGGGTAAGGCGAAGCCGCCACCCGGCACTAACAGCTACGAACGCTTATACAACGGTAGCCACAGCGTTAACCGCAGCCCACCCAGCGGGCTGTCGTCGGCTTTCACCCAGCCGCGGTGCTGCTGCATGGCGGTTTCCACAATCGCCAGGCCCAGCCCCGTACCGCCCGATTCCCGGTCGCGTGCCTCGTCGGTGCGGTAGAACGGACGGAAGATCTGCTCGCGGTCTTCCGGGCTGACGCCAGGACCGTCGTCGTCGACGATGACGGTGATCCCGTCTTTATCCACCGAGAACGCCACCTCAATCTTCGTGTGCGAGTAGCGCAGGGCGTTACGCACGATATTTTCCAGCGCGCTTTCCAGCGCGTTGGGGTTACCGTACAGCGGCCATGGACCCGGCGGGAAGTTAACGGTGAAGGATTTGCCCATCTGCTCCGCTTCAAACGCCGCGTTATCCAGCACTTCATGCCACAGATGATTGGCTTTCACCGTTTCGCTCACCAGCGCGTTTTTCTGCTGATTGCGCGACATGACCAGCAGATCGTTGATCATGCTGTCCAGACGATGCGCTTCGGTTTCGATGCGCTCTAGCTCTTTGCTTTCTCCGCTGCGGCGACGCAGCAGGGCGGTACCCAGCTGTAAGCGCGTGAGCGGGGTACGCAGCTCGTGCGAGATATCCGACAGCAGGCGCTGCTGGGCCGTCATCATGCGATCGAGCGCGCTCACCATCTGGTTGAAACTGGTCCCGGCGGCCAGGAACTCCTGCGGTCCGGACTCCAGTTCCGGGTGCTGCCTCAGGTTGCCCTGCGCCACTTCGTCGGCGGCGTTTTTCAGCTTACGTGCGGGTTTTGCCAGGCTCCACGCCAGCCATAACAGCAGCGGCGAGCTGACCAGCATCGTGACAATCAGCAGCAGGAGAGGGCGGTCAAACAGCAGGTTGATAAAATCGGACTGGGAGCTGCTCGCGGGGCGAATCAGGTAGAGCTGATAGTTATCCTCGCCATCTCTGACGGAGAACGGCCCCACCATCTCTACGCGGCCATATTTTTTCTTCTGGGGGTGATCGGCATTATCTGCCTGGCCAATGAAGTTGCGGATGATCTGCATTTCATTGCGATCGGCGCCAATCACGCGGCCTTCGCTGGTCACCAGCAGCAGGCGTTGTCCGGGCGGCGCCCACTTGTCGATAGCGCGAAATAGCCTGCGCCACCACATCAAATCGTTTGGCGGATCGTTTGCCAGCTCGGCTTCCACGTGCTGCTCGATCATCACGCCCTGACGTTGCTCGCTGTCGAGCAGCTCCGTCATCTGGCGTGAGTCGAGTTTTGGCAACATCAGTACGAGCATTAAAACCAGTGCCAGCGTCAACCAGAAGATGGCGAAGATGCGGGCGGTTAAGCTTCCTATCATGAAGCGGAAACCATCAGATAACCGCGACCACGCAGGGTTTTAAACCATGGGTGACCGTCTTTACGCTCCGGCAGCTTACGGCGCAGGTTAGAGATGTGCATGTCGATGGCGCGGTCAAACGGGGTAAGACGCTTGCCCAGCACTTCCTGACTTAAATGTTCACGCGATACCACCTGGCCGAGGTGCTGTGCCAGCAGATACAGCAGGGTGAACTCGGTGCCGGTGAGTTCGAGCGTCTGGCCATCAAAGCTCGCTTCCTGGCGGCCCGGATTCAGGCTCAGGGAGTCGACTTCAAGGGTCGGTGAACTGTTGTCCGTATTCTGCTGCTGCTCGCTCCAGTGGGAACGACGCAGGATTGCGCGAATACGGGCCACCAGTTCACGGTCGTTGAACGGCTTCGGTAAATAGTCATCCGCACCCAGCTCAAGGCCGAGAACGCGGTCAAGCTCGCTGCCGCGGGCGGTCAGCATGATAACGGGGGTCTGGTGTGTCTGGCGAAGCTCTTTCAGCGTATCAATGCCGTTTTTCTTCGGCATCATCACGTCGAGCAAAAGTAAATCGATGCTGTCGTCAAGGAGACTCAGCGCCTGCTCGCCATCATGGGCAACCAGGACGTTGAAACCTTCCATGTCGAGCAACTCCTTTAAAAGGGATGTGAGCTCTCGGTCATCATCAACTAACAGGATTTTATTCATTGTTTAAATACCTCCGAGGCAGAAATTACGACATCAAGGCTGTCTAATCCATGACTTTACGTTGTTTTACACCCCCTGACGCATGTTTGCAGCCTGAATCGTAGACTGTCTCTCGTTGAATCGCGACACGAAAGATTTTGGGAGCAAGTGATGCGCAAAGTTACCGCTGCCGTCATGGCCTCAACGCTGGCGTTCAGTGCGTTTAGCCAGGCTGCTGTAGCTATCATCAGCGATAACGGTTCCTCACAAGAGGACACAACGCAGCACAGTAGCCAAAGCCATATGTTTGACGGCATAAGTTTAACCGAACATCAGCGTCAACAGATGCGAGATCTGATGCAGAGGGCGAGACACGACCAGCCCCCTGTTAATGTTAGCGAAATGGAGACAATGCATCGCCTTGTCACCGCAGAAAATTTTGACGAAAGCGCTGTGCGCGCTCAGGCCGAAAAAATGGCACAGGAACAGGTTGCTCGCCAGGTAGAGATGGCGAAGGTCCGCAACCAGATGTTCCACCTGCTAACGCCGGAGCAGCAAGCGGTTTTGAACACCAAACATCAGCAGCGTATGGATCAGCTGCGTGAGGTTGCACGGATGCAGCGAAGCTCAGAAACCTCGTTTTTCAGTAGCAATAGCAGTACCCGTAGTAACCAGTAAACCCTGTTTTCCTTGCCATAGACACCATCCCTGTCTTCCCCCACATGATGTGGGGGTTTTTTTTATCAGGTACTTAGAAGAAAACCCTTATAAATCAATCCATGCTGTAACCGCCAGAAGCGGCTACAGCGGGTTATAGTGTTTGGCGGCGTAGTCAACGTGTAGTCAAATTGCCAACCCTCCACCTAGTGGGTTTAACGTTACCGCGTGCTTAAGATAATCAGGGGCAAGATGAGCATAGACCATCGTCTGTTGTATGCTGGCGTGCCCCAGAATCTGCTGTAGCGCAATAATATTCCCCCCGTTCATCATGAACCAGCTTGCGAACGTGTGCCGGAGCACATGCGTGGCCTGTCCTCGCGGCAAGTCTGGTTTAACCTGCCTGAGCCGTTCACAGAAGTTTTCATAGTCAACTTTGAACAGTGGCCCCGTGTCGCTGGTCTTGATCTCTTTTTCCAGTTCTTCCGAGATTGGAACCGTTCGCTTTTTCCCGTTTTTGGTTTTGAGGAACGTTACGCGCCCGTGGTTAACCTGTTCACCTCGCAGCGTGCTGCCCTCTCCCCATCGTGCGCCAGTGCTTAGACATACCAGAGCTACGCGCCGATCGTCACCAGTCAAAGTTTCCAGCAACCTGCCGATCTCTAACTTTGTTAGATAGGTCATGGCGGGCGGTGTCTCTTTCAGCGGTTCCAGACCCTTGCAGGGGTTTTCCTTCCTGAACTCTTCCAGCTTGATCAACGCGCTGAACATGCCGGAAAGCCGGTAGATATCGCGGTTAATCGTAGCCGCGCTGATCCCATCATCCAGCCTCTGGCTGCGGTGCTGCGCTATCGTGCGTTTGCTCAACCGGTTAACGGCCGGATCTCCCAGCGCCCTGATCGTTTTATTCAGGTGCCGTTTCTCAATTTCGCCATTTTCCAGAGTCTGCCCGTACAGCAACCACCAAGCTTCTAACAACTCGCTTAAGGTGCGGCGATCTACGCTCGCGCCCAGCCATTCTTTTTTGTCGGCGTTGACCAATACATAACGCTCAAAAAGTACAGCTTCTTGTTTCTTATCGAATCGCCTGCGGATGCGTTTTCCATTACGCCCACGAGGGTAAACGTCTACTTCGTATTGACCACCTTCGAGCTTCTTAATCGACATAGCGAAGCCCTCCAGTGCAATTGTCATTTTGCGCTGATTGTTCTAGCGCAAAGAAAAACCAGATTTTTAGCCAGCCTTCGGCCTTGATTGGCGTGATGTTGTTCTGTCTTGCCCATCAGGGGAGAGAGTCGGGGCTATTTGCCCGGCCTGTGGTGCGGTGGTGCCAGTCATTAACCAAAGCGTGTATTTCTGAAATCGGGGGTGTTCGGTGATTTTGCTAAGAACATTCCAGCCAGGGTCTTGATACCCGGCTTCGATCTTCTTGAGGGTACTTAGCGGGATGCCTGAAATATCAGATAGCTGTGATTGATTCAGCCCCTCGGCGCTGCGAATCAGCTTTAGTTTCTCTTCAAAGTTCATTGACACGGTTCCATTTTCGAACTAGATTTCACACACAAGAAGTTCGTATATGGAACTTCTTGACCGAATGAACAGCCGCCAGAAGCGGCTACAGCCAGCTATAGGCGGCTGAACATTGAAGAGGATTATTGCACATGAAAGACAAATACCCAGAGGGCTACATTGAATTGCGTCACCCTGTGGACGCTGTGCCAACTCCAAAATTTGCCGAAATGATCGGTAAATCCGCCAACGCGGTGGGCGATATGGTACGCGACGGTAAGTTGCCGGTTGTCCAGATGAAGAACCCGGAAGCCCTTACAGGCCGTTCAGAAAACTGGATCTACATCCCAGAATTTAACCGCGCTATGCGTGACGCATATTTCAACCGCCCGAAAGAGCAGCGCGACGCCTGGTTACTGTGGATCGGTCTTTGAGGTTATCGCGATGAGCCAGAAAACAGCCAACCACGAAAACCGGGTGCGTGAATGCAACGACATTCTGGACACCCATTTAAAAGATATGCAAACGGGCTTCATGATTCGCACCAATAGCGGCGAATTTATGATCAGGGATAAAAAGCTGATTAAGAAAATAACCAAAGACGTGGCCCGCCATGTTGATGGTGAATTGCTTAAGCTGGGAATGTGAGGGGGCTTTTGTGGCTGTGCAATTAATACAGTTAAGTCGTCACTCATATTTATATCGTGGCTTCACTATTCAAAAATGCCCGCGTAATCCTTTTACGTCTAAGCACTCTTATCGTATTTCCAGCAATGGCGATTATTACGGGCGTGACTTTGCTTTAGCGGAAGCCATGCGCACGGTTGATCAGATGTATAAGCAAGGGGGCAGTAATGCACGATGAGGGCCCATCACTGGCAAGCCTGCTTAAGCACGGGTGCCAGGTCACACACTTCAAGAACTCACGCGGCTGGCTGGAAACGCCGGACGGAAGATTTTTTAAGCCCGAACCGGCGAAGGTTCAATTTATCAAAGGTAAAAATAAACCGTTTATTTATACCCAAAGAATAAATAAAGGCTTCCTGCTTACACTGGCTGAATTATTTAAAAAGCTAATTAAGTAATTCGGTTTTAAAAAATCAACTCTGTTTTCTCCGCCTCTTTATTAAGTGGCGGCGGTTCAACTCATTCTTTTTTTGAGGAAGAGATTATGACCAGACGTGATCAATATAGCTTCATTTTGCATGTTCTTTTACCTGCTATCGAAAATGAAGGCTTAACCATTAAAACCCGCCGTGATGGTGAGTTAACCCTTTCTGCCACTGGATCAGTAACCACTAATTTTATCAGCAACCTGCGCCAGCACTGCATTGAAGAATTGCAGCGCCCTTCTATTCCCGCTTCCCCATACGGAGTTTGACGCGATGAAACATGTAATGATTGATATTGAAGCTTTGGATAAAAAGCCAACTGCGGCGATCGTCTCTCTTGCTGCGGCTGTATTTGATCCCATGACTGGCCGTGTTGATGCGTCAATGTATCGCACTGTCAACATTGAAAGCAGCGAGGCAGCAGGCGGAACCATCGGCGCAGATACTGTGAAATGGTGGTTTAAGAAGTCCCGAGAGGTTCAGGCCGCTGTATTAAGCGATCAGGCTGTGCAGTTGGGCGTTGCTCTCGCTGACCTGAACTTGTTTGTTCTTGCGTATTGCGATGCTGATTCGGTAAAGGTTTGGGCGCGTGGCACTGACTACGATATGCCGATCATCAGCCACGCGATGCAGTCTCTTGGTATCCGGCCAGTATGGAATTTCTGGAACGTTCGGGATGTTCGCACGGTTGAAGAAATATCTTTAATGGTTTGCGGGTACACCTCCCGCCGTTTAGTTGATGAGAATAAGCACAATGCTGCCGCTGACGTCTGGAACCAGATTGCGCAGCTTTCTGACAATCTGAAAGCTATTGCAGCCGCTGGGAATGATAAATCGGCGGAGGCGGCATTATGATCCGCCCGTTCATCAAATGGGCAGGGGGTAAAACCCGTGTCCTTCCTGACCTGCTGCCACACCTTCCTAAAGCTGACTGCCTGATCGAACCATTCGTAGGCGGCGCATCGGTATTTCTGGCGACTGAATACCGCCGCTATGTGCTGGCTGATATCAACCCGGATCTTATTAACCTGTATCGGGAAGTCACCCGTTACCCGGACTTAGTGATCGATGCGGCCCGCGAACTGTTCAACAGTAAGAACAGCCCGCAGGGATACAACGAAGTCCGCGCCGCGTTCAATAAGCAGGTGGGTACGGTAAAAAGCGGTGGGTTGCGTTATGGCGCTGAAATGGCGTGCATTATGCGCGCTGCTCAATTCCTGTATCTGAATCGTCACGGTTATAACGGCTTATGCCGATACAGCCGGAAGACCGGCTTTAACGTGCCGTTTGGCAAGTATAAGAGCGTCTACTTTCCTGAAAATGAAATCCGCCTGTTTGCCGAAAAGGCCAACGATACAAAGGCAATATTTCTTTGCGCGCCGTTCCAGCGTTCTCTTCAGGTAGTCACGGGTGGCGATGTTCTCGTTTACTGCGATCCGCCTTACCTGCCTGAAAGCAAAACAGCCGATTTTACCCAATACCACACCGAACCATTCACGGAAGACAACCACCGCCAGTTAGTCCAGGCACTGCTGGAAGTTAACCGTAAGCATGGCGTGAAGGTCGTCATTTCCAACAGCGACACCGAAGCCACACGCGCGATTTATCAGCCCTTCAAGATGCACGAAATCAGCGTGCAACGTTCCGTCAGCACCGACAAAGAAAACCGCCAGAAGGCCAAAGAAGTGATCGGCGTGCTGCCTGTCTGCGACTGCTGCGGGCGTCATGGTGGTGGCTATTGCCCAGACTGCGGCCCATGCGCTGGCTATTCCGCCGACTTTGGAGATCACGCCGATGCCTTCTAACTCACATGAATTTAATCAAGGCGCGCTGCACGCACTGAACGAAATCAAGTTGATAGCGCTGGCGTTAGCCACGCACGTGGGCGTGATGAATGGGCAGGAAGAGGCGCGGGCGATAAAGGCCACTCTCGACGGGATTGTAGATCCGCTTATCACGAAATACCGCAAAGCGGAGGGGCAGCAGTGACCGCCTACTACAACGAAATCGATCCCTTTGCCGCGCAATACCTGCGCAACCTCATTGATGCCGGGCTTATCGCTTCCGGCGTTGTTGATACCCGTTCCGTTGAGGATGTAACCCCAAATGACATTAAAGGATTCTCTCAAGTCCACCTGTTTGCAGGTTTTGGAGGCTGGCCCCGTGCTTTGCGCGTTGCAGGATGGCCGGACGACCGCCCAGTATGGACAGCAAGTTGCCCATGCCAACCTTTCAGCCAGGCAGGCGAAGGAAAACAATTTGATGATGAGCGGCACCTATGGCCCGCCGTTCATTGGCTTGCAGGCCAGCAACGCCCTGTCGTTATATTTGGCGAACAGTCTTCAAGCAAAGATGCAGAAGTCTGGATCGACCTTGTACAAACTGACATGGAAAGTTTGGGCTATGCCTTCGGGGCGTCGGCGTTTCCGTCTGCGGGCGTCGGTGCGCCGCACATCCGGGAGCGTACTTACTGGCTGGCCGACTCCAACCGCGAGCAATACGAAGAACGCTTATCAGGATGCCGAGAAGGTGATCGCCAGGAAGCTGGCTGGTCGGCAGTCGAACTTACAGGACTTTGCTTGTCTTGCGGGCTGGCCCACCCCTGCGGCGAGGGATGGAAAGGGCGGGTATCAGGGGGGAAGGATGCGGCACGGGAAGCTGTCAACGGATACGCTGGATGTGACAGCGCAGATAGCAGGCCCGGCCCGGTTAACGGATTCTGGGGATCTGCTGACTGGCTTTTCTGCCGGGATGGAAAGTGGAGGCCAGTTAAACCCGGCCTTAAGCCTCTGGTTGATGGGGTTCCCTCCAGAGTGGGAAAACTACGCGCCAGCGGAAACGCCGTAAATATCTATGCAGCCGCTACTTTCTTAAAAGCCTACATGGAGATCGCGCAATGACCACGGCAACCCGTGGCCGTCGCGCCCCTTCTCCACCTCCACCGTATCCGGGTAGCACTGATAATGCTATCCCTTACGCTTATGGCGGGAACAAACCATACCAGCCGATTGGCGTTGATGTAGCGCCGGGGCTGGATGGTTTCGACTATCTCACGCCGGACGGCACCCGCAAGCATATTGCGTTCAGTGAACTGGTAGCGGAGGACGAAAAGCCGGAGCGCAGCAAGCTGCTGCGTCGCCGTCTGGCTTCCCTTCCGCAGTATATCCGCCGCCACTTTGCCGCGAAGCTGGATGCACTGGACGCGAAAGACCGCAAAGCGGCAGATCACTGGCTGGTTAATACCTTTGAGCGCCACGTATTAACGCGTATTGATAGCGTGAACAGTGTTTACCAGCCTGACACTGTGATGCCCGGCATTCTGCTGCCAATCCGCGATCAGCTTTTCCGTATGCTCTGGGCAGGGAAGAAAGAGTTAAAAAGACTGGCTTATACGCTTGCCGATATCTTTACGAGCGAGTTTATACGCGAGTCCGATCACCAGTTGGCACGCACCGGAGATCCTGAGTTCGCGGCGCTTTCGGGCTATGGCCGTATTGCGTCGCTGGCGGTGCATCTGAAAACGCCGATCCCCGGCTGGACGGCGTATTGCAATGAAGAACTGGGAGCGGAGGACGCGTTACGCGCGGTTCTTCGCCTTGAGTCACCGCAGTGGTGGTTAAACCGCCTGCGCCGTATCCATGCCAGGTGGCGTGAGCATTTGATGATCGCAGCGGGATATGTCCAGAAAAAATCTTCCCCATACAGTAGCGCCCCGTGCCTTACGGAATGGCTGGCCCAGAAAAAGGCTAACCGTGAATACCTTAAGGCTATGGAACTGGAAGACCAGGACACGGGCGAACGCATTTCACTGATCGATAAAGTCGCCGGTAGTGTTGCCAATCCGGCCAACCGTCGCCGCGAACTCATGACGAGAATGCGCGGATTTGAAGATTTGGCGAAGCTGGAAGGGCTGGCCGGTGACTTCTACACGCTAACCGCACCTTCCCGTTACCACTCCATGCAGCATAACGGGCGCCGCAATAATAAATACTGTGGCGCGTCGCCGCGCGAGACGCAGCAATATCTTTGCAAAGTCTGGGCGAGAACCCGCGCAGCGTGGAAGAGAAAAGGGATCCGCGTCTTTGGTTTCCGCGTGGTCGAACCGCACCACGATGCAACGCCACACTGGCATTTACTTCTTTTTATGCGCCCGGAATGCGTCGAGCAGGCGCGCGAAATCTTCCGTAAATATGCCCTGAAAGAAGACGGCAACGAACCGGGAGCGCAGGAAAACCGCTTTCAGGTTGTGCCGATCGACGATGCCCACGGCAGCGCAACCGGCTACATAGCGAAATACATTTCGAAGAATATCGACGGCTTCGCGCTGGATGGTGAGAAGGACGACGAAACCGGGGAAGACCTGAAAGAAATGTCACTCCGCGTTAGCGCGTGGGCATCGCGCTGGGCTATTCGTCAGTTTCAGCAGATCGGCGGTGCGCCGGTCACGGTATATCGCGAACTTCGCCGCCTGGGCGATCGCGAACTGGTGCTACACCCTGAACTGGAAACCGCCCGGCAGGCCGCTAACGGTGGCGAATGGGATAACTACGTATTAGCCCAGGGTGGCCCGTTGGTTGAGCGCGATAAGCTGCGCATCCGTCTGAATTATGAAACCACTGAAAACGGCAACGCCTACGGCGATAACGTCCAGCGAATCACTGGTATTTACTGCCCGATTACGGGCAATGACTCTTTGATCTTCACCCGCACCACTCAATACAAAATCGTGCCGAAGCGCCAGAGCGCTGACGGTGTGGCCGTTGACGTTGGTTTTTCAGGCGGCAACGCCGCCCCTCGGAGTTCTGTCAATAACTGTACGCGGGATCCCGCGGCAGGTGCTGACGGTGTTGAACATGCCGCCAGCGAAGCTAAAGGACAGTCAGAAATGACTGTGCCAGCTGAGGGCGTGACGGTGAATTTTGATGCGCTTTCACGGCAGGAAAAGCGAGAACTGGCGCAGCGGCTTAGTGACGATGTGCGAAGTAAGCGGAAAAAACGGCCACCGGAACGGGAAGACGGGGCCGGGCTATCCGTGAAAGAGCAGCAGATCAGTGAACTGCTGGCGCTGCGTGGAATTGATGCCAGCGCCGAAATGGTCAGATCGATTATGGCCGGTGCGTCAGTGGCGTGCGGCGATCTTGTTATGACCGTGCAGGACGGGCGGTTGGTATCGCGCAACCGCGCCGCGTCGGGGCTGGATATGCTGCCGTCGCAGGTGATGGCAGCGAAGAAAAAGACAAGCGACCTCGTGAACCGGATGAAGGCTGCGTTTTCGGGGCGGAAATAATACTGCAGCGGCGGGATTACTGCAGTACGGGCCCAGGTCTGCAGCGGCGGGATTACTGCAGTACGGGCTCAGGGCTCAGGTCTGCAGCGGCGGGATTACTGCAGTACGGGCCCAGGTCTACAGCGGCGGGATTACTGCAGTAAATGGATGAAGTAGAGGGATGAGCAGTAGAGGGCCGATCGGCATGGTCGGTTTTGACAGTGTGGTACCGAAATATCGCGATGGCCGGAACGGTCAGCTTTGACGGTGTGGTACCGGATTCCGGCAAATACCGCCATTTGCGGCAGTGTTGGCCATACATCGAGAACAGTCATTTTTAACAGTGCTGCAGGTTGTTCGAAATGACAGTGCCAGCTGAGGACGAAAGAGAATGAGCTATCTGGGAAGTAAAGCGGCGAGCGGGGTTTATCAGAAGATTATAGCTGAAATGCCACCGCATGATACCTACATTGAAACGCACCTGGGCAGTGGGGCGGTGCTGTTCCATAAGCCGCCCGCTTTGCGGAACTATGGTGCGGATCTGGATGATACCGCGCGCATAAAGACGTTGCAGCGCTGGAAAGACAGAGGCATCAATCCGCCGCGCCTAGATTTTTTCCACGGTGATGCAGTCTATTTTCTGGAAAGCCTGAAGCGGAACGGTGCGATCACTGGTGTGCCAGCGTTTGCCAAGCTAGGGCGGGTGTTGGTCTATTGTGATCCGCCTTACATGCTCGAAACGCGCACCAGTCGCGCCCGCTACCGTCATGAATATACGGTTGCCGATCATGAGCGCCTGTTAGCCTGCCTCATAAACCTGCCGGAAAACGTCAGCGTGATCCTGTCTGGCTATCCCTCGCAGCTTTATGACGACCGGTTAACAGGCTGGCGCAGTAAAGAATTTCAGGCCATGACGCGCGGCGGCGTGCGAACAGAAAAAATCTGGATGAATTACCCGGAAGGGCGCGCGTATACCCACACGTTTGCCGGGAAAGACTACAACGATCGGCACCGTATTAAGCGCAAAGTTGAGCGCTGGCGCGCAAAATATGCGGCCCTTCCTCCTGCTGAAAGGCTGGCGATCATGGTGGCGCTTAACGAAGTTGACGCAGGCCAGTGAATGGCTTTGCGAGGGGGCCGAAAATCAGTGCAAAATTCCGCGCAAAACTGCACAAATTTTATGATGGTGATTTTTCAGGAGCAGACCAGACGGGGCGGGCCTTCCGGTGGTCTGCACATTTGCACAAAAAAGCGGGGTTTCTGCGTGCGGGCGAGGCGGGGGAATGAGCGCGCGCTGAGGGGTGGGATAGGGTCGGTATTATCTGCGCCGATTTTCGCACCGCTGCGCCTCGCTGCTGTGTCGTTTTCGGTTCGCCGTGGTGGTTTGAGGCAAAAGAAAAGCCCCTGCCAGCGGGCTGCTGAGGGGCTTACGTGCGGTGTGGTCAGTTGCGGCCGTGCTGGCCGTTCCACGGAGGTGGTGGGTGTGTCCGGGCTGGCGTCAGATTACTGCCTGCAACAGTGCGTAAGGGTTGAAGCGTACCACGTCGATCCCCAGCCAGTCGTTTAACTCTTTCAGGCTTTCTTGTATCGGGGCCAGTTCGTTGATGGAAAACACCTTCGCCGCTTTCTCTACGTCGCCGAAGCCACCGGAGTTATTCGGCATTACCCCCATCAGAACGGGCGGCACGCGGTGCGCTGCTAACAGGTCGTCGCGGGTGGCGTCTTTGATGCCGGTAAACTCATCCTTCGCCGCCACCTGGCTGAACGGCATAATTTGCAGGCCGTCTTTTTTCCCGCCCGCCGCGTAGACAAACAGGTTTTTAAAAGCACCGTTGCCGCGTGCATCTTTCAGCGATTTCTTAAGCTTTTCCACATCGTTATTATTCGCCACCGGGTCAGTGAGGTAGACGATCACACCCGCATGACTGCCGTTAATGTAGTAGTTGCGGCGAAATACCGTTGCTTCACCGTTCAGCATGGCGCTTTGTAGCGCGGCCAGGTATTCCGGCGCGCCGTATATCTCCTGGTGCGGGCTGGGGTTCTTGATCTGGCAGACGCTGCCAGGTTCGAACGCGTGATCGTCAACGTAGCGCGGAACAAACCAGAATTGCGCCGGGTCTATGCCGCGCCGCGTATATTTTGCCTGGCTGTGCCGCAGCTCGATCGGCTGGCCGAGTCGGTTACGGCGGCATTCCATGTAACAGTTACCGAAAATTAAATAATCCTGCACCCAGGCGGTGAACTCCTGCCGGGTCAACAGTGGGTGCGGTATGTAGCAACTGGCGATAACATTGCGTTTAAATATCAGTGGTGACTGGTGATAGGCGGCAACGTCGAACATGCGCGCCAGCCCGTAGGGGCTGATCGGTGGTTCATACCAGCGGCCATTGTTATGGCATTCCAGGCACTCCATAAGAGACGCGCGATCGTTGACTGCGATCGGGTCGCCAAAGCTGAAAGATTCCACGCTTTCCAGCGGGGTGGCTGCGTTGCTGGTCGTGCTGGCTGGCGCAGCAGTTGGCGCCCTGAATTTCTTTTTGCCGCTCAATTAAAACTCCTCCACAAAACTGCCGTTATCGCCGGTCACTTCCGCGCCGATCGGTTCGTTGTAAATGCCCTGCATAGTTGCCCATGCCAGATCGCCGTGATTGCTACCACGGGCCCGATCGGACTGGTAGGTAATAACGCCGCCTGCGGTGACTTTACGCACGGTCATAAACGACTGTGCGAGATCCATCATTCCGGCGTCGAACTCAAAGCGCCCGGCACGAATGACCATCAACATTTTGAGCACCATCGACCGCTTAAGAACCGGTGAATAGTTGTATTTAACCGCCTGCGGGAAGAACTTGATCACCAGTTGATAAACCGCATCGCCGATCCCTGTGCCGTCGATAGCAATGTGCTGCACGTTGTAGCGGGTGGTGATCTCTTTAATAAATTTGGCCTGTTCTTCGTACTCCATGCCGCGTAACTGGTGGCGTTCTACCGCGCGGAACTTACCACCCGGCACGGCTGGCGGGGCCAGTACAATCAGCCCGGCGCTGTCGCCTTTGCCGCTGCTGCCGTTGGGGTCATAGCTAACCCAGACAGGGCGATTACCCAGCGGACGGGGTGCAAACGGGTTCCAGTCCGGCCACGCGTCCGGCATGTAGCCATCAACGCCGCAGCCCAGAATTGCGTTGTAGTCGAAGGCACGTTCCCCTGCTTTAACGAAGGTACATCCGTACAGGTTGGCGTATTCGTCAAGGGAGTTTTCGCTACGGATTTCATCAATATCAACCAGATCGAAACCAAGCTTCATGGCGTCTTCCAGTGTGACTATCTGGCGCCAGATGTTATCCCCGCATAGCTTGCCGTTTTTCAGTGCCTTATAACTGGTGTCGATATCCACCCGATCGGATCGGCGGCGGCTTTCATTGAACTGATCGCCAGTCCAGAAGGGATAGGCTTCATGTTCTTCACTGGAAGGCGTCGAAAAGTAGGTGCGGCGTAGCCCTTTTTGTGTCGCCATGCCTGCGGCCACCGAGCGCAGTTTGATGAAATTACTGATCCAGAAGACTTCATCAAGGTACAGATCGCCGGTGTAGCTCTGGGCCGTCGCAGCGGAGGTGCCGAGAAAATACAGGATCGCACCGTTGCTTAACTCAATGGCATCACCGCCCTTAAGTTCTACTCCTATTTCCCTTGCCAGCTTCTGAATGAACCGCTTGAACTGGAACGCCTGGGCGCGGCTGGCTGACAGGAATATCTGGTTATTTCCGGTTTCCAGCGCACGCAACAGCGCTTCGCGGGCAAAGTACCAGGTGGCACCAATCTGGCGCGATTTTAGGATAAAGCGGTTACGCCGGTTCCACTGTTTGAACCAGCGCTTTTGATGCTCGTATAGCGAATCAAAGACCAGGGCGCGAAGCTGGGTTATCTGTTCTTCGGTGAAATGGTTTTTCGGGGTCTTCGCCTTCTTCTCTTTCTCCTGGTCGCGGCGCTCATGCCGTTCGAAGCGGTCAAGCTGGCGCGCCAGCAGGTCAATTTCTTTGAAGTCCTTCGGGGTTTTGTCGTCCTTTTCCACCAGGCGCAGGTAACGAACGTGCGTGCGATCCTGCACCCGCTGCATGGGGGTGGCTTTATCCCATTCATAGCGGCGGCGCCAACTGTAGATCGTGTTAATGCTCACCCCGATTTCCTTAGAAATCTGAGTGATGCTAAACGCCTGCCAGTAGAGGCTTTTGGCTTTTGTGCTGAGGTCTTCGGCTGTATTCATGGCAACAGGCTATCGCGCTCGCGCGCGCAACAATATCGCCGCTGGTTGTCGCCTGAGTCCGACAAAGTGAAGGCTTTGCGCCTTCCGGCTGCAAAGGGAATGATTGGGGCACTGGTTAATATCAATCGCTTACCAACCCGGAGCTTTGTCACCATGCCAATGACAAATTTTTTCCGCGCCGCAGTAGAGGGCGCAACCTGTGACGGCCGCGTGCTGGAACGTCAGCACATCACCGAAATGGCCGAACAGTACGATCCCCAGGTCTATGGCGCCCGCGTCAATCTGGAGCACATTTTAGGCTGGTCGCCGACAAGCGATTTCCGCGCGTATGGTGATGTGGTCGAGACTAAAACCGAAGAGATTGCCGAAGGCCCGTTAAAGGGCAAGCTGGCGCTTCTGGTGAAGGTGGACGCCACGGATGAACTGGTCGAACTGAAGAAGAAACGCCAGAAAATCTACCATAGCGTTGAGGTGCATCCGTCCTTTGCAGACACCGGCAAAGCCTACCTTATGGGGCTGGCCTGTACCGATAACCCGGCGAGCCTGGGCACCGAAATGATGAAGTTTTGCACCCAGAACGCCAGCGCCAACCCACTGGCCGCGCGTCACTACGCACCTGAATGCTTCTTCACTGAAACCCTGGAATCATCCCTCGAATTTGCGCAGGAAGAGCCTCCAGCGTCCGATACCGGGAAGAATTTCTTTTCCCGTATCAAGGAAATGCTGACCGGAACCCGCCAGCACTTCGATCGTGAAAATGGCGATATTCGCCAGGCGGTTGAACTGGTAGCAGAAAGCCAGGGTGAATTGCTGGACAAGGTGGAAAAACTGAGCGCAGGGCAGCTTAAGAATAAGCAGACCGCCGAAGCGGTGGAGAAGTTGCGCTCTGAGTTCGACGAGATGAAAGCGCAGCTTTCTACCCAGGACGCCAGCAAATACCGCCGTCCGGAAGCGACCGGCGCAACTGAAAAATCTAACGCCCAGCTTGCTGACTGCTGATCGCCGTCAGTAACGAAGGAACAGTACAGGAAATATAACTATGCGTAATTCTACCCGTGAATTGTTTGATGCGTATCTTGAGCGACAGGCTGAACTGAATCACATCAACAAGTCCCACGTAACAAAGTCGTTCAGCATTGATCCAAGCGTTGAGCAGACGCTTGAAGACAAGGTGCAGCAGTCTTCCGAAATGTTGAAGCTGATTAACATCTACGGCGTTAACGATCAGACCGGCGAAAAAATCGGTCTGGGTGTGAGCGGCCCGATTTCCAGCACCAACAATTCCACCACCGATCGCCGTCAACCTGTTTCCGTCACGGCGCTGGATTCGAACAAGTACACCTGTAATAAGGTGAACGCGGATACTTTCGCCTCTTATACGCAGCTTGATGCGTGGGCTAAATTCCCGGATTTCCAGCAGCGTCTGAGCAATCAGATCATTCAGCGTATCGCGCTTGACCGCATCATGATCGGCTTTAACGGAACCAGCTACGCGGATAAGTCAGACCGCAACGCCAACCCGCTTTTACAGGATTGTGGTATCGGCTGGCTGCAACAGTACCGCGCGAACGCGCCACAACGTGTCATGAAAGATATCACCGTGACCAGCCGCGACGATTCCAACCAGGTGATCGCTAAAGGTGATTACGGTAACTACGACTCGCTGGTTTATGACGCGGTTAACTCACTGATGGACGAGTGGTACAAAGATTCGCCCAATCTGGTGGTGATCACCGGTCGTAACCTGACGGTTAGCCGTTCGTTCCCGATCATCAACGCCGTCAGCACCAATAACCCGAACTCCGAAGCGCTGGCCGGTCAGTTGATTGCCTCGCGTAAGACGATCGGCAACCTGCCTTCGTTCATCGCGCCTTTCTTCCCCGATGGCAGCATGTTTATCACTTCGTGGGAGAACCTGTCGATTTACTGGCAGGAAGGTGCGCACCGTCGCCGCATTGTGGAAGAGCCGGAATATAACCGCGTCTCTACCTACAGTTCGTCAAATGATGCCTATGTTGTTGAAGATTACGGCTTCGGCTGTCTGATCGAAGGCATTACCGCCGCCGAGCCAGCACCGGCACCATAAATCAGCGCAGGCCAGCTAACTGCTGGCCGCTTTGGGGGCATCATGTTGACACCTGCTCAACAACATTTTAACCGCGTGATGGCTGAACGCCGCCACGCCAGCCGTGAGCCGTCGCAGCTTGAAATGACGGCCTACGAAACCATGCTTCACCGCCTGCGACTGGATAAAGCCCGTTTAAGCCGTGTCCAGTCCCAGAAGGCTAAAGCGGATTTAAAACGCGAACTGCTGCCGGACTACCAGCCGTGGATCGAAGGCGTACTTACGGCAGATTCCGGCCAGTCTGACGACGTGTTAACCACCGTCATGATCTGGTGCTGTGACTGCGGAAACATCGCCGAAGCCCTGCGCATTGGTCAGTATGTCTTGCGCCATAAGTTGCCGATGCCGGATCAGTATCGCCGCACCACTGCCACCGTACTGGTGGAAGAAATTTGCGATCCCGTCCTGGCTGCATTCAAAGCTAACCCGGCTGTTGCGCCGGTCGCCGCTGACCTGCTGGAAGCATTAAGGGGCTTAACCCTGAACGAAGATATGCCGGATGAGGTGCGCTCAAAGCTGCTTAAGGCGCTGGGGTATACGCTGCGCCTGACTGACAACGTTGAATCGCTTACCGCTGCGGTTGAATACCTGCGCCAGGCGGCAGTGTTGAATCCGAAAAAAGCAGGCGTAACCCGTGATATTGAGCTTCTGCAACGTGCGCTTAAGAAGTCCGGGCAACCTGCTGACGGTGACGGCGCAGACGGCAAGCCAGAAGCAAACAGCACCGAAACCCAGACGGCAACGCCGCCAGCCCAGCCAAAAGCGAAGCGGGAAACCAAAAAGCCCGCCGCTAAAAGCAAGCCGGCAGCGAAGAAAAGAACCACGACAGCCCGCCAGAAAGCGGTGTCATAACCGAACGTGCCCCCGCGCACCCAGGCGGCACGGCAGGCGAAAACAGGCAACGCCGTGTCTTCGTCCTGCCGTCCACCGCCTGACTTATACGGAGTAGAGATCATGAGTCTGGTAGCCACTGAGCCAGTACGGCCACCATCCGATCCAGTGCCTGATGATGGCGGCGCGAAAGTTGAAAGCCTGCCATTCTGGCCGGTCATTTCGCTGGCTGAACTACGCCGCGCGATGCGTCTTGATGGGCAGGTGACAACCGATCGCCTGATGTCGCGAACTGTGGAAGCGGTGGCCCATGTTAATGATCAGCTTTTCCTGTGGCGCCAGGTGCAGATTGATGCGGGCTATGAGTCACTGGCAGAAATTCCGGCCAGTCCGGTGAATGGCGCTTCCGTGAAGGTATGGCGCTATAAAAACGCCGTGTATTCACTCACTAAGGCGCTGTTGATTGAAGGCTACCGCGATATTGACACCACCAGTAAAGGCGAAGACCACGCGGCGGCATTGAGCACGCAGATCGATACGCTATGGCGGGATGTGCGCTGGTCAATCCGTGATATCCAGGACGAAAGCCGGGGCCTGGCGGAGTTGGTGTAATGAACGTTCAGGCGCAGCAAAACGACACGATTGACCTGCTTTGCTGGCGCTATTACGGCAGAACAGCAGGCGTTACCGAGGCGGTGCTCGATGCCAATAAGGGCATTTCCGCCGCCACTGAGTTGCAGGCCGGGCAGATTGTCTACCTGCCTGAGATCCAGCCGCCAGCCCAGCGGGAAACCGTGCAGCTATGGGATTAAGGGGGAGGGTATGCACGACACACCACCGGATTACTCGAACAAACAATGAAATGGATCGCTACTTATCTGCCGACACTGTTTGCGGCTGGTGCGGCGCTGAGTATTTCGGCGCTAATGAGCCTTTACGATGGGCAGTCTTTGCTTAAAACCGCCACCGGATCGCTGGTATGTGGGATTGTCACGCTTGCTGTGGCCGGTTCGCTGGAATATCTGGGGCTTCCGTCCAACGCAGTAACATTCGTGGGCGCCTCAATCGGATTTATGGGTGCGGATAAAGTCCGCAACAAAGTTACCGGGTTTATCGAAAACCGAATCGGAGGGATGAAAGGTGGAGATGAGCAATAACGGCATCAACATGCTGAAAGGCTTTGAAGGGTGCAGGCTGGCCGCTTATCAGGATTCTGTAGGCGTCTGGACGATCGGTTATGGATGGACTCAACCCGTCAACGGCGTGCCGGTTGGCAAGGGCATGACCATTACGCAGGAAACTGCCGATAGCCTGTTGCGTAGCGGTCTGGTGCAGTATGAAAAAGGCGTTACGGGGCTGGTTAAAGTCACTATCAATCAAAATCAGTTCGATGCGCTGGTTGATTTTGCCTACAACTTGGGCGTAAAGGCGCTGGAAGGTTCCACACTGCTGAAAAAACTGAATGCTGGCGATTTTGCCGGGGCTGCGGCTGAGTTTCCGAAATGGAATAAAGCAGGCGGCAAGGTGTTGCCGGGGCTGGTTAAGCGCCGGGAAGCCGAGCGCACGTTATTTCTGGCCTGACATTTTTAACTGTGCTGGCCGTGCGTATCGAGCGCGGTCATTTTTGACAGTGCTCCAGCACGTCCGGTAATGACAGTGCGAGCTGGCGAGAGGTTTAGAGATGGGGTTGTCACGCTGGAAAGTGATCGTTTGTCTTGTGCTGGCCACTGCTGCTGTTTGGGGTTTTAGCCACTGGCGTTACAGCGCCGGTTACGGTGATGCCGATCAGCACTGGCGTGAAGAGTGGGCGCAACGTGATACACGCGATGCCACCGCGCTGGCGAAAAGGCAGGCTGAGGCAAGGGTAGAAGAACAACGCCGACAAGGTGAAATTGATGCGATCAGAAAACAAGCCAGCCAGCAGCTTGCTGGCGTGCAGGCTGATGCCGATCGTGCCCGTGCTGCTTCTCGTGGGCTGCACGACAGGGCCGACAAACTCGCCAGGCAACTGGCAGACCGTGAACGCGCCTGCGGTGCCGGAACTCCCGGCAGAAGCGAGGCAGAAACCAGCGGCGCCGTACTGCTCGCCGACTTGTTCCGCCGCTCTGACGATCGAGCGGGGCAACTGGCAAAAGATGCTGATGAAGCAAGAGCCAGAGGATTAGCCTGTGAGGCTGCGTATGATGCGGTTAAGTCCGGGAGGGATAAGTAATGCTTAAACCCGATTTGCTGCGCCAGATGATAAGCCAGCATGTGCCCTGGCTGCGTGAGAATCCCGATAATCTGGCGGTTTACCTGCGTAAAGGCCGTATGGTCAGCACCGGCCAGCGTGCTGCTGCGTTTGAGTATCGCTATACGCTGGAAGTGCTGGTGATGGATTACCCTGAATCTCTGGATACTATCAGCGTGCCGGTGCTGGCATGGGCGCGCTTATATCAGCCTGATCTGTTGTTTAACCCGGACAGGCAGCAGAACGGCATAACATTCGAAGCCGATATCCTGAGTAACAGCACGATGGACGTGCTGATCCAGATTCAGACTGATGAAGCGGTGATAGTCACCCGTGAAGATGGCGAGATCGTCACCCGTCACCGTGCTGACCCTGCACCGGGGCCAGAAATTGGCGCGTGGTCACTGGTATTTGTTGATGAGGTCAACGGCGAAACATGGCAGGACAACAAACCGATCCCCTCTTCCAGCAGTTAGACGACTGGCTAGCCAGTGTGGCCGCGCAGCTTTCGCCGGGGCACCGTCGCAAGCTGACGCGTGACGTTGCGATCGGGCTGCGTAAGCGCCAGCAAAAGCGCATTGCCAGCCAGAAGAACCCCAGCGGTGAAAGCTATCCGGCCCGCCGCCGCAAAATCCTGCGCACCCAAGGCGGGATAAAGTTCATATGGAATGATGAGGCCAGGGAGTTACGCAACTGGCGAACCACGTGTAGGGGTGAGCATCGCGCAATCACCGGCTATGACGTGGATCGCGGTGCCCTGCGCACGTTCTATAAGCGCGATATCCAGCGCTATATTGAAATCAATCTCAACCAGTCAAAGCAAAACCGCACCAGAAAGGATCCGATGTTCCGCAAGCTGCGCACCGCACGCTTTCTTAAGGCTTACGGTACGGGCGGCATGGCAGTGGTTGGCTTTCAGGGACATACCGCCGAAATCGCCAGCGTTCACCAGTACGGTGAAGTCGATAACGTGGTGCCGGGTGCCCGTGCACGTTACCCGGTGCGTGAACTCTTGGGCATGACCGAGGGGGATTTAGACTGGCTGGCCGATACTGTTGTTGCCTTCATGCAAGAGATTTGATTGTCACCAACCCGCCACAATGGCGCCGCGTTGTTTGCGCGCGCGCGACTCATGATACTGACTGCATAACCCAAAAGCCGAAACGGTCGTAAAGCCTGCTACCGGGTGGAAGCGACGCCGGACAGCGTAACCGGCACCACGGGAAACAGTCTGCACTATGAATTTAAACGAACTCTATCGCCTTATCTGCAATCTCGCCCGCATTGGCACCGTGCTGGAAGTGGATACGGAAAAGTATCTTGCACGCGTCGAAACCGGCGAGAACAAAACCGACTGGATCCGCTGGGCAGTGCCGCGCGCCGGTGAAGCCGTGACGTGGTGGGCGCCGACAGTGGGGGAACAGGTTTATATTTTGTGCCCCTGCGGTGAGATGGAAACGGCATTCATTGCCGGAAGCCTTTACAGCGAAGACGCACCGCCGCCAGATGCTGGCGCTACCACCTGCGTGATCCTGCACCCGGACGGCGCCAGAATTTCCTATGACCCGGAGGCCAGCGCGCTGGTTGTCAGCGGGGTGAAAACGGCAAGCGTCACCGCGTCAGAATCCATTACCGCCACCGTGCCGGTGGTAACGGTCAAGGCAGACACGCGCGTTACCCTGGACACGCCGGAAGTGGTCTGCACCAACAAGCTGATCACCGCCACGCTGGAAGTGCAAAAAGGCGGGGAAATGAAGGGCAATATTACCCATTCAGGTGGATCGCTTTCGTCTAATGGTGTCGTTGTCCACTCGCACAAACATAGCGGCGTCCAGTCCGGTGGTAGTAATACAGGTGGCCCGGTATGAGTACAGTCCGTTACAGCGGCATGAATGCCGGTTCAGGCCATGCCATCACCGACAACGAGCATATAGCGCAGTCTATCGGCGACATTCTATTAACGCCGATCGGTTCCCGCGTAATGCGCCGCGCTTACGGTTCGCAGCTTTTCAACCTGATTGATCAGCCGGTCGATAACGCCATAACGAAGCTGCGCGTTATGTCTGCCATCTACAGCGCCCTGTATTTATGGGAACCGCGGATCTCTCTGACCAGTATCACCCTGAGCGCGCCGGGTGCCGGTCGGCTGGTTGCCACTATCCAGGCCAACCGCACCGACAATCAGACGCCATTTAACGCCGATATTACATTGAGGGGCCAGGCATGAGCGGCACGATCGATTTATCGCAGCTACCGCCGCCCGTGGTGGTTGAACCGCTGGACTTCGAAACGCTTTTCGCGCAGCGCAAGGCCGCGTTTATTGCGATGTACCCGGAAGACGAACAGGAAGAGATCGCCCGCACGCTTGAGCTTGAATCGGAGCCGATCACCATGCTGTTGGAAGAGAATTGCTATCGCGAATTGCTGTTGCGCCAGCGGGTGAATGAAGCAGCCCGCGCGGTGATGCTGGCTTATTCCACGGATAGCGATTTGGATAATCTGGCGGTCAATTTCAACGTTGAACGTCTGACCATTCAGGAAGAAGACGACAGCGTTACCCCGCCAATTGAAGCTGTGATGGAGTCAGACGCGGATTTACGCACGCGTACCCAGCAGGCTTTTGAAGGTCTGAGCGTGGCCGGGCCAACGGCTGCATATGAGTTTTGGGGCCGTTCGGCTGACGGGCGCGTAGCCGATATTTCGGCGGTCAGTCCTACGCCTGCCTGCGTCACCATTTCGGTACTGTCGCGCGAGGGTGACGGAACGGCCAGCGATGATCTGCTTTCCGTGGTCGCTGCCGCCCTGAACGATGAAGAGGTGCGCCCGGTGGCTGACAGGGTAACGGTACAGTCTGCGGAGATCGTGCCGTATCAGATTGATGCGACGCTTTACATCTACCCTGGGCCGGAAGCCGAACCCGTCCGGCAGGCATCGGAACAGCAGTTACAGGCGTATATTGCCGCGCAGAATCGCTTAGGGCGCGATATCCGTCTTTCTGCTATCTACGCCGCCTTGCACGTTGAAGGCGTCCAGCGCGTTGAACTGGCGCAGCCTGTTGCGGATATCGTGCTGAGTGACTACCAGGCATCGCACTGCACCGAATACACCATAACGGTGGGTGGTTACGATGAGTAATGACCTGTTACCACCCAGCGCCAGCCGAATGGAGCGAGTCGCCGCGCGCGTCTGCGCGTCGTTGGGTGAAGTGCCCGTGCCATTGCGCCAGTTGTGGAACCCGTGGACATGTCGGGCCGATCTGCTGCCCTATCTGGCGTGGGCCTTCTCCGTTGATCGCTGGGATGAGGCCTGGCCGATCAGCACGAAACGAAAGGCTGTGGCCGATGCGTTCTATCTGCATAAGTACAAAGGTACAACGGGTGCCATGCGCCGGGTTGTGGAGCCGTTCGGCTTCTTCATCCGGGTTAACGAGTGGTGGAACATTGATACCGCACCGGGCACCTTCACGCTGGATATTGGCGTGGAAGACCAGGGCATTAGTGAAGAAACCTATCAAGAGCTTGAACGCCTGATCGCCGATGTGAAGCCGTGCAGCCGTCATATGCTGGGAATGTCTCTTCACCTGCAAACAACCGGCGATCTGTATATCGGCGCGGGCAGTTATTCCGGCGATACGTTGACCGTGTACCCGTATTTCCCTGAAACCATAGCCGTGGGCGGTGATGATTACACCGGGGCGGCAATCCATTTAATTGACACCGTGGAGATCGCAAGTGGCGACTAAATATTATGCCGTGCTAACCAATGTGGGCGCGGCGAAACTGGCAAATGCCACGGCATTGGGTGCGCAGGTTGAGATCACCCAGCTGGCCGTTGGTGATGGCAATGGTGTACTGCCTACACCGAATCCGGCACAGACTGCCCTCGTACATGAGTTACGCCGCGCCCCTCTGAATATGCTGACGGTTGACCAGGCGAACGCCAGCCAGATCATTGCGGAACAGGTCATACCGGAAGACGTCGGCGGGTGGTGGATTCGTGAGATCGGCCTTTTCGATAAAGATGGCGATATGGTGGCGATTGCCAATTGCGCAGAAACCTACAAGCCTCAGTTGCAGGAGGGGAGCGGGCGAGTTCAGGTTATTCGCGTGATCCTGATTGTCAGCAGCACCGAAGCCGTTACATTGAAGATTGATCCGGCGGTTGTACTGGCAACACGCCAGTATGTCGATCAGATTGTCTCAGGGATGCTTAAAAAGTCCGAGAATGGTGCAGACATTCCTGATAAGCAGAAGTTTTTACAGAATATCGGACTTTTCAATATTGTTAATCCAACAAGCCCAAACCAGACCGTACTTTATACACCGGACATGAAAAAATGCCTGGTCATCCGTGAGGACGGGACGTGGGGGGCAAGGGTAGTCAATAACGGTCAGGTGATAGCGCTGCCTGTGAGCGCAGGTGGAACCGGAGCAACAACCGCAGAGGATGCCCAAAAAAATCTTGGTATTGATGTTCTGCTTGAAGGTAAGCAGCCGCTGAACAATGTGCTGACAGCCTTTGCCGGGCTGGTGATGCAACAGAACACCCTGCCTTACTTCACTAGTGATAAACAGGCGGCAGTGACTGCTATCAGTGAGTTTATGCGCGTGATGCTGGGGAAAGAGGATCCAGCCAGTATTGCGGCTTATCTGGGGATGGGAAGCGGTGCGCCGATGATTGGCTCTCCTTTCGCATGGCCTCTGGCGCAGATGCCGAGCGACGTGTTTGATGACATGAAAAACATGGTATTCCTGAAAGTTAATGGTGCGCCATTTGATAAAAATAAATACAGCAAGCTGGGGGTTACTTATCCATCAGGGGTGCTGCCGGATATGCGCGGTGAGTTTGTGCGCGGATGGGATGATGGGCGCGGAGTTGATGCAGGCCGCGCCCTGTTAAGCGCTCAGGGTCATGCCTATCAAAGCCACTCGCACCAATTGCTCATGAGCGCAGGTAGCGCAGGGAGCGGCCGTGTTATTGGTATTGATAGTGATTTAAATGGAACGCTCACTTACAACATTGAGCAACCAGGCGGCGGGCAAATTCAGGCGATTGCAAATTCAGGCGGAACCGAAACACGCCCACGTAACATCGCATTTAACTACATTGTGAGGGCGGCATGATGGCGAAGGCGACACTGAACAAAAACGGCATTGCCACAAAAGCCGGTGATATTACGGTGTTTAACTACGATGGTGACACGCGCGAATATCTTTCTTCATCTGTTGAATATCTGGCCGTTGGTGTTGGTATTCCCGCCCACTCATGCACTGACGCACCAGGTGATATCGGGAGTGGTTTCGCAGTTTGCCGGACGGAAGATTTTACCGCTTGGGAATACGTCGCCGATCATCGTGGTGAGACGGTATACAGCACTGAAACAGGCGATGCGATGATGGTTTCTTTGCTTGGTGATTACCCCGAGGGCACCACCACGCTGGCACCTGCGACGCCCTACGATAGGTGGAACGGTAGCGAGTGGGTAACGGATACGGAAGCGCAGCACGCTGCGGATGTGGAAGCGGCGGAGCAACAGAAAGCTGCGTTACTCCTTGAGGCGCAGGCAACGATCAGTCTTTGGCAGACGGAGCTACAGTTAGGCATTATCAGCGATGAAGATAAAGCCAGCCTGATCGCCTGGATGAACTACATCAAGGCAGTGCAGGCGGTGGACACATCTAAAGCGCCGGATATCACATGGCCGGATAAGCCGGAATAAGTTTTCATTCCGGCACGCATGGCCGGTTCTAACCGTGCTGGCCGTGCGTATCGAGTACAGTCATTTTTAACGGTGCTGTAGCACGGTCAGTTATGGCGGTGTGTTCCGGAAGACGAAGCGGGCAAAGGCCCGCTTTTCTTATATCGAAAGGTTGGTTTTCACCAGAGAGAAGAGATCATCGGTGGTGGTTTCAGCCAGCTTTTCCCGTATGTCCTCGCTTACCCGTTTCAGGTTGAGCGTGAAATCAATTTTCTTTGCCTTCCCGTCCTTAAAAAACTCCGTCCGGTTTTGCGTGATCTGCTCAATTACATACATGCCGTAGATCCTGCCTGTGCCTTCTATCAGGGGCCACGGGCGCCCGGAAAAAGCCATAGTTTCCAGCATGACAAGCGACACATCACCGCCGCTTATTTCGGGGTACAGCGTGCCGCTGAGTACGAAAGGTTCTTCATCTGCGCCGATGAACTGATAGCGCGGGGATTTCCCCACGCGATCGTTTTTGACGTGCCGCCAGGAGTTGGTTTTATTCGCACTCTGGTAAGGCGTGGTTTGCAGTGAAAAGGGGAACATCCCCAGAATCATCATCATGATATTGCCCTTAGACGTGATCAGTCAGTTGGGAACGCTTGCGCCGGTCGGCTTGCTGCTTCGCTAACGCAAGTTCTTCGCGCACGCGCCTGATAATGGTTTCTTCATCCAGTTTCTGGCCGCTAAAGTCGAAGTTAAGGTTATATACATCGCCGCCAGGCGCAGGCATGAGCGCAGCTACGGAAGCCGCAGACGGCGACGCCGAAACGGGCACCCGTGCGGCGGGCTTCTCAACCTGCCACGGCGTAACGGAGGCGATCAGCGATCCGGCCTGCTGCGTCACCCAATCGGTAAGGGATGGTAGCTGGCGCTGCGCCTGCTTAAGCGGTTCCGAATATCCGCCCCGGATCGGGATATAGGGCTGCTTATTCTTGAATACGATTTCGCCGGGCCCGTCTTTCTTCTCCGTGGTATTGGTGGCGATCTTGTCCAGGCTGTTGCTCATCTTCGGCACGATATTGGCCGGGCCTTTGAGCGAGTTAATCAGGTTGTCCTGTTTCTTCTGCTCGTCGGTTTTCTTTTTCTCTTCGGCTTTTTTACTTTCCTTAGTTATTGCCTGCACGTCACCAGCAAAGGTAGTGAATCGGTCTGCCAGATTGTTGACCGCTTCCGGCGTCATTTGCTGCGCAACCTGCTGCGCTGCTTTCGCTGCGTCGGGAATGGCACCCAGCTTTTCCAGAATCCAGCCCAGCCCTTTGGCTACGCCCTGAATGGGGAGCGTCAGTGCGCTGATTGCAGCCCCTACCACCTTGCCGAATGTTTCCCCCGCGCTGGTGCAGGATGCCAGCGCTTCGCTGGAAAACTGGATCGGTTCCAGCAGTTTGGTAAACCATTCCCAGACGCGACTAATCGCGTTGCCGATACTGTCAAAAATCGGGGCCAGCGGTGCAAATACGGCGTTAAATGCCTGCGTGATTGGTTGAAGTCCAGCCATCAGGCCGGTAAAGAACCCGCTGAAAAATGCCTGTATCGGTTCCCAGAATTTTATGATAGCTATCGCTGCGCCAGCGATCAGGGCTACCAGCCCAATGATTGGCAGGGATATTCCGCCAATAATTCCGGCTATCGGACCAAAGCAGGTAGTGAATGCGGTAGAAAGCCAGGTGAGCAACCCACCCAACATAGGTAGTTTTGCCGCCAGTCCGGCAATACCATCTTCGCCTAACAGGGATCCGAGTGGCGAATTTACTAACCACTGCATTGCTGAACCTACGCCGGGTATTTTTTCCAGCAGGCCGCTTAGCCCATCCTCTCCCAATAGCTCCTTAAGTGGTGAATCAACCAGCCATTTCAGTGCGCCCCCTACAACGGGTATTTTCCCCAGCAGCCCGCCTAATGCATCAGATTCTGGATCTTCTTCTGTCTCGTTTTTAAACAGTTTGAACTGTAGGCGCAATAATGCTATTGGCCCAAGAATGGCGCCGACAGCCATCATTAATGGCCCGATAACGGTCAGCGCTGCCCCTACTGCGGCAACAACTTTCATTATCGTTGCGGTTAATTGGGGGTTTTCTTTTATCCAGATGCGAATACTCTGCATTACTTTTGTAACGCCTTCCAGAAGTGGAATAAGTGGCTCACGTAAGGATTCCCCTAGTGTTGCCAGCGTATTTATTGCGCTGGTTTTTGCCATCGCCCAACGCGCAGAAATTGAGTTCAGATTTATGTCCGATTCCCGCTGCATGGAACCTTTAGCGGCAGCACCCTGTGTTAGCTCTATCTGGCGGCGCAGTTCGGGCAGGTTATTGGCAAGTTTCCGCGCATCATCTCCGAACTCTTTGCCGAAGATTTGGGTAAGAGTGGCGACTTGGTTATCGCCCAGCTTTTGGGAGGCTTCCAGCACTGAAATGATTGTGCCCATCGCGTCCACTGACATGCTCTTCTGGACTTTTTCGGCGCTGAGGCCGAGGGCGTCCAGACCCTGCATAAAGTTTTTGCCCTGAACCGTAGCGATTGAAAGTTCGCGCACCATTGCATTGGTGGCGCTGGCGGCAACTTCCGCAGGGGTGCCGAGCGTCAGAAAGGTGGAACCCAGCGCGGCGGCTTGCTTGTAATCCAGTTGGCTGGCAAGCCCGCCAACGCGCTGGAGCACGTCGATAATATCGGAGCCTTTCGACTTCGCGTTATCGTCCAGGTAGTTTATGGCGTCGCCCAACTGTTCAATATTTTGGGTAGGGATTTTATACAGCCCGGCAATTTTACCCAGGCTTTCAGAAAGCTGATCGGCGGGCAGTTCAAAGGCTACCGACGCCTTTGCCGCCATGCTGGCAAAAGCCAGTAGATCGGCTTTTTGCTTTTGCCACGGATCATCGCTGTTTGCGACGCCCATACGCGCGCCGCCTTCGACCAGGGCGGCATAGTCAACAGCACCGTTAGCCATTGGCAGCTTTTCGCTGGCATCCATGATCGCCCGCTGCATTTCTTCATATTGCGGGGTGCGGTTGCCGCTGTCGTCACGCAAGCCGTTTACCTGTTTGGCTACGCCCTTCATCGCGTCTTCAAGACTGCTGTAGGATTTCACCGCAGCGGCGACAGGTGCGAGGGTTGCCGCACCCACGGCGGCGGTTTTCATCCCCCCGCTCATCATCTTTTCGCCGGTTTCTTTGGCACGGCTGTAACGGGCCTGCGCCTGGTTAACAGCGTCAAGCCGTCGCTGCTGTTCGGCAAGCTGGCGGTTGTATTGCGCGGTGCGCTGGTTGATCTGTTCCGTCGCCCGGCTGGCGCTGCTGATCGCAATGCCTTCGCTGTAGAAGCTGGCGCGCAACTGGTTAAGCTGCGTCTGCTCGCCTTTCTGCTGCTGGGTTAACTGGCGAATGGCTGCACGTTGCTGATTGAGGGCGGCAACCTGTTCGGCGCTGCGCTGGCGTAACGGGCCATAAGCCGCCGCCATTTGCCGGGCCTGTTCTTTCGCCTGGGCCAGTTGTTCGGTGGTTTTTTTATTGGCTGCGGTGAGGCGGTCAAAGCTGGTTGCCTGACGCTCAAGCCCTTTAATGCTGGTTTTGGTCTGGTTGATTTGAGACGCCAACGCGGCGGCACTCTGGCGCGCCGCGTTGACAGGGCGGGACATATTATTCAGGGCGCTGAATGCCACCCTGATATTTAAATTGCGGTCTGCCATTTAGTGATCTCCACCACTGCGCGCAGCCGCCTGATCACGCCATAACAGTATTTCCTGTACCGTCATGGCGTCCATCTCTACCGGCCGCCAGTGGAATATGACGGCGATATCTGCCATCAGGTCTTCTATGCGTTCGCAGGGGCATCGGATGATTCGTTGCCCGTATCCGTCGCGGTCAGATCCGAAGAGGGTTGCAAAAAATCAACCACCGCGTTGGCTAGCTGGCAAAAATCCCAGGTATCCATACGGGCAATCTCATCGGCGGTTAGTGCCGGAGCGGTAACGCGGGGCAGCAGAATAACCAGCGCGTCATAGTTGGACGTCAGCACGTCATAGGCTTTTAAGCCGCGCAGTGATCCAGCCTGTTTAAGCACGGAAGTGATCGCCACTTCGGTGATTTTGGTCTTACCGCGCGTAATAGGGGCGGTAAGAATAACGGTGTTTTCTTTGGTCTTGCTCATGGTGCCGGGTTTCCTTATAAGCCGATGTTAGCGCGGTGTTTTTCCAGCACATCCACACCGGCAACTTTGTAGATCATGTTGAGCACATCAATTTCGATAATTTCTTCGCTATTGATGGTCAGCTTGTAATAGGTGTTTTTCAGGGTGTACTTATGCGAAGTATCATCCCCTACCTTTGCCGAACCGGGATCCAGTTCAGTGAAGCGGCCACGCGTCTGGATTTCGCACGGTACGGCGTCGCCGGTCGCATCGTCCTGGTAAGAGCCAGCAAAGCGCACCTGCATTCCGTCCGCAGTGGTAACGCCCCATTTTTTCATTAGCCCAGCATCCATGCCGCCCAGCGTAATATCCATATCCAGGGCGCCAGCGTCGAAGCCCAGATCCACCGCAACCGAACCCGGCATACCGCCCGCCTGGTAGTCTTCGGTTTTTTTGGTGAGTTTGGCGGGGGTGATTTCCGGCACCATGCCGAAGTAGTTATCCCCGTCAAAGAACATATTGAAATATTTGAGTTTCTTAGGCAGTGCCATAAGCGCCCCCGGTTAGTTATTCACTGCGCTGGAAAACGTAGCGAAATATTCGTCGGTGAACTCCTGTACCAGGCTGAGATTTTCCAGCGGTGGAACAGGAGTGTAGTTGTACTTAATGGTCAGTTGACCATTGCGCAGGGTTTCCGAGGTATTCGGTTCCGGGTCATACCAGCAGCGGGCGCCCAGCAGCTTGCCAGCCGTCACGTATGAGGTCAGCTTCTTATTGATGCCGTCCACAATGTCCTTTACCAGCGACGGGGTAAGCGGTTTATCAACATAGGCGAAATGGGCTTCGGCGACGGTATCCGCAACGATCTGCGCGGTTCGGGTATAGCTTTCGAAGATATACGTTTCCGCGTCGCAGGTGCGCGATCCCCAGATGCGGTAGCCGTCCTGCTTGATCAGCGTGGTAACGCCTGCTGCGTTCAGTTCGTCGGCGTCGGTATCGGTGCCCTGCAACGTGAAATAGATATCCCGATCCATCCCCAGCACGTTATTAACGGGCACGTTGGAAATGGTTTTATGCCAGCCCTGCGTTGCGTCGATTTTGGCGCGCATCCCAACAGCATGGGCACCCACGGGCACGGTAGCATTCGCCCCGGCGTTGGTGTCGTAGCAGATGAAATTAGGCCAGATAACCATCATTTCACGCTGGGAGAACTGTTCGCGGTATTCCTTCACTTCGGCGATGGTGTTGCAGCCGTTCGCTGCCACGTAAGCAAACGCGCGCAGCTTTTCGGCAATGACGCCGAGTTGTGCGGCCACCGCTTCCGTATCAAGACCGGGAACAGCCAGCACACGCGGGCGCACGCCTACGCGCATTTCGGCAGACAGCAGCGCATACATGCCGGTAAAGCGTCCGTTTGCATCCGTGCCGCCAATAACCAGTTGATCCTGTGTCTGTGCGGTTCCGCCTTCTGGCGGTTCGATATTTGCAGCATCAGCAACGCGGATCACAATAGTTTGCGGGCTGGTCTGGTCTGAAATCGCTTTCAGGGTGGTAAACAGGGTGCCGGTTTTACCTGCCTTGCCCAGCATGTTAGCCACGCGGGTGATCAGTACAGGGGTATCCAGCGGGAACGCTGTTTCGTCCGCATCATCAGCGGTGCAGACAACGCCGATCACCGCCGAATCAATGTCGGTGATCATCGTGCTAAGGTCGGTGGTTTCCGTGACGGTTACACCGCGATGGTAGTTAGTGGCCATGTATTTGCCTCGCCAGTTTAATGACTGCGAATATCATTGCGGCAATGGCAGGCCGATGCGATGAATAAGGGTTGTCAGCAACCTGCAACAATGACGGGGCGTTGTTCATGCGCGCGCGCGTGGCGACGATGTACCCCATCATGATGAAGGGGTTGATATGGACACGACAGAAAACCGATATTCGCCGCGCCCGGCGTTCAGTATTGAAATTGAAGGTAATCAGCTTACGGCGCTGGATAACCGGCTGATCTCTCTTTCCCTGACAGATAACCGGGGCTTTGAAGCGGACACGCTGGATCTGACTCTGGATGATGCAGACGGGCAGGTAGCATTACCACCACGCGGCGCAAAGATATCGGTGGCGCTGGGCTGGGATAATGATCCATTGGTTTTTAAGGGCGTCTATACGGTTGACGAGATTGGACACGCTGGCCCGCCTGACCAGCTAACGATCAGTGCCAGAAGCGCAGATTTCCGCGATACCTTCAACGTGAAGAGGGAATATAGCTGGCACGATATTACCGTGGGGGATGTGGTCGCCAGCATTGCCAGCCGCTACGATCTGCGTGCGGGCGTCAGCGAAGAACTGGCGAAGATTGAGATAGACCACGCCGATCAGACGAGTGAATCAGATATCAGTTTCTTAACGCGCATGGCCGAAATGCTGGGCGCGGTGGCAACCATTAAAAACGGTATGCTTCTGTTTATCACGCCAGGTAAGGGAGTGACGCAGAGCGGCAAGCCGCTGCCGGTGATCGAGATAGTCCGGTCAAGCGGTGATAAACATCGCTTTAACGTAGCTGACCGCGACGCGTACACGGGCGTAACTGCATACTGGCTTGATCTCAACTTTGGTAAAAAACCATCCACTACCGTGAAGAAAACAACCCGCAGGCGACGAACCAGCCAGGCCAAAAAGAAAGAGCCTGCATCCAGCAAAAAAGAGGGTGATTATCTGGCCGGGGCCGAAGGTAACGTTTTTGTTATCCGTAAAACCTTCAAGACGGAAAAGGCGGCAAAGCGTGCCGCTGCGGCTAAGTGGCGGGAGTTACAACGCGGGGCGGCGACGTTCAGCATCACCCTGGCGCGTGGCCGCGCGGATTTGTACCCGGAACAGCCTGCCAGCGTCTACGGTTTTAAGTCCACGATCGACAGTGGGAACTGGACGATAACGCGGTGCGTTCACGATATTGGCGGGGGAGGGTTTACCACGTCGCTGGAACTGGAAGTAAAAATCGACGACTGGACAGCGGAGAGTGACGATTCAACGTCTTAAGCGTTATACTTGCGTTGATATTAACCAGTCCTGAAAGGAGGCCCGCGTATGGCAATGCGCTGTCCTCGCTGCCGTGCAATAGCAAAAACCAGAACCAGCGTTGAGCTGAGTTTGCTTGTACGGCGCAGCTATCACCAGTGTCAAAATATGTTGTGCGGGTACTGTTTCACCAGCATGACGGAAATAGACGGTTCACTAAATCAGACCCAGCCAGCGCCAGGCGCGATGGTGCCACAAGAAGCTTTTCCACGAAGTCACCACGGCGAAGATCAGTTATCGCTGGCACTGTAAAATAACCCGCCTTCGTGGCGGGTTTCTTATGTCTGCTGCCCCTGATATTATTTTTTCAGTTTTCACGATGGTGCTTAAAAGGTAGGGATATGAAAAAGTTAATCATGGTACTTGCGCTATTTAGCCTTGTTGGATGTAAGCCCGGTGCTGATAAAGCTGTTGAGCTGGGGCAGAAGGAAGTTGCTTCAAGTATGCGCGATCCTGATAGTGCGAAATTCAGGTATGTGCGTTTCGTTCAGAAAGATGAAGCTGCCGATGGTGCTGTTGTCGGTTATGTCTGTGGGCAGGTCAATGCCAAAAATGCGTTTGGTGCGTATGCCGGTTTTGCACCTTTTGAAATGGAAGTGTCGATGAAATCGAAGGGCTTCTTCTCAAAAGGAGTAACTTACTCTGTATTTAACAAGCAACTGTATTCAGAACCGGGACAGGTAAACATGGCCGAATATGCGAAGAAGTGCGGCCCTGATCAATAGGTTACGATTTAGACAAGTGTTTGAAGAGGCCGGGCAGAAGCCCGGCTTTTTTATGTCGAAGTGTAGTCAAAATGTAGACGAAGATTAGAATAAATCCTTTTATTCCATTGTGTTACTGGCGGGATTTCTTCACCATCCCTGTCTTCCCCCACATGATGTGGGGGTTTTTTTTGCCCCACATTCTGTTTGTTAACCGTTTATTCATCCTTCGACTCCACATGCTTCCGTTATACTACCGGCATGACATGACAGGAGCGTTTATGAATCAATCCTATGGAAGACTGGTCAGCCGGGCCGCCATCGCGGCGACCGTCATGGCATCCAGCCTGTTACTGATTAAAATCTTTGCCTGGTGGTATACCGGCTCGGTCAGTATTCTGGCGGCGCTGGTGGATTCGCTGATGGACATTGCCGCCTCATTGACCAACCTGCTGGTCGTGCGTTACTCGCTGCAGCCAGCGGATGAAGAGCACACCTTTGGGCACGGTAAAGCGGAGTCGCTGGCCGCGCTGGCGCAAAGCATGTTCATATCCGGTTCTGCGCTGTTCCTGTTTCTCACCGGCATTCAGCATCTCGTCTCGCCGACGCCGATGAACGATCCCGGCGTCGGCGTCGTTGTGACGGTCGTTGCACTTATTTGCACACTTGTTCTGGTAACGTTCCAGCGCTGGGTGGTATGCAAAACGCAAAGTCAGGCCGTACGGGCGGATATGCTTCATTATCAATCTGATGTTATGATGAATGGGGCTATTCTTATTGCGCTCGGTCTGGCCTGGTATGGCTGGCATCGGGCCGATGCGTTGTTTGCGTTAGGGATTGGTATCTATATTTTATATAGCGCCCTGCGGATGGGGTATGAAGCAGTGCAATCGCTGCTTGACCGCGCCCTCCCGGACTCAGAACGTAATGAAATTTTTTCTATCGTGACCGCCTGGCCCGGCGTCAGCGGTGCACACGATCTTCGAACGCGGCAGTCAGGGCCGACCCGCTTTATTCAGATTCATATTGAAATGGAAGACAACCTGCCACTGGTTCAGGCTCACGTGATTGCTGAGCAGGTCGAGCAGGCGATTTTGCAGCGTTTTCCTGGTTCAGACGTCATCATTCACCAGGATCCCTGCTCGGTTGTACCCGGACATGTTGGGCTTTCGTAATTCGTTGTAAAAAAGTGAGCCAGGCCAGCATTTTGTGTATAAATTACCGCCATTTGGTCTGACCTGAATCAATTCAGCTGGAAGGGATTGATATACTATTTGCAGTATTCGTTGGTCGATAAGTTTCTTCCGGCAACAGATTTCAATTTTGCATTCCTAAGTTCAGAGGTAGTCATGATTAAGAAAATCGGTGTGTTGACAAGCGGCGGTGATGCGCCGGGCATGAACGCGGCAATTCGTGGGGTTGTCCGCGCGGCGCTGACGGAAGGTCTGGAAGTTTTTGGTATCTATGATGGTTACCTGGGTCTGTATGAAGACCGTATGGTTCAGCTCGACCGTTACAGCGTGTCTGACATGATCAACCGTGGCGGTACCTTCCTTGGGTCTGCGCGCTTCCCGGAATTCCGTGATGAACACGTTCGTGAAGTGGCTATCGAGAACATGAAAAAACGTGGACTGGACGCCCTGGTGGTTATCGGCGGTGACGGCTCGTACATGGGTGCAAAACGTCTGACTGAAATGGGCTTCCCGTGCATCGGCCTGCCGGGCACTATCGACAACGACATCAAAGGCACCGACTACACCATCGGTTACTTCACCGCGCTGGGCACCGTTGTGGAAGCGATTGACCGCCTGCGTGACACCTCTTCTTCCCACCAGCGTATCTCTATCGTTGAAGTGATGGGGCGTTACTGCGGTGACCTGACCCTGGCTGCGGCAATTGCGGGGGGCTGTGAGTTTGTCGTGGTTCCGGAAGTGGAGTTCAGCCGTGAAGATCTGGTAGCTGAAATCAAAGCCGGCATCGCGAAAGGCAAAAAACATGCGATCGTGGCTATCACCGAGCACATCTGTGACGTAGACGAGCTGGCGAAGTACATCGAAACCGAAACCAAGCGTGAAACCCGTGCAACCGTACTGGGGCACATCCAGCGTGGCGGTTCCCCTGGCCCGTACGACCGTATTCTGGCGTCCCGTATGGGCGCGTACGCAATCGAACTGCTGCTGCAGGGCCACGGCGGCCGCTGCGTCGGTATTCAGAACGAGAAACTGGTTCACCATGACATCATCGACGCGATTGAAAACATGAAGCGTCCGTTCAAAGGTGACTGGCTGGACTGCGCGAAAAAACTGTACTGATCGGCGTTTGGTTTGTGCCAGGTGTCGGCTTCGCCTTACCCGGCCTACAAAAGCACGGTTCGTAGGCCCGGTAAGCGAAGCGCCACCGGGCTTTTTTTGTCCGCACCATTTGCCTTTTTATTCCACTACGTTATAGCCAATCTTTTTTTATTCTTTAATCCTCGATTCGCTTTCTGGCACGCTGCATTCATCAAAACACTACACAAGAGAGCTGGGCGATGAATAAATGGGGCGTGGGTTTAACATTATTGCTGGCATCGACCAGCGTTCTGGCTAAGGATATCCAGTTACTGAACGTGTCATACGACCCGACGCGTGAACTGTATGAACAATACAACAAAGCGTTTGCGGCACACTGGAAGCAGGAAACCGGCGACAATGTCGTGGTTCGCCAGTCTCACGGTGGTTCTGGCAAGCAGGCGACCTCCGTCATCAACGGTATTGAAGCCGACGTGGTGACCCTGGCGCTGGCCTACGATGTTGACGCGATCGCCGAGCGTGGCCGTATCGACAAAAACTGGATCAAACGCCTGCCGGATAACTCCGCGCCCTACACCTCGACCATCGTTTTCCTGGTACGTAAAGGCAACCCGAAACAGATCCATGACTGGAATGACCTGATTAAGCCGGGCGTGTCAGTTATTACCCCTAACCCGAAAAGCTCCGGCGGCGCACGCTGGAACTATCTGGCCGCCTGGGGCTATGCACTGCACCACAACAACGGTGACCAGGCTAAAGCCCAGGAATTCGTGAAAGCGCTGTACAAAAACGTCGAAGTGCTGGACTCCGGCGCGCGCGGTGCAACCAACACCTTCGTCGAGCGCGGGATTGGCGACGTGCTGATCGCATGGGAAAACGAAGCCCTGCTGGCGACCAACGAACTGGGTAAAGATAAGTTTGAGATCGTGACCCCAAGCGAATCTATTCTGGCTGAGCCGACCGTCTCTGTTGTCGATAAAGTGGTTGAGAAGAAAGACACCAAAGCGGTGGCGGAAGCCTACCTGAAGTACCTCTACTCGCCGGAAGGTCAGGAGATTGCAGCGAAGAACTTCTATCGTCCACGCGATGCGGCTGTCGCGAAGAAATACGACAGCGAATTTCCGAAACTGAAGCTCTTCACCATTGATGATGTTTTCGGTGGCTGGACGAAAGCGCAGAAAGAGCACTTCTCTAACGGCGGCACCTTTGACCAGATCAGCCAGCGCTGAACATAAATAAACGACACGGTGACCCGGCGTGAGAAATCCGCCGGGTTTTTTATTTGGTCATCATTTTGCGTTACTCTTTTGCCTCTATTGAAAACAGGGAACGCGTTGTGAAAAAAATTATCTTATTGATCCTCATTGTCATCGCCCTTGCCGCTGGCGGCTGGTACTGGATGAAAGCGGGTAATCCGAATGCGTTGCGACATATCGTTCTCGACCAATGCCTGCCGAATCAACTGCAACAACGTAACCCGGCACCGTGTGCGCAGGTGAAGCCTGACGCAGGCTATGTAGTCTTTAAAGACCGCAACGGGCCGCTGCAATACCTGCTGATGCCGACATATCGCATCAACGGCACCGAAAGCCCGCTGTTGACCGAAGCGCATACGCCGAACTTTTTCTGGCTGGCCTGGCAGTCGCGTAGCTTTATGACCCTGAAGCGTGGAAGCGAGGTGCCCGACAGCGCCATTTCACTGACGATTAACTCGCCGACAGGGCGCACGCAGAACCATTTTCACATTCATATCTCCTGCCTGCGCCCGGACGTGCGCGAGAAGCTGAACGCGGCACAGGGAGACATCAGCACCCAGTGGCTGCCCCTTCCTGGCGGCCTGGAAGGGCATGAGTATCTTGCTCGTCGGGTGACGGAGAATGAACTGGTGCAGCGCAGCCCGTTCATGATGCTGGCTGAAGAGCTGCCGGAAGCGCGCGACCATATGGGGCGCTTCGCGCTGGCAATGGCGCAGCAGTCAGATGGTTCGTTTGTGTTGCTGGCCACCGAGCGCAACCTGCTGATGCTTAACCGCGCGTCGGCTGAGGAACTGCAGGATCATCAATGCGCTATCCTTAATTGACCCCACCATAAATAGCGTTTACTCGCCCTGCCTGTCGCCGTAGACTTGCTGAAAAATTCTACAGGAGACAGGTATGTCGCTCTGGTCAACGTATCCTCTGTTGCTGCCTTCACTGATTGTGGGCGTCACCATCGTACTATGGGCGACGTCGCTATTGCCGGAGTTCATTACCGCGCTGCTGTTCTTCACGGCGGCAATGACTGCGAAGATCGCCCCGCCGGAGGCGATTTTCGGCGGTTTTGTCTCGTCGGCTTTCTGGCTGGTCTTCAGCGGATTCGTGCTCGGCGTAGCGATACGTAAAACCGGGCTGGCGGACCGGGCCGCCCGGGCGCTGTCGGCAAAGCTCACCGACTCCTGGGTATTAATGGTTGCTAGCGTGGTGCTGATGAGCTATGCGCTGGCGTTTGTGATGCCATCGAATATGGGACGTATTGCGCTGCTGATGCCGATTGTCGCCGCAATGGCGAAACGCGCCGGTATCGCTGACGGCTCCCGCGCCTGGTTTGGTCTGGCGCTGGCGGTAGGGTTCGGGACGTTCCAGCTTTCGGCGACGATTCTGCCCGCTAACGTGCCTAACCTGGTGATGAGCGGTGCGGCGGAAGGCTCGTACGGCATCCATCTGAACTATGTCCCGTATCTGCTGCTGCACACGCCGGTGCTGGGCATTCTCAAAGGCCTGATCCTGATTGGCCTGATCTGCTGGCTTTTTCCGGGTCATCCCAAACCCCCTCAGAAACAGGTGCCGTCTGAACCCATGGGCCGGGATGAAAAGCGTCTTGCCTGGCTGCTGGCGATAGTGCTGGGGATGTGGGTGACGGAGAGCTGGCACGGCGTGGGGCCCGCCTGGACCGGGCTGGCGGCGTCGGTCATCGTTATGCTGCCGCGCATCGGTTTTATCACCGGGGAGGAGTTTTCTGCCGGTGTGAATATGCGCACCTGTATCTACGTTGCCGGTATTCTGGGGCTGGCGATCGTCGTGACGCAAACCGGTATCGGCACGGCGGTGGGCGAGGCGTTGCTCCGTATTATGCCGCTCGATGCAGACCGACCGTTCACCAGCTTCCTTGCGCTGACCGGTATTACCACCGCACTCAACTTCATCATGACCGCCAACGGCGTTCCGGCGCTGTATACCACCCTGGCGCAGAGCTTCTCGGATGCGACCGGCTTCCCGCTGCTGTCGGTGATCATGATTCAGGTGCTGGGCTATTCTACGCCGCTGCTGCCGTATCAGGCGTCGCCGATCGTGGTCGCGATGGGGTTAGGAAAAGTGCCAGCCAGGGCGGGGATGGTGCTCTGTCTGGCGCTGGCGGTGGCAACGTATCTGGTGCTGCTGCCGCTGGATTATCTGTGGTTTAGCCTGCTGGGACGGCTGTAAAAAAGCCCGGTGGGGCTGACGCTTACCGGGCCTACAGAACCGTAGGGCGGGTTAGCAAAGCGCCACCCGCCACAAAGGCAATTACGCCTGTTTAGCCGCTTCTGCCGCTTTAACGATCACCGCGAAAGCGTCCGCTTTCAGGGATGCACCGCCAACCAGCGCGCCGTCGATGTCTGGCTGGGTGAACAGCTCAGCAGCGTTAGACGCGTTAACGGAACCGCCGTACTGGATAATCACTTGCTCAGCCACTTTGGCGTCAGCTTTCGCAATGTGGTCACGGATGAATTTGTGCACCGCCTGAGCCTGCGCAGGGGTGGCTGATTTGCCGGTACCGATCGCCCAGACTGGCTCGTAAGCGATAACCGCGCCTTCGAACGCTGCTGCGCCCTGCGTTTTCAGCACTGCGTCGATCTGACGTGCGCACACTTCTTCAGTTTTGCCCGCTTCGTTTTCTGCTTCGGTTTCACCGATGCACAGAACCGGGATCAGACCCTGCTCTTTCAGCACGGCGAATTTCTTCGCGATGAACTCGTCGGATTCTTTGTGATAGGTGCGACGCTCGGAGTGGCCGATGATGATGTATTTCGCGCCGATATCTTTCAGCATTTCAGCGGACGTTTCACCGGTGAACGCGCCAGACAGGTTAACGTCAACGTTCTGCGCGCCCAGAATGATGTGGCTGCCGTCAGCGGCACGTTTAGCCAGATCCAGGTACATATCCGGCGGAGCGATAGCAACCGCGCAGCCGGTCACGCCAGCCAGCTCTTTACGCAGGTTCGCAACCAGTTCGTTTACCATGTGGCGGCTGCCGTTCAGTTTCCAGTTACCCATCACTAAAGGATGTCGCATTTCAATTCTCCACGCTCAATAAGCGAATTAAGGAATATGGCCACCCTGTCGGGCAGCATGGTCTGTGAATCAGTATAGAGATTTTCCCTCGAAAGGCTTTGCTTTTTGTCATTAATTCGCCCCGCCGAGGGTGTCAGATAGTGCCAGCTTAATCGGTTCAACAGCGAAGGTCAGTCCTTTTTCGCCGTTGTCCGCCACCACATAGCGGATCGCGCCTTCAGTATCGGCGTAGTAACGCTTGTTTTTACCGGCGGTGAGGAGTTTTTGCAGCTTTTGCTGGCTTTGCTTTTTCGTCAGCGCAGGGGTAAACGCCTGCAGGACCGCGCTCATGTACTCCAGCGCTTTCGCCTTCGCGGCTTTCTGCTCTGGCCCTTGTATCGGCAGCCAGGTGATTTGCATGCTTTTGATTTTTAACGTCCCGCGCTCCAGCGCCGTGGAGGCATACAAATTCTCGTTAATCTTGCTTGCTGCACGGGTCAGGGTAGGCGTGTCGCGGGGGCCATCAATGGCACGAAACTCATCCAGTTGCAGCGTGGGATTGGCCTGATTGAAGGCTTCACGAAACTGGCTGATGGACTGATCGAACGACGGTGCGCCCGCCAGCAGGTACGGTGCTGTGGTCGGGGCTGTGGTTTCGGAGGCGTGCAGGGTAAAACCCGCGCTGAGCAGCGCTAAACACAGGAAAAGAGAATGTGCCGAACTTTTCATCAACATTGCCCCTGGCCGTAAGTGCTCATGATTAAAACGATATCTGGTCGGCTTGTCAAAAGGTCACAACTCCAGGGTAAAATGCGGGCTAAACGATAATAAGGAACCTTACATGACCATACAGCAGTGGCTGTTTTCATTCAAAGGGCGTATTGGACGCCGTGATTTCTGGATCTGGATGGTGACGTGGGTTGTCGCCATGCTGCTTCTGTTTTTCGTTGCCTATAACGCATGGCTGAGCACGCAAACGGCGGCCTTCGCGCTGGTCTGCCTGCTCTGGCCAACGGCGGCTGTCGTGGTGAAACGCCTGCACGATCGCGGTCGTTCCGGCGCGTGGGCATTTCTGATTATTCTGGCGTGGATGTTGGTGGCGGGAAACTGGGCGATGCTTCCGTCCATCCTGCCGTGGGTGGTGGGCAGGCTGCTGCCGTCGGTCATCTTCGTGATGATGATTGTCGATCTGGGCGCGTTTATTGGCACCCAGAGCGAAAACAAATACGGTAAAGACACCGTTGAGGTGAAATACCGCTGATCACCAGTAGTGTTCGGCGGTCATATGGCCCGGTCGGCGGCGAAGATGTTTCGTCATCTGCCGGGTATCCTTCAGAAGCTGCTGCGTGTCGCGTACCATCTGCGGGTTGCCACACAGCATGACGTGGCTGGTTTCAGCCGTCATCGGTAAACCCACCGCCTCTTCCAGGGCACCATTCTCAATTAACGCCGGCACGCGACCGGTCAGCGTTCCTGCTACGGTTTCGCGGCTGACCACCGTCTGAATCTTTAACTTTCCGCCGTACTGCTGTTCCAGCGTCTGCATCTGCGGCAGGTAGCTCAGGTCTGCGGCGTAGCGCGCAGCGTGAACCAGCACGATGTTTTTAAAACGCTCCAGGTCTTTGCCGTACTGCAAAATAGAGAGATAAGGGCCGATGGCCGTACCGGTTGCCAGCATCCAGAGCGTGTCACAATCCGGGATCTCTTCGAGCACAAAGAAGCCTGCTGCTTCACTCACGATTTGCACCTCGTCGCCGGGCTTGAGGGCGGCAAGGCGCGGGCTGAGTTTACCGTCAGGTACGGTGACCAGATAGAACTCGAGATCCGGGTTATCAGGCGCGTTAACGTAAGAGTAGGCGCGCTGCACGCGCTCGCCGTCGACATCCAGCCCCAGCTTCGCAAATTGCCCGGCTTTAAACGGGTGGACGGGAGCATGCAGGGTGAGACTAAATAGCGCATCGGTCCAGAACTGTATCTTTGTGACTTTACCTGTTACCCAGTCCGCCATGATCTTCTCCTGTGCTGTTTCTCTGTTCTATCTTCCGTACTTAACGGGGAGATTTCCAGCCCATTTGGGCCGGAAAGCTCTATCGATCAAACGGTTTTACAGAATGTGCGTCTGTACGTCCGGGTCTTTGCGGTCGAGATAGTGGATAGACTGGATGCGGCGAATGGTGCGTGATTTTCCGCGGATCAGCAGCGTTTCAGTGGTGGCCATATTGCCCTTGCGGCTGATGCCGTCCAGCAGATCGCCTTTGGTGATACCTGTCGCCGAGAAGACCACGTTATCGCTACGGGCCATATCATGCAGCGCCAGCACTTTGTTGGCCTCGATGCCCATCGCTTCGCAGCGTGCCAGCTCGTTTTCTCCGATACGGCGGTTCTCTTCGCTGTCGCCTTTCACCTCGTGGCGGGGCAGCAGACGAGCCTGCATATCGCCGTCCAGCGCGCGGATCACTGCCGCAGAGACTACGCCTTCCGGCGCGCCGCCGATGCCGTACAGCACGTCTACTTCGCTGTCCGGCATGCAGGTCAGGATCGAGGCGGCAACGTCACCATCCGGAATGGCAAACACGCGCACGCCGAGCTTTTGCATCTGCGCGATGGTGGCGTCGTGGCGCGGTTTGGCCAGAATAGTGACGGTGAGTTCGCTCAGCGGTTTGTTCAGCGCGCTGGCGACGTTACGCAGGTTCTCTTCCAGCGGCAGGCTAAGGTCGATTGCGCCTTTTGCGCCAGGACCGACAATTAGCTTTTCCATGTACATATCCGGCGCGTTGAGGAAGCAGCCTTTATCGCCTACGGCCAGCACCGCCAGGGCGTTGGCCTGACCCATTGCGGTCATGCGCGTGCCTTCGATCGGGTCGACGGCGATATCCACGGCATCGCCTTTGCCGGTACCGACTTTTTCACCGATGTAGAGCATTGGCGCTTCGTCGATCTCACCTTCGCCGATCACGATGGTGCCGTCGATGTTGACCTGGTTAAGCACAATGCGCATGGCATGGACGGCTGCGCCGTCGGCGGTATTTTTGTCACCACGACCCAGCCACTTATAGCCTGCAAGGGCAGCCGCTTCGGTGACGCGGGAAAACTCGATAGCAAGTTCACGTTTCATGAGGTACTCGTACAATCGAAAGGAATTGCACGAAGTTTATCACAGAGTGGGGAGGGGCGAGGGGACCGGTGCGGTCCGGGCCCCTCACCCTGACCCTCTCCCCAGGGGAGAGGGAATATATGATTACTCTTCGTGCTCTTCCCACGCCAGGGCGCGTTTCACCGCTTTCTTCCAGCCGCTGTAGCGGAAGTTACGCTCGGTGGTTTCGATGCCAGGGCGGAATTCGCGTTCGATCACCGCTTTTTCCTGCAGCTCGTCCAGGTTCTGCCAGAAGCCTACCGCCAGACCGGCAAGGTACGCCGCGCCCAGCGCCGTGACTTCACGCACTTCAGGACGCTCAACGCGGGTGCCCAGAATGTCGGACTGGAACTGCATCAGGAAGTTATTCGCTACCGCACCGCCGTCCACGCGCAGGGCGTGCAGACGAATGCCGGAGTCCGCCTGCATCGCTTCCAGCACGTCGCGCGTCTGGTAGGCGATGGATTCCAGGGTGGCGCGAATAATGTGGTTAGAGTTAACGCCACGCGTCAGGCCAAAAATTGCGCCGCGTGCATACGGATCCCAGTACGGCGCGCCCAGACCGGTGAATGCAGGCACCACGTACACGCCGTTGGTGTCTTTCACTTTGGTCGCGAAGTACTCGGAGTCGAACGCATCGCTGATCAGCTTCATCTCGTCGCGCAGCCACTGGATAGACGCACCGGCCATGAACACCGCACCTTCCAGGGCATAGTTCACTTCGCCGCGTGGTCCACAGGCGATGGTGGTCAGCAGGCCGTTTTCTGATTTCACCGCTTTCTCGCCGGTGTTCATCAGCATAAAGCAGCCGGTGCCGTAGGTGTTCTTCGCCATCCCTTCTTTGACGCACAGCTGGCCGAACAGCGCCGCCTGCTGGTCACCGGCAATACCGGCGATAGGAATACGGGTGCCGCCTTTACCGCCGATGTTGGTCTGGCCGTAAACCTCAGAAGACTTGCGCACGTCAGGCAGCATCGCGCGTGGGATATCCAGCGCGTCCAGCATCTTGTCATCCCACTCCAGGGTGTTGATGTTGAACAGCATGGTACGCGAGGCGTTGGTGTAGTCGGTGACGTGGACGCGTCCCTGGGTCATCTTCCAGATAAGCCAGGTGTCGACGGTGCCGAACAGCAGCTCGCCGCGTTTTGCACGCTCGCGTGAACCTTCCACGTGGTCGAGGATCCACTTCACTTTTGTGCCGGAGAAATACGGGTCAACCACCAGACCGGTGGCGCTGCGCACGTACTCTTCCATGCCGTCGCGCTTCAGCTGCTCGCAGATCTCAGAGGTACGGCGGCACTGCCAGACGATGGCGTTGTAAATAGGCTTACCGGTTTCACGTTCCCAGACAATCGTCGTTTCACGCTGGTTAGTGATACCAATCGCGGCAATCTCGTCGGAACTGATATCGGCTTTTGCCAGCACTTCGACCAGCGTGGAGCTTTGTGACGCCCAGATCTCCATTGGGTCGTGTTCGACCCAGCCTGGACGAGGATAAATTTGCTCAAATTCGCGCTGTGACACGCTGACGATGTTCGCGTCATGATCCATTACGACAGCGCGGGAGCTGGTAGTGCCCTGGTCGAGCGCAACGATATATTTTTTTTCGGTCATGGTATGTGTCCCGTAGTCAGATTACAGCGAAGCTTTTTGTTGTGCGGTAGAAGTCGTTTCCTTCTCCTCTTCCACACAGGTATCGCACGGTAAATGGCGACCAATTAATTTGCGGTAGCTGAACGCACCCAGCGCAGCCCCGACAACTGGCGCAAACAGCGGTACCAGGAAGTAAGGAATGTCTCTGCCACCGGTGAAGGCGACGTCGCCCCAGCCTGCGATAAAGGCGAACGCTTTAGGTCCGATATCACGCGCCGGGTTCATCGCGAAGCCGGTCAGCGGGCCCATGGAGGCACCAATCACCGCAATCAGCAGGCCAATCAGCAGTGGGGCCAGCGGGCCGCGCGGAATGCCGTTTCCGTCGTCGGTCAGCGCCAGGATAACGCCCATCAGAATAGCGGTAATCACCATTTCAACTGCGAACGCCTGCACAAAATTGATATGCGGGTTTGGATAGGTTGAGAAGATGCCTGCCAGATCCAGACTTTCGACGCTGCCGCGCACCATATGATGCGTCTGTTCGAAGTCGATGAAAAGATTGTAATAAAGCCCGTAAACTAACGCCGCTGCGCAAAACGCGCCGGCAAACTGAGAAACAATGAAAGGAACTACTTTGCGTCCGTCGAAGCACGCGAACAGCCACAGTGCGATAGTCACCGCCGGGTTAAGATGTGCACCAGACACCCCTGCAGTCAGGTAGATGGCCATCGCCACGCCCAGACCCCAGATGATACTGATTTCCCACTGACCAAAACTGGCACCCGCCACTTTCAGTGCAGCGACACAGCCCACTCCGAAGAATATCAACAACCCGGTACCAAGGAACTCGGCAATGCACTGGCCTTTTAAGGTTGATGTCTGACTCATAATCGGAATCCTGAAGAAATTGATGTTTATTGTTAGCATGGCCGCCCGTGACAGCCACGATGCCCTGTAGACATAGTGTTAATTTATCGTTAACGAGCAAAAACGAGAAATATCGAAATCGAAATGTGTGGTCTGCGTCAATAAAATGAGCGTTTTCGCGCCATAAAGCACATTTTTGCAGCAGTACAGGATCAGTACAGGAATGTGAGCTGAATCATTTCATTAACGAATCAGTTAACAATTTAGGGGTATATGACGCGAACGCACCAGGACCAGACCTAAAAGTGTTGCAAACCGCGATCTGCGCGGTGTGTCGCTGGACACAGAGCGCCGCGCTCCATACAATCGACGGTATATGTCGTGCGCGTTTATGTTAAAGCGTCGCCTTGCAATTCAGGAGAGGTAGCATCATGTCTTTAGAAGTGTTTGAGAAACTGGAATCGAAAGTACAGCAGGCGATTGACACCATCACCCTGCTGCAGATGGAAATTGAAGAGCTGAAAGAGAAGAACAACAGCCTGGCGCAGGAAGTACAGAACGCGCAGCACAGCCGCGAAGAACTGGAGCGCGAAAACAACCAACTGCGCGAACAGCAGAACGGCTGGCAGGATCGCCTGCAGGCGCTGCTGGGACGTATGGAAGAGGTTTAATTCCCCATTGGGATTAATGAGTAGGCCGGGTAAGGCGAAGCCGCCACCCGGCTTTTTTTATGGTTTGATGTCAGTCGGCGATCACCATAAAAAAGGCCGCCAGAGGCGGCCTTAACGCTACTTGTCCTGCGCTATCATAGTAAAAGCAACGAACACATTCGGTTCATCACTCTTTACAACGAGTACGCTGGCGACAATGAACGCGATACATAAATAGCGTTTCATTATGCGGTCCCTGCAGCTAACCGCTCCACCGTTCACCACCGGTGATAAGTCGGTGGACACAAGCCTGATCAAGGGTTGCTTTACGGTTGTGAAGACACCTTTCCCTGGACCGATGCCCATGTGCGAGATGGCGGAAAGGGACGCAGCATCATAGTCAGCAACAGTAGCGTAGTTAAGGTCTGTATAGATAATTAGGAATTTATAAAGGGTCGAGGGGATTACCTGAGATTTGAATCAGGGTAAGATAAAAACCCTGGTCAAAGGTTGCAAGCCTTCCCAACGGACCGCGAATCCCGAGGGACAAAAAAACCGCCACATTGCTGTTGGCGGTTTTTTTATGGTCCACGCTTACGGTTTTATTACTCGATATCCAGGGGATCTTCGGAAAGGATAATGCCGGTATTATCGGCGTAGAGATGGTCGCCGGAGAAGAAGGTCACGCCGCCGAAGTTAACGCGTACGTCGCTTTCGCCGATGCCGTCACCTGCCGCCCCTACCGGTATGGCCGCGATGGCCTGAATCCCGATATCCAGGTCTTCCAGATCGTCCACCTGGCGCACGGAACCGTACACCACTATGCCTTCCCACTCGTTTTGTGCGGCAATACCGGCCAGTTCAGCATCAATCAATGCGCGGCGTACGGAACCACCGCCATCGACCACCAGTACGCGGCCACGGCCGTTCTGTTCGAGCAGATCGTACAACAACCCGTTATCCTCGAAACATTTCACCGTGACGATCTGTCCGCCAAACGACGACCGCCCACCAAAGTTGGAGAACAGCGGTTCAACGACGTTGACATCTTCCTGGTAGATGTCACAAAGCTCGGAGGTATCGTATTTCATAGGTTTAACGCTCAGTTGCTGCGAATGTGTTCAGTATATCGTGCGAAATGCGTTGTTGGCAAAATCATCAATTGTTAATTGATATTTGTCAGCTAACTGAGCGTCTGGCTTAAGACAATCCCGATGACGAACAACAGGTTAGTCAGCAGCGCGCCTTTTACCGTGCGTTCCAGCATTGGCGGCATGGCGGCAGGGCTGCGTTCACGCATCACAAAACGGGCCTGCTTAATCAGCAGCGGCGCGGCAAGTACAAACAGCCAGCCCCACAGACTGTGCAGGGAAATCAGGTTAAACAGCGCCAGGCAGACCAGGGCACCCATCAGCAGGCAGGCATGGTAGCGACGCGCATTCACCGGCCCCAGACGGACCGCCAGGGTGTTTTTGCCGTTCTCCCGGTCGCTGTCGATGTCGCGCAGGTTGTTGATGTTGAGCACCGCGGTCGCCAGCAGACCGCAGGCGGTCGCAGGCAGGAACAGCGCAGGGATCACCGTATGCGCCTGTAAGTACCAGCTTCCCATCACGCTCAGCCAGCCGAAGAACACCAGTACGGAGATATCCCCGAGCCCAATGTAGCCGTAAGGACGCGTGCCGACGGTGTAGGTGATGGCTGCGATAATGGCCAATAAACCCAGCACCAGGAAGCCAATAAAATCGCTGGGGGTCTTAGACGCCACTGTCACCAGCGCCAGACCCGATAAACAGATCAGCACCACGGTGATAATCAGCGCGCGCTTCATCTGCGCCTGGGTAATCACCCCTTTTTGCATCCCACGCAGCGGCCCGATACGGTCAGGTTTGTCGCTGCCTTTCACCGCGTCGCCATAGTCGTTGGCGAGGTTGGAGAGAATTTGCAGCAGGCCGGCGGTAATCAATGCCAGCGCGGCAACCAGCGGATCGAAATAACCCTGCCACCAGGCAAGCGCCGTACCGACGATAATCGCGGCAAAGGCCAGAGGGAGTGTTTTAGGGCGCAGACTTTCGAGCCACGCCTGAGTACGGCTGATGTCAGTCATAAGTATTTAGCCAATAAAAATGGGGGCATTAGCCCCCATTAAACGTGATGAGAATCCAGTAACCGCGATTATAGGATAAAACGGCTCAGATCTTCATCTGCCACTAACGCATCCAGATGTTTACTCACATATTCTGCGTCAATGGTAACGGTTTGACCGTTCAGATCGCTCGCGTCGTAAGAGATATCTTCCACCAGGCGTTCCAGCACGGTATGCAGACGACGCGCACCGATGTTTTCGGTGGTTTCGTTCACCTGCCATGCAGCCTGGGCAATACGTTTGATACCGTCTTCGGTGAACTCGAGGTTCACGCCTTCGGTTGCCATCAGCGCTTTGTACTGAACGGTTGCAGAGGCGTTTGGCTCGGTCAGGATACGTTCGAAGTCTTCGGTCGTCAGCGCCTGCAGCTCAACGCGGATAGGCAGACGGCCCTGCAGTTCCGGGATCAGATCCGACGGGCTGGCAACCTGGAAGGCACCTGATGCGATAAACAGGATGTGGTCCGTTTTCACCATGCCGTGCTTGGTTGAGACGGTGCAGCCTTCTACCAGCGGCAGCAGGTCGCGCTGAACGCCTTCGCGGGACACGTCCGGGCCGGAGCTGTTGCCGCCGCGCTTACAAATTTTGTCGATTTCGTCGATAAACACGATACCGTGCTGCTCAACCGCGTCGATAGCGTCCTGCTTCAGCTCTTCCGGATTGACCAGCTTCGCCGCTTCTTCTTCAATCAGCAGCTTCATCGCGTCTTTGATTTTCAGCTTACGTGTTTTTTGCTTCTGACCGCCCAGGTTCTGGAACATGGACTGCAGCTGACTGGTCATCTCTTCCATGCCCGGAGGTGCCATGATTTCCACACCCATTGGCGCGGCAGCGAGATCGATCTCAATCTCTTTATCATCCAGCTGGCCTTCACGCAGTTTTTTGCGGAACGCCTGACGCGCAGCGGACGGTTCCGCCTGCTGTTCAGCCTGACCCCAGTTGTTTTTTGCCGGTGGGATCAGCACGTCGAGAATGCGCTCTTCGGCCATCTCTTCCGCGCGATAGCGGTTTTTCTCAATGGCCTGGACGCGCACCATTTTGATCGCCGAGTCGGTCAGATCGCGGATGATGGAGTCCACTTCTTTACCCACATAGCCCACTTCGGTGAACTTGGTGGCTTCAACTTTGATGAACGGCGCGTTAGCCAGCTTTGCAAGACGACGGGCGATTTCGGTTTTACCGACGCCGGTCGGGCCGATCATCAGAATGTTTTTCGGCGTCACTTCGTGGCGCAGCTCTTCGTCAAGCTGCATACGACGCCAGCGGTTACGCAGGGCGATAGCCACGGAACGTTTGGCGTTATCCTGGCCGATAATGTGTTTGTTCAGTTCGCTGACAATTTCGCGTGGGGTCATTTCAGACATGGGAGATCCTTACGCTTTGGAGGTCAATTCTTCGATGGTGTGGTTGTGGTTGGTATAGATGCAGATATCACCTGCAATATCCAACGCCTTCACCGCGATATCACGCGCGTTCATGTCGGTATTTTCCAACAGTGCGCGGGCAGCAGCCTGGGCATAAGGGCCGCCAGAGCCGATAGCAATCAGGTCATTTTCCGGCTGAATCACGTCACCGTTACCGGTGATGATCAGCGAAGCGGTTTCATCGGCGACCGCCAGCAGCGCTTCGAGCTTGCGCAGCATGCGGTCGGTACGCCAGTCTTTCGCCAGCTCAACGGCGGCTTTCACCAGATGACCCTGGTGCATTTCCAGTTTACGTTCAAACAGTTCAAACAGCGTGAAGGCATCTGCCGTGCCGCCTGCAAAGCCGGCGATCACTTTGTCGTTGTAGAGACGACGCACTTTCTTCACGTTGCCTTTCATGACGGTATTACCCAGCGTGGCCTGGCCATCACCGGCGATTACCACATGGCCGTTACGGCGTACACTTACTATTGTTGTCACGAGCAGACCCCCTGGTTACAGAATCGGGAAACAGAAGCCCTGAGCCTGTGCCCAGGGCTGAATTAAATGATAGATGGGGGGGATTTTGGGGGTTTCAACCCCCGGAGGCGAGTCGAATGCAGTTTGTGTGACCGGCGATTTTCAAACGAGAAAGGGTGCCATCGGCATTTTCTTTGCCTTTGACCGGACCAATCACCACGCGATTCCAGCCGTTATTGGTGGTAATACGCGAATCAAACCCTTCAAAGGCCAGCTGCGCGCGCACCGTTTCCGCCTGCTCCGCACCTTTGAACGAACCGCACTGTACCATCCAGCGACGTTCGTCTTTTTTCTCAGCCGTCTGCTTCGGCGCTTCAGTCTCTTTCGTGACCGGCGCGGCCTGCTGCGTTTTCGGCTGCTGCGCAGTGGTATGCGCTGGCGTCTGGAGCAGATCCTGATACGGCTGAGCCGCCTGCTTCTGCTGCTGCGCTTTAGGCTGCTGCTGGACAGGCTGAGACTGCACCGTACGCGTCGGCTGCTGATACGGCTGTTCCGTTACCCGCGGCTGTGCCTTAGGCTGCTGTACCGGCTGGGTTTGCGCCCACTGCTGTTGCTGCTGAATCTGCTGTTGTGCCTGGCGACGCTGCAGCGTTTGCTGACGCTGTTCCGGCGTCTGCTCATTCCACGGCACTTCGTTCAGCTGCGTAGGCTGCTGGCGCATATCGGCCTGCATTTGTGCCAGCAGCTGACGCTGTTCATCCGTCAGCTGATTCGCATTCTGTACTTCACCACCCGCAGAAGGTTCCGTTGGCGCACGTACCCCAGGCTGACGGCTTTCCAGCTCTTTGATATAGCGCCAGCGCTCTTCAGGCTTCGGAGGGAGGCCATTTCCGGCGACTTTACTGGCCTGAAGCGCCTCAGACTCTTCTTTTTTATGGTGCGTGATAAAGTACAGGCCACCAATAAAGGCGACGACTACAGCCGCAGCAATTGCGACCATTGCTGGCGAGACAGCAGGCAGGTTACGTTGCTTTTTTCTTGAGCTACTCTTTTTGCGTCGCGAAGGTGCCGGCTGGCCGCGACGTACATAATCTCGTTGTGCCACTATCGTTTCGCTGTATTTATTCGTTCGTCAGTCCGCCATGTTACTTAAGCGGCGGGGCTTTGACCAGATAAGGGTATCCGAAAGACGTTTACTTTAAGTCAATGCCTGGGTCGTGCCGCGGACGATCAGTTCGCAGTCCAGCAACCGTGAGCCGCTGCTAACTGTTTGACCGTGAAGCTGATCCAGCAGAAGCAGCATCGCTTCGCGGCCGATTTGGTAGCGCGGCTGAGCGACCGTTGAGAGCGGCGGATCGCAAAATTCCGAAAGCGAAATATTATCGAAACCGATGATGGATAAATCTTTCGGTATGCGAAGGCCGCGGCGTTTGGCATACGATAATGCGCCCAGCGCCATCACGTCGCTGTGGCAAAATACGGCGGTTGGCGGCTCAGGCAGGTCCAGAAGTTTCTCCAGTGCCTGTCCACCGGCTGCGAAGGTAAAATCACCGCGCGCAATGTAGTGCGGATCGACGGTGACGCCGGTCCGGCGCAGCGCCTGAACGTAGCCCTGCAAACGGTAGTGACACAGCGGCATCTCTTCCGGCCCGGCGATGCAGCCAATACGCTTATGCCCCAGCTCCTGGAGATAGTTTACGGCGTTGAACGCGGCGGTAAGGTTATCGATATGGACCGTCGGCAGCTCCAGCTCTGGCGCAAACTCGTTGGCCATCACCATCGGCGGTAAATTACGCTGCTCTTCGATGCTGGCATCAAACGGCAGGCGAGAGCCAAGCAGCAGCATGCCGTCGATCTGCTTGGTGATAATGAGGTCGATGAAGGTTTTTTCCTGTTGGTTCTGATGGGCGCAGTCGCCAATCAGCACCAGGTACCCCTGTTCCGCCGCGGTGACTTCTATGCCGCGGATAATCGCGCTAAAGAAAGGGTCACAGATGTCCGGCACAATCACCAGGATGGTGCGCGACTCGTTGCGTTTGACGTTACGTCCCATTGCCTGCGGAAAATAGCCCACTTCAAGCGCAGCCTGCTCCACCCGGTTACGGGTCGCCTGGGAGACTTTATCCGGGTTCATTAATGCGCAGGATACTGTTGCCGTAGAGACCTGTGCTTTCTGGGCAACGTCTTTCATGGTCGCAGTCGCAACCTCTTTCCTGGACTTCAACGTCTTCTCCTCGCCTGAACACCGAACTTCTGACATCACCATTTTTACAGATAGTTAATGGAATCGGTTACAGAATTTTCATAAAAAGTGTGAGGAGCGTTAAATTTTTCGATCCAGCTTCAGCCTTCGATGGGGTCGACGTCCAGCACCCACTTCACTTTTCGCGCTTCGGGCAGGGTGTTAATCAGCACCAGCGCGCCGCTAACAATATGCTGAAGACGAATACGCGAGGGGTGCTGGAGCAAGATCTGCCAGCGGAAACGGCCGCCGCGTTTTGGCGCGAGGGCAGGCACCGGGCCCAAAATCCACAGCTGACTATCCACCAGCGGGCTGGCCTGCAGGAGGTTTCTCAGCTGCTGCAGGAAAAGTGGCGCCTGCTGATTGTTATGATCTTCCGCGCGGATGATGACGTGGCTGGTCCACGGCGGTAGCTGCATGGTCTGGCGTTCGGCCAGCGCCTGCTCGGCAAAGGCGTCATAGCCTTTGTGCAGCAGGGTTTGCAGCAGCGGGTGCTCCGGGTGGTGCGTTTGCAGCACCACTTCGCCCTGTTTACCGGCGCGTCCTGCACGTCCGGCAACCTGGGTGTAAAGCTGGGCGAAGCGCTCGGCGGAGCGGAAATCTGCCGAGAACAGCGCGCCGTCCACGTCCAGCAGGGCGACCAGCGTCACGTCCGGGAAGTGGTGGCCTTTGGCCAGCATCTGGGTGCCAATCAGGATGCGCGCGCCACCGCGATGCACTTCCGCCAGCTGCTGTTCGAGTGCGCCTTTGCGGCTGGTGGTGTCCCGGTCGATACGCGAAATCGGCACGTCCGGGAAAAAGGGCCCAAGCGCCTGCTCCAGCTGTTCCGTCCCCAGACCGACCGGCACAATATGCGTTGAGCCACACGACGGGCACTGGCGCGGCACAGGACGCTGGCTGTCGCAGTGGTGGCAGCGCAAATGACGCTGGGCCTGATGGAAGGTGTAGTAGTGATCGCAGCGCGGGCATTCGGCAATCCAGCCGCAGTCGTGGCACAGCAGGGCAGGTGCAAATCCGCGACGGTTGAGGAACAGAATGACCTGATTCCCCGCCTGCAAATGCTGGCGCATGCGGGTAATCAGCGCGGGCGCTAGCCCCGCCTGGACCTGCTGACCTTTCAAATCCAGCACGTGCTGAATGGCCGGACGGGCATTCCCCGCGCGACGCGTCAGGCGCAGCATGTGGTATTTACGCTGGCGCACGTTGTGCAGCGTTTCGAGCGCAGGCGTGGCGGATCCCAGAACAATAGGAATTTGCTCGCTGTGCGCGCGGTAGACGGCCAGATCGCGGGCGTGATAGCGCCAGCCTTCCTGCTGTTTATAGGAGCTGTCGTGCTCTTCGTCGATCACGATAACGCCAAGATTTTTAAACGGCGTGAACAGCGACGAGCGTGTGCCGATTACAATCGCCGCTTCGCCGTTTTTCGCTTTCAGCCAGGCGCTGAGTCGCTCGCTGTCATTCAGGCCGGAGTGCAGAACCTCAACCGGCGCGTTAAAGCGTTCGCGGAATCGGGCGATGGTTTGCGGCGTCAGGCCAATTTCCGGCACCATCACCAGCGCCTGTTTCCCCTGCGCGAGCACGTTTTCCAGCACGCTCAGGTAAACTTCGGTCTTGCCGGAACCGGTGACCCCAGCCAGCAGCCAGGCAGAGAAACGATCGGAAGCGCTATGAATTGCGCCTACCGCGGTGGCCTGCTCGGTATTCAGACGCAGGCGATCCCCTGAAACGGAGAAACTCTCCCGCCAGTCGTTAAGGGCAGGCGCCTCGCTTGCCAGGTCGCTCAGCCCTTTTTTTCTTAATGCCTGTAGCGCCGTTTCGCTGACCTCAAGCTCGTCGACTTGATGCCGCCAGATTTTCCCCTGACGCAGCGCCGCCAGCGCCCGCTGCTGTTTCTGCGAGCGCTTCAGGCTGTTGATGTCGACGGCCTGGCCTTCCTCCGTGGCAAACCAGTACCACATTGGCGCATGGCTGGCGCTCTTGCCCTGACGCAGCATAATTGGCAGGGCGTGGAACAGGACGTCGCCGATGGGGTGATGATAATAATCCGCCGCCCACAGCAGCAGTCGCCAGGTGCTGGTGGAGTAGACGGGCTCGCTGTCCAGCACCTCAACGACCGATTTCAGTTCGTTAAGCGGCAGTTCGCTCTTATCGCTGACGGAGACCACAATCCCCACGCGCTGCTGTTTGCCAAACGGCACGGTCACGCGACAGCCCGCTTTGGCGCTCATGCTGTCGGGCAGCAGATAGTCAAAGGTGCGGGGAAGCGGAACGGGCAGGGCAACGTGAGCGACGGGCATCGAATCTTCCTGACTTGAAAAGTGGCGCGTTAGTATACACATTAGTAAAAGCGGCGTGCGGATCAGTTTGCATACGTTGGTCAAATTCTGTATGATTCGCCGCCTTTGGTGTACTTTACGCCAAAGAACTTACAATCAACATCGCGTGGTGTCTGGCGTTAGGGCTGGAAGAGCGACGCGGCCTTAACTGAGGTTCTCCCATGAAAAAAGATATTCACCCGAAATACGAAATGATTACTGCAAACTGTTCTTGCGGTAACTCTATCCAGATCCGCTCTACCGTGGGTCACGATCTGAACCTGGACGTGTGCGGCAAATGCCACCCGTTCTACACTGGTAAGCAGCGTGATGTTGCAACCGGTGGCCGTGTTGACCGCTTCAACAAGCGTTTCAGCATCCCGGGCGCTAAATAAGTTTCCCGAAAAAAAGGCACCGCAAGGTGCCTTTTTTGTATCCGCTTCTCAGTATTCCCACGTCTCCGGGTCGATACCCAGTTCACGCATGATCACCTTCGCCTCTTCCGGGATTTCATCACTACGCTCTTTGCGCAGATCGTCATCGTTCGGCAACGGTTGACCGGTAAACGCATGCAGAAACGCTTCGCACAGCAGTTCGCTGTTGGTTGCGTGGCGCAGGTTGTTCACCTGACGACGCGTACGTTCATCGGTGAGGATCTTCAACACCTTCAGAGGAATGGAAACCGTAATTTTCTTTACTTGCTCACTCTTCTTACCGTGCTCAGCGTATGGGCTGATATATTCGCCGCTCCATTCAGCCATGAGATACCTTTAATCCTCTCAGTCATTTATCTAAAGGTGCAAAACCGGTAACCACCCGTTTTGAACCGCAATCTTGCCTAGTTTACCGTAGAGACGATACCGTGGCACGGATATTGCCGCTGCAGCGTGCACTAAAGCATATAATTTTAACGGCTATTTGCGCATTGCTCAATCTATACGCAAAGAAGTTTAGATGTCCAGATGTATTGACGTCCATACTTTCAATGTTTACTCTGGTGCCTGACTTTTCACCTCATTCGCCAGGAAGCCCTCACCATGACGCGTAAACAGGCCACTATCGCAGTGCGTAGCGGATTAAATGATGACGAGCAGTACGGCTGCGTTGTCCCGCCCATTCATCTTTCCAGTACCTACAATTTCACCGGATTTAATGAACCCCGTGCGCATGACTACTCGCGTCGTGGCAACCCTACGCGTGACGTGACCCAGCGTGCGCTGGCCGAACTGGAAGGTGGCGCAGGCGCCGTATTAACCAATACCGGGATGTCCGCCATTCACCTGGTGACCACGGTGTTCCTCAAGCCCGGCGATCTGCTGGTTGCGCCGCACGATTGCTACGGCGGCAGCTATCGCCTGTTTGATAGCCTGGCGAAACGCGGCTGCTATCGCGTGCTGTTTGTCGATCAAAACGACGAACAGGCGCTGAAACAGGCGCTGGCAGAGAAACCGAAGCTGGTTCTGGTGGAAAGTCCAAGCAATCCATTGTTGCGCGTTGTCGATATTGCGAAAATTTGTCAGCTCGCAAGGGATGCGGGAGCGATAAGTGTAGTGGATAATACGTTCCTCAGTCCGGCCCTTCAGAACCCACTCGCACTGGGTGCCGATCTGGTATTGCATTCATGCACTAAATATCTGAACGGCCATTCTGACGTGGTGGCAGGCGTGGTGATTGCCAAAGATCCGGATGTTGTCACCGAACTGGCATGGTGGGCCAATAACATTGGCGTCACCGCAGGCGCCTTCGACAGCTACCTGCTGTTGCGCGGCATCCGTACGCTGTCGCCGCGCATGGACGTGGCGCAGCGCAATGCTCAGGCGATTGTCGACTTCCTGAAAACCCAGCCGCTGGTGAAGAAGCTGTATCACCCGTCGCTGCCGGAAAACCAGGGGCACGAGATTGCCGCGCGCCAGCAGAAAGGGTTTGGCGCGATGTTAAGTTTTGAACTGGACGGTGACGAGCAAACGCTGCGTCGCTTCCTGAGCGGGCTGTCATTGTTTACGCTGGCGGAATCCTTAGGTGGGGTTGAAAGCTTGATCTCCCACGCCGCGACCATGACGCACGCAGGTATGGCACCCGAAGCACGTGCCGCCGCCGGGATTTCTGAGACGCTGCTGCGGATCTCAACCGGTATCGAAGATTCTGAAGATTTAATTGCCGATCTGGAAAATGGCTTCCGGGTCGCAGCCAAGGGGTAATCATGAGTGTGATAGCGCAGGCAGGGGCGAAGGGTCGTCAGCTGCACAAGTTTGGTGGTAGTAGTCTTGCTGATGTGAAATGTTACCTGCGCGTCGCAGGGATCATGACGGAATATTCACAGCCGGGTGACATGATGGTTGTCTCGGCGGCGGGCAGCACCACCAACCAGTTGATTAGCTGGCTGAAACTGAGCCAGACCGATCGCCTTTCTGCGCATCAGGTGCAACAGTCATTACGTCGCTATCAGAGCGAATTGATTGCCGGCCTGCTGCCTGCGGACGTGGCGGACGGGCTGATCAGCGCCTTCACGCACGATCTTGAGCGTCTGGCCGCTCTGCTGGACAGCGGCATTACCGATGCGGTGTATGCCGAAGTGGTTGGCCACGGTGAAGTGTGGTCTGCGCGCCTGATGGCTGCGGTTCTGCAACACCTGGGCGTGGACGCCGCCTGGCTCGACGCGCGTGATTTCCTGCGTGCCGAACGCGCCGCGCAGCCGCAGGTGGATGAAAGGTTATCCTACCCGCTGCTGCAGCAGCTGCTGGTGCAGCACCCGGGCAAACGCATTGTGGTTACCGGCTTTATCAGCCGCAGCAACGCGGGTGAAACCGTGCTGCTGGGCCGTAACGGCTCCGACTACTCGGCGACGCAAATCGGTGCTCTGGCGGGCGTGTCCCGCGTCACCATCTGGAGCGACGTGGCCGGTGTTTATAGCGCGGACCCGCGCAAAGTAAAAGATGCCTGCCTGCTGCCGCTGCTGCGCCTGGATGAAGCCAGCGAGCTGGCGCGTCTGGCGGCACCGGTGCTGCACGCCCGTACGCTGCAGCCGGTTTCCGGTAGCGATATCGACCTGCAGCTGCGCTGCAGCTACACCCCGGATCAAGGCTCCACGCGCATTGAGCGCGTGCTGGCCTCTGGTACCGGGGCGCGTATTGTTACCAGCCACGACGACATCTGCCTGATTGAGTTCCAGGTTCCTGCGGGCCAGGACTTCAGGCTGGCACATAAAGAGATCGACACGATCCTGAAACGCGCCCAGGTGCGTCCGCTGGCCGTGGGTGTGCATAATGACCGCCAGCTGCTGCAGTTCTGCTATACCGCAGAAGTGGCGGACAGCGCGCTGAAAATTCTGGATGAAGCGGGCCTGCCGGGCGAGCTTCGCCTGCGTCAGGGGCTGGCGCTGGTGGCGATGGTGGGCGCGGGCGTCACCCGTAACCCGCTGCACTGCCACCGCTTCTGGCAGCAGCTGAAAGGCCAGCCGGTGGAGTTCACCTGGCAGTCGGAAGAGGGCATCAGCCTGGTTGCCGTTCTGCGCAAAGGGCCAACCGAAAGCCTGATTCAGGGTCTGCATACCTCTCTGTTCCGCGCGGAAAAACGCATCGGCCTGGTGCTGTTTGGTAAAGGCAACATCGGTTCCCGCTGGCTGGAGCTGTTCGCCCGCGAACAGGTCACGCTCTCGGCGCGTACCGGGTTCGAATTCATTCTCGCAGGCGTGGTGGACAGCCGCCGCAGCCTGCTGAACTACGAAGGGCTGGATGCCAGCCGCGCGCTTGCCTTCTTTAATGATGAAGCCGTTGAGCAGGATGAAGAGTCGCTGTTCCTGTGGATGCGCGCGCACCCGTACGACGATCTGGTGGTGCTGGACGTGACCGCCAGCGAACAGCTTGCCGATCAGTATCTTGATTTCGCCAGCCACGGTTTCCACGTCATCAGCGCCAACAAGCTGGCGGGGGCAAGCAGCACCGATAAATACCGCCAGATCCACGACGCGTTTGAAAAAACCGGCCGTCACTGGCTGTATAACGCCACCGTGGGCGCGGGCCTGCCGGTAAACCACACCGTGCGCGACCTGATTGAAAGCGGTGACAGCATTCTGGCGCTGAGCGGTATCTTCTCCGGTACGCTCTCCTGGCTGTTCCTGCAGTTCGACGGCACTGTACCGTTCACCGACCTGGTGGATCAGGCGTGGCAGCAGGGCTTAACGGAACCCGATCCGCGCGTTGACCTCTCCGGTAAAGACGTGATGCGCAAGCTGGTGATCCTGGCGCGTGAAGCAGGTTATGACATCGAGCCGGATTCCGTCCGCGTCGAGTCGCTGGTGCCTGCCGGCTGTGAGGAAGGCTCGGTGGATCATTTCTTTGAGAATGGTGAAGAGCTTAACGAGCAGATGGTGCAGCGTCTGGAAGCGGCGAACGAGATGGGTCTGGTGCTGCGTTACGTGGCACGTTTTGAGGCCAACGGAAAAGCGCGCGTCGGTGTCGAGGCGGTGCGTCCTGAACATCCGCTGGCGGCGCTGTTGCCGTGCGATAACGTCTTCGCCATCGAAAGCCGCTGGTACCGCGATAACCCGCTGGTGATCCGCGGCCCGGGCGCCGGGCGCGACGTCACCGCCGGGGCGATCCAGTCCGACATTAACCGTCTGGCTAAGCTGCTGTAAAAACTCAATTTCCCTCTCCCTGTGGGAGAGGGTTAGGGTGAGGGCATCGGACCGCGCTCACCCCCATCATGAATTTCCCTCATCTTCCCTGAGCAAACCTCACCGTTATTGTTGATTATTTCTATTGACGTCCCTCCGCTTTTCCGTCATTTTTACATCTGGACGTCTAAACGTATAGAAGTTCACAACACAACAGACAATGACACGCGATTGATAGGGGTAGGGTATGAGCTTTTTTCACGCCAACCAGCGGGAAGCACTGAACCAGAGCCTGGCCGAAGTAAACGGTCAGATTAACGTCTCTTTTGAATTTTTCCCGCCGCGCACCAGTGAAATGGAGCAAACCCTGTGGAGCTCTATCGATCGTCTCAGCAGCCTGAAACCAAAGTTTGTCTCCGTGACCTACGGTGCGAACTCTGGCGAGCGTGACCGTACGCACAGCATCATTAAAGGCATCAAAGATCGTACCGGTCTGGAAGCGGCGCCGCACCTCACCTGTATCGACGCCACCCGCGACGAGCTGCGTGCCATCGCCCAGGACTACTGGAATAACGGCATCCGTCATATTGTCGCACTGCGCGGCGACCTCCCGCCCGGCAGCGGCAAGCCAGAGATGTATGCGGCCGACCTGGTTGGGCTGCTGAAAGAGGTGGCAGATTTCGATATCTCCGTGGCTGCTTACCCTGAGGTTCACCCGGAAGCGAAAAGCGCCCAGGCGGATCTGCTTAACCTCAAGCGTAAAGTGGAGGCTGGTGCCAACCGCGCCATTACCCAGTTCTTCTTTGATGTCGAAAGCTACCTGCGCTTCCGTGACCGCTGCGTCTCCGCGGGCATCGAGGTTGAAATTATCCCGGGCATTCTGCCGGTCTCTAACTTCAAACAGGCGAAGAAATTCGCCGATATGACCAACGTGCGCATTCCGCTGTGGATGTCCAAAATGTACGAAGGTCTGGATCATGACCCGGAAACCCGCAAGCTGGTGGGGGCCAATATCGCCATGGACATGGTGAAAATCTTAAGCCGTGAAGGGGTGAAAGACTTCCACTTTTACACGCTAAACCGCGCGGAGATGAGCTATGCCATCTGCCATACTCTGGGCGTTCGCCCCGCGTAAAACACCAAAAGCCCTCTTAAATAGAGGGCTTTTTAACAGGGTAAAAAGTTAAAAGGTATCAGCTATCGAATCTGTGGATTAATTCAACTATAACTTATTGCTAGTGGTGTATATCGTAACGGTAACACTGTAAAAGGGAGCATAGCGATGAGCACGTCAGACGAGACCAATAAAGCGGCATCAGTCGGCAAATGCCCGTTCCATCAGGGCGGCGTCGATCACAGCGCGGGCGCAGGTACAGGCAGCCGCGACTGGTGGCCAAAACAACTCCGCATCGATCTTCTTAACCAACATTCCAATCGTTCGAACCCGCTGGGTGAAGACTTCGACTACCGCAAAGAATTCAGCAAGCTTGATTACTCTGCCCTTAAAGGCGACCTCAAAGCACTTTTAACCGACTCTCAACCGTGGTGGCCAGCCGACTGGGGCAGCTATGCGGGCCTGTTTATCCGTATGGCGTGGCACGGTGCGGGTACCTATCGCTCCGTGGACGGGCGCGGTGGGGCAGGACGCGGTCAACAGCGCTTTGCGCCACTGAACTCCTGGCCGGATAACGTAAGCCTGGATAAAGCGCGCCGTCTGCTGTGGCCTATCAAGAAAAAATACGGACAAAAAATCTCCTGGGCCGACCTGTTTATCCTCGCGGGTAACGTGGCGCTGGAGAACTCCGGCTTCCGTACCTTTGGTTTTGGTGCCGGGCGTGAAGACGTCTGGGAACCGGATCTGGACGTGAACTGGGGTGATGAAAAAGCCTGGCTGACCCACCGTGACCCGGAAGCACTGGCTAAGCGTCCTCTGGCAGCCACCGAAATGGGCCTGATCTACGTGAACCCGGAAGGGCCGAACGCCAGCGGTGAACCGCTGTCAGCGGCGGCAGCGATTCGTGCGACCTTCGGCAACATGGGCATGAACGATGAAGAGACCGTCGCGCTGATTGCAGGCGGCCACACCCTCGGCAAGACTCACGGCGCGGGTGAAGCCACCCACGTGGGTACCGACCCCGAAGCCTCACCGATTGAAGCACAGGGCCTGGGCTGGGCCAGCACGCACGGCACGGGGGTTGGCGCTGATGCCATTACCTCCGGTCTGGAAGTCATCTGGTCACAAACCCCGACACAGTGGAGCAACTACTTCTTCGAGAACCTGTTCAAATACGAATGGGTACAGACCCGCAGCCCGGCAGGGGCGATTCAGTTTGAAGCCGTGGATGCGCCGGAAATCATGCCCGATCCGTTCGACCCGTCGAAAAAACGCAAGCCTACCATGCTGGTCACCGACCTGACGCTGCGCTTCGACCCGGAATTCGAAAAGATTTCCCGCCGCTTCCTGAACGATCCGCAGGCCTTCAACGAAGCCTTCGCGCGTGCCTGGTTCAAGCTGACCCACCGTGATATGGGGCCAAAATCGCGTTACCTTGGCCCGGAAGTGCCGAAAGAAGATCTGATTTGGCAGGACCCGCTGCCGCAGGCGGTGTTCAATCCGACGAAAGAAGACATTGAAAGCCTGAAGGCGGAAATTGCTGCCTCTGGTCTCTCCGTGAGCGAACTGGTTTCCGTTGCCTGGGCGTCAGCCTCGACCTTCCGCGGTGGCGATAAGCGTGGCGGTGCCAACGGCGCGCGTCTGGCGCTGGCGCCTCAGCGCGACTGGGACGTGAACGCTGCGGCGGTTCGCGCGCTGCCAGCCCTGGAAGCTATCCAGCGCACCACCAACAAAGCCTCTCTGGCCGATATCATCGTGCTGGCGGGCGCGGTAGGCGTTGAGCAGGCCGCAAAAGCGGCAGGTGTGTATGTCACCGTACCGTTCACGCCGGGCCGCGTTGATGCGCGTCAGGATCAGACGGCTATCGAGATGTTTAACCTGCTCGAACCGATTGCCGATGGTTTCCGCAACTACCGTGCGCAGGTGGATGTGTCCACCACGGAGTCTCTGCTGATTGATAAAGCCCAACAGCTGACGCTGACTGCGCCAGAACTGACGGTGCTGATTGGCGGCCTGCGCGTACTGGGTGCCAACTTTGATGGCAGTAAAAACGGCGTGTTCACCAACCGCGAAGGCGTGCTGAGCACTGATTTCTTCGTGAATCTGCTGGATATGAACACGCAGTGGAAGGCGACCGATGAGTCCAATGAGCTGTTTGCCGGAAGCGATCGCACCAGCGGTGAAGTGAAATATACCGCCACCCGCGCCGATCTGGTCTTCGGCTCTAACGCCGTCCTGCGCGCGCTGGCCGAGGTTTACGCCAGCGATGATGCGCATGAGAAGTTTGTCCGCGACTTCGTTGCCGCCTGGGCGAAGGTCATGGATCTGGATCGGTTTGACGTGAAGTAGCCAGTGTGCCGGGTGGCGGCTACGCCTTACCCGGCCTACAAATTAAAGTGCCATGTAGGCCGGGTAAGCGCAGCGCCACCCGGCTTTTTTATTACTCCCACTCCTGCAGGAATCGCTGTCCATACTGGTCTGCCACCAGCAGCGCCGCATACACCTGATCCGGCGTGACGCCCCCCGGCATGTTGTGGATCGTTTCTCCTTCCGCGCAAGAGGCTTCGGCGATCAGACGCATTTTGGCCGGAATATCCTCTTTGATGTTCAGCTGTGCCAGCGTGAGCGGCAGCCCTACGCTGTGGCAAAGCGCCGCGACGGTCTCAATTTCTTCTACCGGCGCGTTTTCCAGCACCAGCTGCGTCAGCGTACCAAACGCCACTTTCTCCCCATGATAGAAGTGATGCGCGTCCGGCACCGCCGTCATGCCGTTATGAATAGCGTGTGCAGCCGCCAGCCCGCCGCTTTCAAAGCCGACGCCGCTGAGATAGGTGTTGGCTTCGATGATGCGTTCCAGCGCAGGCGTCACCACATGCTGTTCCGCCGCCAGCATCGCTTTTTCACCCTCTTCAACCAGCGTGTTGTAGCACAGCTCGGCGAGCGCTAATGCCGCCTGTGTGCATTTACCCCCGGCCATAGTGGTCGCGCCGCTGCGCGAGCAGGCGCGTGCTTCAAACCAGGTCGCCAGCGCGTCGCCAATCCCGGCGGCCAGCAGACGTGCAGGCGCACCTGCTACCACTTTCGTATCCACAATGACCATGTTCGGGTTGTGCGGCAGCATCAGGTAGCGATCGAACTCGCCGCTGTCGGTGTAAATAACGGAAAGGGCGCTGCACGGCGCGTCGGTGGACGCGATAGTCGGCGCAATGGCGACCGGCACGTCCATAAAGTGAGCCAGCGCTTTCGCGGTATCCAGCGTTTTACCGCCACCAATACCCAGTACTGCCGGGCAGTCGGCGCTGTCGGCCAGCTTTTTCAGACGATCGATTTCATTTTGCGAACATTCGCCGCCAAACGGCGCAATTTCGGCATGCAGTTCGGCTTTTTTAAAACTCTGGCGCAGGGTCTCTTCGGCAAAACCCAGCACAAACTTATCGCCGACGACCAGCCAGCGGTTTGCCAGGGGTTTCAGATAGTCGCCGAGACGGGTCAGCACATCCGCGCCCTGGATATATTTCCCCGGCGATTGAATGATACGGTCCATAACAGTTCTCCCTTAGAGGTTGAGGTTACCAAACGCGTTTTTCCAGTCCTGCTCGAACTTCTCTATGGCTGACTCTACCGCCGGCGTACCGAGCATGTGTTGCGCTACGTCTAAGGGAAGCGTGATTGCTTCACATCCTGCCAACAGGCAGTCGAGCGCCTGACGCGGCGTTTTGAAGCTGGCGGCCAGCACTTTACTGTCCGGCGCGTGCAGCTCCAGCAGGGACTGCAGTTCCTGAACCATGCGAATGCCGTCACCGCCCTGCGCGTCGACGCGGTTGACGTACGGCGCGACATATTTCGCCCCTGCGAGTGCGGCGAGCAAGCCCTGCGCCGCGCTGTAAACGGCGGTGCCCAGCGTGGTTATCCCCTCTTTTTTCAAGGCCTTAATTGCGATAAGTCCCTGAGCCGTCACCGGGATTTTCACCACAATGCCCGGAATAGCGTTACTCAGACGTTTGGCTTCTGCCACCATGCCTTCGGAATCGCGGCTCATGGTTTGAGCAAACAGCGTGCCTTCCGGCCCGATGGCTTGTTGCAGGCGCGGCAGCACGTCCCAGATGGATTCACGGCTGGCGGCAATGATGCTCGGGTTGGTGGTAACGCCCGCAATGGGAAAAATGCGCGCCAGGCGTTCAACTTCCGCCACGTTGGCGGTATCCAGGTACAGTTCCATTATTTTTCCTTAAGTCAGAAAGGTTGAATAAAGGATACGGCGCACCCAGGCGCGGCGAATACAGGTCAATTTTGCCAAATACTGGACAAATGTAATGTCCTTGGCGAAGTGAGAGAGCGATCACAATGCTACTTTTTGGCGATCAGCTGGCTGTGGTACTGGCGTCGATATTCGGAAGGGGAACGTTCGGTGTGCTTGCGAAAGAGACGGCAAAAGTAGTTGCTGTCCGTAAATCCACAGCGTGTGGCGATATCTTTAATTTTGAGATCGTAGCCTTTCAGCAGCTGACGCGCATGTTCCAGGCGCGTTTTTGTTAAATATTCATTGAATCCGACGCTGCCGACTTTCTGGAATAGATGGGAAAGGTAGTTTGGTGAGATGTAGAACGCCTGTGCCACGGATTCGCGAGTTAACAAAGAGGCATAATTTTCTTCGATATAGCTCCGAACGGCTTCGAACAGTGCCCGGCTGCGGCTGTCGGTGTGAATTTCGCTTCCAAGCAGATCCCGGCAGTGGCTGAGCAGGCTTAAAACCACCAGCCTTGCTGTGTCCTGCTCTTCTGGCTGCATCTGTAATTCGGTGAGCGTTTGCAGAAGAAAAGCCCCCGTTCGCGGACCACGTCGGGCAACCTGGAGTTGTTGTAAGAGCACATTGTCATGCTGTAACTCGATTGTAAGCTGCTGCTTACCGAAATGTATGCTCAGGGCGTGAGGCGCAGGATGCGTAATTTGTCCAAAAAAAGAAAAAATCGCCTCGCAGGGTGTGTCAAGGGTAATGCCGAGGCAGGGAGAGGTTCGGGGATGCTGTTCAGCCAGCGCTGAGAAATGAATCTGACCCAGCGGTAACGTGCGGTTCACCAGGTCTGTCAAAATCTGGGTGATATCGGAATGCATAAGGAGACTACCGAAATTTGCCGGGTGGCGCTAACGCTTACCCGGCCTACTTATCGTAGGCCCGTGCAAGCGCAGCGCCGCCGGGCGTAAAGCATTAGCCGGTGTTACGCATACCTGCCGCAACGCCCGCAATCGTCACCATCAGCGCCTGTTCAACGCGTGGATCCGGCTCTTTCCCTTCTTCTTCTGCCAGACGCGAACGGTGCAGCAGCTCTGCCTGCAGGACGTTCAGCGGGTCGGTGTAGATGTTACGCAGCTGGATAGACTCGGCAATCCACGGCAGGTCCGCCATCAGGTGTGAGTCGTTAGCGATGTCCAGCACCACTTTGATGTCGCCTTCCAGCAGTTCGCGCAGCTCTTTGCCCAGCGCCCACAGCTCTGGCTTCACCAGGCGCTGATCGTAGTATTCCGCCAGCCACAGGTCGGCCTTCGAGAAGACCATCTCCAGCATTCCCAGACGGGTAGAGAAGAACGGCCAGTCGCGGCACATGGTTTCCAGTTCGCTCTGTTTACCGTCTTCCACCACTTTTTGCAGCGCGGCACCGGCACCCAGCCAGGCGGGCAGCATTAAGCGGTTCTGCGTCCAGGCGAAGATCCACGGAATGGCGCGCAGGGATTCAACGCCGCCGGTCGGACGACGCTTGGCAGGACGTGAGCCCAGCGGCAGTTTACCCAGCTCCTGCTCAGGCGTGGCTGAACGGAAGTAAGGGACGAAATCTTTGTTTTCACGCACATAGCCGCGGTACAGATCGCAGGAGATGCCTGACAGCTCGTCCATGATGCGGCACCAGGATTCTTTTGGCTCCGGCGGTGGCAGCAGGTTGGCTTCGAGGATCGCGCTGGTATAAAGCGACAGGCTGCTGATGGTCACTTCCGGCAGGCCGTACTTGAAGCGGATCATCTCGCCCTGCTCGGTGACGCGCAGGCCGCCTTTCAGGCTTCCCGGCGGCTGTGACAGCAGTGCCGCGTGTGCTGGCGCGCCGCCACGGCCAATGGAGCCACCGCGTCCGTGGAACAGGGTCAGCTCGATACCGGCTTTCTCGCAGGTTTTGATCAGTGCGTCCTGCGCCTGATACTGCGCCCAGGACGCCGCCATCACGCCCGCATCTTTTGCGGAGTCGGAATAGCCGATCATCACCATCTGTTTGCCCTGAATAAAGCCGCGATACCAGTCGATGTTCAGCAGCTGGCTCATCACGTCGTTGGCGTTGTTCAGGTCGTCGAGGGTTTCAAACAGCGGGGCGACCGGCAGGGCGTAGTCAATGCCCGCTTCTTTCAGCAGGAGGTGAACGCCCAGCACGTCGGACGGGGTTTTCGCCATGGAGATCACATAGGCGGCGACCGATCCTTTCGGTGCGTCCACGATCGCTTTACAGGTGTTGAGCACTTCGCGGGTATCGTTGCTTGGCTCCCAGTTGCGCGGCAGCAGAGGGCGCTTGGAGTTCAGCTCGCGGATCAGGAACGCCTGTTTGTCGGCTTCGGACCAGCTTTCATAGTCGCCGATGCCGAGGTAGCGGGTCAGCTCGCCCAGCGCTTCGGTATGACGGGTACTTTCCTGACGCACGTCGATACGTACCAGCGGCACGCCGAAACACTTCACGCGACGCAGGGTGTCGAGCAGTTCGCCGTTGGCAATGATGCCCATCCCGCACGCCTGGAGTGATTTATAACAGGCGTACAGCGGCTCCCAGAGCTGCTCGTTCTGGCTCAGCAGCCCTTCTGGTTTTGGCAGACGCTGGCCTTTCAGGCGCGCTTCCAGCCAGGCCTGAGTGGCCATCAGCTGACCACGCAGTTTTTTCATCAGGAAACGGTACGGCTCGCTGGCGCCTTCTTCACCGGCCAGCGCGCGCAGTTCCGGCGTCGCTTCTACCATCGACAGCTCGGAGATCAGTACCTGAATGTCTTTCAGGAACAGATCGGTCGCTTTCCAGCGGCTCAGCAGCAGGACGTGACGGGTGATTTCTGCGGTGACGTTTGGGTTGCCGTCGCGGTCGCCGCCCATCCAGGAGGTAAAGCGGACCGGCACAAAGTCGACCGGCAGACGGTAGCCCAGGTTCGCTTCCAGCTGTTCGTTCAGCTCGCGCAGGTAGTTCGGTACCCCTTCCCACAGGCTGTTTTCCACCACCGCAAAGCCCCATTTAGCTTCGTCGACCGGGCTTGGGCGATGCTTACGAATTTCATCGGTGTGCCAGGACTGAGCAATCAGCTGGCGCAGGCGGCGCATCAGCTGGTTGCGTTCATAGTCGGCAATGTCTTTGTTATCCAGCTGCTTCAGGCAGTTGTTCACTTCCACCATTTTGTGGATCAGGGTGCGACGGGTGATCTCGGTTGGGTGAGCGGTCAGTACCAGCTCCAGCGAAAGTGACTCCACTGCTTTTTTGATGGTGGCTTCGTTGAGGTCTGGCTGGTCTTTCAGTTTACGAAGGGTGCGGGCAATGACTTCCGGGTTGCTGGCCGCTTCGCCGTTTGGCGAAATGCTGTGGTATTGCTCAGCGGTGTTGGCCAGGTTCAGGAACTGGCTGAATGCGCGTGCAACGGGCAGCAGCTCGTCGTTCGAGAGGTTCTGCAAGGTGGTGAGCAGCTCCTGACGACTGGCCTCGTTACCGGCACGGGAAGATTTAGACAGCTTGCGGATGGTTTCAACGCGGTCGAGGATGTTCTCCCCCAACGCATCTTTGATGGTATCTCCAAGCACTTTGCCGAGCATACTGACATTACTACGCAACGCGGAATATTGTTCGTTCATAAAAACCCAGTCACCCCATCATTTTTGTTTATGCCCAGGCGAAAATCTTCTGGACATTATTTTGTCATCTCCCTTTATAAAGCCACGTAAAACCCCCGTCGTCAATTGCTGCGAAAACGGTTCAGCAAACGAATAAATGTGGGCAATTTACGAAATTTAATTCGCATTGCGTCAGATAAGAGATGCTTATGGAAATGTGACGGAGATCGCGGGATTTTCCCCTCTCTTCCGAGAGGGGAAAGGTCATTAATGCCAGCAGAAATGATGTACAACCTGGGTAATCAGTTCGCGGGTCGGCTTGATAAAGCGGGTTTCAAGATATTCATCCGGCTGGTGCGCCTGGTTGATGGAGCCGGGGCCAAGAACCAGCGTCGGGCACAGCGTCTGAATAAACGGCGCTTCGGTGCAGTAATTCACCACGTCAGTTTTTTCACCGAGCAGCTTTTCCACCACTTCGACCAGCTGATGGTCCGGCGGGCATTCATAACCCGGGATCGGCGGGTGCAGTTCCGAGACCGTCAGGCGGCCCGGCCAGCGCTCACTCACCGGGGCCAGCGCTTCGTTCAGTAAACCATCCAGATCGCTCAGGGTCATGCCCGGCAGCGGTCGGATGTCCATGTGCAGCTCGCAGCAGGCGCAGATACGGTTCGAGGCATCACCGCCGTGCAGGCTGCCGAGATTGAGCGTTGGATACGGCACGGTGAACGCCTCATAGTGGTAACGCTCTTTCAGATCGTCGCGCAGGGTCATGATGCGGCCGATAGCGTCATGCATCAGCTCAATGGCGTTGACGCCGCGCGCCGGATCGCTGGAGTGGCCGGACTGGCCGAGCACGCGCACGGCGGTAGAGATATGGCCTTTATGTGCGCGAATCGGTTGCAGAGACGTCGGCTCGCCGATGATCGCGCAATCCGGACGAATCGACGTGTTTTCTGAAAAGTAGCGCGCGCCCGCCATGCTGGTTTCTTCATCGGCGGTCGCCAGAATGTAGAGCGGTTTTTTCAGCTTCGTCACGTCCACGTCACGCAGCGCGTCGAGGATAAAGGCGAAGAAGCCTTTCATGTCTGCGGTGCCCAGACCGTAGAGCTTGTTGTCGTGCTCGGTCAGGGTGAACGGATCGCGCGTCCAGCGGCCATCGTCAAACGGCACGGTGTCGGTGTGACCGGCCAGCAGCAGGCCGCCCGCACCGGTTCCGGTACTGGCGAGCAGGTTAAATTTGTGACGAGTGCCGGGGACGGGCTGAACCTCAACGTTAAACCCAAGATCGCTAAACCAACCCGCCAGCAGATTGATTAAAGACTCATTGCTCTGATCCAGCGCTTCTTCCGTTGCGCTGATGGACGGTGTGGCAATCAGGGCGCGGTAGATCTCGATAAATGGCGGTAAGTTCATTTTCATTGTTGACACACCTTAGGTCGTGATAGTATCAATATTCATGCAATAAATGTGAATAAAAATACATTAACGTTGAGCATAAAGGAACCCGATGTTGAATACGCTGATTGTAGGCGCTAGCGGTTATGCGGGCGCAGAGCTTGTAAGCTACGTGAATCGCCATCCACATATGACCATAACCGCTTTGACCGTGTCAGCGCAAAGCAATGATGCAGGAAAGTTAATTTCCGATTTGCATCCGCAGCTTAAGGGCCTGGTCGATCTGCCTTTGCAGCCCATGTCTGACATCAGCGAGTTTACCGACGGCGTCGACGTGGTGTTTTTAGCCACCGCGCACGAGGTCAGCCACGACCTGGCGCCGCAGTTCCTTGCGGCTGGCTGCGTGGTCTTCGACCTCTCCGGCGCGTTCCGCGTTAACGACGGCGCGTTCTACGAAAAATATTACGGTTTCACCCATCAGCATCCGGATCTGCTTGAAAAAGCGGTGTACGGCCTGGCGGAGTGGAGCGCAGATAAACTGAAAGAAGCGGATCTGATTGCCGTTCCGGGCTGCTACCCGACGGCGGCGCAGCTTTCGCTGAAACCGCTGATCGACGCCGGGCTGCTGGATCTGAACCAGTGGCCGGTGATCAACGCCACCAGCGGCGTGAGCGGAGCAGGGCGCAAGGCGGCGATCTCCAACAGCTTCTGCGAAGTGAGCCTTCAGCCGTATGGCGTGTTTAATCATCGCCATCATCCTGAAATCACCACCCATCTGGGCGCGGACGTGATTTTCACGCCGCATCTGGGCAGCTTCCCGCGTGGGATCCTCGAAACCATTACCTGCCGCCTGAAGCCTGGCGTGACCAAAGAGCAGGTGAATGAGGTCTTCACGCAGGCGTATGCGGACAAACCGCTGGTGCGCCTGTACGACAAAGGCGTGCCGGCGCTGAAAAATGTGGTCGGCCTGCCGTTCTGCGACATCGGCTTTGCCGTGCAGGGTGAGCATCTCATCGTGGTGGCCGCAGAAGATAACTTACTGAAAGGCGCTGCCGCTCAGGCAATGCAGTGTGCAAATATTCGTTTCGGTTTCCCGGAAACGCAGGCTCTTATTTAAGGTGTGATGATGAACCCATTAATTATCAAACTCGGTGGTGTACTGCTGGACAGCGAAGAAGCGCTGGAGCGTCTGTTTACCGCGCTGGTGAACTATCGCGAATCACACCAACGTCCGCTGGTGATTGTGCACGGCGGCGGCTGCGTGGTGGATGAACTGATGAAAGGGCTCAACCTGCCGGTGATCAAGAAAAACGGCCTGCGCGTGACGCCTGCGGACCAGATTGACATTATCACCGGTGCGCTGGCGGGTACAGCGAACAAAACCCTGCTGTCCTGGGCGAAGAAACACCACATTGCCTCCGTTGGCCTCTATCTGGGCGATGGCGACAGCGTAAAAGTGACCCAGCTCGACGAAGCGCTCGGTCACGTTGGACTGGCGCAGCCGGGTTCGCCTAAGCTGATTAACACGTTGCTGGAAGGCGGTTTCCTGCCGGTGGTGAGCTCTATCGGCGTGACCGAAGAGGGCGAGCTGATGAACGTTAACGCTGACCAGGCGGCAACTGCACTGGCGGCAACGCTGGGTGCGGACCTGATCCTGCTCTCCGACGTGAGCGGCATTCTGGACGGAAAAGGCCAGCGCATTGCGGAAATGACTGCGGCAAAAGCCGAGCAGCTGATTGCGCAGGGCATCATCACCGACGGCATGATCGTCAAAGTGAACGCCGCGCTGGATGCGGCGCGCACGCTGGGCCGTCCGGTTGATATCGCCTCCTGGCGTCACGCGGAGCAGCTTCCGGCGCTGTTTAACGGCACGCCGATTGGCACGCGTATTCTGGCTTAAGATTCTGTGCCGGATGGCGCTTCGCTTATCCGGCCTACGTGAATTTTGTAGGCCCGGTAAGCGCAGCGCCACCGGGCAAAAATATCATCATTAAGGAAATTCGTTATGGCACTTTGGGGTGGGCGTTTTACACAGGCAGCGGATCAGCGGTTCAAACAGTTCAACGACTCTTTGCGCTTCGACTACCGCCTGGCCGAACAGGATATTGTCGGCTCTGTGGCCTGGTCCAAAGCGCTGGTGACCGTTGGCGTACTGACCGCAGACGAACAGCAGCAGCTGGAAGAGGCGCTGAACAACCTGCTGGAAGAGGTACGTCTGGATCCGCAGCAAATTCTGCAGAGCGATGCTGAAGATATTCACAGCTGGGTGGAAGGCAAACTGATCGACAAGGTCGGCCAGTTGGGTAAAAAGCTGCACACCGGCCGTAGCCGTAACGACCAGGTCGCCACCGACCTGAAGCTGTGGTGTAAAGATACCGTTGGCGAACTGCTGGCGGCTAACCGTCAGCTGCAGACCGCGCTGGTGGAGACCGCACAGAACAATCAGGACGCGGTGATGCCGGGTTATACCCACCTGCAGCGCGCGCAGCCGGTGACCTTTGCGCACTGGTGTCTGGCCTACGTTGAGATGCTGGCGCGTGACGAAAGCCGTCTGCAGGATACCCTGAAGCGTCTGGACGTCAGCCCGCTGGGCAGCGGCGCGCTGGCGGGTACCGCTTACGAAATCGACCGTGAACAGCTGGCAGGCTGGCTGGGCTTTGCCTCCGCCACCCGTAACAGCCTGGACAGCGTCTCTGACCGTGACCACGTGCTGGAGCTGCTCTCCAATGCGTCTATCGGCATGGTGCACCTGTCGCGCTTTGCCGAAGATCTGATTTTCTTTAACTCCGGTGAAGCGGGCTTCGTTGAGCTGTCCGACCGCGTGACGTCAGGCTCATCCCTGATGCCGCAGAAGAAAAACCCGGACGCGCTGGAGCTGATCCGCGGGAAATGTGGCCGCGTGCAGGGCGCGCTGACCGGCATGATGATGACCCTGAAAGGGCTGCCGCTGGCGTACAACAAAGATATGCAGGAAGACAAAGAAGGGCTGTTCGACGCGCTCGACACCTGGCTCGACTGTCTGCATATGGGCGCGCTGGTGCTGGACGGCATTCAGGTGAAGCGTCCGCGCTGTCAGGAAGCGGCGCAGCAGGGCTATGCGAACTCTACCGAGCTGGCGGATTATCTGGTAGCGAAGGGCGTACCGTTCCGTGAAGCGCACCATATTGTCGGTGAAGCGGTAGTGGAAGCCATTCGTCAGGGTAAACCGCTGGAAGATCTGGCGCTGGCCGATCTGCAAAAATTCAGCGCGGCTATCGGGGATGATGTGTATCCGATTCTGGCGCTGCAGTCCTGCCTGGATAAGCGTGCGGCGAAAGGCGGCGTGTCGCCTAAGCAGGTGGCGCAGGCCATTGCGGAGGCGAAAAACCGCCTGATTTGATGCCTGAAACGTCGGGTGGCGGCTTCGCCTTACCCGACCTACAAAACCCCAGCCCAACCCTGAGTTGGGCTTTTTTACGCAAAAAAAAGCGGACCACGGGGTCCGCAAAAGTTCACGTTGGCTTTAGTTGTTCGAGTTTTGAGAGAAACTCGCTGACGGTGGCGGGGACGTCAAGGGTCAAACACGTGCCGCCTCGTCTATGTGGTGTATTATTCAACAGAATGCTTGATAGGGATAATCGTTCGTTGCTATGCTATCTATCGCCATGAACTATCGTGGCGACGGAGGATGAATAATGAATATTCGTGATCTTGAATACCTGGTAGCGTTAGCCGAGCATCGTCACTTTCGCCGCGCGGCAGATTCCTGCCACGTCAGCCAGCCCACGCTGAGCGGCCAGATCCGCAAGCTTGAAGACGAGCTGGGCGTGATGCTGCTGGAGCGCACCAGTCGTAAGGTTCTGTTCACACAGGCAGGTCTTCTGCTGGTGGATCAGGCGCGCACCGTGCTGCGCGAGGTCAAAGTGCTCAAGGAAATGGCAAGCCAGCAGGGGGAGGCCATGTCCGGCCCGCTGCATATTGGCCTGATCCCAACCGTTGGCCCGTACCTGTTACCGCACATCATTCCGATGCTGCACCAGACGTTCCCGAAACTCGAAATGTACCTGCATGAAGCGCAGACGCATCAGCTGCTGGCGCAGCTGGACAGCGGCAAGCTCGACTGCGCCATTCTGGCACTGGTAAAAGAGAGTGAAGCCTTTATTGAAGTGCCGCTGTTCGATGAGCCGATGATGCTGGCGATCTATGAAGATCACCCGTGGGCGAACCGCGATCGCGTGCCGATGGCCGATCTGGCGGGTGAAAAGCTGCTGATGCTGGAAGATGGCCACTGCCTGCGCGACCAGGCGATGGGCTTCTGTTTCGAAGCGGGTGCTGATGAAGATACCCACTTCCGCGCAACCAGCCTGGAAACCCTGCGAAATATGGTCGCGGCGGGAAGCGGTATTACGCTGCTGCCTGCGCTGGCGGTGCCGCACGAGCGTAAGCGTGATGGCGTGGTCTACTTGCCGTGCATTAAGCCAGAGCCGCGTCGTACGATTGGCCTGGTTTATCGCCCGGGTTCACCGCTGCGCAGCCGCTATGAGCAGCTGGCAGAGGCCATCCGCGGTGCGATGGATGGCCATTTTGACAGCGCGTTAAAACAGGCGGTTTAAGCCGTTCAGCGCGGCTACCCGATAGGCTTCCGCCATGGTCGGGTAGTTAAAGGTGGTGTTGACGAAGTACTCAATGGTGTTACCACCACCTTTCTGCTCCATGATCGCCTGGCCGATATGAATGATTTCCGCGGCGCGTTCACCAAAGCAGTGAATCCCGAGGATCTCTTTCGTCTCGCGATGGAACAGAATTTTCAGCGTACCCACGCTCATCCCCACGATTTGCGCCCGCGCCAGATGTTTAAACTGCGCACGACCCACCTCGTAAGGCACCTTCATTGACGTCAGCTGCTGCTCGGTTTTGCCGACTGAGCTGATTTCCGGGATGGTGTAGATACCCGTCGGGATATCTTCGATCAGATGCGCCGTCGCTTCGCCCTTCACCAGCGCCTGAGCCGCAATGCGTCCCTGGTCGTAAGCGGCGGAGGCCAGGCTTGGGTAGCCAATCACGTCGCCGACCGCGTAAACGTGCGGCAGGGCGGTCTGATACATGCTGTTGACCTTCAGCTGACCGCGGCTGTCGGTTTCAAGCCCGATATTTTCCAGCTGCAGGGAATCGGTGTTGCCGGTACGGCCGTTGGCGTACAGGAGGCAGTCCGCTTTCAGCTTCTTGCCTGACTTGAGGTGCATGATCACCCCGTCGTCGCAGCCTTCGATCTTCTCGTACTCTTCGTTGTGGCGAATCACCACGCCGCTGTTCCAGAAGTGGTAGGAGAGGGAGTCCGACATCTCCTGATCGAGGAAGGCCAGCAGGCGGTCGCGAGTATTGATCAGGTCAACTTTGACGTCCATTCCGCGGAAGATCGACGCATATTCGCAACCAATGACCCCTGCGCCATAGATAATGACGTGGCGGGGTTCATGGTGCAGGCTCAGAATCGAGTCGCTGTCGTAGACGCGCGGGTGCGAGAAGTCCACGTCGGCCGGATGGTACGGGCGTGAACCGCAGGCAATCACAAATTTTTCAGCGGTGATGGTTTCAACCGACCCGTCGTGGCATTCGAGTGCCAGGGTGTGTTCATCCACAAAATGCGCGTTGCCCTGCAAAATTTCACAGTGGTTACGCTCATAAAACCCCTGACGCATGCGCGTCTGCTGATTAATGACGGTATCCGCGTGATTCAGGATGTCGGCAAAAGAGGAACGAAGAAGTCGGGAGTGGTCGCTGTAAAGAGGATTCTGGTTAAATTCGATAATGCGGCTAACGGCGTGGCGGAGGGCTTTCGAAGGGATGGTGCCCCAGTGGGTGCAACCGCCGCCGACATTATGGTAGCGCTCAATGACCGCTACTCTGGCTCCCTGTTTCACCAGACCCATAGCAGCACCTTCGCCGCCGGGGCCGGAACCAATAACTATTGCGTCGTAATCGTAGGAATGTGGCATGGTAAGGCTTACCTGTTCTTATACATAAAAGCAACAGAATCATAACATCATTGCCAGAGTAACCCAATTATCGTTGTGCTTTTTTCCGGCAGTGGAGCACAAACCGCACGTAAACAATCATTCACAAAGCCAGGTAAACAGATTAATTTTATTCTCTGGTATAGTGCCATCAGGCCTTTGGAAGGATTCAACTATCGTGATGGGCGTAAGAGCACAACAAAAAGAGAAAACCCGGCGTTCGCTGGTGGAAGCCGCATTCAGTCAACTGAGTGCTGAGCGAAGTTTTGCCAGTTTGAGCCTGCGCGAAGTCGCACGCGAGGCCGGGATTGCGCCAACGTCCTTCTATCGTCACTTCCGTGATGTGGATGAACTGGGCCTGACCATGGTCGACGAGAGCGGTTTGATGCTGCGCCAGCTGATGCGCCAGGCGCGTCAGCGTATCGCCAAAGGGGGCAGCGTGATCCGTACCTCCGTGTCGACCTTTATGGAATTTATCGGCAATAACCCCAACGCGTTTCGTCTGCTTCTGCGCGAGCGTTCGGGCACGTCGGCGGCGTTTCGTGCCGCCGTCGCGCGCGAAATTCAGCACTTCATCGCGGAACTTGCCGACTATCTTGAACTCGAAAACCATATGCCGCGTGCGTTTACCGAAGCACAGGCCGAGGCGATGGTGACGATTGTTTTCAGCGCAGGTGCCGAAGCGCTGGACGTCAGCATTGAACAACGCAAGCAGCTTGAAGAGCGACTGGTATTGCAGCTCAGGATGATCTCCAAAGGCGCGTACTACTGGTATCGCCGTGAACAAGAGAAACTGGCACATCAAACCGAAGAGTGAAGGTGAGTAATGAAACAGTCAGGTCAGGATAAAGGGACGCTGTTGCTGGCATTGATCGCTGGCTTATCCATTAATGGTACGTTCGCCGCTATTTTTAGCTCCATCGTGCCGTTTTCGATTTTCCCGCTGATTGCGCTGGTGCTGACGGTGTACTGCCTGCATCAACGCTACCTGAACCGCACCATGCCGGTGGGGTTACCGGGGCTGGCCGCCGCCTGCTTTATTCTGGGCGTATTGCTGTACAGCACGGTGGTGCGCGCGGAGTATCCGGATATCGGCTCTAACTTCTTCCCTGCGGTACTGTCTGTTGCGCTGGTGTTCTGGATTGGCTCGCGCATGCGTAGCCGTAAAAGCCAGTTACCGGAGTAAAGGTTTTTGTCATTGTAGGCCGGATAAGCGAAGCGCCATCCGGCTTTTTTGGCAGGTGGCGCTTCGCTTACCTGCCCTACAAGGCCACATTACTTCGCCGTGAGCAGTACGCCGCACTCCATATGGTGCGTATACGGGAACTGATCGAACAGCGCCAGACGTTCAACCTTGTGCGTCTGGCTTAACGTTTCCAGGTTCTTGCACAGCGTCTCCGGGTTACAGGAGATGTACAAAATACGCGGGTACGCCTGCACCATCTTCTCGGTTTCGCTGTCCAGGCCACTGCGCGGCGGGTCGACAAAAATCGTCTCACACTGGTAGCTCTTCAGATCGATTCCTTCCAGACGGTTAAACTGGCGTACGCCGTTCATTGCCTGCGTGAACTCTTCTGCGGCCATACGAATGATCTGCACGTTGTCGATATGGTTGGCGGCAATGTTGTACTGCGCGGCGGCCACCGACGGTTTGGCGATTTCGGTTGCCAGAACGCGATCGAAGTTACGCGCCAGCGCCAGCGAGAAGTTGCCGTTACCGCAGTAAAGTTCAAGCAGATCGCCCTTAGACCCTTCCGTCGCCTTCAGCGCCCACTCCAGCATCTGCACGTTCATCGCGGCGTTCGGCTGGGTAAAACTGTTCTCCACCTGACGATAGACCATTTCTTTACCCGCCACCGACAGGCGCTCGTCGACGTAGTCCTGATCCAGCATGATTTTGGTTTTTGTCGCACGGCCAATCAGGTGAACGTTGATGTTCTGCGCACGCAGCGCATCACGCAGGGCTTCGGCCTGCTCGCGCCACTCGTCGTTCAGGGCTTTGTGATACAGCAGTGAGACAATGGCCTGATTGCTTTGCGTGGTCAGGTAGTCAATCTGGAACAGCTTGTGGCGCAGCACCGGGTTGTTACGCACGCCTTCAACGATCAGCGTCATCAGCTGATTGATAAGCTCGCTCGCTGCCGGGAAGCTGTCCACGCGAATGCGGGATTTCGTCTGCTGATCGAAAATGATGTGGTACAGGTCGTCACCGTCGTGCCAGATGCGGAACTCTGCACGCATGCGGTAGTGGCTGACAGGAGAGCGGAACACCTCGGGAACGGGCGCGTTGAAAGGCGTCATCATACTTTGCAGGCGGACGACTTTCTCTGCCAGCTGCGCGTCGTACTGTTCTGTCGGGAGGTGTTCTGGGGTCATGATGCGTCCTGAGTGATAAAGAATTACGCGGCGATTGTAGGCATTGTTCAGGGGATGTCCAGAGTTAATGGCCAATAGCTGTCTGGACATCCATACGTGTCTAATTGTAGCATTCTGTTTCCGGTCTCCTGAGAGTGAAAAGGGAATCCAGTGTAAATCTGGAGCTGACGCGCAGCGGTAAAGACTGGCGGGATGAGCGTTGTAGACACTGTGAAAATGGGAAGTCTTCATCCTTATATAGCCACCTAGCCCGAAGACCTGCCGGGATCACGTCGCATTTGGTTTCATCATCGCGTGCTATCGATGAGGCCTGCGGCATCCTTCTTATATTGTGGATGCTTTAACAATGATTAAAAAAGTATCGCTGCTGACGGCGTTGTCCGTCACGGCATTTTCGGGCTGGGCGCAGGATAGCGCAGACTCGTTGGTGGTGACGGCAAATCGTTTCGAACAACCTGAAAAAACTATTCTGGCTGCAACCTCGGTTGTGACGCGTGCCGATATTGACCGTTGGCAGTCGACCTCGGTGCTGGACGTTATGCGTCGCCTGCCCGGCGTGGATACGGCGCAAAGTGGTGGGATGGGGCAACTCTCCTCTCTCTTTATCCGTGGCACCAACTCCAGCCACGTCCTGATCCTTGTTGATGGGATCCGCCTTAACCAGGCGGGCGTCACGGGGTCGTCCGATCTCAGCCAGTTCCCAATCTCCCTGGTACAGCGAATCGAATATGTTCGTGGACCGCGTTCGGCGGTATACGGCTCAGACGCGATTGGTGGTGTCGTAAACATTATTACTACTCGTGCGAAGGACGGTACCACGCTGAATGCTGGCGTAGGCTCGCACGGCTACCAGAATTATGGCGGCAGTACTCAGCAAACACTGGGCGACAGCACGAGCGTCACGCTTGCGGGTGATTACACCTATACCAAAGGGTTTGATGTGGTTGCGGACGGCAACAATGGTGGCCTTGCCCAGACCGATCGCGACGGCTTTATGAATAAAACGCTCTACGGCGCACTGGATCACGCATTCTCAGACCAGTGGAGCGGTTTTGTGCGCGGCTTTGGCTACAGCAACCGTACGGCCTACGACGGCTACTACAGCTCCTTTACCCCTGACGTACTGGTCGATACCCGCCAGCTCTATAGCCAGACCTGGGATGCAGGATTGCGCTTCAACGATGACATCTTTCATTCGCAACTGCTCACCAGCTATAGCCACAGCAAGGACTATAACTACGACCCAAATTTAGGCCGCTACGATTCGACAGCCACGCTGGATGAAATCAAACAGTACAACGTCCAGTGGCTCAACTCCGTTGATGTTGGCCATGGGAACATTGGCGCGGGCGTTGACTGGCAGAAGCAGAGCACCGAGCCGGGTACAAACTACGTGACCAACGGCTACGACCTGCGTAACACCGGCGTCTACCTGACCGGGCTGCAGCAGTTTGGTGACTTCACCCTGGAAGGGGCGGTTCGCAGCGATGACAACTCTCAGTTCGGTCGTCATGGCACCTGGCAAAGCAGTGCGGCCTGGGAGTTCGTGGAGGGGTACCGTTTCGTTGCTTCTTATGGTACGGCCTATAAGGCACCGAATCTGGGTCAACTCTACGGTTTCTATGGCAATGACCATCTTGATCCAGAAGAGAGCAAGCAGTGGGAAGGTGCGTTTGAAGGCCTGACGGCGGGCGTGAGCTGGCGCGTATCCGGCTACCGTAATGACGTTGATAATCTCATCGACTTCGATAATAACCTCCAGCAATATTACAACGTCGGTAAAGCGCGCATTAAAGGTGTGGAAGCGACAGCATCGTTTGATACGGGTCCGTTGACGCATACTGTTGGCTATGACTACGTAGATGCCCGAAATGCCGCAACCAACGAACTTCTGGATCGTCGTGCTAAGCAGCAGGTGAAATATCAGCTCGACACGCAGATCTATGATTTCGACTGGAGCCTGACTTATCACTATCTCGGTACGCGTTACGACACTGACTTTGGTACTTACCCGTCTGAGAAAGTAAAAATGGGCGGTGTAAGCCTGTGGGATGTCGCAGTTTCGTATCCTGTCACCTCACACCTTACAGTTCGTGGTAAAATAGCCAACCTGTTCGATAAAGATTACGAGACAGTTTATGGCTACCAAACTGCAGGACGGGAATACACCTTGTCTGGCAGCTACACCTTCTAATCCGCGCCCTACCGTGCTGGTGTTTGATTCCGGCGTCGGTGGGCTTTCGGTCTATGATGAGATTCGGCATCTCCTGCCGGATCTCCATTACATCTACGCCTTCGATAACGTCGCTTTCCCGTATGGGGAAAAGAGCGAAGATTTTATTGTCGAGCGCGTGGTGGAAATCGTCACTGCGGTACAACAGCGTTATCCCCTTGCGCTGGCCGTTATCGCGTGTAATACGGCGAGCACCGTTTCTCTTCCCGCCCTGCGTGAAAAATTCCAGTTCCCGGTTGTGGGCGTCGTCCCGGCAATAAAGCCTGCCGCGCGTCTGACGGCGAACGGCATTGTGGGCCTGCTGGCCACGCGAGGTACGGTAAAGCGTCCTTATACCCGCGAGCTGATCGACCGTTTCGCCAACGAATGCCAGATTGCGATGCTCGGTTCGGCTGAGCTGGTAGAGATGGCGGAAGCGAAGCTGCATGGCAAGGCGGTATCACTCGACGAGCTGCGTCGTATTCTTCGTCCGTGGCTGCGGATGCCTGAACCCCCGGATACCGTTGTGTTGGGCTGTACCCACTTCCCGCTACTCCATGAAGAGTTATTAGAGGTGCTGCCGGAGGGGACACGCCTGGTGGATTCCGGAGCGGCTATTGCCCGTCGTACGGCCTGGTTGCTGGAGCATGAAGCCCCGGATGCGAAATCTACGGATGCGAATATCGCGTTTTGTATGGCGTTAACAAAAGAAACTGAACAACTTTTACCCGTTTTACGCCGTTATGGCTTTGAAACGCTCGAAAAACTGGCGCTATAGCACGGTTTTGAGCAAAAAAGAGACGGTTGAAAGTTTTTTTTAAAAGAGGGGTTGTCAACGTCTGAGAACTCCCTATAATGCGCCTCCACTGACACGGAACAACGGCTTACAGGCCGCCGGGTTAGCGGGGTTCAGAGATGAACGCCAACAGAGAAAAGCGAAAATAATCACTTGACTCTGAATGAGGAAAACGTAATATACGGGACCTCGCAACGGTGAGCGAAAGCCGCGTTGCACTGCTCTTTAACAATTTATCAGACAATCTGTGTGGGCACTCAAAGTGACATGGATTCTTAATGTCTTCGGACAATAAATGAATACCAAGTCTCTGAGTGAACATACGTAATTCATTACGAAGTTTAATTCACGAGCATCAAACTTAAATTGAAGAGTTTGATCATGGCTCAGATTGAACGCTGGCGGCAGGCCTAACACATG
>NZ_JAJFTC010000013.1:0-103871 GCF_020733125.1 Enterobacter cloacae complex sp. 2021EL-01169
AACTCATCAAGGCGCGGGAATAAAATCCCATTCAGACGCCGGATAGATTCAAGCAAGCCAACTTGTCGTCAAAATCGGTGTTGCAAAAACGGGAGTGACCATAGATTCCGTTTTCTGAGACGACCCCAATATGGGAAACAAACGTAAACAGGCGCGTCGCGCAGCTCGTCAGGCACTGAAGTCAAAGCCACGCATCCACGGCTACGAAATTGACACAATCATCGTTGACGAGCTGGCTGCCGCCCCTGCTCTGCCTCCGAAACCGAAGCGCGACAACTCTCCTCTCGAAGCGCGAAACGAGGCCCAGGCCCACTATCTCATCTCCCTCGATACCAAAACGCTAACGTTCGCCACTGGCGAAGCTGGCTGCGGTAAAACGTACCTGGCCGCGGCCGTTGCAGCGCAGCGTCTACTTAATAAGGAAGTGGACAAGATCATCGTGACTCGTCCGGTATTGCAAGCAGACGAAGATCTGGGCTTCCTTCCGGGCGACATGAGCGAGAAGTTCGCTCCGTTCTTCCGGCCCGTCTATGACGTGCTACAGAAGCGTCTGGGTGGCTCGTTTCTCGAATACTGCTTAAAGCCAGAGGTGGCCAAAGTGGAGATTGCCCCCTTCGCTTACATGCGTGGGCGCACTTTCGAAAACGCTGTGGTAATTCTGGATGAAGCTCAAAACGTGACAGCGTCACAAATGAAAATGTTCCTGACCCGTATGGGAGAAAACGTCACGGTTATCGTTAACGGGGACATCACCCAATGCGATCTTCCTGGCAGCGTCAAATCCGGGCTGGAAGACGCTATGGAGCGCTTTAAGCCGTCTGAATATGTTGGACGGATCGAGTTCGAGAGCGAGGACTGTGTACGGTCTGAGTTATGCAAAATTGCGCTTGAAGCCTACCAATAAGGAGATAAGCGTGACCAAAGAATATCTGCCTCACCAGCAGCGTGTGATAGAGGAACAGGAAGATCTGTCGCGCCGTATTTTCAAGCTGGAGTGCTTCACAGCCACCGAGATTTTTAGTCGTCTCCCTCAAGTCGACCGCAACATGCTCATTAAGCAGCTGGACGCGATGAAAGCCTATGAGCTAATTCTTCGTGCCCGAATCGCTCGTTTTTAACGTAAGGAAACCAAAATGACCGATATGGATATCGAAAAAGAGATTGTGGCCAAAGGCAAAACGGCCGCGCGTGTTACCCCGGAACGCATTGAAGCTGTTATCTCAGGCGAATTTTACTTTACCGGCGCGGACGGATATCGCAGCTCACCGTTGTGGCTGAAGCAGGAAGAGCCTGAACCGGCCCCGCAATCACTCGAACTGCTGACATTCTGCGTTCTTGTGCTGGAGAACGGCTACACCGTAACCGGCGAGTCTGCGTGCGCCAGCCCGGAGAACTTTGATCCGGAGATCGGACGTAAAATTGCACGCCAGAACGCGATTGCCAAAATCTGGCCCCTGGAAGGCTATCTTCTCAAGCAGCAGCTGCACGAGGTGAAGTGATGAAGGTCGTTATCTACGGACGGGATAATTGCTCATACTGCAAACGTGCGGTCGAGCTGGCGAAGCAGCTGCACGGCCACGGCTTTGGCGATTATGAATACATCGATATTGTGTCTGCCGGGATCGACAAAGAGAAGTTGAGCGACCTGGTTGGCAAGCCGGTGGAGACCATACCGCAGGTGTTCGTAAATGGCGAACCTATCGGGGGTTATACGGAATTTGCTGCTTTTGCGAGCACCCTGTAATACAATACGGCTCCTTTTGGGGCCGTTTCTGTTTGTCGCAGTTTCAGGGAACGCGTACACTTAGTTACGAGCCAGCAAAAAGCAGGCAGATAAATCATGAAAGACTCAATCACCAAAATCGCAATGGTTGTGGCACTGGCACTAAGCAGCCTGTCACACGGTTCTTATGCCAAAGATCACACCCATGAACGCAGCGCTATTACTTCAGGGGCGAGCGCACCATCCCTCGCAGAACTGCGCGAAAGTGTGGGTAAAATCCAGGAAGTTACCGCTGATGGCCGTGAAATTTACGCCAGACTGGATGCGTTGGCAGAACATGATTTTGAGCAGGCAAAGTTTGCCGCAAAAGGCTTACGTGCTGATGTAATTGGCTCCCTGGCAATTGCCGAGTTCTTATTCCAGGCATTACCAGAGATGTCGATCATCCGGTCTTACGACAAAAACTCCACTGAATACAAGCTATGCAGGGCTGTCGCTGAGATGCGTCACGGGGCCAAAAATCTCGATAATCTGGTTAATCAGATCCTGACAGTTAGCCCTCTTCGCGAATCAGAAATTAGCCATGCGGCTCTTGCTGTTCTGGCAGCCAGTGGCACAGAGGCTTCGACCAAATGGCTCTGATTGTCGAGATCAACCCCGATACACGCGCCGCATTTTTAGACCCCACTTTCAAAAAGTTCCCTGGATTGGAACAGCAGCTCATAGAGGAATTTATTTACTGCAAGGAGCACAACGCCACAACGGATACCTTCGGCAGTGACGCCGTCTTCACTTTTCCACCTTATGCCGTAGACGCTCAACTCGCTCGCATCCACATCAAGCTACCCGACGAACAGCCCTGGCCACCTCGCACTCCAGATCGGCAGAAGAAGAGTAATACTTATTTAGTTTATGCACAGCATTTGTGGAATCCGGACAGATACTCCATTCTTGCAGTTGTTACCCCAGCACACGATCTCATGAGCGCCGCCAACACACAGTTAATCTCCCACTTTTCAGCCTGTGCTGAAGATTTTCACAACCGCTAAAATCATCTTGCTTGTTTCTCAGATTTAAAAAAATCGACTCTCAATGATTCCATACCTATTAAGTATGGAATCATTGTACAAAACAGGCTATTTTATGGTTGATCATACAAAAACTTAAGCCTAATATACTGTTCATACATACAGTAAAAGGTTTCACTCAGTGAGTGGACGATGAAAAACACCTTTGATAAAGCACGCGCAGCAGAAAACACCTCTCGGGAAGCCATCGAGTACCTCGAACGCGCTTCCGGTTTGTCGGCAGTGTCGACCGCCAATTTCGACGGAGACATGTCGTTTTCTTCCGCCTTCATATTATTCACTCGCTTATCTTTACTGATAACGAGACGTCGACCTGAAATAGCCGTTCATTGTGTTTTGATACATATAATGCCGCATATCTCTGAAGTAAAGGTAAGTGATATAAGTAGGGTCTTGGTCAACCAACTGGTGAACCCACTGATACTGGAAGGCAAGATCGTCCAGGGCAGACGCGTATTCTCCCTAATGAAACAGTTCCTGAGCTGGTGCGCTTTTCAGGGGCTGATTGATACATCACCGTTGAATGATATGTCGCTCAATAGAGTTGCCGGTGGCGCAAAGCCAGTGCCGCGCGAACGTAAGCTGACGGACGCCGAGGTCTGGGTATTCTGGAACGTCTGGGATTACTTCAATGTGTGCGAAGGCACAAAGTGGGCGGCCAGGCTCTGTCTTGTCGCCGCCAGACGACCCGATGAAGTGCTCCGGGCCAGAAAGGATGAGTTCAACCTTCAACGTGATGTATGGAATCAAGGTACGCGAAACAAATCGGCCAGACAGCACGCGCTGCCGTTAAGCCCATTGATGCGCCAATGCGTAGAAGGGTTGTTTGAGTACGGGAAAGGCAGCCAGTGGCTCGTTCCTTCGAATAAGAAGAAGGGCGTGGATACGCCAATGTCTAAGGTGGCCATTGCCCAGGCACTGAGAAGGATACTGGAACGACCTGAGTTGATGGAGGTTGAGTCATTCACCCCACGCGATCTGAGACGTACAGCGCGTAGTTATTTCCCTGCTCTGGGGATTAATCAGGAGGTGGCCCGTAAGATTATGAACCACAGTCTTGAAGGGATAGATCGCGTCTATGATCGCCACGATTATATGGATGAGATGCGAGACGCCTTGAATAACTTCTCAACGTACATCGCATCTATCGTGAATCAAACAGACTTAGACGAGATAGACCACAAATTCAAGGGAGATCGTCTAGCCACCGAGCTTATTCGTGTAAATTTCTCACAGTGACTTGATGGCCTCTACCACCTTTTCTGACGCTCCCTGTTGACCGTCAAAACGGTTACGGAACGCTTCTAGAACGAGTTTTTCATCAGCGGAGAGCGGTGCAGTGCCCTCTTCGCGAAAAAACTCAAGCAGCTCAGGATGACGTTCTTCCAGAACCATCAGCATCAGTCGAACCGGATCTGCATCCAGCGCTTCGGCTAATGCTCGAACCTTATCTACTGGAAGTGGGATTTTGCCGCTTTTGATGAGAGAGAGATTGTTGGCGTTCTTGTACCCAACCTCTTTGGCAATGGTAGCCTGACTTTTAGGCGAGATTGTGATTAACGAGTCAATGTAAGCTGCGTAGCGACCTTGTTTGATCTCTGTTTCGTTGGTAGCCATGTAGTGAACCTTGCGTGTTTTGTTTATCTCTGGTAAGTGCTTACTGATATTACAGCAAAGGCCAGGGTTGTAAAGACTTATCTATTTAATTTCGATAGGCACAAAACCCCAGCATACCGCCATTATACTATGGTTTTTAGGCGATTTGTCACTATTCGCTTACAGAGAAAAGTAAGACGTATCTGATATAGGTGCATTCCATATTGATACAATAGGTAGTAGTATTGCCGAACTTTCAAATGTGTTCAGTTGGATGATATGAAATGAAAAATATAACTTCTAAATTGACCGCCCTTGAGGTTGGACACGCATATGCGATTGGGCTGGATGGCGTTGCGACGATCCTGACAGAACTAGAATCTGAAGAGCTTCCCGTGGAGATGGTTGATACGACGGTTTTCACTTTTGAACTAAAAAATAAACATTTCACACTCATCAATACTGGTTGCGGCTCCCTTGCCGTGAGAACCATTTAACACACATTCCTGCCGATAGAAGCCTGTACGAACAGCTTAGTCGCCTGTTCGTACAGTGATAAATTACGCACATCAGAAAACAAATTGTTTTAATAACAAGGAAATTCTCATGTCCAAAGCCATGACCAGAGCTGTGCTGAAAGAGGTACAGGACTTCCGCGACTGCGTAAAACGAGTTGTAGCGATGCTATCAGGCAAACAGATACCTGTTGCAGAGCGAGGCAATGAAGCATATGTCCGCTACAACCGGCGCGGCGAACCAGTGCTGGTAAACATCCCATCTATACCGGACGACGCGTCACCAACCCTCATGAACGCAGTACGTGGTTTTCTCGACCATGAGGTAGCCCATATCCTCTTTACTGATCCGAAAGTCGCAATGAAGATGCGCGAGAGAGGAAAGGCTCCGTCTACCGGGCTTTGGAACGCGCTGGAAGACGTTTTTATTGAACGCAGAATGGGACAGGTATTCAACGGAACCCGTCGCAATTTACTGGCCACACAGAACCTGGTGATCGACAAATACTTCAAGGGCAAAGTGTCAGAGGCGGTTTCAATCTGCCACGGCAACCAGCGTGAATTGTTCCTGAAATTCTTCCTTTGCCCTGTCGTCCGCGCCTGGGATGGCCAAAGCCCTTTCATCGACTTTATGGAAGAACACTGGCACCTCATCGAGAAGCCTATAGCCTTGCTCAAAGAGCATGGTATCGACGTGGCCGTTCGCAATATGTCGAACACAGAAGACTGTGTGAAGGTCGCAGCTGCTATCGCCCAAATCATGCAGGATATGAAAGACAAGCCAGAGGGCAAATTACCAGAGCTTAAATCGTCTGCTAGGAAGCCGTCGAAGAGTGAGGATGAGTCAGAGGAAACCCCAGAAGCCGGTGATGAACCGACTCATAGTGAATCAGCACCAAAGCGTACCAAAGGCGAAGACGACGACAAGGAAGAGCAAGAAGATGATGCCTCAGAAGAGGAAGAGTCTGGGGATTCTGATTTGCCCGAATCAGTAGATAAGGACTTACCTACAGAAGATAAAGAAATTAGTGATACAGAAAGTAAATATACAGAAGCAGGCGAAGAGGAATCAGGAGACACCCCAGAATCCGATGATGCCGGCATGGAATCAGGTGATTCTGATGACGAAGGTGGTAGTGATGACACTGGCTCTCCAACGCCTGGTGATGGCATTCGCGATGACGCCGATGACTCCGATGGTTATGGCTCTGGCGCCGCTGGCGATGGCGATGGTGATAGTGATGACGGCGAAGACTCCGATGCCGGTCATGGGGAGTCCGAAGGAGAAGGCGAAGAGGAAGATGACGCCGCCGATCACACAGACGGCGAAGGTAAAGAAAATGAGGATGCCGCGGAAGCGCCTGAAGACAGTGAATCAGGCTTTGTTCCTGCTCCGGATGAAATGACTCTGGAGGACGCACTCAAGGCGCTCGACGAGATGGAAGACGGAACAGGCGAAATGACCGAAGACGCACTGTCGGCCACCATCAGCAAAGAGCTTATGAGCACCTCACTTTCTGAGTATCGCCCATACGATCGTTCATACGACTTTATCGGGTTGATTGATGAGGCTGAAGAGCATGTAAAGCGCACCAGAAAGACGTTCGGCGCAATCCCAATGCACTCACCTGTCGATCGCTACCGCATGGTTCCGGAAGGCAGAAAGCTCTTTGAACTGAAAATCGAAAAACATCTGTCAGCAGGCGTTTCTTCGACTCTGGCCAAAGACCTGGAGCGAGCTATCGCCAGCCGCAACCGAGTTCAGTTTATCCCAGGCCAGAGACGTGGGCGGATACATGGCGCGAACCTGTATCGTCTGGCAATGAACGACGACCGCGTGTTCCGCAAAAAAGAAGACCACAGAGCGGTGAACGCGTGCGTCCAGCAAGTGATCGACTTGTCCGGCTCAATGGGCGGCAGGAAGATTCAGTTGGCACTCGCAAGCGCCTACACCATTGCGGATGCTCTGGATCGTATCAATGTGCCTAACATCATCACCGGCTTTACCACGTTTGGTAGCCCAGATTATGAAACCATGTCGAAGCGCGGGTTTACTCGCTTCGAGGCGCTAATGCTGCCCATTATCAAAAACTGGAATGAGAAAGCTAACTCTCCAGAGATCCGCGCCCGCATGGGCTGCGTGTGTGAGACGTTCCCCCTGCTCAATAACGTCGATGGTGAGAGCGTCGCGCAGCTGGCGACTCTGTTTGCAGGGCGAATGGAGGACAAGAAGATCATGCTGGTTATGAGCGACGGGGCGCCATGTGCTGCAGGCGATGGGTTCCATCAGCATTTACGAACCGTCACCAAAGAAATTGAGACGTTGAGTGACATCGATTTGATGGCTATCGGCGTTCTGACCGACGCACCACGGCGTTACTACAAAAATTACGCACTGGTAAACAGCGTAGAAGAGTTAGGGCCGTCAGTCGTCACAGAGCTATCTCGTATCATTCTTGGGTAATTGCTTTACCCGTAAAAATAAGTAATCACTTACTATACAGCCTAATATATTTATATAAGATATACCCCACGAACGACAAACAGTAAGGAAAAACACATGACCGCTACTGCACTACAGCAAGAAGAACATTTGCCGGAAGCCATCGTCTGCAAGTGGTGTGGCAAATCCTTTCATTACCTGAAATCCCATATCTCTATGGGCCGCTGCGAGAACATTCCTGAGTCCGCGAAAGGTCTGGACGTGGACGAGGTGGTGAAAATGTACACCTCTGCGTTTCCGGATGAACCAACGATCTCTCGCACGGCACTGGCCAAACTCAATGAGAAGCGTGCCGAAAAGCATTCAGGCGAAGGAAAAGTAGCGGAGATTAGCGCACATCCGGGCTACGCAGGAACGGTCGAATACAAGACCGAACTGGTGGCCGCGCACGAGCTGCTTGGCGTAACGATCAAAGAGCTGGGAACGCCACGCGGAAAACCACTACAGGTGACAGTCAACGTCAACACGCCATATCCGGAGTTCGTACCGGAAGCGAAGAAGAACTATGTGTATGGCGACTTCGACCTGATTAAAGACATCTTCATGATGCTGGAAATCGGAATCCCAGGCTATCTCTGGGGTCATGCAGGAACCGGTAAATCTTCTCTTCCTACGCAGCTATGCGCCCTGCTGAATCGACCACTGATCCGCGCCCAGCATACGGCGTCTATGGAAGAGGCACACGTTACAGGCCAGATCCTCGCTCGCGATGGTTCCACCTACTTCGAGCCTGGTTTGCTGGCGCTGGCGATGAAAAATGGCTGGGTGTACCTCGCTGATGAATATGACTTCGCGTTCCCGCAGATTCTGGGTGTGTACCAGCCAGTTCTTGAAGGAGAACCGCTGATCATCAAAGAGGCAACTCCGGACTGGCGCCGTATCACTCCGCATAAACGCTTTGCCTTCATTGGCACTGGCAACACTAACGGCTCTGGCGACGAAACGGGTCTCTATCAAGGAACGAACATCCAGAACGCGGCGAACTTCTCGCGCTTCGGCATTGTTTCGAACGTGAAGTACATGAGCACTAAGGCTGAAGTCAACATGCTGGCTGAGGCTGGCGTCATCCGCGAATACGCCGAGAAGATGGTGAAATTCGCGAACCTTGTCCGTGAAGGTTATGAACAGCATCTGATCAGCCAGCCAATCGGCCCTCGCGAGCTGCTGCTGTCCGCAAAAATCGGAATGATGCGCGGTGATTTCTCTGCCGGCATCGAAAAGTCGTTTATCAATAAACTTCCATCCACGTCTGCACAGGCAGCGCGTGAAGTGGTTCAGAAGATCTTCGGTTAATCGTGCGTAAAGGATGTTTCGGCTCTCTTATCGCAGCGTCTGAAACTGGCCGGGCTTGTCTGGCGTGTCCGGATAGGCCCGAGTGCCACCAGTCAGCCAAAGAGGTTGCGATTTCGATGTATGGGAAGTTCGTTGGCTTCCCCAATGACAAAATCAAGAAAACCAGAAAGGTAAAAACACATGAAGGCTCTGATGGTCAGAACTGACTTCTCCCTGGGAGAGTCGGCTCTAAAAGCAGAAAACGCGGTGAAAATCGCGAGAGAAGCTGGCTACACCGCTGTCATTTCCGCTGACAGCATGAACATTGCCAGTGTGATCCCCCTGCAGCGTGCCGCTGGCGACGACATGGCGGTTATTTGTGGTGTTAAGCTGAATGTGGTCGACGATCCGACATACGAGCACCGCGCCCGCCTGGCGAAAGAGTCAGGGGGATGTATGGAATCATTGGTACGTGATCGCAGCTACTGCTTTACGGCACTGATAAAGAATGAGCAAGGTTATCGCGACGTGTGCGAACTGATGACCTTAGCCAACAAGCGCGAGCAATTCTACTTTGTCCCTCGTCTGGCACTTGACCAGCTGGCGACCGCATATGCCAAAGGCAACATCATCCTGCTGACGTCCGACATTGGCAGTGTATTCCAGCGCCGGGACTTCACAAAGATTATCGGGACGCTGGTGACAGCTGGAGGACGCGATAACTTCTACAGCGTGGTTTATCCGCACCCTACCCCATTCTACGACCAGATTAACGTCCGGGCGATGAAAGTAGCGAGCGCACTGAAAATAGAGCCAGTGGCGTTCTATCCCGCTTATTACGAAGCGGTCGACGACGCTGACATTAAAGACATTGCGCACATGGTTACGAACAACATCAAAATCGACCAGCCGCATCGTCTGCGTATTCCCCACCAGCGAGATAATGCCGTTAATGGTCGCCGCCATCTCCTTGAAGCGCTGAAAGCCTTCTCCATTCGAATGGATGTGCCGGTAACAGCTGCAATGGCCTCAACAACGCAGGACACCATTATTGAAGCCTGCACATGGCGCTGGCATGAATTGCCACCAGCACTGCCCAAGATGGCAGACGACGAACCTGCAACGCTGATGAAGCTGGCTGTCGCGGGGCTGCGCAAGCGTCTTACTACCAAAGAGTTTGGCTACACACCACCGGCTTCTGAGCACCGTGTGTATGTTGATCGCCTGAAGTACGAAATGGACACACTGACCCGCCTGGGCTTCTGTGGCTACTTCCTGATGGTGCGCGACCTGATGAATCACAGTCGTGAAACTGGCATTCCTGTCGGGCCAGGTCGTGGTTCCTCTGCCGGGTCTCTGGTGGCGTGGTGCATAGGCATAACCAACGTTGATCCTATCCGTCACGGTCTTCTGTTTGAGCGTTTCATTAACCCTGAACGTCTCGACTTGCCGGATGCGGATCTGGACTTCAGCCAGGCACGTCGTCATGAGGTGATCGAGTATCTGAATGAACGCTATGGCGAAGATTACGTTGCCGGTATTCCGAACTTCACCTATCTGGGCGCTGCTTCGGCGCTGCGTGACACTGCGCGTATTTACGGTGTCGACGCTGCGGATATGGCGGTATCCAAAGAGTTCAAGAATCTGGAAGACGATAGCCTGTCGCTGGAAGAGCTGCGCGAGCAACTGGCCAGCCTGGACAAATACGCCACGAAAAACCCGGAAGCGTTCAAAGCGGCGTGTAAGCTGCAAAGCCTGATGCGTGGTTTTGGTCGTCACGCTGCGGGGATGATCGTCGCTGGTGTTCCATTGGTAGAGCGCACGCCCGTCGAGCTGCGTGGCAATGCTCGCTGTATTGCGTTCGATAAACGTTACTGCGAGGCGATGGGGCTGATTAAGCTGGACGTTCTCGGTCTGGCAACGCTCGATCTGCTGGATAGCGCGAAACGCTACATCAAAGAGAGTACCGGGGAAGACATCAATCTCGATGCTATCCCACTGGACGATCGCAAGGTTCTGGATGGGTTCGCTGCAGGGTACACGCAGGGCGTATTCCAGCTGGAGTCCGGCCCCATGCGTAAGTTACTTAAAGATCTGGGCGGTGGCATTGAGCCAATGAGCTTTAAAACCGTTGTCGCTACTACCGCGCTATTTCGACCTGGCCCGATTCAGTCAGGCATGTTGGACGACTATGTCTCCGTAGCCAAAGGCTTCATGGCTCCACATTCAATTCATCCGCGTCTTGAGGAAGCAACTAAAGAAACCAACGGCGTTTTACTCTATCAAGAGCAGATCATGAAAAGCTCTCGCGTACTCGCTGGATTCTCTATGGCTGAGGCTGACGCTCTGCGTTCCGCTATCGGTAAAAAGAACATGGATAAGATGAAAGCGATCGGCAGCGATTTTGTAGAACGAGCGCAAGCAGGTTGGGTGACACTGTCACTTGAAAACGGAAGCACAGTAGAAGTCCACAAAAAGGCCAAGCTGATGTGCTCTGACGGCAAACGCAGAACCTATGACGAAGCGATTGGTGATAACGCTGATATTGTTGATTTTGGAGTTTGACGGTGGAAGAAATTTGGAAATCCATTCCTGAGTTTGAAGGTTATTACGAAGCATCCAGTTTAGGTCGCATTCGCTCTTTAGATGTTATACGAACAGCCCCCAATGGGGGCGAATGGGTGAAGAAGGGGCAAATCCTCAAACCTCGCGTAATCAATGATTTTGGACATCTGGGCGTGAAACTAAGCGTCAACGGCGTCAAATGCGACCGCACAGTTCATTATCTGGCAGCAACTGCATTCCACGGAGAACGACCAGAAGGCTTACTTATTCGTCATCTTGACGGAAGACCATCAAACAATGCGCCCTCCAATCTCGCGTATGGCACTCAAGTCGACAACATGGCTGACGCCATTGCACACGATACCGTTGAGTTTGGTGAGAGGCGCTACAACGCCAAGCTAACCAACGAAGTCGTCATTGCTATTCGCATTAAAAAGTCAGAAGGCGCTCTGAACAAAGACCTCGCGGCCGAATATGGTTTAACTGAGCTTTACATTCACCATATCGTCACCGGGAAGAAATGGGCACGAGTTGGTGGGCCGATCGTTGTCTCAAGAGCATCCAAAAAACTGGATGCTGAAGCAAGAGCTGAGGTGGTCGCCTTGCGCAAGGCTGGCGCAACCTATGAAAAGTTGCGAGAAAAATTCGGCATCTCTAACACTCAAATCGCAAATATCTTAAAAAAAGCTAGCGTTTGAAGCAAATGACGGGAAAAACACATGAAAATTGCCAAAGTTATTTCCGAGCAGGAAGGTCTTAGCCCTGAGAAAGCCCAAGAAATATGGGACGCCTTTGAGAAGTTCGGTGGATATGCCTTCAACAAATCACACTCCGTTGCCTACTCGCTGATCAGCTATCAGTCTATGTGGTTAAAGACACATTACCCTGCTGAGTTCTTCGCTGCTGCTCTCACCATTCTGGGCGAGGATAAGCACCAGGGGCTGGTTAAGGATGCGCTGACCTATGGCATTCGCGTATTGCCACCAGACGTTAACGTGTCATCTAACCGAATTGAGATCCGCACGCTGGAAGACGGCAGCCAGGTTCTGTATGCGCCATTCTCTGCTGTGAAAGGCTGCTCTGAGAATGGTTGCCAGGCCATCATGAGAGCGCGTGAGAAAGTTGGCGGTAAATTCGAGTCACTTGAGCAATTTGAGGAAGCGGTCGAGAAGCGTGCGTGTAACAGCCGGGTACGCGAGTCACTGCAAAAAGTAGGTGCGTTCGCATCGATTGAGCCTGGCAGTCTGCCAGCGACAGATCCGGAACGGCTGCGCGACCAGGCAGAGTTGATGGGCAATCTGGTGATCGACGCTGTAAAAGCCTCTCGACCGTTCGAGATGAACCCTAAGCGCTCTGCTGAAGTGAATGTACTGATGACTCGCATGGCGGCCGAAATGGGTCTGGGAGACGACCTGATCCGCCCAAGCATTGGCATTAAGCCGAAAATCATGGTCATTCTGGACAACGCGAACGGCAATGATGGGCGTACCGGCTACTTCATGGAGAACGGCTACGACGACTTTAAGGCGAAGTTGCTTACTGCAGGCGATCTGCGTATGGGCGATCTCTACGTCACCGGCGTGTGCAAAAAGGTGAAGGACAAAGAGAAGGACTACACCAAAGACGAAATCGGCCAGTTCATCGACTTTGTGCGTGAAGAGATCAATCTGGTGCGTCCGACCTATGTGCTGACGTGTGGCAGCCGGGCGACGTCACTCTTCAACAACAAGAGCAAACCATCCGACCTGGTTGGACGCAAAGAGTATCTGCCAGAGCTGGATGTGACCGTTTTCTACGGATTTAACCCGAACATTTTGTACTTTCGCCCAGAGGAAGGCGAAAAGCTGGAAGCAATTCTGGCAGAGGTAGCGGAGACTATTAGCAAATGAATAAAGAGAACACCATGAACGAGGCACAGAAGATTGCACAAGCGCTGGCGGCTATCCCCGCGGATTTTCAGGATAAAGCAGTTGCGGCCACCATGCGGTCGCAGTTCTGGGAAATCATCGACTGCCCGGTCACGTTAGATCTGGCGCTGGCGTTCGCCGGGCTGGATGGCGCCGATAAAGTCAGTCGTCTGCGTAAATGTGCCAGAGCGCTGGCGCTTAAAACGCAAGATCCGAAGGCGTGCCAGTATCTGCTGGAGATCTACGAATCAGATAACCCAGAGGAACAGCTGGAGGCATTCAAAGTATTCCGCAATCGGCTGGTACTGAAGGTGGCCAAAGAATTTATGGAAGTTAACAAAATTGGCGATGTGAGACAGTACAGGCTGAAGCGCCAGATAAGAGTCACTCTATCCAACATTTTTGGTAAGAAAGTCGCATAAAGCAAAAACCCGCCAAATGGCGGGTTATATGATCTAAATTATTCCGGTTTGAAGCCTTTGAACCGAACGAATACTGCGCACAAATCTGTCGGCAAAATAATACCTCCCTCAAACCCGCCATTGTTTTTCCCCAACCCAGCATTAACAAATGAGAGTAAAAGCGCTTCATCTGATATTTGATGGTGGTTATTTTCATCGTATTTGGAAAAAGTATCTAACTCATCAATCTCAAAGGAAGGGATACGTTCAAGCGCAACCATTAAGCGACGTAATGTAATAAAATCAATGTGCTCAAACGCAAACGCTTTCAAGAATGCTGCTGCAATTTCTGGCTTATTTTCACTCTCCATGCGGTCAATGATTTCAATCAGTCTATCGCCGGCCTTACCCGCAAATTTGTCATTTTCATTCAACCGATTGGCCATATTTATTCGTGTAGCATCGTCTAGATCGGCGAAGCCAGAGATGAAACGAATTAACTTTTCCGTAAACCGACGATCATGCACTGAGCTAACCGTCTTGAAAATTCCAACGAGAGTATTGAGTAAAGGAATCGACTCAAGCGTTCCCGATTCAAGGGCAGAGTCAATAGCTATCTCACCGTATTCCTTGAACAGATCGGTTACATCATCAGATTTTATAACCTCAACCAATTCACTACCACGCTTGGAGTCTTGGGCCATAATTCCTCAATTGCACATCGTTATTAATATAAAATGGAGGGGCAGTAAGACCAAACGCGTAAGGACTATGAAATAGTTTTACGTCGACGTTCGATTAGTGCTGCCGCTATTGACTCAACTTCTTGAAAATCTTTTGAAGCGCTTGCACGTAAGGCAAGGTTCCATTTACTCAGCACACGAGCGTTATTTACCAAGTTGCTGTCTTCTTTTAATCGACCGTTCTTTAGTAACCATTCGGCTACATCAGCCCAATCCCAGAGTGGGGATTGGCCTTTAATGCGTTGGACTGGGCAAGGGAAGTCGCCGCTACCGCGAGTGCCATCTTTCAACATTGCAATCGCCTGTCGGGACATTTCTGTAATTTCTGCAATGTCGCTCAGGCCAACAAGAGCAGAGTCGACAGATTCAACAATAGCGCCGATACCGGCTGATTCGATATTGTCAATCGCTGATGCAATAGCAGCATCCAGCGATTCGGCTTCGCGGTCGAACTCAACATAGACGGAGTTTCCATATGCGCAAATCAGCGCATCGTCACAGCCGCTTTCGTACAGCGCGTCTTCCAGTCCTTCGGTCTCATACGTTACGCCTGAGAGTGTCAGAGTGAAGTTAAAAAGCGCCATAGTACCTCTTCGTTTAGTATTCAGAGTATTCTCTTATTTATTCGGTAAGGAGTTGTTGTAGCAACTCCTTACCGGGCAAAATCAATCGCAGCGTTTAACCATACGAATGATTTGCTTGGCATGGTTTTCAGCACTTTTCGGCGTTGACCATACACTCATTTGGTGATCTCGGTGTTCACCTTCTGGATTGCCACAGCGCAATTTGCAAAAACAGTGTGCAGAATCGCCTGGTGGAACCCAAACCCAGCCTTGAGTTACAGCATATTCAATGGCCGCTTGAATGTGCTTATTAGGATGCGTCTTCAGATACAATTTATCTCCGGCATATTATATGTTCGATGTTGACAACTGTCAACGGCGAGTAAACTCAATCCGTCCGTATCTCCACCACATTGTCGTACGCTGTCTACGGCCAGCTTTTAACGGGCATAGAGTACCAGAACCGCCTGATTTTTCACTGGCTTACCTATCTCATAACCTCCATTTCATCGTGTCATAATCTCCAATGCCTGTTTCCATTATGATAAAATTGATACATATAAATAAGCAGGCAATTAACACTATGAGCACCGATATCTACGAAAAAATCATGTCCGATCTTGAGTTCGATCGCGACAATCTGGAGGAAGTCTGGCGTCAGCAGCCGCGTCTTTTGATGGAGTACGGCTCTAAGCTGGCGCGGGCAGAACGCGAGGTCGCGGATGCAAAACTCTCCCTCGATGCGATTGAGGCGAAAATCTACGATAATGAGCGTAAGAACCTGAGTATGAACGGCATTAAGTTCAATGAATCCGTACTGGAGGCGAAGGTGAGAACCAACCCGCAATACCTCGCAAAGCGCCAGAAACTCGACGATGCCCGGCACATTGCAGATCTGTACAAGCACGCTGTGGCCGCCTTCTCTCACCGCCGCGACATGATTGTCCAGGCGTCCAAAATGGCTATCGTGGAGATTGAACGTTTGGGCGCCGAACGTTTCCACTCTTCCCGTTAATTTATGCTAGATCGTAAGTAAGTACTGATCTATCATCATTCTCGCTCGAAAGAGCCACGAATAAACGAACGCCCAACGCGCATAGCGCCAATGGCCACAATCACAACAAGGAGAAATATATGTCTAAGTCATTACTTGATCTGCTTAACAAGACCCGTGGCGATATTGCTTCTAAACGTGGCAATAACGTTGATTTGACCCGTCTGAAAGACGGCAATAACTATCTGCGCATTTTTCCGAACAAGGACGACCCGAATGGCGTGTTCTTCCAGACTTTCGGTATGCACTACGTTAAGCATCAGAATGAGGAAGGCAAAGATGTAACAACCGCCTACATCTGCGAACAGCACACCCACGGCCACGCTTGCCAGCTGTGTGAGATGGTTATGGAAGGTCGTGCTCGCTTTAAGGGCAACAAAGCGATGGAAGAGCGCATTAACAGTATGCGTGCTACACCGCGTTATCTGGTCAACGGTGTTCTGTCTGCGCGTGAAGACTTTGCAGACGCAGAGAAATGCCAGTTGATTGAGCTGCCGTCTACGGTCTTCGACGATATCTGCAAAGTGATGTCCGAAGATATTGCGGATGATATCGGCAACCCACTGAGCAAAGAAGAAGGCTATGCGTTCCTGATTAAGCGTACCGGTTCCGGTCGTGACACCAAGTACGACGTATCCCCGAAACGTAAAGTCTACAAAGGCGACATTCCTGAGAAGCTCTGGACTACCCAACACGATCTGATCGCATACGCGAACCAGGCTGACGAAACTCGTCTGCTGTCTACGGCTCGCACTATGGGTCGTCTGATTGGTATTGCGGCTCCGGCAGCAACAATGTCCTCTCCGGCCATTTCTTCCGCTGCAAAATCAGCTGCTGCTGAACTGCCAGGCTTTGGCTCTATCACTGGTCATACGGAAGGCGCAGCTGCTGTCGCTACAGCACACACTCCGGCTCCAGAGTCCACCAGTCTGGTTGATGAAGAGATCCTGCGTGCCGCTGAAGCTGAGTTCAAACCGGAAACTAAACCGGAAGAAGTTAAAGCTCCGGAAGCCGCCGCAGCTGCAAGTGCTTCAGCATCTGCTGCCGCTGCATCTGCACCAGCTGACGAAGGTCTCGACGACCTGCTGGCTGAACTGGACGCTCTGTAATCCCATAACGTGACCAGTAAGGCGTCTACGGACGCCTTACTTTTTGGAAGGAGTGTACCGGTGAATTATCTCTTTGTGGACGGTAACAGCCTGGGCTATTACCACCAGCAATCCGACAAATTACACAACGGCGAGATGGAAGTTCAGGCGGCTTTTGGCTTCGTGAAGAACGTTCGTCGTTACGCCTCAATTCTCCATGCCCGCCCAATGATCTTGTGGGATGGATTCAGCGACAAACGTCGCGACTTCTACCCGGAGTACAAAGCGAATCGCGATGACGACCCGGATATGAAGAAGATGAAAGAAGGCTTTGCCATCCAGAAGCCGTACATCTTGAAAATGATGACCGCGCTGGGCGTTAACCAACTCATTGCAAAGGACGCAGAAGCGGACGACCTGGCTGGAATGCTGGTCTCTCGCCTGGCTCCGCAGCCGACCGTCGATCACATCTACCTGCTGACGGGCGATGGCGACTGGCTCCAGTTGGTTCGCGAGAATGTGAGCTGGGTAAGCCTGCGTGAAGATGCCAAGCACAAGCAGGTGAACTTCGAACAGTTCGCAGAGCTGACAGGTCTGCCAACACCACGCGCGTTTCTGGAAGCGAAAGCGTTGCAGGGCGATAACTCGGACAACATCAAAGGCGTCGGCGGCATTGGTGATGGTGGCGCGAAAGAGCTGCTTCATGAGTGGGGAAGCGTGGCCGCAATGGTACGCGGCATTAACGACGGCTCCATTGTCATCAATAAGGGTCGCTATAAGACGGCATTCAACAAGCTGGCAAAGAACGCCTTCAACGAGAAGACGGGCTGCCGGATGCTCGAAGCCTTTAAGCGCAACATGATGCTGATGAACCTTATCGACACAAAATTCCCACCCAGCGAAATCGAGTCGATTAAAGGCGCACGCGACATGAATGCCTTCGAACAGATGTGTTACGAGCTGAATTTCCGGTCGTTTCTGGAAGATCTGGAAGTGTTTGTTCTGCCATTTGAGAGGTACTGCTGATGCTGAAGTCCATCATTAATGGCGGGGCAACTACGCCAACCATGCTGGCTAAAGAGATTGTCTTCTGCCACGGCGAGCACGCTGTGGTGGCGCTGCCGAACATTCTGGGCGCTGCTGGCATTTCTGCAACTGAGCGCGAGTTCGCGCTGGTCAGCGAGCAGGTCGTGAAGATCATCGCTCGCGTCGCCAAACACCTGAACCACGACGCAATCAAGTTTGACGAAGCCGCTGCTTCGAAGCGAATCAACGAATCAAAAGGAGCCTAATCATGGCAAAAGGCAAATCCGCACTGGCACTGGCGCTGAAAAAGAAAATCGGCAGCAATGACGAGATCCAGAAGGTCTCCCACTGGATTGACTCCGGTTTCCCTCCACTAAACAAAGCCATTTCCGGACGTTACGACGGTGGTTTTCCGTGTGGACGTATCGTTGAAGTCTTCGGGCCACCAAGCGCGGGGAAATGTGTTACCGCAGACACCATGCTGCTGACGGAGCGTGGAATGGTAACAGTGAAAGAACTGTTTGAGATTGAGGGGCACAAAGCAACATGCACTACTCGCGATGTAGAGCATAACGTTGGACTCATCAATGAAAATGGCGTGATAGAGAAGACCTCACACCTGACATGGAACAACCGTCGCAAATTCAAGCGCATTAAGCTGGCATCAGGGGGTTACATCGAGGCTACGTTCCGTCACCCAATTCGTGTGGTTGACGACTTAGGCAATATCGTCTGGCGGTATGCTGAAAAAATCAGTGTAGGCGACACGATTCCTTCAATGGTTGGCACACATCAATTCGGCGATCAGCACTTGGATGCCAATATCGCAAAACTGATGGGCTATTTAATTGCTGACGGATACGTGGCCTCTGAAAATTCTGTGCATTTTTCTAACACAGATCCATTCATCAAGGATGAGTACTACCGCCTCATTTCGCTGGTATCAAACAAGATGCCAGTTACGAGAAAACATAACGGCTCGGAAGACCATGTGCTGTTTAGCAAAGAGGTGCGTTCGCTGCTTTTTAAAGAATATGGTCTGGAGTATGAGAAAGCTGCTGGCAAGCAGGTTCCGTTGAGTGTGCGTCGCGCCAATAGCGAGGCTCAAATTGCATTCCTTCGCGGCTACTTTGAGCTGGAATGCCACGTCAATGATGGTCGCTGCATTGAGGTTGTGAGCGCGAGTGGGCTGCTGCTACAGCAAATTCGCCTCATGCTCCTGAATCTGGGGATTACGTCAACTATCTCTGAAAAACACGTCGCAGGTTATAAAAACATATATTACCGGCTGTCATTCAGTGGCTCTAACTACGACCTTTTCCTGTCAACGATTGGGTTCGAGTCTCCGGCTCGTTTAGCAGTGGCAACCAAACGGGACATTAGTTTTGACCGCACTTATTTAGGCTACGTTCCGCACATCAGCGGCTTAGTGAAATCACTCTACGAGTCACTCACCAAGACCTCTCGTAAAGACTACGTTCTGGTAGATCACGTTATTGGCCGCGGCGATCGTGTCGGAATAGACAAACTGCGAGAAATCTATGTCTCCTTCATTGGCAGAAAGAATCGTTTTAACGAGCATCTGTTTGCACAACTGGCAGCGGTAATTGACTCTAACTTGTTCTACGACGAAGTCGTGGCTATTGAGGAAGGTGAAGCACCAACGTTCGACGTAGCGATGCCGGAAACACACTCTTTCTGGTCTAACGGGATTATCAGCCACAACACATTCCTCGCGACGGCAGCGATGGTGTCAGCACAGAAACAGGATGGTCTGGCCGTGTTCCTTGACCACGAAAACAGTTTCGACGTTGGTCTGGCGGTAGCGAACGGACTGAACGCCGACGAAGACGACGGTCAGTGGGTCTACAAACAGCCGGATACCTTCGAAGACTCCGTAGAGCTGATCGGCACAATCCTCAAGCTGGTGCGCGACGAAGAGCTTATCCCGGAAACAGCTCCTATCTGCATCGTTGCCGACTCTCTGGCGTCGATGGTTCCGAACTCGAAGGCTGAGAAGTTCGACAAGATGGCAGAAGGTACTGCGAAGGACAAAGATCAGCTGAACATGAACGACAACACGGCGCTGGCGCGCGCGACGAGTGCGAACTTCCCTACTCTGGCGCTTTGGGCGCGTAAGTACAACGCGTGCATCATCTTCTTGAACCAGGTGCGTACCAAAATTGGCGTGATGTTTGGCGATCCGACGACGTCTCCAGGTGGCGACTCTCCGAAGTTCTACGCGTCGGTGCGCATCCGTCTGGGCGCATCCGTTATGAAGGATGGCAAAGAGAAGATCGGACAGGACGTTGGCGCCGAGTGCATTAAAAACAAAGTCGCGCCTCCGTTTGGCAAATGCTCATGGAAATTCTACTTCGACCCGACTCGCGGGCTGGACGTCATCGAATCGCTGGTTGAGTACATGCTGGAGGAAGGATACCTGCCCAAGAACGCCAGCGGGCGTGTGGAAATTGGCGATAAGAAATACACCAAATCGCAGATCGTCGAGATGTACCGCGAGAAGCCACTCCCGGAAATCATCGCAGCACTCCAGGCGATAGACGAACGGCGAGCGAAAGAGTCGTCCCCAGCAGAGACAGAAGAAGCGTAATCACAAGGCGTCCACTTGGACGCCTTTTTTATTTCCGTATTATCACCAACAAGAAAACAAATTGGTTACTAATACGGAATTAGCATCCGTAGAAGTACAAAGTGACAACGCCACATAGTTGTTCGGCAACGGATGAGAAGGAGATCGGGAATGAAAAATTACAGCGAGATGACGGACTTTGAGATTAACTGCCTGGTCGCGGAAGCCACCGGCCATCGACCGCTTATCTCACAATATGGCTGGAAAGGCTCACAGGAAGGCGATTACACAGCAGTGGTCGCCATCGGCCCGAACGGAGCCGGAACCTTCGACTGGTGTAACGATCCGGAAGATGCGTGGGACATTATTTATCGACACAGAATCGGCGTAATCCCCACCAGACAGCCTGGCGAGTGGAGAGCGGCCCACAGAAAGGTGGATAGCTCAACGCCACAACATCTGATCCAGAACCCTAACCCTTTCAGAGCGGCAATGACCGTGTTCCTTTTAATGCAGGAGAAAAAGCGTGAAGAAACTGTATGACGCGGCCAACGCTGCGCTGGATGTAGTGGATACCGAAATTGCCCAGGGCTTCCCGGAGCCAGAATGGGCGACGCAGCTGCGTGAGGCGATTGCAGAGATGAACGCACCGGAACCTTCAGAAGATGAAGCCGACTGGCAGCGTTTCATCAGAATGTACGCGGAAGAGATTGGCCCGACGCCCACCGCTGAACAGGCCATGCTGCTCAAGTACTTCAAGGAGGCTGGAGAGAATCTGCCGGTTGATGATACACCGCACTGGTTTCACGCCGCCTGGCGTAAGTTCGACGTGATCTACACCCGCGGTATGGGAAGTAAAGATATGGTCGTCTGGCATCTGATGCACATCGATAAAGCTGTCGACCGCACGCTGGAGAAGTTCTTTCCACCAGCCTGAACACAATGATTGTGCGCCGCATGGCGCACATTAATATAAATAAGTACTTACCAACAAGGAGAAGACACATGAAGATTTTGGTTCGAGTTTCAGCCAGCACCGACTATGACGTTTACCCGCTATTCATGGTCAAGTGCGATGGGCTGAACGATGAAGAAATTCAAGCGGCAATTGAGCGCAATCTCGTTGAGTACACTGGCATGGATGCAGATTCTGTGTATGTCGACGATGACGGTGTTTGTTGGCACAACGGTAGTTGCTGGTACGTCGACGACACGATGCCGGTAAGCGATGAAGACGCGGCTCATCTTGAGCGTATCTTAGGTATCAGCACTTTTGAGTGATATTTACAGCAAAAAATATATAAGTTAGTATCTACCTATCATGAAAACTGTATTAGACACTTTATTACTTATTGTCTCGATAGCTTTTGTGCTCGATTGCATCTTCACCGGAGCAATCCGTAAAGCGCTGGCGCCTGTTAATGGCGCGATGATTAATGCGCTGGCCGTAGTGCTGGTATTCGACTCAGCATTTGGCGTTATCAAAGGAGTCGTGGCATGAAGAAAATAGCCCTGGCTCTGGTGCTGCTCTCCCTCCCAGTCTACGCGGACACATACGTCTATGAGTGTGAGATGTCAGTGGCCGAAGTGAAAAACAACGTGATCCGCAATGTCGTCAAAGCCAGCTACGGCGCGATGGTTGTGGACAGCGGCGAACAGTTTTATGTTGTGCGCGATGATCGCGTCCTGTCTTCCCCCTATCTCACCGAACGTAACGGCAAACTGACTGGCGTGGGTGAAGATAAGTTCGTTTACAACAAATCAGGTGATGTCTACGGCGTTCACGCGAAGAACGCCAGCTATCTTTTCGATGACTGCAAGGAGGTTGGTTGATGGCGGTTACACTGGCAGGTCTGGAAATCGAAAAAACAAGCGGCTACTGGCGTGCCAAAGGGTTTAAGCAACCTGGCGTGCTGGAACGTCTGGAACGTGAGGACGGTGTCATTGTCCACCAGCGTCGCGAATGGCGCATGTACGATCCGGAAACAGGTAAGCTCACGACGAAGGCCGGGACACTCTGGGGTCTGCTGAAGAAAATCCACTGATAACACTAACCACTGCGGTGAGTAGCCAGCTCACCGCGTGCGTATCCTGCTCATAACCACTGTGGTGAGTAGAACACCATTCAGGTATGCAATCCAACCACTGTAGTGAGTAAAACGCCTGCCGTGACATCCGGTATCCACTGTAGTGAGTAAAGTGGCGATTATCGACGTCGCTATCCACTGTAGGGAGTAAACAGGCGTTCATTCGCAGCAAACAACCACTATAGCGAGTGATGGAATGCGCTCTCCAGCGGATATCCACTATAGAGAGTAAACCTTCACTGTTTTCAGCGGATATCTACTCACTACAGTGGTTAGTAAACCCAGCCAACCGATTCTGCTCTCCACAGTGGATAGCCAATAACGAAGGGAACAACGATAACCACTATAGAGAGTAGATTTAACAAGATACCCAGTGACCACTAACCTCGCAGCCCTTGATTCATCTAGGTTTGTAACCACTAACATTTATTTCGTTGTTTGCGTGCCACTGCCTACAGTGGTTACTCTTCGGTTGCTGTTACTCACTACAGTGGATAGCGGATTCCAGATAAACAAAAGGCTCACTACAGTGGATAGTGAGCCTTTCTACTCTCTACAGTGGTTGGGCTATTTACGAGTTTTAGCTTTGCGCAGCTCTTCGAGAATCGCCAGTTCTTCCTTGCTTAACATGACCATCTCACCGTCTTTTTCTTCAGGAACAACATCGATGATGTCCTCCTGATCATCACCAGGCAAGCTATCTTCCTGCTCTTCTGGTTCTTCCGGCGCAGCTTTAACTGGTGGCAATGCCGGGCGTAACTTCGGCCGCCTATAGTGGATGATGAAGTAGACCGAGCTGCCGCGCTTCACTTCGGTGTAATCGAGATAGCCGATCTCACGCAGCTGCTCCATCGCCTTCCTGACTGTCGCGTTCTGGGTAATGGTGCGGCTGGTTAAGTTAAGTCTGGCGCGTAAGCGAGCCAGCGAGATTGGTGCCGGGTCAGGTGGCAAACTTTCGATGAAGGTGTAGAGCGCCTGCGCGGATTCTTTTCTGGAGAGTTCGTTAATTGCCCGGAGTTGCAGAAGAACCTTTTTGTCGAACTGGTAGAGTTCGAAAATCTTAGGATCAGCCTGCAGCGAGACCGTGTCGTTCTTTGTGCTGTACTTTGCTGTCTGCACAAGGTGCGTCACGTAATACTCATCAGAGCCTTTACTGCGGAATGAGATAGTGTTTGTGGCAATACGAGTTAGAGAACTGTCCAGGCGCTTGCGTAACTTCGCGGACGATCTGGCCGTTGGTATGCCACAGAGCCTGACGAACTCGACGAACGGTAACGTGACGGTGTCGCCAACAACCTTGTGCTTGGCGAACGCGTGGATGATGCCTACCCACGTTTTGAAGTCGTTATCCATATCCAGACGAACGCCGGAGATCCTTATGTCCTCGTACCCTTCGGCTTTGGCCAGAGACAGCTGTTTGAGTTCAGCAGAGGCGTCCATAGAGACCATTTGCCCCTTTCTGCCCCTGGCGGTCGATTTCAGCGTCGGAACGAAGAGACCAAGACGCATCAGAGCAACAGGCTGAACTGTGTTGTTGGTGTTAGGAACTAACGTAACAACTTCACCGGTCTTTTTGTCTGTTTCTGAGAATGCTTCAACGATCGCTATGTTTTTATTGCCGTTTTCGCTCATTCCAAGTGTCTCTTTTTATTCGACCGCTTTGGTGGCCTTTGCTGATTACAGTGGATAGTAGCACTCATCGCAGCGGTTATCCTACCGCCTATAGTGGTTTTTCTACTCTCTACAGTGGTTGGTTTACTCTTCATAGTGGCTGATCTTCTCTCTATAGTGGATATCGATCACCTCTAAGGCCATGTGGCACAACGGTTTGCGGGGTACGGGGATCTTTTTGGGTCTTTGTGGGTCTATTTGGTTCTCTTTAGGATCTGAATTACTGGATCGGGCCTGTGTATAAAAATCAGGTAATTGCAAAACCAGCCATCACTCCCCTTCTGGGGATAATGTGTGGTCGAAACAAACACGCCTGAACGCAAAACTTCCAACATCTCTATGAATATCAGCCACCTGACGTAGAAAAACAGGCACTGAGTTATCCAGTTAAGACAATGTCTCCTACTCACTACAGTGGATACCGACCACTCTCCAGAGAGGTTGTTTTGCTCTTCATAGCGGTTATTATGCTCTCTACAGAGGTTACTTTCCTCCCCATAGTGGATAGTAACCCCCTCTCAGGCCAGTAACCGCAACGGCTGGAGACGATCGGGGATCTCTTTTGATCTTCTGTAGGATCTCTCTGGGGATCTAATTATTGGATCGGTCCTGTGAATAATGGGTATAAGTAAAACAGGCATTTGCAAACATCGGTGCGCCTTGTCAGTTATCGTTGCCCCGGACAAAACTATTTGAATAAGAACTATGGATCTCAAACGCACGCGCTGGGTTCGCCGTCTTGAAGATGGCTCCTACACCATTGAATCGAACACTAGCCTGAACAAACAGAAGTTGCTCTGCGACCTGTGCGGCATTGCGTCGAAGTGCCCGATTAACGAAACCCGGCTCAAACTCCACGACGCCGGGGCGCACTTCCACCTGAACAACTGCATACGTTACGTGCCACTGCTGGCATTTCGTAAACCGATCATCGGATTAGACGCACCCTACTTCAACACACTCCGCTCTGGTGTAACATGGCGAGACCGGGTCGAACCTGGCAAGCTCGTTTGTCTGGTTGAGGCTGATACTGGAAATATCATCCGGTTCGGGAGAGTCGATAAGGTCTACTCCGGCCCGGTGGATGAGATGCTGCGGAAACACAGCCGGTTTAACCATCTCTGCATGGGTGGAGAGAAGATCGAGAAGGTTGGCGAAGTGATCCGCAAATCCTACGGACACTTCCTGAACGACGACAGCCTTCTTACGGCCATCTACATTCGCCATGTCGATCGGGAGTTCGATACGGAGTATCACAGTGCTGAAGAGTTGAATCTTGTCGACCCTCGCCCAAAAGCTGGGGTAATCGACATCAGCGTAGCGCGTCAGAAGCCCCCTGAGACGTTTTAAACGTAAACTCATGGTTTTACCGGGGCATAAAATATGGTGTCTTAGAAAGACACTGAGAGCTTTAGGGATTAATACATGAGTGAATTTTATTCAAGGGCAGCAACTGTGGCAGACATGCCATTTATCATGGGTGAGTTCGAAGACGGCGCACGCAAGGGTCACTTCTACGAAGAGATCCTCACATCAAAGGGGGGTAAAACCTTTGAGAAGCAGACCAGGCTGGCCATCAAGACGAACGAGCAGGGCCAATACTCCGGGCATTATATCTACATCCTGCTGCGCCGTTCTGATGACAAAAAAGCAGGGCTAATCTGGTTCTGTGCCGCACTCGATCCAACCGGTGCGCCACGACTTGAACTCCGTGCCGTCAGTATCGTCAAAGAGCTACGCGGGAAAGGCTATGGGTCAATGCTGGTGTCCGACATGATCGATTCAAACCCGAGCCAGCCGATGATGGCGAAGTGCTACGTCAAATCCTCGCAAATGGCCGACATGCTAAAACGCAGAGGTTTTCACCTTTTCGACACGTCCCCCAAAGGCACGCAGATGCTGTTTCGCGATCCGAAGTAATAAGCCCCCATACGGTTGAGATATTGTCACCACCATAAAAATAAGTAGGTATTTACTTATATATTTTGTCATAATCGTGTGCCTGTAGATTTTCTTCTGTGCCGTGTTGTCTGGGTTGCTCGCCTCTCAAACACGCTTAACATCTGTATCAAAATAACCACAAAGGAAAAGACACATGACATTGCCATACGGGGTGATATCAGATCCCCATTATCATCGTTGGGATGCTTTTGCGACAACAAACGCTGACGGGCTGAACTCTCGACTGGAGATCCAACTGGACGCCACGAAAGAAGCAGCCAAAGCCATGAAAGCTGCGGGCTGTAAGTACATGCTGGTGGCTGGTGATACTTTCCATGTTCGTGGTGCTATATCACCTTCCGTCCTGCATTTCGTGACTGAAACTTACGAGTGGATCATCAAAGAGTTGGGCCTCGAAGTGGTTATGCTGGCCGGCAACCACGACCTCGAAACCAACGATTCCGTATACAGCGCCAATGCAGCGGCCTCTCTGCGCTCAATCGGTGTGGAAATTGTCTGCGGCAAACGTCCTCACTCCATCAAAATGGGCGACGTAACCGTCCACCTGATTAGCTGGCGTAACAACCACGCAGAGCTTATTAGCGACCTCAAAACACTGCGTTCCGGGCTGGATGGCGACAATCACGATGTCGTTGTGCATACCTCGATCAACAAAGCGATCCCCACCATGCCAGATGTCGGCATCGACGCACAGGAACTGAAAGATATCGGCTTCCGTTTGTTGCTGTCCGGACACTACCACAACCACAAAGAAGTGCTGCCTGGAGTGGTTAGCATCGGGGCGCTGACGCACCAGAATTGGGGCGATGTTGGCTCGCTGGCTGGCTTCATGATCGTCAACCCTGACGGCACATTCACCCACTACGAAACCTCCGCACCCAAGTTCGTCAACCTTGAGGACGATGTGGAAGACGACCAAATTCGCGGTAACTACGTGCGCTTCCGTGCCGTTGTGGAGAGCGATGAAGAAGGCATCAAAATCCAGAACGTCCTGAAAACAATGGGCGCGAAGGGTGTCGTCTGCAACTTCATCCGCAAGGCATCGATGATGGAAGGCACTGCCAGTACTGCGGAGACCAGCAAAATAGACAGCCTGGGCGAGTCCGTCGCGGCGTACTGCAAAATCGTTCACGACACTGACGGCGGCTTCGACCTGAGCAAGCTGGACATGCTATGTCAGGAGATCCTGACCGAAGCGGAGAGTGCGGAGGCAGTGTGAGAACGAGCCATTCTGGGAGCTTTCGGGACTTCATCTCCACGATGAAAAGACTTGAACGAGGCCAGACGGTGATGTTCCACAAGCCCTACCCACCCAACGGAAACCCTGTGGCGTTTTATCTGGGAAGACTGAGCAAACAAGGCGTACTGAAACGGAGATCTTTCCCGGCCCACACAGAGTTTCAACTGCGAAAAGGCCAGCATTTGAATCAAAAAGTTAGAGGCATTGTATGAAATTTCTAAAGCTCCAGGTTGAGAACTTCATGGCGTTAGCCAGCGCCGAAGTTGAGTTAGACCAACGCGGTCTGGTGCTCATTCAGGGTGTTAACAGTGGCGACTCTTCTGCTGCCAGCAATGGTGCGGGCAAATCGACATTGATGAACAGCCTGATGTGGTGTCTGTATGGCGAAACTGCGCATGGCGTCAAAGGTGACGACGTGCTGTCTACAGGTCACGAGAAAAACTGTCGTGTGATGGTGACTGTTGAGGATGAAGGAAAGCGTTACGCCATCATTCGCCACCGCAAACACAAAGAGTTCAAGAACCGGCTGATCGTCCGTGGCGAAGACGGTGATATGACCAAAGGCAAAGACACACTGACGCAGGAGTTCGTTGAACGCCTGATTGGTGCATCGAAAGAGGTGTTCATGGCGTCCATCTACGCCAGTCAGGAAGCAATGCCTGATCTGCCGGGTATGTCCGACAAGAACCTCAAAACCATCGTTGAAGAAGCCGCTGGCGTCGACCGGTTAACGCGAGCCTATGCCATTGCTCGCGAGCGTGCTAATGCAGCTGCCGCACGCATGGATGTTACCAAATCCAAAATGGACGCCTGTCTCACGCTTATCGAGACCGCGCAGTCAGAGATTGAGGCGGCCAAAGCGTCCTCTGATAGTTGGGAGCGCGATCGCGGCGAACGTCTGGACAAGGCCCGCGTCGATTTGGCTGGCGCGGAGGTAACGCTGTCCGAAGTCGTGATGGAAATTCGCTCGCTGCCGGAACAGATCCGGGATACGGAAAACGCGATTGCTGGCGAACGCAGTAAGCTGGCCTCCAAAGAAGAGCATGACGCCAAACTGCTGAAGGTGCGCGGTGCGATTACGGAGATCCGCTCAAGCATCCGCACTTCAGAAGCGGCACAGAACGAGTCCATGAACCGTGCTCGCTCGTTTAAAACCAAAGCAGAAGAGGTTGGCACAAAGGTCGGAGCACCTTGTGTTACGTGCGGAAAGCCCTACTGCGAAGAAGATTTGTCCACCGTAAAGGAGAGTTTCATTGAACAAGCGCGTAATGAGATCGGCCAGGCGCAGGCATCAGCAGCGGCAGTGGCTCAACACAAAGCTCGTCTTGAGAAAGCGCTCGGCATCGAGTCTGCACTGGTCGCAGCCACACCCGACGTATCAGAAATCATCGCCAGAATCGAACGCCTGACCAATGAGCTAAGTGCGCTGCGTCATCGAGAACGTGAAGTTGTGGCCGTCGAAGCGATGGTGGCGCGGGCACGTACCGACATGAATCGCATTATGGCAGAGGTAAACCCATTTCTGGCCGTTATTAAACGTCATGAAGACAACCTTGCTGCCAATAAATCTAATCATTCAGTACTTAAAAATGAGTTAAAGAGTATTCAGGAGCAGGCTCTGTTGCTGGAGAAAGCTCGCCAGGTTTACTCCCCAGCTGGTGTGCGTTCACACATCCTGACCTCTGTTACGCCTTTCCTTAACATCAGAACTGCGGAGTATCTCAACACGCTGTCGGACGGCAACATCGTTGCCGAATGGTCGACAATGGAGACAACGAAGAAAGGCGAGTATCGCGACAAATTCAATATCAGCGTAACCAAAACAGGCTCCAGCAAATCCTTCCAGACGTTGTCTGGTGGCGAGAAGCGTAAGGTACGCATTGCGTGCTCTCTTGCTTTGCAGGATCTGGTTGCCAGTCGCGCCAGTAAGAATATCGAGCTGTTTATCGGCGATGAAATTGACGACGCGCTCGACACTGCCGGTCTGGAGCGTCTCATGGGGATTCTGGAAGCCAAAGCGCGTGAACGCGGCACAGTGATGATCATTTCCCACAAAGAGATGAAATCGTGGTTCCGGGAAACCATCACAGTCGAAGTCAAAGAGGGTCGCAGCTATGTCGTTTAACTTGAGCCGAACGCAGTTTTTGCAGATGTTTGCCGTGATGCAGTCTATAAAGCTGATAAACCACCATACGGCAAAAGCAGCTGCGCCTGCACTTTTGTGGAAAAACGAAAACATCAATGACGACCAGTTCTCGGTATTAACCAGTCTGCTGTCATCGACTCCGTTGATGCCGAGTTTGTCTATGCTGCCGTCAGGAAGCACTGCGCCGATCCTTATTAATCCATTTACGGAAGGTGGATATCTCCCACATTCTGGGCCGGGGTTCGTTGTGATTCCTGAAACCGGAACGCTGAACATCCAAGAAAATGCGCTCTTCAATGCGATGGAGACGCACATCAGCACCGCATTCACTAATCTGATTCGACACGCTAACGCACGCGCGGATCACGTTGCAATGCCGGGTGCTGCTTTCGCCAGCTTCTCTGTTGACTATGACCGACACGCGCCAATTTCAAAGCGGGCGAAACTCTGCTTTTACGAGGAGGGATGTGAAGTAGCGATTATTGAAGTACTTCTCCCCCATGTATTCAGCGCGAATGAAACGGCTGCACGCCATCTGATCGACATCATGCGGCATTTCATCGGCCAGAGCATGATCGATGCAGACATTGCTGCAGGCGTTCTAACCAACGATAGCATTCACGTTGTTAGCGACATTCCGAAGCCGCCAACTCGCGAGCCGGAAAAGACACTTGAACAGAAACTAATGGAATGCCCAACCTGGGCTACGTGGTAAGGAGACCAAAAATGAGTAAAACCATTCGTGTGGTCGGCGTCGACCCTTCAATGAGCAACTTTGGCCTGGCGATTGGCACGCTGGATCTGGAAACGGATAAGCTGGACATTCATGGCCTGACATTGGTGGAAACCAAAGCTGGCGGCAACAAGAAGACGGTTCGCGTAAACAGCGACGATCTGCGCCGCGCTAATGAAATCTGGCGTACCGCCAAGCCCATAATCGAGCAGGCTCATATGGTGTTTTGCGAATTGCCGGTTGGTAGCCAATCGAGTCGCTCTCAGACCTCATACGGCATCTGTATTGGCGTACTGGCGTGCGTGGATAAGCCACTGATACAGGTCACGCCAAACGAGATTAAGCACTATGTCGGGAATAAGCTGACCACGTCGAAGGAAGAGATCATTCAGTGGGCTACGCAGAAGCAGCCAAACGCCCCGTGGTTGCGCCGTAAGCAATCTGGTAAGGAAGTGCTGGTGAATAAAAACGAGCACCTTGCGGACGCTGTCGCGTCGATTTACACCGGTATGCAAACAGATCAATTCCTTCAGGTTCGCGATGTTCTTGCAGGAATTTTATAAGTCGGTAATTGATAGGTAAGTACTTATCTATTAACATGAGGCCACTATATTTAGTGGCCTTTTTTATTGGGTGATACATGATAAGCATCGTAAAACGTAACGGTTCCACTGAGCCGTTGTCAGAGGAAAAATACAACCGCGTTGTGATGTGGGGAGTCGAAAACATTCGCAACGTTAGCGCGTCTGCTGTCGCTATGGGCGCTGCTGCCAGCATTTTCGACGGAATGACCACCTGCCAGCTGCATGAGGCGCTGGTAAAGTCCGCTGCCGATCTGATCTCTCCGGAAACCCCGAACTACTCGCAGGTTGCCGCGCGACTGAGCCTGTTCAAGATCCGCAAGGACGCCTTCGGCCAGTATGACTACCCGAATTTCTACAATCACATCGTCAGCAACGTCAGTCGTGGCGTTTACGATGAAGACCTTCTCAAGTACTACTCTCAGGAAGAAATTGCCGAGCTGGGCGTGTACATCAAGCCTAAGCGCGACGAATACTTCGGCTATGCCGCCACCGTGCAGCTGGCGAGCAAGTATCTCGTTCAAAACCGAGTAACTGGCGCTATCTACGAAGGGCCACAGCAACTCTATATGCTGGTCGGCATGTGCCTGTTCCAGAATTGGGAAGATGGCTGCGCCGGTAAGACGCGTCTGGAGATGGTCAAAGGCTTCTACGATGTGACCAGTACATTCAAGCTGTCTCTGCCAACGCCAATTATGGCCGGCGTGCGCACCCCTACTCGCCAGTTCTCCAGCTGCGTGCTGATTGAAGCTGCTGATAGTCTGAAAGGGATTAGCGCTGCGTCTTCCGCAATCATTGACTACGTGTCACGTCGCGCGGGAATTGGTATTGGCTTTGGGCGTCTGCGTGCGCTGGGAAGTGAGATCCGCAATGGCGAGGCCACCCACACTGGCGTTATTCCATTCCTGAAACACTTCCAGACAGCTGTGAAATCCTGCTCTCAGGGCGGTGTTCGCGGCGGCGCTGCTACAGCGTTCTATCCGATCTGGCACTTGGAAGTAGAAAGCCTGCTGGTGCTGAAAAACAACCGTGGCATTGAAGAGAACCGCGTTCGTCATCTCGACTATGGCGTGATGATTAACCGTCTGATGTATCGCCGCCTGGTGCGCAACGAAAACATTACGCTGTTCAGCCCACACGATGTGCCGGGCCTGTACGACGCGTTCTTTGTTGATCAGGACAAGTTCGAAGAGCTGTACCTGAAGTACGAAGCCGACGAGAGCATCCGTAAGAAATCTATCCCGGCCGTCGACCTGTTCTCTACGCTGATGCAGGAGCGTGCCTCTACTGGTCGTGTTTACATTGCCAACGTCGACCACATGAACGATCACGGCGCATTCGTTCCGGAAATTGCACCGGTACACCAGTCCAATCTCTGCATGGAGATCACGCTACCGACCAAGCCACTGGCGTTCACTGACGATCCGAACGGGGAAATCGCGCTTTGCACTCTGTCTGCGTTTAACCTGGGCGCGATCCGCACGTTGGACTCACTGAAAGACGTGGCGTTCTACGCTGTGGCGGCACTGGACTCTCTGCTCGACTATCAGGACTACCCGATGGCTGCTGCAGAAATCCCGGCTAAAGCACGTCGTAGCCTGGGCATTGGCGTAACCAACTTTGCCTACTATCTGGCGAAGAACGGCTTTAACTACTCTGACACTGCGGGCAACCAGCTGGTGCATGAGACCTTCGAAGCCATTCAGTACTACCTGCTCGATGCGAGCTGCCGACTGGCCGAAGCGAAAGGTGCATGTGACTGGTTCTCCCACACCAAATATGCACAGGGCCAGCTGCCAGTCGACCACTATCGCAAAACGCTGGATACCAACCCGGAGACCTCTTTCGAGCTGAAAATGCCGTGGGAAGAGCTGCGTGGCCGTATCCGTGAGCATGGTCTGCGTAACTCCACTCTGACCGCCCAAATGCCGTGCGAGACGTCCAGTCAGATCACCAACTCCACCAATGGTATTGAGCCGCCCCGCGGCCCGGTGTCCGTGAAGTCGTCCAAAGACGGCATCGTGAAGATGGTCGTTCCGGACTTCGCGCAACTGAAAGACCAGTACGAGTACCTGTGGGATATGCCGGACAACCGCGGCTATCTGACTAAGGTGGCCATCATTCAGAAGTTCTTCGATCAGGCCATCTCTGCGAACACCAACTACGACCCGACTCGCTTCCCTGGCGACAAGGTTCCAATGATGAAGCTGCTGGAAGACCTGCTGTTTGCGTATCAGCAAGGTGTGAAGACGCTTTATTACCACAACACGCGTGATGGCGCTGGTAAGCGTGATGACGACGATCAGGTGTCAGAACCTTCCGCTGCGGAGGTTGTTGAGCCAGAAGATGAGTGCGATGGTGCGTGCAAAATCTGATGAGCGTGGGGAGAAATCCCCACCTTTTCATTGAGTTGAGCACCTTGTTTAAACCAATAAGATAACAATTTGTTTAAAGCCACTCGATAACATTCAGAGGGAAACACATGACTTATTCTACTTTCCGTTTGGGCGCTAACGACGCAACGAAGGAACCTATGTTCCTCGGCCAGTCTGTCAACGTAGCACGCTACGATCAGCAAAAGTACCGTGACTTCGAAAAGCTGATTGAGAAACAACTCTCGTTCTTCTGGCGCCCTGAAGAAGTCGACATTACCACTGACCGCATCGACTTCAATACCAAGCTGCAAGAGCACGAACGCCATATTTTCCTGAGCAACCTGCGTTACCAGACGCTGTTGGATTCCGTTCAGGGTCGCAGTCCTAACGCAACACTGCTGCCGCTGATCTCCATTCCTGAGCTGGAGACATGGGTCGAGACCTGGTCGTTCTCCGAGACGATTCACAGCCGCAGCTATACGCACATTATCCGCGGTATGGTGGATGACCCGAGCATCGTTTTCGACGGCATCGTCACGGACGAAGAGATCATCAGCCGGGCTGTAAGCATCTCAAGCGAATATGACAGGCTGTACGAAATGACCTGCGCTCGCCAGCATCTTGGCGAAGACGAATTTGAACGGCTGTATGTCAGCGAGTTTGATGGCAAGCCCTACCCTCTCCAGCGCCAGCTGTTCCGAACACTGGTGTCGGTGAATGCACTGGAGGCGATTCGCTTCTACGTGAGCTTTGCGTGTACGTTCGCCTTTGGTGAGCGGAAGCTGCTGGAGGGCAACACGAAGATCATGCGCTTCATCGCGCGCGACGAGGCTCTGCATTGCGAAGGTACTGAACGCATGATCCGCTTTATGCGTACCGGTCGTGAAGGTCTGATGTGGAAGATGATTGCCGCAGAAGAAGAGAGCTTCATCTATCAGACCATGATGGACGTGGCCGGGCAGGAAATGCGCTGGGCTGACTATCTGTTTAAAGACGGCTCAATGATTGGCTTGAATGCCGACATCCTCAAAAGCTATGTGAAATACCGCACCAACCTGGCAATGCGTCGTCTTGGGCTGCGACCGCTGTTCCCGGAAATCAAAGACGATCCACTGGTATGGATGAACAAATGGCTGCTGTCAGACACCCTGCAGATCGCTCCGCAGGAAGCTGAACAAAGCAACTACCTCGTTGGCCAGATTGACTCCGCTGTCGATCGCTCCGGCCTGAGCCAGTTCGCAGACCTTTAAGCCGAGTTTAACCACTTTGTGGCCTGGCGCTGCTGGGTCACAATTGACGTATCAAATGAAGTCCAAAGGAAAGAAAGAAGACATGAAATTTACGAAACTGACCGATCATCTGAAACTTGCCGCAGACAAACTCGTGGGATTTAAGGCAGAGCCTTACGAGTTGAATCCCGGTTTTGGCAAGGCAACGGAAAGCATCTACCTGATGGTTGACCAGTTCCACACACTGTTTCATCACCCACGCCGTGCCATTCCAGATCCGGCACTACTGCGTCTGCGTGCCAAGCTGATCCACGAAGAAGCTGTTACCGAGGGCATCCCGGCAGCTAAAAACGGGGACATGACGGCGCTGCTGGATGCGATGGCTGACTTCCTTTACGTGGGCGTCGGCACAATGGTGGCCATCAAAGGCGGTATCTCTACAGGTATGAGCTACTACACCCAAGAGCAGAGTGTTGATCGCTTCATCCACACCATCATGGTTCCAGGCAACACGGTCTTTGACGACATGGCCATCCCGTTTGAAGAAGCAAAAGAAGCTGCATTAATGCTGAATGCGCTGGCTGACAAACTCGAAGCGAAGCCGATTAGCGATTCCGAATTGGTGCAGGAGCTGCGCCGCGTGATGAATAAAATCTACGTTGCCTGCATGATGACCTACCGCCTGGCTGATTTTCTCGGTATCGATATTGTTGAGCTGGTGGCAGAAATCCATCGTTCCAACATGACCAAGCTGTGGCCGGCTGGCGCCGAAGAGCGTCGTGTGGCGGTAGAGAATTGCAAATACGACAAGGAAGATCTGGGCTTCCGCCACGCTGAAGGGACTGACATGATGATTGGCTTCAGAGTTTCTGATGGCAAGATCCTCAAATCCCCAACCTACAGCGATGTGGATCTGACTCGCTTTGTTGAGAAGGCGAAAGCCTCATCTCTTTACGAGATGGTAAAAAAATAATTGTAAGTATCCACTTATCATTATATATTGCCTGGGCGTGTTTTATTGTCCAAGTTCTTAATTGCTCATTGCAATGGTGGCCTAAGAGCCACCATTTTTTTTACTCCCCTCCTAGCCTTACACACTTCTGACAGATAAACTTGTATAAAATAATATGTATGTACTTACTTATCTTGTGTGAGGTTGATTTTGTCTATCCTACTGAATCGAGACTTTACGAACGGTCAGTTTGCCAGTGGTTCGTATGCCAAAGTGGTTGAAACGGTGCTCAACACTGGCGTTCACGCGGGTGATCGCACCGGAACCGGCACAAAAAGCGTTTCATATGTCCCTTCCTACTACATGCTGACGGGAGGCTCTGTTCCACTTATCTCCGGAAAAGCCGTCAACCTGAAGCCGTTACTGGTTGAGCTGGAGTGGTATCTCAAAGGAACGGGCAACATCCAGTTCCTGAAAGACAATGGCGTCAAAATCTGGGATGCCTGGGCTGATGAAAATGGCGATTTAGGCCCGGTCTATGGCAAACAATGGCGTCGGTGGGAAGATACCCGCATCGTGAGCCATAGCGAGTATTTGAGCAAAATCGACACGTTCCGTGAGCGCGGGTACAAGGTCGAGGGGTATCTGGGCGTAAGTGAAGATCGCGTTGTGTTGTCCCGTGAAATCGACCAGCTACAGCGTATCGTTCACACGCTTCGCACCAACCCGACAGATCGTCGCATCCTGCTGAATGCCTGGAATGTTGGCGAACTGGAAGATATGAAGCTGCCGCCATGCCATTTCGTGTTTTCACTGTGGAGTCGCGAGCTGGACTTTGAGACTCGACTGACGATGGCCACCGACATTGGCATCCAGCACAACCGCCACGGCCACGAATCCATTTACACCCAGATGCTGTGTCTTCTGGAAAGAGATGGCGGCATTACTGAGAACATGCTGGACGAGCTGGGCATCCCGAAACGCATTCTGAACTCATGTCTGGTGCAGCGCAGCGTCGATACCTTTGTTGGTATGCCGTTCAACATCGCCGGTTACGGCATTCTCACCCACTTCCTCGCGAAGATCACCGGCCACATGGCTGGCGCATTCGTGCATTTTGGCTTTGACGTTCATCTCTACGACAACCACATGGAAGGCGTTGAGGAGCTGATGAAGCGCGAGCCGCCCAAAGAGTCCGACCCGGTTGTCATTTTTCCGCATGAATGGGCCGAACTGGACGACTTCAAATGGGAAGGTGTGCAGGTGTGCGGCTACAGCCCTCTTCCGTGGATCAAGGTTCCAGTGGCGGTGTGATATGGCCAGAGGGATGTATGTGTTGTGTGAAATTGAAGGTGTGCTGGCGAGAGCCAGCCATCGCAAAGCAGTGTCTGATGCGGATGCAGGCGCTCTCATTACCGGTGATGAACTCATCTTTCCCACCAGCCGCATGTTGCGTGGTTTTGCTCGCTCCGGTGCTGAAGTGGTGCTTATCAGTAGTCGTCCGGAAGCGCTCGAAGGCCCAACCAAACGCTGGCTGAAGGACTTCGGCATTGATTATGACTGGCTCCACCTTGTTCCGCGCGGTGTCAGTTTTGAAACCCATATCAAGCGCACGCTGGCAGAGCACAAAGGCGACTTACTTATCGCCGCACTGGTTCATGATCCGCGTCTGCGTTCTGCGCTGGCAGATTCTCACCAGCGACCAACCATCTATGAGGTAAGCCAATGAAGATGATTGCAGCTGTCGGCCGCAACTATGAAATCGGCATTGGCAACGAACTTCCCTGGCGTTGCCCGACCGATCTGAAACTGTTCAAACAACTCACCAAAAACGCCACTGTCGTGATGGGACGCAAGACGATGGAAAGTCTCAAGCGCCCGCTGCCAGAGCGCCATAACCTCGTTTTGACGCGCTCTCGTGGGTATATCCCCAATGGGTTCTACCCCGCTGGCATCGATGACGTTTTGAGACTGCCAGATCCGGTCTGGGTGATTGGTGGCGGGCAGATTTACTCGCTCTTTATGCCACACGTAGAAGAGATCTGGCTGTCGCATATTGGCGTGGATGTGCCGGGCGCGGATGCGTTCTTCCCGGCGCCAATGATGCGTTCTTTAGGGTTCGTACCAGTCGAAACGGCTTATACCCAACGTGCAAATGAGGATGAGCCTGGCTTTTTGCAGATCGTATACAGAAGGTCGTAATGGATTACCGGATTGGAATCACTGGCGCACAGGGCAGTGGAAAAACAACCCTGGCAAGGTACATCGATGCGCATTATGGCATTCCGTATGTGGATGCCGGCGTTGGCAAGCTGATGGGCAGTCTGGGGGTGAAGGTTGGCGAGCGTTTGCCCCTTTACGAACGTCTTCAGGTTCAGATGGAGATTGCCAGACATATCGAGATGATCACCCGCGGCGTTGAAGGTTTTGTTATCGACCGCACGCCAGCCGATGTCATGGCTTATACGCTTGACCTGGTCGGCCAGACCAACGAAGACCGCTGCATCGAGCTGGCTCTCGACATTGAGCAGTTTTGCCACAAAGCGGCCATTTCCAACTTCAATGCTATCGCGGGTCTTCGCCCGGGCGTTGAGCTTTCCAACAAAGATCTCGCGCGTCCCCAGCGAGGATCGCTTGACCGTCTCTATGTTGCTCGCATCGATGCACTTATGTGCGGTGAGCTGACGAAAATCAACACGCTTCCCCAAACCGGCGATCTGCAGGTGTTCGTTATCTCTGAAAAGTGCCGCACGGTTGAAGCGCGAGCCAGATCGGTATTGCGAGTGCTGGACAGAGCCGCTGAAAACATCGAGCGCCGTATAACAGGACGAGTGACCTTCCACTGAATATTGCTCCCCTGTTGGGCAGTGTGACAATAAGACACGCGAAATGAATCGAGGAAAAACAGAATGATAGATGAACTTCCCCTCTCGGATGAATTAGATCGTAAAGCGATTGAAGCACTGATCCGCATTGCTGACGAACAATCCCGCTCTTTGATGAGTGAACGTGAAGCACGTCTGGCTATCCGCGCAGTGTTTGAGTCCGTTCAAGGGCTTGTTGGGGAAGAGGTTGGCGAAGCCATCAATGTGGCGATGTCGCAGTTCAATGGCGGCACCAAGCGCCCTCTGTTTCCTATGCACCTCAAACTCTCAGGCGGTACGGTTTTGTACGTGTCCGTCTGCCTGGAGACCAACCAAATCCAGATCCTCAACACATCAACGGGCGAATGGCGCGAGCCGGTCGTCTGCGAAAGTGGCGAGGACGCACTGAAAAAGGCTGCTCAGTTTGTGCGTGGCGCACTGCTGAAAGGCGCGAAGAAGCTGTAAGGAGTACCAATGACCACGATTGTCGGTGGCGTCGATATTGAGTCCACAGGGCTGGACTTCACATCCGGCCACAAAATTATCGAAATCGCGATAACCCGTTATGAACTGGAAACCCAGAAGCACATCGACAGCCTTGAGATGCGCTTCAACCCGCGTCGCAGTATCGATCCGAAGGCGCAGGCAGTGCATGGCATTTCACTGGAAGATCTGGCGACGGAACCGCTACTGGCTGACCACGCAGGCAAGATTGCTGCGTACATGGGCGCATGTAGCGCGTTAGTCGCCCATAACGGAGAGGCTTTTGACCTTCCGTTCATTCGCCACGAGTTCGGTAGCTATGGGGTGAAATTGCCAGATATCCCTCTGGTTGACTCCATGCTGGATGGCTTGTGGGCTACCGAGGATGGGAAGCGCCCACGCCTGGAAGAGCTGGCGTTCTCACTTGGCTTCACTTACGACCGTGAGAAGGCCCACAGCGCTCTCTACGATACTGACCTGATGATGCAGTGTTTCTTCAAAGCCCGAGAGAAATACGGCTTCTTCGAACTCCCATTCGAAAGCGCCTGATGGCGCTTTTTCTTTGCCTTCAGTTCTTCTAACTGCCTGTAATTATGACTTTTCCGCCTGATAGGTTTTGCCAGAATACGCTCAACCAAAACGCGGAAACGCACCAACGAAAACATAAGGAGTTAAAAATGAGCGCAGTTACAAACACTGTTAAAAACGATGACCTGGACGAACTGACTGCAATGTTGCAATCTCTCGACGAACCAGTGCAGAAAGCTGCGAAAATGAGCGGTGTCGACGAGATCGACGATCTTCTCTCTGGTCTGGATGATGCAATCGCAAAACCAGTCGAGGCGGTGGCGGATGAAGTCATGAATGCCAGCTCTACCGGCGATCTGAGTAGCGTTCTGGAAGAGCTTGAGATTGAGCACGAATCGGTGAAGGTCGAGGAACCAGAGCGTGACCTTGTTGCGGAGATAGTGAACGAGACAGCGCCTGAACTTGACGCTCGAAGTACTGAGACTACCGGTACAGATCCAACCCCTTTACCTTCAGTGGCGTCAGAGCCTAAACCTGAAGAAGAGCAGCCAAAACGCCAGAAGGCAAAATCAGAGCGTACACCGGCCAAACCTCGCTTCACGCTGGAAGGTAAGGACGAATCGTTCTATGCGACAGCCGGTCTGGAAAGTGAGAGCTTTACTGCCGCATTCGAAGGGGCGCCAGTCAAAGCGAAAGACAAGATCTTAAACCTTTTGAACTGGTTTAGTGGTGGGCCGGAAATCAGCGTCTACACGGTAATCGCAATGCGCCATATCCTTGACGCGAACACGGCGACCAGCAATAGCATTAAACTGGCGCTAATGAGCAACCCGGAAAAACCATATCCGCTCAACACCGCTTCGACTCAGGCTGGTCAGATGATGGCTGTGTTTCCAGCTACTGGCATTGCCACCAGGGAAGGTGGAAATCTAACCCTTAATAAAGAGTCGCCGATCGTCAAAAAATTCATAGCGGAGTATTCCATTGGATGATGTTCCCCTACCCGATCTAAAGCCCCCTGAGAGCTTTAGGACGCTGGGTAAGCCAATCGCATACCCAGCATCGATAAAACGCGCCAGAGAGCTTCCCGTTTGCGGATCTGGCGCGTTCTTCTTTGTTTGCTATCCGTTGGATTAAATGAAAAAATAGGTAAGTGTTTACCTATTAAAGCAAAGTAATGATCGCAGCCGAAAAAATCAAAAAGCGAGAGCGTGATGCCTCTCTTCGCGACCTTTGGCGCACACCGCAGTGGTTGTTTGTCGCCATCCAACGTTACATAGGCGTAAAGTTCGATGTGGACGTCGCCTGCAACAAAGATAATGCCCTCCTGCCGAACTTTATCGGTGTTGAGCGTGATGCGCTCAAGTGCAGCTGGGGAGAACCTGGCACTGTGGCGTTCCTTAACCCGCCCTACTCCAAAATCACCCCCTGGATAGACGCAGCTATTCGCGAGCAGGCGCGTGGAGTGACGACAGTCATGTTGATACCACAATCCCTCGATACGCAGTGGTACGAGCGTGCGGCTGAATGCGCCAACGAAACCGTCATCTTGTCTGGCGGCCGCGTGGCGTTCGTTGAGCCGGATGTTGAACTTGGGCTGGTGGAGGTGAACATCAACCCTGGTGGTAGCATGTTGCTTATCTTCCGTGGCTACTGTCAGGAAGCTGGGCACACCATCAGCAAGATACCGCTGGCGGTGATGAAAAAGCTGGGTGGTTATGATCCTGCCAATGTTGTCAGGAAGAAGAGACCACGTAAAAAGGCAGCGTAAACACCAGTCTGGGAGTTAGTTTGAGAACCTGCTTCCGTATATATAAATAACTAAGTACTAATTATTAATATATACAGACGCAGGCTTTTTAAGACGTGATTTCCAAACAACTCCCAGACCGTTTTACACCTCCAGAACCCACTGGAACCCCTCTTCAGACGCTCTAGAATCGATTTTATGAACCACAGTAAGGAAAACTATCATGGTATACCCGACGAACGTCGTAGCGCTCGTTGAGAGCGATTTTCTGGCCAAAGTGCGCGACATGATGAAAGATCGCGATAAGGCTTTCAGTCTCTACGAATGGTCGCTCAAATGTCTTCATTCAGGCGAGCACAAAGAGCTGGTGGAGCAGCTGTTAGGGGAACTCATCAATGAGGTGTTTGCCCTGAACGTCCAGCTTCATGGGCGAGAAAATAATCAATCGAAATAATCGGTAAGTACTTACCATTTAAAACGCAGATCGCCAGTGATAAAATCTACCCGCTTTCCGGATTGATTCCGGCAGCTCGACCTGATGGGTGGGGGATAGCGTCACTGGCGTCAGGTTTAAAAAAGCTCACTACCAGCGTAGAACCGGCACCGTTTAGGGGTTGGGGAAGGGGGAACCAAAGTGAGCAGAGAGAAGGGTCACTTTATGATTGTCGAGTCTGGAGTGTTTCGAGAGGTTGAATCCAGTACTCCCCTTCATAAAGTGTGGGAAGATCTCGGTTCTGGGGTGCTGTCATCCATAACTTCCCAAGCCTAAGCTGGCAGTAGACTTAGGTCATAACTTTTCAGGTTATGTAACGACCAGGTTGGTGAGGAAATTTTGTACTCACCTCCCTGGGAGAGTATTACCTGAAAAGACAACCTCTCACTTCGTTCGAGGTGAACTTCACTCACTTCGTTCGTTCAGTTCAGGTTTTAATAAAACCTGTTCTGGGAAGTAAGTTTTTCTTTTCTAAAAATTTTTAATATTTACACGCACGCGTGCGCACACGCGCGAGGGAAAAAAAATCGTCGCGGCGCGCGATTCTGGAGCCAAAATGACGACCAAGACCCCAGCCCGGCAACATACTGGCTGCCGCACGAAGTCCAAAGCCAGATACCAAACCCACCAGCAATCCCGTACCAACTTCAAAACCCCCGTAGTCGAGTTCAATCCCCAGCTCAAAACCGTAAAAGTATTCAGTGATGGCTCTTGCCTCAAAAATCCGGGCGGGCCGGGCGGTTACGGCATCGTTCTCCAGTATCGAGGCGAAGAGCGCGAGCTTTCTGAGGGCTTCCACAGCACGACCAACAATCGGATGGAGATGATGGGCGCCCTGATTGCGCTGGAGCGTCTGAAGTACCCCTGCAACGTGATCCTGCATTCCGACAGCCAGTATTTAAAAAACGGCATGACGCTCTGGATGAAAGGCTGGAAGCGTAACGGATGGATCACGTCTGAGAAGAAGCCAGTCAAAAACGTCGATCTCTGGAAACGTCTCGATTCGGCCGCCAGCCGTCACAATGTCCGCTGGAAGTGGGTTAAAGGTCATGCCGGTCATCGCGAGAACGAAATGTGTGACCGCCTGGCGAAGATCGCCGCCTACTCCGCAGCTGATATGCCTCACAAGCGTGACATTGGATTTTTGTCACAAAATGATAAGTAAGTATTTACCTATCATTTTAAATCAGGTATCTTACCGTTCGTCAGGATGACGAAGTACCGGTTAGGTACTGTTCCAGGATGGAACGCCAAAAGGCGGCTGGCCAAGCCAGCCGCAACTCTTTCTGACACAGAATGGAATCCAAATGGCACGTCAAACGCCTTTCACTTCTTTCAATAAACGTCCCCGTTCAATTCGCCTGGTTCTGGCCGAGCTGTTTAGCGGTCGTGTTTCTGCACGCCTTGCGGAACTGGAAGAACGAGTGTTTGAGCTGGAGAAGCGCATTGATGCGCAAGCTACCGCCATAGCAAATCTGGGTGCGACAGTAGGCATGGGGAAGGTGCGTGATTCCGTCGCCTCTCGTGTGTTGCGTGAATCCCAGGCACACAAGGACAGTTCCCATGGAAAATTTTCAACGAAATCGACTGAAGCCAATGGCCTACGGAGTAATTTTAGCAACCCTGGCAGCGGTAGCCGTGCCAGCCGGTCAGAGTCTGTTGATACCGGACACAACTACTTCCACCACAACCTTGCAGACGACACCCCTGCCAGAACGACCTCCTGTCTCTCTGGATGGGATGCTGCTGGACACGATTCCAGCTCGACCTGCAACTCCGGATCTTCCTTCTACTGTGACTGAGGCTATTGCATGAAATGGAGCTTCCAGAAAGTCACCGCGATGATTGTTGGCCTCGCCATTTTTCTGCTTGGTGGCTGGATCATGAATCTGGTGAAACTCGTGAACGGTGGCGATCTTCAGTTTGATGCCGGAATGACACTTGCGCGTGTCGTGGGAATTTTCGTTGTTCCGGTGGGCAGCATTCTCGGGTTCTTTTGATGCCGAATCCATTTTCGGCACTGTTAAAACAAATTGTTTAGCCAATTAACCAATGAGAGTTAACAACAAGGGCCACTGACGGCCCTTTTTACACTGAATGGAGAATGTATGTTTGAGATGACTACTTTATCGATTCCCGGTGTGCTCCCGGACAGACCATTGATGTCCTCAAAAGAAATCTCAAAGCTGACCGGTAAACGACACAGCGACATTCTTCGCGACATCCGTAGCGTGCTGAATGAGCTGTATGCCGACGATTACCATAACGCAAAATTGCGTTATGAGAAAAATCAGTTACTTACAATTGTTGAAGGCATTGTTGTCAACATCGATTACCGGGGAATGGAAGGCGAGTACATGCTCGACCGAAAGCATACCGATGTTCTCATTACCGGCTACTCGTTGAAGTACCGCGCTGCTGTCATTGAGCGCTGGCATGAGCTGGAAATGAGTGTTTCAAGCGGGGCGCTTTACGGTGCCTACCCCAGCATCCCGGAAACCTTTTCAGAAGCACTTCGACTGGCAGCCGATCTTGAAGAACAGCGTGCTGATCTTGAGCGCAAGCTGTCGGTGGCAAGGCCAAAAGCCATTCTCATGGACACCATTTGCGGCACTGCTGATGAGCTTTATGGGCTGAATGAAGCTGGTCGCATTCTCAGAACGTCCGGGGCTGTTCTGGGTGCGCTGATGGACTCGCTGGGTGATGTGTACGTTAAGCGCAAATACACCACTGTTAACCGCCAGTTCCTCAAGATCTTCATTGACCGCGGATATGGCAAAAACGTTGTCATCGGAAACGGACGCAACCAGGCCAAGTTCACTTTTAAAGGACTTTGCTTTGCTGCCGTGAAGCTAATTGCTGCCGGGAAAATTACCGCCAGCGCCATTGAGTATGAGCCGTGTCGTGAGCATGTCGAACGTGAAATGAAGGAATCCAAACGTCTTCATTAACCGTCAGTGTGGGCGTCCGCCTTTACGTAGCGTTTGCCCACCTTTTCAGTCACGCCACGATAACGCCATCGAGAAAACAACTTGTTTAAAAACATAAGGAAAAAACACATGTGCGAAAAATGCAAAAAAACTAATGCCAAAGTTGAAAGCGTGATTAAAAAAGTTGGTGCGGCCGAACTGGTTGAGATCATGGGTCTTGTGGTTGGTCACGAAGACGACGCCTCCCCTATCGACCGCCTTTTCAGCGTTCTCAAGTTCTCAAGCATGATTGATGATCCGATTGAAATTGTGATGCTGGCGCGTCATTTCGGCGAAGCGTATCTGGAAGAGAAAGAACGCGCCGACAAACTTCAGGCAACTCTGGAAATGGTAAGCAAGCCGAAGTGCTCACCGGATTCAGTCAAGGCAGATGAAACCAACGCCAGCAAAGATCGCGAAATCGCCGGACTGAAGTCTTCTCTGGCGATGTTGCTGGCCGCCTTCAAACTGATGTCTTCCCAGGCTGGGTTCAAAATGCCTGATCTGAACAGCGACGATCCGATGGCCGTTCGCCAGCTGCTGGGGACAATGGCCGACCAGCTTGACGACACCAAGAGCCGTCTTGAAGACATGATGCGCGAGCTGACCCATCGCCACGACCTGAACAAACAGCCGCACAAAACGCAGCACGTACACCACTAATTTCTCACCTGCCGACAGGGGGCGAAAGCCCCCTTTTTTACGCCTTAAATCAGCTGCAACGCCTGTGAATGCTGCTTTTACGCCTTTTCAACTTTGGGAAAATAACACCAACAAGAAAACAATTTGTTTAATGGTGCAATCATGAATACAGCCCTTTCCATCATTGACGCTATCACCCCAAACACTGATATCGACTACCGGCAGGAAATGAACGTCATCCACGAAATTGTGGCCGAGTGCGAGAAAGAGATCGCATTTATGCATCAGGTTCACGACTTCGTTTATGGCGACGAACGCCACAACATGATTAACCGCCTGCTGCGACTCAACCACCGGCCGGATGACGAGCGCACACGCTTTAACAGAGCCTGGCTGGACAAGGTCGACCTTGAATGGGTGAAACAGAATATCTGGGCCGAGTACTGGAAGAAGGTCACGGATATGACAAACGTTCTGCTGATCATGCCAGCTTCCCGCCGCGACGAGTGGCGTGAGCAGTTTATCGAGGGCAAGCAGGAGACCATCAGGACTGACAGAACCGGCTACCAGATGAAGGTTAAGGAGTTCGTTGGTGTGCCGGAGTTCAAAGCAGAAACGGTCATCCCAACGATGCTCAATCTGCTGAATGACAGGCACAAATATCTCTCTGAGCGCGTGTATGGCTTGTTTAAAGCGCTGAGTCCTGCCCACAAGACCAATAAGACGAACGGCTTTAGCGAGCGTCTGATCATCGCCAACTGCATTTCCGAGTTCTGGCGGGACAGCGTCAGCGTGAACTACCGGAAAGAGGACTACATCGACGACCTGCGCGTCATGCTTCATTTCTTCGCACACAAAGAGTTCATCACCATCAACCGCACAACTGAGATGCTATCAGCTGCGTACCGGGCAAACGACTGCCAGACCGGTGACTGGATGAATGTCGACGGAAACCTGATGCGCGTGAAGATGTTCAAGAACGGCAACGTTCACTTTGAAATACATCCTGACGTGGCCTGGAAGCTGAATGAGGTGCTGGCTTACAGTATGCCTGCAGCAATCCCGGCGCCATGCCGTACTGCACCCAAAACACGGGCACCAAAAGAGTTCGGGTTAATCCAGAAGACGATCTCCGAGCCGGTTCGTACCGCGCTGCGCGACGGGCGATTCAGCAAAGACAAAGGCGTCTGGTACTTTTCTGATTCCAACCTCCAGAAGTCGCAGGTGGAAGAGCTTGAGCGCACACTGAACTTCATTGGCGGCGTACAGGAGAAAAAGCACTGGCAGTTCCCGTATGAGATCGGCCATACGCTCAATACGATTGTGGCCACCGGCTTAATACCGGATACAAAATCACACCAGTTCTACCCTACCCCACGTCTGATAGCGGAGTACGTTGCCAGAGCCATTGAGCTGAAGCCAGGTGAGAAGCTGCTGGAGCCTGAAGCCGGGCGCGGAGATCTGCTGGCCTGCATCGACGCCAATCCGGAAGACGTTACCTGCATAGAAGTCGCACCTCTCTTCGCTGATATCCTGCTTGGCAAGGGGTACACAAATACGGTCTGCTGCGACTTCATGAAGTGGTCTGAGGACAACGCAGGTTATCAGTTCGACAAAATCGTCATGAACCCGCCCTACTCTCTTGGCCGTCACAGAGAGCATACGCTGGCCGCGCTGGAGCATCTTAAAGTCGGCGGGCGACTGGTGGCTGTACTGCCGGGTGATGCGCCAGTTCTGAACTGGATGTCGCTGGATAATTACGTTTATGCCAAAGGGAAGTCGTTTACTGACGAGTTTGAAGACACCGGAATCACTGTCAGCGTATACGTTTTCAAACGTGTAAAATGATAGGTAAATACTTACCTAGTTTATGTAAGAATAGAGCCACTTTATCAGAGGTAAACACATGAGCGAAAAATCGAGAATTACATTCGCCAGCGTTGAGCAGGCGAAGCTGCCATTTAATTTAGTGCTACAGGGGAACGCAGGAGCGCCTGCCGGAACCATCAAAATCGACAAGGAGCTTGTGACGTTCGAAGGTAACTTTGATGAATCGGCGCAGGTTTTTATCGACCATCTGGCACGCCGTTGGAGCCAGCAGTGGAGAGACCTTGAGAAACGCGCCAATGAGTTTGCCCGGTTCATGGACGCAATGGACACAGCAAAAGAGGCTCTGGCTGCCGGCACTCCGTTAGATCTGGAGCGCGTGGGAGGCTGCATGAAGGTCGAGAAATTAGATGTTCTTTCCTTTGTGCTGACGGATCTGGAACGTCTCGACCCGGTACGCGTAATGATTGAAAACTACGAGCCGGGTAAGGGAAGAGTCACCATAACCTGCTATGGGAAAGCGTGGACTGCCGCCTGGTTTGCGATGGGCGGTGATGATGTTCAGACATTTATTAAGCGAGTGAGTGATGATTACTTGATTGGCTGCCTCGCCCCTCAACTGCGAAGTACGGTCGGCGATGACAACGACGCAAATCTGATTTTCGTAAAGTCCGAAATCATAAAGTTGCGCAGAGAGAGGGAAATCGACGCAGAAACGGCCAGAAATATGTGGGACGAAGCTGAAAACGCTGATGACGTAAAAGAGAGTTGCTGCTGTTTCGGAGTAGGTAACGAACTGCTGAGTTTGTTTGGCGATGAACCGTGGTATGCAGGCTGGCCAACGGTGCCAAATCCAGCATACCAATACCTTGAGCGTATGTCAGAGCGGTACGTGATGGACTGAAAGTGGTTGACGATCAGTCGAGAGAAGCAGTTGGTTAAGTGATATAGTCAGGCGCTTTTGTATTTATGGAGTGAATATGAAAAATATCCTACTGGCATCATTGTTGGTGGCATCGCCGGTCTCATTTGCAGCCAGCTTTGACTGCCAAAAGGCTTCGACAGAAATCGAACACAAAATCTGTGACAACGAACGCCTGTCAAAATTAGACGAACAACTTAGCGCAACCTATTCCAGCGCGCTCAAGGCTAACCCAGAAAATGCAGATACCCTAAAGACGGTTCAACGACAGTGGGTAAATATGCGTGGAAAACTCACTGATGATAAGGCTCTGGAGCTGGCTTATCTTATCCAAATTAATGGTCTCAATGGCTTAGGTGTTCCGGCCGCTACAGCAGCGGTCAATGAGACACCGAAGCCGACGCAGAAACAGCCTGAAGTTCAGGAAAAGACAAGCAAGGCAGACGCAAAGCCGGCCAAGAAAGGTAATGAGCTAACTCTGGAATCATTCCGGGCTAAGTATATTGAGGTCAATGGTGAGTACTACAGTACGACATCTCTTCCCAGAGGGAGTTCGTTTTTGTTCACCTGCGCCAGTCGCATTGCTGACGACCAGGTAAATGTCTGGAAGAAGCACGCAGCAAAAGAGGGCAAGATCGACCTTTTCTTTGAGCTTGAGAATCGCATACACACCGCGATGTTGAATGCCAATTTTCAGCAGCTGAATAGTGATTTAACTAAAACAGGCATTTGCGATCTGATTACCGCTGTGCCATAAGACAGATAAGGCCACTAATTGTGGCCTTAAACAATTTGTTTTATTGATGGTGAAATCAATGGAACCCCAGGCGAACTAAATCCATTGGGCAGAACAGACCTTCCACACCTTCGATAGACACGCAGTCAGAGCGGCGTAATTGTTCTTCTGATTTGCCTTCTCCACAGATTTCCCTGATGACTCCCGTTGCACCATTCGTTGCCACCATCACCCGGCTGCCGGCAGTGATAGCGTTACGGTTGCGATCATAGGTCTTCATCGTTTCCTCCTTTCACATGGGTCAAATCAGGTCTCAAACGTTGTCGTTTTCCATGTATGTGCAATTACCGAAATCTCAAGTGCCGAAACAAATTGTTTTCACCACCTAGTTATTTAATTAACCATCAAAGTTGATTCATTGCATCTAAAATACTACTGTTTATACATACAGTATTGGGGTGTGTGAAATGGGCAGAGAAAATTCCAAATATGTGATCGTCTACAGGGGAGAAGTGCTCAAGTACTTAATACCTGGACAGTTCGTTTTCTTCCAACGTAAAAAAGAATACGGCGGTGGATTCTGGCTTGGTAAAACGCATGAGAACGGGTTCGAGTTTGTGCTGGAACAACCCACTTCACTTAGTTACGGGCTTGCATATCTGATCAGACTGTCTAGTGTTGAAGCCAGACATATGGAGTTCGTGGACGACATAGATGACTTTAAATTGACCTAATTACCCCTTAAACATTTTGTTTTCAGCCTTTTGTTATCTGAGATAATAACGAATATAAGAAAACAATTTGTTTAAGGAGTTGGTATGTTGAAGTTCACGGAAGTCTACAAAACGGCAGTGATCAGCACCGCCCACGTAACGGCAGCGGATTCAGAGCGGCTACCCATTGCCTGCTTCGACCCACTTACCGATCGCGGGTTGAATTGGGTACACGGTACACAGTACGGCTGGATTGTTCGTGCTGGAATGCGTGGCAGTGACTGGAAAGAAGAGCTAAGTGAATACGGCATTTCGAAAGAGGCGATCTCCAACATACAGGCCATACTGGATGCCGGCTTTGACGCGGTGCAATTCGATTGCGACGCCGAGCTGGTGGATGGGCTGCCTGCATGGGACTGGTAATTGCTTGTTCCGAGTGGACAGATCGGCTCTCTGTGTGAGATACAAGACGGCAGAGTCGATCTAATCAGGGACACTTTATGCATGGAACTATTCCAGTACCTTCAGTCGCGATACCCGCCGCTGACCCCACAGAACTGCAAAATTCATTTAGCTAGCACCAACGAGTATAAAGAAAACCCGATAACGGAGTTCGTAAACAAGACGTTTGATAGTTGGCAATGTCTACAGAAGCATAAAAGCTTTGATAGAACTTATGTTGTCTCACTCATTCAGACTGAAGATAAGGAACGATTTCTCTATGCCGGGACCTATATCAAGAAGGGGTGTAGTCTGACGGCATCTCATTATGTCCCAGGTCGGAATGAAACATACAATCTCTATCAACTGACCCCTGTTACTGAACTGGATGAATATCGTGGGCGTATGTACGTTCGCACGGCTCGTCCTCGCAACTTTATCCTGAAAGGTGAGACGCTAGCTGGGACGATGCAAATCGTCGAGATCTCCCCTGTTTGTCTCTCGTTTGGTGAGTTTCCCGGCTACAAAAACGTGGTACTGGATAGAGTCAGTCTGGGAGCCATCATCCGGCAGGAGCTAAAATCGTGGAAAACAGCGCTGAGTATTGTCAAAGGCATTTACCTGCTAACCGATGTCGATGGAGAGAAGCTGTATGTTGGCCAGGCTAACGGCAAAGACGGAATATGGGGAAGATGGAAGACCTACTTTACGACGGGACACGGTGGGAACGCCGGACTGATTGAAGCGTTCGGTACCTGCGACGAGGAACGGCTCAAAAACGTCACGTTTTCCATTCTGGAGATCATGGACAACAACAGCGACAAACACGAAATCAACAGGCGTGAAAAACATTGGAAAAGTATCCTGCTTTCGCGCTCAATAGGTCACAACCGGAACTGAGCACCGGTGAGTTCGGATTATGGTTTTGTTTGCGAATATAAGAAAACAAGTTAATAACACCGATAAGTAAACAAGGAGAGTCAATGAATTTTCGTTTGACCTGTGCTTTCGCGTTGGGCATATCGTTTTCCGCAGCGGCTGCTGAAAGCACAGATGAATTGATACGCACAGCGCCACCGGCAGGACGCGATACCATGCTGCTCTGCAACGCAGAGCTTCTTTCAGGCAAAACCGCGACCCAATTGTCTGGAAAAGCCTACCTAGAAGGCGTGGGAGAGCAGATCTTGTTTGCGATAATCCCAACCACTAAATCTGACGAATACATGCAGGCATTTTTCAGCGCTTGGGGATTCACGCCATTTGGACAGGTCGAAAGCCGCGAGCAATTCCACAACTGGGCACTGATTCATCTTGGACGGCAAAATCTCGTTCGTGGGAAGACTTCCGATTACACCTTCGTTAATGCTACGCCACAGGACAACATCGATTTTCAGATGCGGGATATCCTCCGCTTTTACGACTGTCAAAACCAGAATGCACGTCCTGACTGGACCCGACAAGAATCCGCCACCCAAAAACACTTCAATGGGAATGTCTATTAGACATTGAGCCAGGACTATCAATCCATTGACATTGGCGGTCACAAATTGAGGATTTCTATAAGAGTCCGTTGATCGCCACTTTCCCCACCCTTCCAACCTACCCCAGCCCAGGCGTGACAAGGCATTTAAGTCAATTACACTCATAAGAAAACAAATAAATAACACATCAACGAAATGTCAACGATTTCCCCTGATTTGGTCTAAAAAGTTGACGTTTTCGCACGCCATCTCTTATACCCAAAATCCTGCGCACCAGAACCCATCTCCCTGCGACCAAAACGTCAAAAACGACTCGTGATACCACCCAAAAATAGACATGCTCAGAAGCGCTCCCGTTGCGTTGTATTGGATATCTAAACAAGTTGTTTTCAGGTACAGGAAAACAAGTTAACCACACCCACAGGAAACCCAGAGACGCCATTACCCAAAATCCCGGAAACACCCACCTCTTCCTGTCAGGCTACCGGAAAGACCCACCTCTTTGCCCCAGGCTACAGACCACCCACCTAATCTTCCCAGGCAATCGAGAACGCAGCTCGCGCACGCAAACCCCGAGACGCCATTACCCAATACACGGAGAAGAACAGCCAGAACGAAACCCCGGACAAACCAAGACCAGAACAGAACCGTCGCAATCTCGCTTACCCACTATTACCCCGAAAGATTACGCAAATTCCTGAATAGCAGGGAACGCCATTACTTCATATGCGGAGAACAACAAAAGCGCCCTACTGCCATTACCCACACTTCCATCATTTCACGTAAACGAAGAGAAAAGCGCACCTGCCATTACTCCATACACGGAGAAGAACACTCACCAAAACGACGAGAACGACCCAGACGAAAACACAGAGAAGAGCCACCTCAAGAAGAACGAAACCACATACGCCGGTAGAGAGAACAAACCTCCCGTTTCACCCAAAGAAATACTCGCCGTATAGAGCGTTATCAGGGGGGAGGTATACGCCCCCATAAGAGGGAGAATTAGAGGTAGGTATAAGTGGGAAGGGGAAGAGGGGGATCGCTACTTCCTCCGTAGAAATTCAAGCCATAGTTTTCATCCCCCGTGACGTCCATTTTCACCCCTTCGGTCAGCCTTCGGGCCATCCAGGGAAAAGGTCATGTCCCTTTTCAGGAACGGGAGCGTCGCCGCAGGGAAAAGGCTGGAGGTTTTCAGGGAAACGGTGGGAATCCCGCTATACGAACCGGGAAAAGGCTGGCTGCCGGTCGGGGAACGGGTACATCCCGGTACAGAGAGAGGGACGACTGCGGGAGTATGCCTTATTCCTCATTCACCTGAAGAGTGCGGGAAATGGTGAATCCCGCAGTTAAGCGTTGAGACCAGATCAGCTTCGCACGCTCATGTCGGGAAGCCAGATCTAGTGTAAAGGGTTACGGGTTTTGGTGGCGAAATCGCCGATGACGCTTATTCGAAAATCTCACTGCCCTGATTCGCATCGTCCCTGTTGTCCCACAAATCATCGAGCGCCTCTTCTCTTGTCCCGAAGGGGCCGGAGACGACAGGTGCGTCTGAACTGGTGTCGTCCAGCTCTGTATAAATCTGACCGTTGGTCAAAATGATGCGTCCGACAGAGATACCGCCATGTAGCAGTTCGCCTCTCTCGACGTCGATGCTGAAGTAACCGTCTGTGTAGTTGTTAGTGCTCATCACATTCCCTCTGAGTTAGCCAGATACATACATAGCAATAAATCGACACAAACACATCAGCCTTTAATGAATACTTTTTCCCCGCTTTCTTATTGCGATAATAACAACAACAAGAAAACAACATGTTTATTTAACGGAGATAAGCGCATGACCATTTTCATTTGCCAGCACTGTGGCCGCGAGTATGAAGGCGCTACAGTTTGCGCCTCTGACGATTGCCCGGGGAATGAAATTAAGATGCCTGTGCTGGTGGAGGTATGGAGTGTGGATTCGCTGGCCGAATGTCTGGATGCTGTAGGGCCGGAACTGCACCGCAAGCTATGGTCGTTCGTCCCGGCAGAAGGGGAATCGCCCAAAGGGAAGGATATCTGGCACCTGCTCAGTGAAGATGAACAGCGGGAGCTGGTGGACGCGGTACACATTGAGTTCCCGGACGACGAAGATTAAGAGTGAGGCCACCAGCACGGTGGCTTTTTGCTGTTTGCAACCTCCGGGGCAGCGCAGCGCCGTAACGCTATGCTTTGTAGCCGTTTTCTCGCTGGTATTATTTACACAAATAAGAAAACAAGTTGTTTACGGAGTGAATTATGAAAAACGCGATGATCACCAAACTGAGTGCGGGCCAGCCACGTAAAGAAAAACCAACCGCAATGAGCCAACTGACCCTGCTCGATATCATCGCCAATGGCACTGCCATTCGCCTGTTCAAAGAGACGCTGGTCTCGTTCGACAATGGTTCCCGCACGCGTTACGTAATGAGTGTGCGTCGCCAGAGTGGAAGAGGGTGGATGGCAAAACAAGTTATCTGGCCGGAAGGAGAACTGGAAATGGCGCTACTGGAAGCGAACAAAGTCGCCCAGCAAGAAATCCAGCGTGCTTCTCTTCTGGCGACAGCCTGACATGTGCAAAAGCGATTAGTCGACCCTACGACAGCCCCGTTCATCCTTCGGGGCTTTTTTAGCCTCTTGTATTGTAAGTACATACCTATGACAATAATATAGGTTAGTCAACTACAGGGAGATAAAGATGACTGTTTTACGCGAAAATCTTGTGATGGATTTACATTATGCGTCCGAAACCACCTTCGGCGAGAAAGTTGCCAAACTGACCGTCGTTCTGCGTGACAACACTACCGGAACGGAGGTTCACACCAGCACCTTAGTGCGCGAGGGAGAAGGTGAAAGTGCGGTATACACCGTAGGTTATCAGAACATCAGCAACGCAACCGACCCGCTGCTGCTAACGCTGGAAGCGTATTTCCGCACCGCAGACAAGGCGATGTTCGATAAGCTGATGACCAGAGTGGATACGCTGTTTACCTCTGATTTGAACTCTAACAGCACCTGGATGGGTCAATACGGTCTGCGTATCGTTTCCAGCGCGATGGTAGACGAATTTATTCCCGAAAGCGTGTTTGAATAATCCCTCCAATGGCGCGTACCCCGCGCCATTTTCTTATCCCCGATAACAAAATGTTTTCTGCCTTATCCACACTGCGATAATTAAACAAACAAGAAAACAAGATGTTTACGCATGGAGGATATGCACATGACCGATTTCACTATCTCACCTAAAGCTGAAAACGTATGGCTGGAATCCTGGCTCGACCTGTCGCCGGAAGAGCAGCTGGAAATGGATCACATTGAACAGGACGAACAATGTGATGCCCGCTTCTTCCGCTTTGAGGACAGCGTTTATGACATTGCCGACTTCATGCGCGATGACCGCTTCCCGGACTGGCACGCAGGCTACCCATTAAATGCCTTCGCCATGCTGATGATCCGCGTGGATGGCTCAGGCGATACCATCGACGTCGGTCTGCTCCACTAAGAGAACGAGGCCCCCATGCTGGTGGCCTTAAATGACCATCCTGTTTCCCGCAGGCAAAAAACACCCACCTCTTGTCGCCAGGCTACCGAACAACCCTCCGACTCCCTGCCGGCCACCAGCTGCCGGAACAGAACGCTTGGACGCCTTATGCGCGTAGCGATAATTAAACCAACAAGAAAACAAGTTGTTTAAAGGATTATCACCATGAACTTTATCGCTACCGTTAACACCCCTGCGCATGGCCATATTTCTGTGACGTTCTCTGATAACGAGAAAAGCGTGCTGGGCGCCTGGCGTGACAATGTAACCATCGAGCTGTCCGGAAAAGAGAAACAGCAGATCACCAATGACATAATCTGCAACCGTCGCCATAAGCGCGTATTTGAGAAAGCGTATGTCTCCACTTCGGGATTTGGCATATTCATCTTCCCGGTACGCAGCGGTCGCTTCTGCCAGTCAAAACTCATCGAGTTCGCCACGCAGATCGCGCTATGGGTTAAAACAGAATCTGGGTTCGACTTCAGCGAACAGGAAGCAGTGGGGGAGGGGATGCGTATCGCCAACAATGCCATCAAGTGCAAAAACGTCATCTACGAAGCAGGAATCGACTCGTGGAGTGTCTCGTGCGGAGACTATGTGAAAGAGGTGTACGGAAACAACCGCATTCACATCATGGCTGGCAAGTAAGAGGGAGGGGCTGGAAACGGCCCTCTCTTTTCGTCCACCAGCTGCCGCAGGGATATTCAGAAACGGCCAGAGAGCTGTCCGGGGAACCGAAGGGAAACGGCCAGGGAATTTTCGGGAAACGGCTGGGTTTGCCTTTATGTAGAAAACCGAGCGGGAGAAGCCCAGAATCCTGCGAGAAAATATCGCAGGGTCGCTGGGGTAGCGCTGGTGGGGTTTCAGCCCCTGAGCCATCCAGATAGCTTTCGCTATGTGATTATGTGAATCCGTGGGTAAACCACAGGAAGCGCGTACACGTCGCGCCAACGTGCTAATGATACGCGAGCGCCCACGGATAGCGCCAATATTGCCGACACGTCCCGAAGGATAGCGCGGATCACGTCGCCAGATATCGCCAGACGATCACGCCCACGACACGACAAAATAAGCCACGCGCTAAAATGCTGTAAAACGTGCTATAACGTGTTTTTTATTGTGGGTAATGGATATGTACCACCACACATAAAAACGCGTTAAATTGGCGCGTTTATGGCGCTTATTTTGGTCTGTTTTGGCTGACTTCAGACAATAAAAAACGCGCCAACAATGGCGCGTTATGGTGTGCGGATCTTGAAACGAAAAAAGCGCCCATGGTGGGCGCTATTGCTTAAATGCTGTTTTGCAGTTTTCCGATCATTTCAGACAAGCGCAAATATTCACGCTTGCGCTTACAGTCTCTTTTGCTGTTAAGCAAATCAGAAAACGTAAAATTTAATTTGTCACGTTGCGCTTTTAAGTCGTCGATTAATTCAAGTTTATAAGCGCGATATTTTGCGCGATATTCCGCGCGGATCTGGTCATAACTAATCATGATTTTTATCCTTAAAAATAGCGCCCATAGTGGGCGCTATATCCATCTAATTACGCTTTGAAAGCATCAGCCAGATAGTTATAAAAATCATTCTTGATAAAGCGATATTGCTGAGATCCGTTTTTAGCAGCGCCCATTCCTTTGATCTTCTCGACCAGTCCGAGACGTTCACAAAGATTAATCAGCTGGTTGGCTTGAGTGTAGCCAGCGTCTAATTTAATTTCATTTTCTTTTTTGGCTTCATTCATCAAATCGAAAACAGCGCCATTTGTGAATGTCTCCATTTCATCATTAATCATTTCGATTAATGCGAATACGCGAGATCCGGACATATCAGCGACGGAATAAACGCATTTACCAGACTTGATAGATTTAACCAGATAAACCAATTTTTCGAGTGAATAGCTATTGGTCATAGCTTCGCGGAAAAACACTTCTGGCGCTTGTTTGCTTGCTTTAATCGCGTAGTAAAAGACACCAGCTAATTTCTCATCATTAACAGCGTTTAAAACGTTGTTGGTGAAGTATGCAAGTTTGGTAGTCGCTGCAAGCATGTTAGCTTTATCTGCTTTTGTGTGCGTACCATTCTGATAATGATTGTTATAAGTCTGAGTAGCATTATTGGCTGCAACTTGTAATTCATTAGCGATAACTACAGCAGCGTCGATGATGGATTTTTTAGAGATAGCAACGTTAGACATGATATTAATCCTTATGTAATATTGATAACTTAATTTGTTATTTGTTTATCGTTAGCGTGTTCGCTTTCGATGTGACTAATTATCGATATACAGAAATTAAAATCAAGAGTTTTTTACGCGGGAACGAAAAAAATTTTTCTTCAATAAAAATCAAAGTCTTAGAAATAAATCGCGTTTTCTCGAAGGTGTTGCCTAAATAAATTCCCTATTCGGTCATTCACCCTTATATATTTAAAGCGGAATCGGGATTAGGGGAAATAAATATAACGGGAAGTGACACATAAAATAATAACCGGACTTAGCCGGTTATTACCCTTATAGATTTAAAACGGTAAAATCCGTTCGACCCAATCGAACATGACGACTGTCTTCCGACCGTCCCCCATGTTGAGCGTGACCTGGCAAGCGTCAACGCCTGAAGACACCCCCTCAATTTCACGGCCATCCGCCATGTAGACCCTTATAGACTTCTGCATCTCATGAGCCTGGCGACAAATTTTGAAGAAATCACGGCGAGATGGCCGATTGTCCACATAGTCTGGGTGTACCGTTGTCCGACCCGTGAAATCGTGCGCAATGCCTTCTGTCACACCTGATTCAATCGTACTGATTCGCTCAAGTGGGAGCCTTATACGATTTTCTTTGTCGAACGGGGCAGGGCAAAGATCGACTTTGTTGCGCGACGACATGAGACCCTGAACGTACATGCAGAACACCTGACCATCTTCCATCGTGACCCTTACAGGAATGAGAGACTTACGCCAGAACATCAGCGCCTTCTCCACGTTGGTGTAATCGCGCGGCCAGACTTCTGCAGGAATCCCGTAGGTGATGTCAGTAATATTCGTCATATCGTCACAGTGTCGTTGGTAGGATATCGATGTCACCTGCGTTGCTGGTGAACACCCGGAAGACTTTCGTCTCGCCAGCTTTGGTGATGGTCTCGCGTTCCTGACGAGCAGGGTTCAGTGCGCACAGCCCGGTGCCTTCCAGTGAAGCGCCAACAATCCATTGCCCGGCATCAAGATGGAACGTCGCTTTTTCACCGGTCTCAAGTTTCGCAACCGTCTCACCATTGATGAAGATGGACGCGTCACAGCCCGCACCTATCATACCTTTGTCCCTCATAACCACCAGCGTGGTTGGTGCAGACGTCTGGTATTTGAAAACTCTGGCCTGCGGCGCCGGTTTTGCATCGGCTACAGACACAGGGCGGGATGAACATGCACTCAGGAGTAAAACGGGGATGGTAATCAGTGGAAGTAGAACGTGTTTCATGGCTTGAACTAAATCCTTATCACTTCAACGAACAAGGCGTCTTGCGACGCCCTTAATGCTTAATCGAGACGTTTGAGAATATCGGCCAGATCTTCTTTGGTCATGCCAGAGGATTCGTAAATCTTCATGACCTTTTCACGGGCCTTTGCAGAAGCCTCTAATGACGTAGCTGCCTTATCAAAATCAGCCATCGTCATGTTGGACAGCACCAGATTGATGATGTCTGCCTTTGACAGCTTAATATTGCGTTCACGCAGTCGATTCTGAAAGGTTTCCAGCTTGTCGTTTGCTTTTTCGGTTAACTGAACCTGGCAGTGTATAGCGCGTTTCTCGCTCATGCTTACTCTCTATTCAAAACAGTGAAATCGAATGTGCCACCCACCGGCAAAACGCCCTCGGCAAACCCAGGCGTCGTATCGATAATGTGCTTCCGCTCATATGAATGTGACATGAGGTATTTGTTGCTCACGTCGATGAAGTCGGTGATAAAGCACACGTTAGCCTGATTCTTTTTGGCTCGAAGACCGCGACCAACACGTTGGCGCATCTCAACTTCGGCTTTGCCGCCACCACCCAGAATCACTGCCCCTACGCTTGGAACGTCGACACCAACATCCAGAATGGTTGAACCAATCAGAACATCTATCTTGCCTGCCGCCAGACTGTTGAGCTTTGCTTGTCGGGTAGTCTGGTTTGATTCTCCGTAGATGAAATCGACCTTCAGGCCGCTTTCCTTCATCATTTCCATCAAAATCTGACCATGACGCTTCAAACGAACCAGCGTCATACAGTTCAGACCGTGACTTTTGTACATTAACGCTTCGCGCACAATAGCCTCGTTGCGGCCCAGATTGTAAACGATGCCTAACTGATAGGCTTTCTGGTAAGCCGTACTCATTCCAACCCGAAAGTTCAGGTGTTTCGAAGCAAGTTCGGCCCTAATCCGCACCTCGTCTGGAGTGTACGCGATTTTATGATATAGAAAGTATGGTTTCGCTAAAATACCTCGATCGATCAAATATTTCTCCGTTACCTTTATCTCAATGCGGCCGGCAACGGCCATGAGACGCATATTTGCCTCGGTCGAGTCCTTCATGAACGGCGTAGCTGTCAGCGCCAGACGGTAATCGGCATTGATGCACAACCTGGCGATATCGTAGAAGTTTGAACCAGATGATTCGTGTGCCTCTTCCAGAATCAGCAGAGAAACGCTGGACAGAAAGCGCTTAACCAGTTCCCGGCGCTTCAGGTGGTACTGTTTTTTCTCCGGTGATGCGTCGCGCGGTGGTTCTTCGAGAAAACTGGCCAGGGTCTGCACCGTGGCAACGTTGATATGGCGCGAGACCTGGAACTCACCAGATCCAATCACCCCAACTTTCTGACCTTTCAACCACGGCTCGCCATTCTCCGCGCGGTAGTCGATGGATTTCTGGAAGTTCTCTGCCATCTGGAACATCAGAACCGAGCGCGTGGTTAAAAACAGCGTCATACGACCAATGCGAGCAGCTGCCTTACACGCTACGTTCGATTTACCGCCACCCGTCGCAATCTGGGCAATCATCATCCCTTCGCGCACCAGTGTTTCCACAGTCTGATCCTGATACGCATAGTCCGGGTTATACGGGAATGGGTTAACTACCGGGTTCGGCTTGCCAAGCGCGGGGGCTTTTTCCTTGCGCACATGCACGCATTTGATGCCAGCTTTCAGAAGGTTGGCCGCTACTGGCTTCGCAAACCCAGCCGGGAACGCGTTTTTGCTCCAGTTGAACATCGTGCTGGTTCCTTTCCAGTCACCAGCCTCCACTTCATAGCTCAACATCTCCTGAACGAGCCGTTTCACGTTGTCATCAGCGCCAGAAATCAGCGCATTGACTGCATTCGATACAATCCGAACTGTCATAAACCTCTTTCCTTCGTGCCTTTTGTATGGTAATTGGCTATTATAGTAAGTAAGTACTTATACAATGGATTGTATCAGAATTATGGATGTGAAAATTACGATTCTGCAGGTGGAAGTCGCGAACCTGCGTCCGAATCCCTGGAATACCAACTCCGTTGGGGCGCAAAACTTCGAAAAACTGAAAGGCTCTATCGAAAAATTGGGCTTTTTTAAGCCAATTCTGGCGCGGGAGCTGGACGGGGGCGTTTTTGAGATCCTCGGTGGCGAACACCGCTGGCGTGCCGCGATGGAGCAGGGCATTTCAACGGTCCCCGTCATCTCCGTGGGCAAAATTAACGACCTGGTGGCCAAACAGATGTCCCTGGTCGATAACGAGCGCTACGGCGAAGACGATCAGGTCGCTTTGCAGCGCTTAATCGAAGAAATCCAGTCTGAAATCGACTACCGGTTGTCCGATATCGCCCCGTATGACGACGAAATGGCGGCAACACTCGCCAAAGCGTCCGTTATCGATCTTGAAGCGCTGGAAGCGCTCTCCCGTGGCGATGACGAGTCGGTCGATGAGGACAAACGCGAGAAAACCGAGCGAGTCGGCGCTGAACACCAGACGATGCGCTTCAAGGTGACGTTTGATGCGTCAGATCGCGTCGCCGACACCATCAAAACCATCATCAAAGAGCAGGGGATCAATACCGGTAACGAAATGGAGAACGCCGGGGAAGCCCTGGTGTGGCTGGTCGACTACTACAAGGAGCGTATGTAATGACCAAAAACTTTGAAATCGTCTATCGAAACCCGGCAGAACTCATCCCGTATGAGATGAACGCCAAAAAACATGACGAACAGCAGATCCGCGATCTGGCGGCCGCCATCAAAAAGCGCGGTTTTGACCAGCCGATCACGGTCGACAAGCACGATGTCATCATTACTGGCCACGGTCGTCGCGAGGCGGCACTTCTGGCTGGTCTGGAGCGTGTGCCGGTCATCGTTCGCGACGATCTGAGCGAAGAAGAAGTGAAGGCGAAGCGTCTGGAAGACAACCGCCTGGCCAGTATTGACTACGACGCCATCAAATTGCAGCAGGAACTGGAATCCCTGGTGCTGGGCGACGTCGAGGTCTTCGGTTTTGAAGAGCGCGAGCTGAACGTGCTTGTCGGCAGCATGACCGAAGAGATGGAAACCGGCTCTCTGGTGCTCGATCTGGGCGAAGAGACGGAACGCCAGAAAGAAGAGCACACCGAGATCAGTCGCGAAGTGGCCTCTGAAGAAGTCCGCGTCATCGACGTATTGGGCTTTAAAACGCTCCCTGCTGGCTCTGCCATTGTGGTTGGGGATTTGCTTGCCCACATGGAAGAAATCACGGGAGAGAGCGGGGTAGACGCTTTCGTGGCGTATGCGGAGAAAGTTTCTTCTGGGGAGCTGGCTGCATGAGCAAATACACCATCAACGTATCGTTTCAGACCCGCGTGAATAAAACCACGCGCACGCTGGAGATTGCCGAATCGTTCGGTCTTGGCCTGGACGAAAAAGAGTGGACGCTTTACGACAATCTGGAGCTGGAAGTGAAGCAGGGCGATGTGGTGTACATCACCGGCCAATCCGGTTCCGGTAAATCCGTTGTGCTGCGCGAGCTGCAACGCCAGATGAAGGATGAAGGGCTTTCTGTAGCCTCCATCGATGACTTTACCTTCGACAATGAGGTTAACGTCATCGACCAGCTGGGCAAAACCACCAGCGAAGCGCTGGGGCTGCTGTCTATGGCCGGATTGAATGACGCCTATCTATTCGTGCGCAAGCCATCCGAGATGTCTGACGGCCAGAAATACCGTCTCAAGATCGCCAAGCTGATCGAGTCAGGCGCCAAAGTCTGGGCAGCCGACGAATTTGGCGCTGTTCTCGACCGTGTAACCGCCCAGGTTGTGGCGTCGAACCTCCAGCGTGCCGCCCGTAAGGTTGGTGCGACGGTAATGGTGGCGACGACCCACGAAGACCTGAAGAACGCGCTGCGCCCGGATATGCAGATCACCAAGCACTACAAAGAACGCGTGAAGGTGGAATATGCCTGATTTGAAGATCGTAGAGCTGAAGCCATCGAAAGAGGCTGACAACAACAACGTTGAAGTCATCCGCCTGCTGGAAGAAGCACTCCAGTACGCCAGAGAAGGCAAAAGCCAGAGCCTGGCGCTGCTGATGATCAACAACGACGGCAATGTTCTGGATTGCTGGCATAACGGTGGGCGTCCATACGTCATGGTCGGGGCGATGGAATCGCTTCGCCTGGACTTCATCAATGCCAATATCGAGCGCAGGTGATCGACATGACAGACATCATCATCAAACGCTACCGCCCGGAAGAGTTCCCGCGTCATCTGGACTTTCTGGAGCGTATGACCGTTACCAAAGGCACGGTTGAAGACTGGCACGCGCTGAAGTCGCTGCACTACAAGACGGATGGTAAGCCGTTCGCGCCAACGTATTATCGCTGCGAACTGGACGACCGGCTGGTGGGCGTCGTGGTTATGGCTTACCCGAAACTGCTGCTGGCGCCTCGCCATCGCATGTTTCCTAAGCTGAAGCCAACCACCAATACCACCGTGGCCAACCAGTATTGGGGCCGGTACGTGAACAACAACTTTGCGGTGATCAGCCGTTCCGTTGTTGACACTCAGTACCGCGGTGTCGGCGTCTCCTATCGTATGATTAACCTGGTTAGCAGGATGCACGACCGGCCAATCATCGAGATCCAGTCGTCGATGAGCAAATACAACCCGTTCGCCATGAAAGCAGGGTTCCAGTTCATCCGTCCGGAGCGTCCGAAGAGCTATGAGAGTGCGTTGCGCGTCTTCCAGCGTCATTTCCGTTCCGACCCTGGCGACAACGAAGCGATCGTCAAAGAGCTGTTCGCCATGAGTGAGTCTCGCCGCCGTCGTGCGCTGCGTGATCTGGTTGCCGACTACCACAAGAACAGTTCACTGGCCAAAGCCGGGCGTAACCGAGGCACTACCATTCAGGACATTGCCGACAGCCTGGTGGATGAAGCCAGCATCGTGAAGCTACTCAAAGATATTCATAACCTGAGCTTCACCTCACCGTTATATGGGGTGTACCGCAACCCGGATTTTGGTCGTCAGCTGCCGGACACGCTGCCACTGCTGGCATTCGACAAACAGCCTTTGAATAAACCTCTTGAAATTGCATTACCGGCATAAGGATTTGCCATGACGTCTACCGACAAACAAAAAGACATCATCAAAACCATCAATTTAGGCCATGAGCGTGGGCATCTGCTCGATCTGGACGAGCTGCTTGAAGTGCTGCCGTACAAAACGACCAAACAGAGTATGCAGTTCTCTATCCGCGCACTGGTGAAAAAGGGGCTGGTGGAGAAAGGAATGTGCCGCCAGCGCGGAGATTCCGGCTACCACCGTCGCACGCTGGGACTGACCACGTTAGGTCGTGCCCGAGCCAAATTACTGGTGATGTAAGTCGGTCTGGGAGCCAGTTTGAGAGCCTGCTTCCGTATATATAAATACTAAGTGACTTATTAAATATATACGGAAGCAGGTTCTGAATACTCCCCAGCCCGGTTTTAAACACCCAGAAAACAAATTGGTTAGGCACTGAATTAAACAAGTTGTTTAGGAGCGCAAGGATGCGCTCTGAGTGTTTTAGAGGGATCTATGACTGTAGAAAAAGACGAGAGCAAAACTCGCCTGACACCAGCTGAGTGGGCAGAAGCCGAAGCAAAGTGGACTTCCGGCGAATACACACTCTCCAAGCTGGAGGAAGAGTACGGCATTCGTCGTGAAACGCTCTCCAGACATTTCAAAAAGCGTGGATTAGAGAAAGGCGCGGACTCCGTTGGGAAGATGGTGCGCGAGTCGCTCAAATCCGACGCAGAGCTGCGTGCGAAGGCGCGTGCAGAGAAAATCGAAGAGCGCCGGACTCGTTACGACGATTGGGCATTCGCACTCGGGCGCATGGTCATGCACGAAGTTGCCACTGCCAAAAAGGATGGCAGACCTCTCGCAGCCATAGAAGATGACCTTAAAAGTCTCCAGCGAGCCAGCGGCACACTCGCTAAGTGCTTCGAAATATCCTCGAAAGCGCTCGGTATGGATCGCGCTGAGAACGAAGAAGACGAAATCCCGAACCTGGTATTTGGCGAACTTACGCCTTCCCAGGTGGCGCAGCTGCGTAAGGAAGATGATGAGCCGGATCTGATTGATGACGATCTGCTTGAGTCACTCGAAGAGGAAGCACTGAGCGAAGCAGAGGGCGATTCTGACGCGTCTGGTGATGAAAGTGATGGGAGCGTCTAACTATGGCCATCCCGTCGTCTCTGAGTCTCGTACAGCTGCATTCTGGGCAGATGCAAGTCTTTCAGTCGCCACATCGTTTCAAAGTGGTGTGTGCGGGTCGACGCTGGGGTAAATCCCGGTTGTCGATCTCCACCATCATCCGCGCGGCAGCCAAAGAGAAGAAGCAACGTGTCTGGTACGTCGCACCGACGTACCAGATGGCTCGCCAGATCTTGTGGGATGACCTGCAGGAAGTTCTGCCGCGTAAATGGGTTCGTAAGAAAAACGACACCACGATGACCATCGTGCTGAAGAACGGCTCTGAAATCGCGCTGAAAGGTGCGGATAAGCCCGATACGCTTCGTGGTGTGGCACTGCACTTTGTGGTGCTCGATGAATTTCAGGATATGAAGCCGGACACCTGGTACAAGGTACTGCGTCCGACACTGTCCTCTACCCGTGGCGGTGCGCTGATCATCGGTACGCCAAAAGGCTTCTCCGAGTTCCACAAGCTGTGGACTATCGGTCAGAACAAAGATTTGCAACGCAAAGGGCAGTGGAAGAGCTGGCAGTTCGTTACGGCTGATTCTCCGTTCGTACCGAGCGCGGAAATCGAAGCAGCGAAGAACGATATGGACCCTAAATCGTTCGCACAGGAATACCTGGCCAGCTTCGAAAACATGTCCGGACGCGTTTACTACCCGTTCGACCGCAATGTGCATGTGAAGCCACTCCAGTTCAATCCGAAACTGCCGATCTGGGTTGGTCAGGACTTCAACATCGACCCTATGTCATCGGTCATCCTGCAGCCGCAGCCAAATGGCGAGTTGTGGGCCGTGGACGAGGTTGTGCTGTTCTCTTCCAACACGGCTGAAGTGTGTGATGAGCTGGAGCGCCGTTTCTGGCGCTGGAAGTCTCAGGTCACTATCTTCCCTGACCCGGCAGGTGCGTATCGCCAGCACGCACGCGGCGAATCGGACGTCGATATCTTCAAGGAAAAAGGTTTCCTTCGAGTCGATTATCCGAAGAAGCACCCGCCGATCGCAGACCGTGTTAACGCAGTGAACCGCATGTTGATGAGTGCCTCGGGCGAAACCCGGTTGTACATCGATCCGAAGTGCAAACACCTCATCGACTCGCTGGAGAAGGTGATCTACAAGCCAGGCTCACGCGATATGGATAAGACTGGCGGCATCGAACACAGTGCGGATGCGTTGGGTTATCCGGTTCATCGTAGGTATCCGGTGAAAAATCGTGTTATTCTTGGTGGATCTAGATAGGTAAGTGCTTACCTAAGTGGAAAGGGAAATCAAATGGAATTGACTGACAAGCAAATCAAAGACCTTGTGGCACGACGCCACCCTGAATATGAGAAGAAAAAAGAACATTGGGACTTCCTCGCCAGCACCTACGCTGGCGGGCGTGCCTGGTTCAACGACAATATCTTCCGTTACTTCAAAGAGGGCGATCAGGAGTTCAAAGAGCGCCTGGAACGCGCTTATCGCTTCAACCATACGCGCGAAGTGGTAAACCTCATCAACAAATACCTCTTCAAAGAGGTCATTCACCGCAACACTGATGAAGCACCGGAGCAGATCCGCAATTTCTGGAAGCGAGCCACGCGCCAGAACGCCTCCATCGATGCGTTTATGGCGGCTATCGATCTGCAATCATCCATTTATGGCCGTATCTGGGTTGTCGTGGACAGCACCATGAACGTCGATGTTGAGTCTGTTGCAGACGAGAAGAAAAATGATGCGCGTGCCTACGCTTACTGGATTTCGCCGCAGCAGCTGCTTGATGTTGCCTGGGATGAAGACGGCAATATGTTGTGGGCGCTGATTGTTGAAATCGCGCGCGACGACGAAGATCCGTTCACATCAACCGGGCAGGAATACCAGCGTTACCGTCTGTGGACGCAAAACGAGTGGTATCTGTTCCGTGAAGAAGTGAAGAAGGGTTCCGGAAATAGCGGTCGCCGTCAGGCCAAAGTCGTTCTGGAGGATAGCGGCCAGCATAATCTGGGCGTGGTGCCGGTGTTCCCGGTGGATTGCATTGGTGAAAGCGAGTCTCCGTATTTCAGCCCGTCGTTGATTGACGATATTGCCTATCTTGATCGCGCCGTGGCCAACTACCTGTCGAACCTTGACGCGATTATTCAGGATCAGACATTCAGCCAGCTGGCGATCCCGGTTCAGTCATTGCTGCCGGGCGATGAAAACCACACCAAAGTGCTTGAAATGGGGACAAAGCGCGTCTTCACCTTCGACTCTGAGAGCGGTAATCAGCCATTCTACCTGTCTCCGGACCCGAAACAGGCCCAGATGATTATCACCACGATTAAGACGGTGATTAACGAGATCTACCATTCCGTTGGCGTGGCAGGTGAGCGAACCAAGCAGGATAACGCACAGGGCATCGATAACTCTTCGGGCGCAGCGAAGATGTACGACTTCCAGCGCGTTAACAGTCTGCTGGTGACAAAAGCAGAGCGCCTCGAAAGGGCAGAGCGCCAGATGATGCAGCTGGCAGCGAAGTGGATGGGTGTCGAACTGGATGAAGACCACTCTCTGATCGCGTACCCGGAAAGTTTCGACATCCGCGGTCTGACTGATGAGTTTGCAGTTGCTGAAAAGCTCTCGCTGCTTCAGGCACCTGATTCCGTTCGTCGTCACCAGATGGAAATGCTCATCGAGAAAGTGTTCCCGAACATTTCTGAGGCGATGAAAAAGGAATTTGATAAAGATCTCTTGAAATTTCCTCCAAAAAATGATCTAAACACCCTTGAAAATAAGTCAATACTTACTTATGATCGAGATACAGCCCAAGAAAGCGGGCAAGATCAACCCCGAGGGAATGGGGACTCATCTACTCAAGAGACCGAGTGATAAGTAACGAAAAGGAATTTCTATGAATCTGTGGCAAATGCTTTTGGCCCGTCGTGGCCTGATGGATGCAGCCGAAGCGCATGAGCGCGGCGGCGCTGGTGGCGGCGCTCCTGCTGGAGACAATGAGCAGGGTACGCAAGACCAAGGCAAACAGGGCGAGCAAAAAGAGCAACCGAAGGGTGACGACGAGTATGCCGGTATGACTCAGGAAGAGTTGCTGGCAGAACTACGAAAGTCCAAGAAGACCGGTGCAGACCTGCTGAAAGAGAACATGAAGCGCAAGGAGAAAGAGCGCACATTGGCCGATCAGCTGGCTCAGTACGGCGATATTGACCCGGCGCGTGCTCGCCAGCTTCTCGAAGCTGAACAAGCCGCAGAAACCGCACGCCGTGAGGCAGAGCAGGCTGAACTGGAACGTCGCGGCGAATTCGACGCTGTGAAAAAGCAGATGATCGAAGCGCACCAGGCTGAACTGGCACAGCGCGACGAACGCTACTCCGCTCTGGAGAGCGAGAACGCCGCACTGAAGGCTCAACTGGTCGAAATGACTGTTGGCGCTTCCTTCAGCGGCTCTGCCTTCCTGCGTGACAAAGTTCTGATGACTCCGGCTAAGGCTCGCGTTATCTACGGCTCTCATTTCGAAGTGGGTGAAGACGGTAGTGTTGTGGGCTTTGATAAGCCAGCCGGTCAGAAAGAACGTGCAGTTCTGGTTGACGGTGAAGGCAAACCGTTACCGTTCGAATCCGCGATTGAGCGCATTCTGCGTGCAGATCCGGAAGCTGACGCACTGTTGCGCAGCGAAGCCAAGCAGGGTGCTGGTTCCAATAGCAAACCGACCCACAAAGTAAACCAGCCGAAGAGCAAGTCGACTATGGATAAGTTGACCTCCGGTCTGGGGAAAATCGGACTCAAGTAACATCTTAAATCATAGGGAAATGAAAGATGCCATTACTGCGTGATGAAGCTGAAAAGCTGTCTAACAACGAACTTGAGCAGGGTGTGATCGAGACCATCATCGATCGCGATGACCTGTTCGCTGTTCTGCCTTTCATGAAGATTAATTCTAAGGCATACCTCTACAACCGCGAAGCTACCCTGAGCGAAGCAACCTTCATTGATGTGAACGACACCATCACCGAAGGCGCTGCAACCTTCACCGAACACGTTGCGAAGCTGCGTATCCTGGCAGGCGACGTAGACGTCGACAAATTCCTGGCGACCACTATGTCCGACACCAACAACCAGCTGGCAATCCAGGTTCGTCAGAAGGTGAAAGGTCTGGCTCGCGCATTCCGCCGCAACCTGATTCTGGGCGACTCCAGCACCAACACCAAAGCGTTCGACGGCATTCCGAAGCTGATGCACGACGATCAGAAGATCGATATCGAAGGCGCTTCCATGACCTTCTCCATGTTCGACGAGCTGGTCGACGCGGTGAAAGATCTGGGCGCAGACTGCATCATGATGCGTTCCGAGCACCTGCGTGCTTATCGCGCTCTGCTGCGTACCGTTAGCCTCGGCCCGTCCGAAATCATGATGGAAAACTTCGGCCGTCCGATGCTGTGCCACAACGGTGTACCGTTCATCGTGAACGACTTCATCCCGACTGACGCGGGCAAAGCAAGCATCTACTGCCTGCACCTGTCCGAAGAGAACGGTGTGACTGGTCTGTATGGCGGTGAAAACGCAGGTATCGTTGTTGAGAACATCGGTACTGTTCAGAACAAAGACGCAACCCGTACCCGCGTTAAGTGGTACTGCTCTCTGGCGAACAAGCACGACAAGGCTATCGCCGCGCTGACCAACGTAAAAATTTGATCAGTATGGTAGGTAAGTAATTATCTACCCTTTAAGGGTGGGCTATACGCCCACCCTTTTTGTAGGAGCGAGAAATGCCAGAACAAAAGATGAAGATCACGGAAGAGGCGTTTGCGGATTTCACGGGGCATATGTGCCGTGCCGGATTCACCAATTCCATCTCCAACGAGCCTCTGAGCGAGCGCCAGCAGAACCATCTTGCGGCTTGCTTCCGGGCAATTCCGTTCACTCAGTCTGTCACCATTACACCGGCTGCGTAACCAACACATGGGCGGCGATGACGCCCATTAAGTGAGAAGAAGAATGAAACCAGCAAAAATTCGTTTATTGGAGCCTCAGTTTTTGGGGTATACGGGCATTCTCTGCGGTATCCAGTTTGTCGACGGCATCTCGGTTGCTGAACTGCCATTCATCGATCAGCAGCGAATTTGTGCCTCCATGCGTGCCACTACCGTTGAAGGCAAAAATGTATCTCCTTCTGCCGCGTACAGCAGCCGCAATGATTTGACTGCGGACGACATTGTCGAGACGGCGGCCCCGGATATTGTGCCAATGAAACGTGGTACGGCTGAAGTGGAAGCCAAACCGGTACAACGCTTCACTCGTGAAGAGCTGGAGTCGATTGCGGACTGTGAAGGTATTGCGGGTCTGCGTCAGATCGGCAACCAGATTGGCGTGAAAGCCAAAGGTATCGTTGAAATGATCGAAGGCATCCTGAAAGCACAGGGCGGTGAGTAATGGCGCAGATCGACACGTACCGTAGCGGGGAAGCAGTTTCCCTGTCGTTTGCATTTAACGTTCTGGATATTGAGTCGGCCACGTATACCGTCAGAGATGGCGCAGGTGCGATCATCGTCGATAACGAACCTCTCGATATTACTGAGGGGCAGATGTCCATTCCGGTTGTCGTGTCGGCCGAACACAACCTGCTTTCAGATAAAGAGCGCGATCTGCGACACGTCATTGTCAAAGCGGTGGCATCCGGGCTGACGCATGAAGAGCGCAAGATGTACGTTCTGCTGAATAGCTTCGAGCTGTCAATTCCTGGCCAGTCATTCGCAACGGTCGCAGACGCCCAGATGCAAGCTATCGATATGCTGAACGGCGACACCCTGTTAGCTGATGGCGAAGGGCTGATGCGCAAACGTCTCATTGAGGCCACCAGACGCGTCAAAACGCTGCCGTTCTCAATCCGCAAAGTCCTGCGTATCGACTTCGACCGTTACGACCGCCCGCAAAACATGCTGAACGTCTATGACATTCCGTGGGGCGCTGACGGGGCATATCGTCACGATCAGATCGATTGGGAACAGATGACGCCGGATAAATTCGAAGAGTTCCCGGACTACTTCAAACTGGCATTAATGCTGGCCGTGGTTAATGAAGCCTGCGAAATCGCTAACGGTAATGACGTAGCGGCAGCCCGCGAGGACGGCATTCTGTCTGAGTCCATTGGTGAAACGACCAATATGTACCGCACCGGCAAAGCGGCAAATGTGCATGTGGCTCGCAGTACCTGGCGACTGCTGGTCAGTTACATCAATAACCGCATGATTGTTCGCCGTGCGTAACGCCAGTCGCATTATTTACTTCTGGTCGAAAGGCTCAAGACGAGCAATCGCGCCTTCGCCTGGTAATGAGTGCGGCCGCCAACCACAGGGAGAGTGCATGAACATTTCATGGCAAGCAGAGATTGCGATTTACCGTCTTGGTTCGAAGAACGTCTACGGTGAAGCGCAATTGCAGTTCGTCAGGAAGACGAACGTCGGCGTAGTTAAGTTTGAGCAAAGTAACGAGAAGTCATCGGTACGTGCGGACAGCTCCGGCAGTCGCGGTAAAGCGAATCTGGAATTGTTCGATGCTGTTCTGGTGATCCCACTTGAGGCCGCAGTGCAGCTTGATGACGTTCTCATTCTGGAGGGGCAAAAGCTGAAGGTATCCAGCGTGCATCGTCGCTGGGGACTGCGTGGGCGCCCTGGGCACCTGGAAGTAGGGGCAAACATATGGGTCTGAAGTACGACTCGCATCAGTTTAAGCGTGCTGGCGACAGGCTCAATAACAGCCAGAAAGCTTTTAAGCGTTATCTCATCCGTGACATGGAGAAGCTGGCGCGTCTGGTTGAGCGTCTGGCGCGGGCAATGGCCCCGCTGGAGACTGGCTCACTCGAAAGCGCGATCTTCGCGAGAGTGGTCAAAGAAGGCTATACCGGGCTGCGTATTGAGTTATCGGTATCTGGAGCCAAACCACGAGAAGGGCATCCGGGCGTTGAGGTTGGCGATTATGCGGAGTACATGGAGTTGGGCAAGTATCGTCTCGGCTATCTCTCCCGCATGAAGAGCGTCACCAACCCGCCAGTCGCTGGTGTGAAGCCACGAGTTGGGCCTTTGTTCCTTGAGAGAGCCGTGCAGATCAGTGAGAAACAGTTCACTCAGACGATTGCAGAAGCGGCAAGGAAAGCAGGTTTTACGAGAGGTTGATGTGTTTATTGAGGCATTTGCGAGCCTGATGCAGAAGGCGAAGATCGGTACAGTCGGCACTGACATTTTCTGTCACTACATGCCAGCCAATGTGAAGTCCGGTGTTCTGTTGGTTACTCCCAATACGGGGATCACCATTGACCATGAGTTAAAAGGCTTCTATCACGACTCTTTCACCGTCATCGTGCGTAATGCGACGATCACAAAGGCGGTGGCGAAAGCCAATAAGATCATGGACATGTTCCCGGTCGAAGAAACCGTGTCAGAGGGCGTTTACTTCCGGTTGGTTCGGCCAATGTCGATGCCGATTACTTATCCCAAAAACGAAGGTTCGCTGATTGAAGCGGGTATCCCGATTGAATTTGCGGGCTATTTGTTGAATTAATAAAATAAGTAAGTATATACTTACCATTGGCACCATGAAGGTGCTGATTTAACGGAAAAAGGAGTTTTCCAACAATGTCCAATACCCATGTAAAAAACATCAAACTTGGCGCCTGCAAAGTGTCGTTTGGTGGCGTTGATCTGGGTTACACCAAAGGCGGTGTTCAGGTTGAAGTTGCGACCGAAACTCTGAAAGTCACCGTAGACCAGTTGGGGCAGACCACCATCTCCGAGCTGGTGCAGGGTCGTAACATCACTATCACTGCGCCGCTGGCCGAGTCTGTGTTGCAGAATATGGTCGATCTGATGCCGGGTTCTACTCTGAGCGAAGAAGATAACGCTGTGACCATCACTTCCGCACAGGGCGTCAACCTGATCGACGTAGCCAAAGAGCTGGTTCTGACCCCGCAGGATACCACCGACTACGTTCTGACCATCCCGAAAGCTGCGACCGCAGGTAACTTCACCATGACCTACCAGTCTGATGATGTTCGCGTGTTCTCCGTTCAGTTCACCGCTTACCCGGATGACGACGGCGTGCTGGGGAAAATGAGCGGCCCAAAGCCGGTTAAAACCGTCTCTATCTCTCCGGAATCTCCGGAAGTTAAAGCCGGTGAGACCGTGCAGCTGACTGCCCAGATCACCCCTGCAGATGCCGGCGATAAAACCGGTGTGTGGGAATCCGACAATCAGGAGAAAGCAACCGTTGACCAGACTGGTCTGGTTCGCGGAGTAGCTGAAGGTTCGGCAAATATCTCCTTTACCAGCAATAGCGGCGGCAAGAAAACGACCAAAGCAGTAACGGTTAATTCTGCCGAATAATCGCGACGTAACTAAGCAGAGGCTCAGGAAGAGCCTCTCTTTCAAAAGGACTTTAACCAATGACCAAATTACTCGATCTCGACTCCATTCTGCCGCCGAAGAAAAGCATCAAGTTCGGCGGCCAGGAATATCCCATCGTTGAAATGACTGTTGGCCTGTTCGTCTCCATCAAGCAGATGGAAGGCAAAGACCTCCAGAACATGTCGCCTGTTGAGCAGGTTACTGCTTACGCCGACCTGGTTCGCAAGGTCATCCCATCCGTGCCGGACGCTGTACTGGAAAAACTGACTGTTCCGCAGCTCCAGCAGATCTTCACCTTCGCTATGGAAGTGATTGATGAAGAGAACGAAAAAGCGGCTGGTGAAGGGGCAAAGTAATTTCCCGCGATGAATCCGGGGTAAAGACCGTATCGATAGATCTCGGATTCTATTTCAGTCGTGTAGTTGCTCACTACGCCGTGTCGCCATTAGAGCTGCTGGGCGTCCCTCTAACGATGTTCTGGATGCTCAGCCGCAACATCGACCGTCTGCGTGCGGAAGAGGATGTCCGCAACCTGCAAGTCGCTCGCGCTGCTCAGGCAGATGGCGAGGGCGTGAAGGCGTTCATGGAGGGTTTGCAACTCAGGATTGGAAGACCAGTCGTAACCGATAAAGTCTACGATCCTCGCAAGGATAAGGCAGACCCTGACGCCAAAGAGCAACTGATGCAAATTTTTGGCAGAGGATGACAAGGGAATGTCACAAAACGTAGAGTTTATCCTGTCGCTGGAAGACAAGCAGTTTACAGCGTCAATCGACCGGGCGGGTAAGCTACTTACCAGATTCGGGGAGCAGGCCACAAAGCCAGCTCAGAAAATTAACAATCTGGAACGCTCGTTGGGTTCGGTCTCCCGCATCATCGGCGTTCTGGAGTCCAAGCTCGATGCCACGGCAGACAAACTACAGGATGTAGCTGCCGGCTTCGAGCTTGTGTCTGATGTTTCGCGCAAGACGCGAGGCAACATTACCAGCCTCAACTCAGGTCTCAAAACCCTGATTGAGCGCGTCGACACAACCACCTCATCCGTTAATAAGCTCACCACATCGCTGCGCAAGGTTCAGTCTGAACTCAACGAGTTTTCCGATTGGGCAACGTTCGCTGGCAAGAGCGCCAGCCGCTTCGGTACGGAGGTAAAAGAAGCCTCTTCCTCCGTGAGTGGCATGAATACGCGCCTTAACACCACGACGAAGCGTCTCAGTAATTGGGGTGTCACAACGAGCCAGGCTGCCGAGGGGCTGAAGAAAGTCCGCGATCAGATGGATGCCGTGATTGGCCGCCAGCAACTGATCAGCAAGCCGGTACGTGTACGCACCAGCGGCTACGGTGATGGCGGTGGTGGTCGACACAGCGGTTCCTATGGCCACGGCGGGCGTGGTGCTGAAAGTGGTGTGTTCTCTGGTCTGCGCGGCAACATTTTCTTGCTTGGCGAGATTGGTGATGCGGCAAGAACGGTAACTGACATCCTGTTCGGCTGGCAGAAGCCAATCATCGAAGCCGCCTCCGAAATGGAGCGTATGCGTGTCATGTTGCGCGGGCTGAACAAGGACAAGGCCAACCCTGGCAAAGCAGCCGCAGAGGATATGCAGTACATCGTGGATATGGCGCAAAACGCCCCGTTTGCGATGCAGGCTCTGACCGATTCCTTCGTTAAATTCCGCTCGGCAGGTCTCGATCCTACTGACGGGTCGCTGAAAGCACTGGTGGACTCCGTTGCACGCTTCGGCGGCGATAGCGAACTGCTTAAACGTGCTGCCGTGGCTGTCCAGCAGATGTCCGGTAAGGGCGTCGTGTCGATGGAAGAACTGCGTCAGCAATTAGGTGAAGCCGTTCCTAACGCGATGAAAGCGATGGCAGACGCTGCCGGTATCACTATGGGGGAACTGACCAAAGCAGTCTCCACCGGTACTGTGGAAGCGAAACAGGCGCTATCGCTGATGTTCGTTGGTCTGCGTGCGGAGAACGAAAACGCCGCCAAAGACATGATGCAAACCTACACTGGTGCGCTGGCGCAATTGCAAACCTCCTTTACGCTGTTTGCCGATCGTGTCGGTCAGGCGGGCTATCTGGATTCTCTCACAAAGGGGATGAAAGAGCTTGCTTCCATCATGAACAGCGCTGAAGGCATTTCGTTCGCTAACTCGCTGGGTTCCGGACTCTCCACGGCGATCGACGGCTTACGCGAGCTGGCGCAGTGGCTGGCTAAAAACCAGGAGCTGGTTATCAGCCTGGGCAAAGTTGTTGCTGCGATGGTGGCGTTCAAGCTGATGCGTGCCGGGATTGCAGGTGTGATCGGTACTGCCGGGCAAATGGTTAACACATTTACCAAGATGTCGACCGTTCTCCAGGCTCCGTTCAATCTGGGCGCGACAGCGGTCACCCGCTTTAATCGTGCGGCTCGTATGGGGCTGGCTCCAATCCCATCGCTGATCTTCGCTATCCGTGGCGCGATTACGGGGCTTCAGGGCGCGTTTGCTGGGCTAACTGCGTTCATTGCAGCAAACCCCATTGGTGCAGCGTTCACCGTAGCTACCGTGGCTGTAGCCGGTCTTATCACGTATATGACCATGCTCCGCAGCGAAACGTCCAAAGTTGTGGACGAGATCCGCAAAATCCCGGAGGCGATGACTGCGGCCAAGCGTGCGCAGATGGCAGCGCGTGCAGCCGAGCTTGAAAAACAGATCCAGCGAGACCAGCAGGCGCTTAAAACCGGTGAAAGCGTGAACTACTACTCCACAGCGGCTGGCCCTGTCGCCGTGAAGGAGTCCAAAGAGGTTGTTGAGGCTCGCCTGAAGAAAAATCAGGAAGAGTACGAAAGAACCACAGGCACGATGGCGCTGGGTGATGGCGCGGTGGCCAAACGGCTGGCAAAAGAGGCTGCTGAATCCCAGATTGAGAAAATCCGGGCAGATAACCAGGTCTTCTCTGCAACGTTTGTGAAAGCCCGTCAGGAGGCTCTGGATAAGATCCAGAAAATCAACGACGACAAATCGCTTTCGGACGACGAGAAGAACAAGCTGCTCGCACCGCTTCGCGAGAAGGTGAACAAGTCCTATCTGGAACCGGCGCAGAAGCTGGTCGACGACCTGTCTTCTCGCAAAAACGCAACCGAGAAGCAAATTGCCCACTTCAGCGACATGCTGGAGAAAGCGAAGAAAGAGGGGAACACCGAGCAGGTTCAGAAGCTACAAGGCAGCATCCGTGGGTATCAGGAGCATCTTGAAGCTGTTGCTCAGGAGCTGACTCAGGCGGAGTTCGAGCGTGATAGCGCGGCGAAAACCGGTAAGGGCGTAATGTCCAACCAGGGAACCGTTCTAGGGCTGGGAACGACCGATAAAGCGGCTCAGAAAGCACTGGCGCAGTATATGCGGAACCAGATGGACTCCGCGACCTACCAGCGCACACTGCCAGACGGTACGGCGATGCTGGACTTCGAAGGCAAGCCGATCATCGGGCCGAAACAGCTCAAAACCCAGTTGAACCTGCAGAAAGCCTCCAGCGCCAGCTCTCTGGAGAAAATGAGCGACGAGGAACGTGCTGCCGCGATCGCCGCACTGACCAAAGCGCGTGAGCAGGACGCCGCAGCAGCGGAAAAAGCCGGGCAGCGTACTGCCAATGCTTCTCAGCGTGCCGCTAGGAAGGAAGAAAATGCGCAGCGTAAGCTGGCGGCCGGCTACCAGAAAGCCCTGGATAAAGCCGATCAGCTTATGGGGCAGATGGGTGAAAGCTCAAAAGCGACCGTGTCGTTTGATCAGTCTCTCCGCGATACCACCAAATCGCTGACCGAACTGGCCAACGCCGTACCGAATGAGTTCATCACTCAGGAGATGATCGACAAAGCCAAGTCACGCCTGGCTGACCTGGCTAACGCGAGCGACGACTATCGCGAGATGTTCAACCGCCGCAACGTCGAGCAGATGATCTCCACCTGGGCGCCGGAATCCGATTCCATCATCAGCGCGGGTTACAAGCCGTCTCGTGAAGAGAAGGTGGCCGATTTCAACGACACCTACAACCGTAACCTGAAAGCGTTGATGGATCTGCGTGACCAGGCTTCTGATCCGAAAATCGTGGCGCTTTACACCAAGCAGATTAACCAGCTGGTGGCGGCAGGCAACACCGCTCTCATCAAAGAGACGGGTACGGCGACACAGAAGCTGGCGCTTGAGTACGAGAATCTGGCCGATCAGCTGGAAAATAGCTGGAGCAACCTGTTCAGCAACATGACGGATACGCTGACCGACTTCGTCATGAAGGGGAAAATGGACTTCTCCAGCCTGGCAGAATCCATCCTCCGCGACATCACCAACATGGTTGTGAAGACGCAGATCACCCTGCCTCTCATGAACATGCTGGGGATGGGAACGACGGCAGCGGGCAGCTCTCAGAGCGGCAATCTGCTTTCTGGTGTCGCATCAGCGGTTGCCAACCAGGGCGTCCGGATGAATGCGGTCAACGGCGATAAGAGCGTGGGTGAGGCGACGAAAGAGACCTCCAGCTCGGTCTCCGGTCTGGGGCAGACCACTCAGCAGACGACCAGCGCGATTGGCTCTGCAACCAACGCGATCGGCAGCTGGGTGAATGGACTGTTCACCAGCACTGAAGCCAAAGACGCGGAAACCAAAGCGGTGAAGACATCCATCTTCTCCATGCAGAACCTTAGCTCTGTCACGGGGGCGCTTTCTGCCGCGTTTGCCATGCTGGGAGCAAACATGTCCGGCTCTGGCAATAAGTGGTTGAGCTTCGGCGCCACCATTGCCTCCGGGCTTGTGTCTGCCTGGGCTGGTGGTGGCTTCGACAACATCGGATCGGGTTCCTCCGGCTCTAACTCCGGGTTCAACAATCTCACCGGATCGGCATCTGATGGTACTGGCGGCATCCCGGCAATTCCGAAGTTCGCCAAAGGCGGCATTTTCGGGAAAGACGGCGTGGTTCCGCTGCGTGCGTACCAGAAAGGTGGCATCGCTGACTCTCCACAGCTGGCGCTGTTTGGTGAAGGGGATATGAACGAAGCCTACGTTCCGCTTCCGGATGGGCGTTCCATCCCGGTTACGCTCAACGCAGAGGGTGTTAAAGGCGGCGGTGGCGGCGTTTTCTCACCTGTCAGCATTGAGATCAACGTCAACAGCGACGGCAGTGTCTCGGAGAACAGCAATTCCGAAGGCGCATGGAGTCAGGCAGCGCAGCGCATGAAGGCGATCGCGCTTGAAACCATCGCTCAGGAGAAGCGGCCAGGCGGTTCGCTCAACCCTAACTCTCAACGTAACTAACCACGGCTGCCCCGGAAGGGGCAGTCTCACAAGGATGTGAGATGGAAAGACTGACTTTTAACTGGTATCCCGACTACGAGTCGGAAAAGACCGTGAAGCCTAACGTGGCGGTTCTGAATTTCGGTGACGATTACGAACAGCGCCAGGCCAAAGGTCTCAATCGCATCAAAGAAGAGTGGAGCCTGACATTTACGCGCTCTTACGACGTCATCAATGCCGTCGATGACTTTCTGACGGCACGCGCGGCCGTTGAGTCGTTCTACTGGACGAACCCTCGTGGCAAAAAGATTGTTGTGGTGTGCGACAGCCATACGGTCAAACGTTACCAGGGCTATCAGGTTCTCACTGCGACCTTCAGACAAATTTATGAAGGATAATTTAACCTACTAGATAAGTAAGCACTTATTTACTATTATTTATAGGCGCTGACAGGATGTTGGCGCCTCTTTATTTCAAGGAAGAAACGATGGGTATTAAAGCTGATATTCAGAGCTTGTCGCCCTCCGCGCTCATTGAGTTGTTCGAACTTGATATGTCGAACACCACCTCTGGGGGCAAGCTGTTTTTCCACGCCGGCACAAACGAACTGATGGAGCCAGTCGTTTGGCAGGGTGTGTCCTACGAACCGTGGCCAATCAAAGCGTCAGGCTTTGATAAGACTGGTCAGGGTACTTTGCCGCGTCCAAAAATCCAGGTCTCCAACTTTGCCGGAACTGTCTCCGCTGAAGTTCAGGCAAACGACGATCTGGTGGGTTGCCGCATCATCCGCAAGATGACGCTGGCGCGTTTTCTCGATGCGGCCAACTTCAAAGACGGGAATCCAACCGCAGATCCAAATCAGCACTTCCCGGATGAGATGTGGTTCATCGAACAGAAGACTCTCGAAACCCATGAGGTCGTCGAGTTTGAGCTGTCGAGTGTGTTCGATCTGATGGGCGTGCAGCTGCCGTACCGCCAGATCATCAAAAACACCTGCCCGTGGAAATACCGCGGCCCAGAGTGCGGCTACACCGGCCCATATTTCGACAAAAACAACCAGCAAACCACCATGTCAGGCGCGGATTACTGCACGAAACGCTACGACTCATGCAACGCTCGCCGTAACTACTTTGCCAATGGCGTAATCCACTTTGGCGGGTTCATCGGAGCAACACGTTATGGGTAATAAAGTGCTCCCTGAGCTTGGCTCGGACGTTATGCAACAAATCTATCTGACAGCCATCAAACGCTACCCGAACGAAGCGTGTGGCTTTCTGGTGCGCACCACTGGCGAGAAATATCGCTTCATTGAAGCCCGGAACGTGTCGGAGTACCCGGAAAACACGTTTGTTATGCACGCTGACGACATTATCGCTGCGGAAGATGCGGGGGACGTGGTTGCCATCTGGCACTCCCACACTGACGAATCAGCTGATGCGTCAGACGCCGACCGAGCCGGATGTGAGGCAACGGAAGTTCCGTGGTTGATTCTGGCTGTTCGGAAGAATGTCGAGGGCGATGCGCCATTTCACTTCAGTGAGATGAATGTGATCACCCCAGACGGCTTTGAGATGCCTTATCTGGGGAGACCCTATGTGTTCGGTGTCTTCGACTGCTGGATGCTTTGCCGCGACTATCTCAAGCGCGAGTTTGGTGTTGAGCTGAATCCGAATGCGCACCTGCATATCCCGTCATGGTACACGGGCGACAACGACATTCTCGACCAGAACTATCGAAATGAAGGGCTGGTGCGTCTTGCGCCAGGGACGGAACCGCAGCGCGGCGATGTCTTCTTCATCCAGTACGGAAAAATGCCTGACCACTGCGCGGTGTATATCGGAGACGGCATGATCCTGCATCACCAGATCGACCGCCTGAGTTGTCGCGCTTATTACGGTGGCATGTACCAGAAACACACGACGCACCACCTGCGTCACAGAGACTTACTCAAGGGAGATGAGACGTGTCTGAGTTAGTTCATGTGCAACTTGGCGGCCCTATGGCCAAACACTTCGGTCGTCACTGGCATTTGAAGGTTCGCAACACCAAGCAGGCTCTGGATTTGATTGAGGCTAATCGCCCCGGATTCAAAGCCTGGATGAAGCGAAACCTCAAAACCTACGACAAATACCACATCCAGATCACCAACAAGCAGGGCCACAAATGGTCGGTCGACGAAGGTGAGTACCAGATGATGGGGCAGTCCGACAACATCGCGAAGATCCGAATTACGCCAGTTCCTCGCGGTAGTGGCGGCTCTGCGTTTGGTTGGTTTCAGACGGTGGTGGGTGCTGTTTTGATGGTCGCCTCCATCTGGGTTCCAGCCCTGGCTCCGCTCGGTTTGTCATTAATGATGGGCGGCGTCGCGCAACTCATTTCGCCACAGGCGACGAACGACAGTGTGAGACAGGCGGATAACTCCGACTCGTTCTATTTCGATGGGCCGCAGAACACCACTAACCAGGGAAACCCGGTGCAGCTCATCTATGGAGAGGAAATTTTGGTTGGCTCGCAGGTTGTGAGTTCTTCTATCACCATCGACCAGCTTATGTAATAAGGGATTTTTTGAACATGGAACAGTTCAAGAAGAAAAGGTTGCCTCTCCTGATCGCAGGTGCAGGCGGCAAGAAAAGCAGCAGCTCCAGCCGCACGCCGGTTGAAGCCGATGATACCGTTAACTCGCGTGCTATGGCGTCTATCCTCGACTTGCTCGGGGAAGGCGTTATTGGTGGTCTGGTTGACGGTGCAAAATCGATTTTCATCGATGATCTGCCGATCCTCAATGAAGACGGCTCGGCCAACTATAGCGGCATTACATGGGATTTTCGCGACGGTTCGCAAGACCAGACGCCTATGGCTGGCTTTGATTTTGTTGAAACGCCCAAATCCATCAACATTCAGCTGAAAAAGACACATGAGGTGACAGTCTCCATCGATAACGATGAAGCTGACCGCGTTCGCGTCATCCTCAAATTTCCCTCTCTGCGTAGCGTGGATAAGAAATCGGGTGACACCAACGGCACAACAGTCAAATACAAGTTTCAGATCGCCAATGGCGATGGAACATTTGCTGATGTAGTTGCTGAAGGCGAGAAAAGTGTTGAAGTTGCCCTGACAGCGAAGAAGACAGGTGTTTACTACCGCAGCTACGAACTCAAACTGCCGAAACCTGGCCGCGCATATAAGGTTCGTGTCATACGCCTAACCGACGACAGCAAAACTCAGTATCTCTATAACGATACGTGGGTGGACTCCATCGGTGAGATCGTCGATACGCCAATGAACTATCCGAACTCTGCGCTTGTTGGACTCAAGGTTAACTCAGAGCAGTTCGGCAGCTCTATGCCTTCTCGTTCGTATCTGGTGCGTGGTTTGAAAATCCGCGTGCCGTCAAACTACAACGAGAACACCAATACCTATGTTGGTGTTTGGGACGGTACGTTTAAGCTGCTGTCATCTTCTAACCCAGCCTGGATTCTCTTCGACGTTCTGACCAACGCCCGATATGGCCTTGGGCAGTTTGTCTCTGAGTCCATGATTGATCTTGGACAGATGTATCAGATCGGTCGCTATTGCGACGAAGAGGTCGACGATGGTTTCGGCGGCAAGGAGAAGCGTTTCGCCATCAACACCCAGATAACCAGCCGGCAGGATGCTTATCGACTGATTCAGGATATCGCTGGCGCCTTCCGCGGTATGGTCTTCTGGGCTGGTGGAATGGTCAACGTCATGCAGGACAGTCCGTCAGACCCGGTCATGATGTTTACCAACGCAAACGTCAAAGATGGCCTGTTCAGCTATAAAGGTTCAGCTCGCAAAGATCGTCCTTCCGTTGCGCTTGTCACCTACAACAATAAAGAAGACGGCTACAAGCAGAACATCGAGTACGTCGAAGACCAGGAGGCGATGCGCCGTTATGGCGAGCGCAAAACTGAAGTGGTTGCGTTCGGTTGTACCAGCCGTGGACAGGCGCATCGTGTCGGTTTGTGGTTGCTGTATACCGCTCGCATGGAGTCTGACGTTATCACCTTTACTGCAGGTCTCGATGCTTCGTTCTTGATGCCTGGTGAAACCGTGCTAATCCAGAACAAGTACCGTTCGGGCAAGCGCAACTCCGGTCGCATTATGTCCTTTAACAAGAGCAGCATTACATTAGACGCACCAGTATCGTTGAAGAAAAGCGGCAGCTACATTCGCATCTTGAACCAGGAAGGCAAGATCGTCGAACGCGACATTCTGGAGACGGGGGAGAATATCACTAAAGTGACGTTCTCGAAGTCTCTGGCATCCGGCGAAATGCCAGTAATGAATGGCATCTGGACTATCACCGAACCAGACCTGGAGCCAATGCGAGTACGCGTTATCAACGTTGCACAGGGTGATGCGCAAGGGTCTTTCGATGTGACGGTCGTCCAGAATAACCCTTCGAAGTACGAAGCGATAGACAATGGGGCGACGCTGATTCCGGAGAACAACACCGTTCTCGATCCAACATACTCGAAGCCGACAAACCTGCAGGTGACGGAAGGAACGTATATTTCCAGCCCAGGCAACCTTTCCATCAAGCTTATTGCGACCTGGGAAGGTAAGTCTGCTGAGTATTGGATCAGTTGGCGTCGCTCGGACGAGAACAACGTTTCTAACTGGCAGTCCGCGCGTGTCACTGAAGAGCAGTACGAAATCATCAATATTGCCGAGAACGGCCAATATGATATCCAGCTTTATGCTGTGTCATTCAGCGGCAAAAAGACTGAGATCATCAGTACAGTCTATAAAGTTCAGGGAACGATGACACCGCCAGGCGCACCGACTGCGTTGACGGCCGTGGGTGACTATCGCAACGTGATTCTGAATTGGGTTAACCCTGATTCAATCGATCTCGACCACATCAACGTGTATGCGTCACAGACCAACGACCTGGACACCGCAAAACTGATTGCCGAGGCCGCCAGTACTACTTTCACCCATGCAGGTCTGGGAGATAGCGAAACGTGGTTCTATTGGGTTCGCGCGGCAAATAAGAGAGGCATGTTGAGTCCGCCGAACTCCAATTTGGGTACCGAGGCGATGACAAAGGATGTTCTCTCATTCCTGACAGGGAAAATCACATCTTCTGAGTTGGGACAGGAGTTGCTTGAGGAAATCGACTCTAAGGTTTCTCAGGAGGCTGTTGATTCTATCTATCAGCAGATGGAGGAAAGCCTCAAAGATCTCGATGACAAGTTGACGGCGGCAGATCAGAGACTAGAAGAAGCGCAAAACGGGCTTAAAACGGAAGTGTCCGGCACTTTGGATAAGGTCAATGACGCTCTGCAACAGGTTGAAGATTCCAATGCGGCTTTAGTTGAGTTACAGGAAACTGTATCCGAGCAGGGCAAAGCCGTAGCTGGCGCGGTCGAAGCAGCTCATGCAGCACTCGATAATGCTTCTGCATTGATTGCCGAAGAACGTGAGGCCCGAGTAGAAGGCGATATGGCGAACGCCAAACAGATTGAGGCGATGAAGTCTTCTGTTGACGATAGCGTTGCTGCTGTTGAAGAGATGAAGAAAACTGTGGCCGAAGTCGAGCGAGCCAGCGCGGAAGTAACCACCAATATTGAGGCATTGGCCAAAACCAATATCGATCTCGCTCTGCGTCAGGATGAAGACCAGCACAAGCAGATGGTCAATAACGCGAAGATCGCAACCACTCAGAAGACGTTTGCCGACGATATGTCTGCAATGGCCTCGAAAGTGGAAGAGATCCGCGCAGAAATTGGTGAAGATATTCGCGCTTCTATCACTGAAGAAACGACGGCTCGTGTTGAGGCTGATAAGGCTATTGCGACCCAAATAACCAAGCTTGAAGCTCAGATTAACGACGATATCGCTGCGGCAATTGTGACCGAACAAGAGGCTCGTGCAACGGCGGATGAGTCGTTGTCGAAGCAGATCACAACATTGCAAGCGAAGGTTGAGGGAGATATCAGCGCGGCGCTGGCCGAAGAGCAGATTGCAAGAGCGACCGCCGACGAATCGTTGGCACAACAAATCACAACACTAAAGGCCCAAACAGGTGCCGACATTAAGGCGGCTGTTGCGGAAGAAACGAAAGCCAGAACCGATGCCGACTCTGCGCTGGCAGGGCAAATCACCAATTTGCAGGCTCAGACAGGAAAAGATATCAGTGCCGCTATTACTTCTGAAGCAACCGCACGCGCGGAAGCCGATAAAGCACTAGGTGGTCGTATTGATACGATTAAGGCTGAAGTAGATGGCAACTCGGCCACTATCCAGCAGCAGGCCCAGGCAATTGCCGATACCAACAAAAAGGTTTCGACAGCGTGGACGCTTAAAATGGAGACCTCCACGAGCGGTGGCCAGAAATATGTTGCCGGTATCGCGCTGGGCATTGATAGCACAGGTCTTTCTCAGTTCCTTGTTCAAGCAGACCGCTTTGGTCTTGTGAACTCGGTTAACGGGAAAATCACCACACCGTTTGTGGTCGAAAACAGCGTTGCTTACATGAACGGCGCTTTTATCAAGGATGGAACAATCACCAACGCCAAAGTTGGCGACCTACAGTCCACCAACTTTATCTCTGGCCGTTCAGGATGGCGCTTTGGGAAAAATGGCGTGCTGGAGATCAACGGCAATAGTGGCGGTAACGGTCGTCTGGTCATCAACGGCCAGCGTATCGATGTCTATGACGACAACAACGTTCTCCGGGTGAGGATTGGGCTTCTTTGACAGTAGAAATATTTCTTCATATCGGTAAAAATAAGTAGGTACTTACTTAATAACGGGCAAGGATGCCCGTCTTATCAAGGAGCGAATATGTGGTACAGGGAAGGTACTATCACATTTACACAGGGGAGTGACACACTCACCGGCACCGGTACGTTCTGGAACGTAACCGCGAATGGTGTGCTGCCGGGCATGATTGTCATTGGCCCTGATAACAAACTGCACGAAATTAAGCGCGTACTCAATGACACCAGCCTGCTGCTGGTGGAGCCGTATTCAGGCGAAACCCAGACGGAAGTTCCGTGCCGCATCATTACAACCTATGAGGGCGATTTAACGCAGTTCAGCGCACGTTTTACCGCGCTAATGACCCGTATGTCAGCCGACTCGAAGACGATGCGCAGCTGGTTGACAGCTGTTGATGAGGTCACGCTTGAGCGTGAAGACGGTACGGAAGTGACCGTGAAGTCGCTGACGCAGATCGTCAATGAGCACAATGCCAATCAGCAATGGTACAAAGACAATACCGACGCTATCGATGCCGCTGGTGAAAAGGCCAAAGCAGCGGCTGCCAGTGCTGCGGCCGCTGCGGAAAGCGCCAATACAGCGACGACCAAAGCCACCGAAGCAAGCCAGAGTGCTACCGCCGCAGCTGCATCAGAAAGCGCTGCCGGTGTAAGTGCATCCGCTGCCAAAACGTCTGAAACCAATGCTGAAAGCCTCAAGGTCGATGCTGCTGCGTCTGCCGCGACAGCGTCTGCCAAAGCGACTGAAGCTGGTGAATCAGCCACGAGTGCCGCGGCATCCAAAGATGCGGCTAAAGCATCTGAAGCTCAGGCTGCGACCAGTGCATCCGAAGCCTCTGCTTCAGCGTCTGCTGCGTCTGACTCTGCTGCTGCTGCAAAAACCTCTGAAACCAATGCCTCTGCCTCAGAGCAGGCCGCCGCTGGTAGTGCAGCTGATGCGCTGGCCTCGAAAAATGCGGCTAAGGAGTCAGAAACTCATGCTGCTTCGAGCGCCGGGGAGTCGGTGGCCAGTGCTGCTGCGGCCAAAGTTTCAGAAACCAACGCCGACGCATCGCAGAAGGCTGCTGCTGAGAGTGAATCTGCCGCAGGTCTGAGTGCCGAGGCTGCGGCTAATAGTGCTTCGGCATCTGGCGAATACGCTGATGCTGCGTTAGCCAGCAAAGAAGCCGCTGCATTGAGCGCAGGTGAAGCTAAGAAGTCAGAGACGAGTGCAGCTGCGTCGGCAACAACAGCGGCAGATTCTCTGGCTGGGATAGAAGTCAAAGCGAATGAGGCGGCTGAGTCCGCTGTGCTCGCATCGAAGAAGGCAACCGAGGCGTCAACCTCCGCGGGTGAAGCAAAAATATCCCAAACAAAAGCGAAAGAGTCTGAGGATAAGGCGTATGAGTATGCTCAGAATGCCCAATCAAGTGTAGCGAGCGTGAAGTGGAAAGGGACTTCCGCAGAGATGGACCTAACTACCGATTCGCCTAAATGGGTGAAGATTTCGCGCGCACGTATGCCGCAGTCGACCAGCACCGTTTATATCGAGATCATTGGCGGTGCGGGATATGAAGTCAACAGCCCTTATCAGGCGGCAATGGCCGACATAGTGCTTCGAACAGCTAGTGGCGATCCGCGTGGCCTGAATGTAGTTACCTATCGCACAATGGATTCTGCCGTGCAGAACGTAGCCACTGTGAACACCGATGAGGACAACTACGATATCTATCTGAATGCCGGTGCGGGTGCTCAGAAGCTGATTGTTAACCTTCAGTTCTCTGGCGCAGCGGTAGAGACCCTGGAAGTTTTTGAGGTTCTGGATACGCTACCGGAAAACGCCGTTGTGGGAGTTGTTTATCATCGTGTGCTTTCCGATGCAGATGGCTCTATTACCGGATCGCTCATGGGTAACGCAAGTTCAGCGACTGTACTGCAGACCGCTCGCAGCATCGGTGGCGTATTGTTCGATGGCAGCAAAGATATCGTGCTTCCGGGGGTGAATGCTCAGGGCAACCAGAGTACTTCCGGTAACGCTGCAACGGCGAGCAAGCTCCAGATCGCTCGTAGTATCGGAGGTGTGTCTTTCGATGGCTCCGCAGATATCAATCTACCAGGCGTAAATACATCGGGTAATCAGAATACTTCCGGTAATGCAGCCACAGCTACGAAGCTGCAGGCGGCCCGAAAAATTGGTGGGGTTTCTTTTGATGGGTCAGCCGATATCAACTTACCTGGCGTAAACACAGCAGGCAATCAGAGCACTACGGGCAATGCTGGTACGGCGACAAAACTGCAAACAGCGCGAAAAATTGGCGGAGTTTCTTTTGATGGGTCAACTGATATCAATTTGCCGGGCGTAAATACTGCGGGTAATCAGAGTACAACAGGCAATGCAGCAACAGCGACTAAGCTACAGACCCCAAGAACGATTAATAACGTGTCTTTTGACGGGTCAGCAAATATCTCCATTCCCACACTTGTGTCATGCGGGAGAGTCGCAGCGCTGGAAGCTAACTCCCAGGGGGCAATGTCCGGCATACAAATGTATGAAGCCTACAGCAACAATTACCCAACGACTTATGGCAACGTCATTCATCTTAAAGGTGCGGCGTCTTCAGGTGAAGGTGAACTATTGATTGGCTGGAGCGGAACGAGCGGTACTCATGCGCCAGTTTACGTTCGTTCTCGCCGTGATGCTAGTGATGCAAATTGGTCGGCGTGGGCACAGCTCTACACCACACTCAACAAGCCGAGCGCCGCAGATGTGGGGGCTTTGCCTTTGTCCGGTGGCACGCTTTCAGGTGGTCTGACTGCAGCAGGGGATATCATTTCCAGATCGGCCAACGCCTACCGCGCGGCATATGGCAACTATGGTTTCTTTATCAGAAATGATGGGGGGAACACCTATTTCCTTTTGACCGCATCTGGAGATCCGCTTGGAAGTTGGAATGCTTTACGACCGATTACTATTGCAAACGCAAGCGGTGCAGTTTCAATGGGGAATGGCTTGAGCGTTGGGGGAGGGGTGGATGTCACGAGCGGAAATATCCGAATCCCGACGTCGAGCACATCGTGGATCGACATGAGGACTAACGCAGCGCTTTCAAACAGTTCTGCTGTAGCAACGTCCTCAGCATCAGCAATTGTTCGTCAAGAGCACGCCGATCGTTACTTTATGGTCGGTGGGTTGGGGAACTCGCAGTTCGGGTTCTACATGATTAACAAGTCGCGTACTGCTAACGGAACGGATGCACAGGCTTTTCTGCAGAGCGATGGCGTGTGGTATTGCGGGGGCAATGGTAGTTTTAACGACGTTTATATTCGCTCTGACCGACGCAGCAAACGCCAGATCCGCAAGATTGAGCGGGCGCTTGATAAAGTGGAGCAGATTGAAGGCGTTCTTTATGAAATTCAGGTCTATGACCGTTACGAACAGTCTGGTGGGCTTATCGCGCAGGACGTTCAGAAGGTCCAGCCTGAGCTGGTAACTGTCGACCACAATGATCAGTCCGGCCAAGCGCGTTTACGTCTGAACTATAACGGTGTGATCGGCATGTTGGTCGAGGCTGTGAAGGAGTTACGTGAAGAAGTGCGCGAACTCCGTGGAGAAATGTCTGTTTTAAAGGGAGGTAATTGATGGCTATTGGCTCCGGATGGGTCGGGTCGTCAGCCGTCGCAACAACTGGTCAGCGGTGGATGTCCGCCGCTGGCTCGGCTGTTAAGGTCGGCACACCGTTCTGGATGAGTGGCTTGGTTGGTAAATCTACTGCCGACTTTACCATCACAACTGGACGCAGTACTTATGATGCCCGCGTGCAGGTAACAAACATGCAGTGGGTCGTTGTGTCCACTAACTACACCGGTTTTGCAACCGCTACAGGCAGTATCCAGAATGTACTCAGTAACGTTCTAACCGTGCGCCCTACTGGTTCTCTAAGCGGTAGCTTGTTTGGTTGTGAAATCCGACATTTTTATCAACCAAGCGGTTATCAAAATCTCTATTTGGGATTGGTTAATGGGCCTGCACAAAACTTTAATCTATCTCTTAATGGTACTGTGCTGTCGTTTGTCAATTATATGTACCTGAATGGGGTGCGGACTTATTACGCATTAACTGCACAAAACTGGTTTTTCAATCAGGTAGGAGCGACGTTTACCGTCTCCAGAGTCTGATTTTAAGAGGTACGTTAGTGCCTCTTTTCACGGAGGGAAAATAATGAGTTATGGAGCAAAAATCTGGTCGCCTAGCCGTCAGGAAATGGTTGACGCATTAGCGCCAATTTATTATCTGGATTATTTTCTACCGACAGGTAGTGGCAGCAGAAGTTATGCAATTGAGCCAGGTATGTCAATTGATTACTACATAATGGAAACAATCAATGGATATATTGGAAGTGTTTCGGTATCGGGCAACTCGATTAACTGGTCTGATGCTCGCGGTACAATTTATATATTGGTGTTTCAGAAATAATGTACGGAAGCAAAATTGTTCGTTCTGATGGGAAGGTCTGGATGTCTCCAAGTCTTACCCCGATGGTGTTCCAAAGTAAGCATGTGGTGTCGTTGCGAGGCGGAAGTGAGTTCAATACTGGCCTGTCTCCAGATCGGTCGCCTATTGTTTTCGTTGCTTATTCAAAGGCTGTTTCGCTGCTCGCAAGCCGATTAGTTCGCAATAACCAGGTTATTTACAGCTTCGGCGGGGTAGGCAGCGACTCCAGTGTAACGGTGTATGTGTTCGCAACTGGCATTTCAAAAAAAGAGAAGTGGGGGATGAGTTTCTTTAATTCATCGGGAGTGGAGATCTATAACACGGCAAATATTCCATTGTCATTTACGTTTCTTGATAATAAGAGCTGGAACAGCGGAGATAAACACAACTTTGATTATCCAGTAGCTATTGTGCCTACATATGCTAACGCATTCGCCATACCGATGCCGGGTGGTGCGAAGACCCTAGTATACGGTTACACATGTTATGGGAACACCGTGAGTTCGATTCTCGTTAATGAAATTAACGGTGGGGCTACATTAGCTATCAATAACCGAGTTCCAGTTTTGAACAGAAACCTCTACGGATAACGGAGAATAGAATGAAAAAGATGATATTAATTTTAGGTATGGCTTTAACTTTGACTGCGTGCCAGAAACTACCAGAGCCGGTTTGCTATGGGCGAGCAATGGTAGGCGGCGTTGACACTGGTGTGCCAATCTATGCGATTAAGAAAGAAGGGCATTACACATTATACCGTGCAGGTAGTGTCTTTAACTGGCGTTGGGTCGGCTCTGGTGCTTTCACCTCACTAAGCTCATGCCCAAAAATTTAAAACTCATTTTGTAGGTAAGTGCTTACCTACAAAATACAGTTATATTGTGATATAAAACTGCCATCCCGATTTGACTTTTCATGGAGGAAATCATGTCGAACGAGATGGCAGGCGTAACGCCTGAGCAGGTTGAACGCATTGCCGCAATCGTTGCGCGTGAAGTCGTTGGCAAATTAGGTAAGGAGTTGCGTGAAGAAATTGGCCAGGAGGTCAATGACCAGCTCAAAACCTACTTTGGCGATATGACGCCTGCACAACACAGCATTCAGCACTCCAACCTGGACAAACTTCTTAACCGGCTCGACACCATCTCCAGCGGGTTCTTTGGCGGCATTATCTCAAAGATTACGTCGTTCCTGATTACCGCGCTGCTGCTGGGGTTAGCCGCCTACGGCGTCAAGAATGGACTGCAATAAAGGAGATCAAGGATGAAAACTCCAAGAGGTATTCGTAACAACAACCCAGGCAATCTCGATAAGGGGTCGCCGTGGCAGGGGCTTATTAGCAACCCTTCCGAACCACGTTTCTGCACGTTCAAAGATCCTGTATGGGGGATTCGAGCGCTGGCGGTAACGCTCATCACTTACCACGACAAGCGCCGGGCGAAGGACGGCTCAAGCATCGATACCATTCGCGAGGTCATCGAGCGCTGGGCGCCGCCAAACGAAAACAACACCAGTGCCTACGTGAACGAGGTATCTAAAGCCGTTGGTGTCACCCCGGACATGATCATCGATCTACACGACTACGACACTCTGCGTCCGCTGGTAGAGGCGATCATTCGGCACGAGAACGGCCGTGGCCCACTGAAAACGCCAAACACCTGGTATGCGGCAGAAGTTATTGAGGAAGGTCTGCGTCGCGCTGGCGTCGTTAAGCCGATCAAGACGGTTAAAGCGGTTCCTGTGACCAAAGAAACGGCTGGCGCAACTGTCACGGCAGGTATTGGGCTGGCGCAGCTGGCCGACGTAATGCCCCAAGTGTCTGTGGCGATGGATAAGGCACAAGGTCATATCACCAGCGGTGATACGGTTCGTATCATTTTTGGCGTAGCCACCATCATTGTGGCCGGCTTTATTGCCTGGTCTCAGGTACGCAAACACCAGAAAGGGATGGTTTAAAATGTTCGGCAGCCTGGTTTCGAAGTTGAAAATTGCTCTGATTACCCTAGCTGCCGTTCTTTTCGTGCTTGTCGGTGCTTATGCGATGGGTGGTCGTGCGGCTCGGCAAGCGATCGAAGAGAAGGCAAGGCAGGAAGACAGGAAAAGGCTTCAAAGTACAGTGGACGTCAAAAATGAGACATTTAATGAAGTGCGGCGGAAAGGCGCTTCTGCTGTTCATCGTGAGCTGCATGGTAAGTGGGTGCGTGATTAAGACACAGACTTCCGGCGTGCTCTTCTGCGATGCAGCCAACCCTATCTATGTGAGTAATGAGGATTTAATGACCGAAGAGACAGAGCGACAGATCTTGACTCACAATATGGTGGGCGAGCGTTTGTGCCAATGGAGCGGCAAAAAAGCAGACGGAAGCGCGTAAGCGCCCGTGGTTAGCGGGGTTTTGGGGAGTGGTCAGGTTGCAATTAGTTTGTGACTGATGTAGATTTAATCAACGAGTGTCAAGGCATTCATACATTATTTCAAAGAAGCGCTGCATTCTCGTAGCCTCTAAACCCCGATGGGGTCGCCGCACGACATCAACGTCTTAACGGCTAAGGTGGAAACATGCTCAACTATCATGACAAAACACGTACTATGCAAACGATCCGCACGAACACTGCGGTAGTCGATAGCTTCCCTATGCGTTTTCATAACAGTGAAGACTCAGTGGAAGTGCGCCGCATGTTATGTCGCGAAACAGCTGACCGCCAGCACTTCATTGTCACATTCAAAAGCGATGTTACTCGCGCAGAGAACATCTCCAACAGCACCTCAACTGTAACTCCTTTGGCAGAGGTCGTTGTGCGCAATAACAAATTGCGCTTTGTTCTCAAGCCGCAAGAACAGTACCCCGAAATTGTTGATGTTAAAGAATCCATTGTTCCAAAAATTGAGAAAGCCGTTGTACAATTCATGAAGAATAAGTTCAACGACCTCAAGGAAAGCGTTTTACCAGAACGCAAAAAAGAACAATGGCACCTTCTTTAATTGATGAACGCTACCACAAGCAGTTGAACAAAATGCCGCTCTCTATGGGCGGCTATACTATTTTAGAGACCTTTCATTTCGCGACACCAGAAGGCGATGTTGTTCGTCTGGTGGAGATGCGTGCCGATAAAGGCGAGTTCGACAACTTTCTCGTTGTGTATCTTTTGCCCTCCTATAACTCAGATTATCAATTTGACGAAATCACGCGGGTTATGGATGACGAGGGGATGAGTGCGTTTGAGGCTGCCGAACACATCATCAAAATTGAGATCGTGGATGCGACTCTTAGCCCAGAAGAGCTGAAGGTTGTGGGTCGGTTTGCCTATAACGATTTTTCGTTTATTGGCGTCGATGGGAATGAATACCTCGGTAAGCAAATCAAAGGCGCTTATCTCGAACCGCCTTTTGACTCAGCCCGCATAGGCTCTACAGCATATCGCTTCATACTGGACAAATACCGCCACCTCGTTTGCGACAATTTGCAAACCATTCTGGGTGCGTCCATGTGGTCAGGTACTATGCGGAGATATGGCGAGGTTATGATCTACGATACCGTGAAAAAATGTTGTCTTGACCAGCTCGGCGACAAGGCAAAGGGTTCTACCACCGGCTTCCTGCCGTGGGATATTGGCAGTTTGCCTTTAAGTCGCGTAACAGACGAGTGGGGAGACCGCGAGCTGCGACTTGATAAAGGCTCTTGTACGCACATCGTCAACATCATCTCTCTCCCATAAACCCGCTACGGCGGGTTTTTTGATCCCACGCTCCACATTCCTCAAGTACCTATCATTTAACCTTTACACCGCAGCCGTAGGCATTTAGGCTATATCACATATAAGAAAACAAGTTGTTTCATACGACAATAATTCACGCAAAGGGAACTCACCAATGACCAAGATCATTGTGGTTGGCGGCACAAAAGGCGGCCCAGGCAAATCTACCGTTGCCCAGCAAATTGCGGTATGCCTCAAAGTTAAAAAGAAAAAGAAGGTTCACGTCACCGATATCGATATCCAGCGTACCACGACGAGCTGGTGTGAAGACCGTCGCCAGAATGATGATCTTGAGCTGATTCCCTTCGCATATGTTCAGGATGATATCGTCAAACATCTTAAATCGCTTCAGGGGCGCACCGATTATGTAGTGGTAGATGCTGGTGGCTTTGACTCCGAAATTCAGCGTCTGGCGATGCTTATGGCTGACGTGATAATCATCCCGCTGCGTCCTAAACGTCGTGATTTGAAATCTCTGCGTGATATCGACCCGATCATCGACAACGTTCGCAATGTGAACGAGACAGTGAAGATCCGCGCGGTAGTGAACCAGTGTCCGTCACTGCCTTCCCAGGCATCACGTATTCTGGCGGCGAAAGAAATTGTCGAGACATTTGGCATCGAGGCTGCGCCGGTTAATCTGTACAACCGTAACGTTTATGACGATGCGGAAGAGGCCGGTCGTTCTATCTTTGAAATGACCGGCGCGGAACGCGATAAGAAGGCAGAAGCCGAGTTCGAAGAGTTTGTAGATTACATCATGAGTCTGGAGGAAGAATAATGTCCATGAGAATGGGAGACCTTGCAAAGCGCAAAGAGCCGGAAGAGCAGCCAAAAAGCAGCACCCCAATGCGCCAGCCAGTCAGACCGCAGGGGCGTCCGACTCGTGGGAAAGAGAAGATTAAGAGCCGCACAATGTCGCTGGAAGACGAGTATTTCGATCTGCTGGAGATGATGAAATTCATCCCTCGTTTCGAGAAATTCACCCGTTCTGACGTGATTCGTGCAGCCATTTTCCATCTGGCAGAGAAGTCGCCGCAGGAAATCGAAGACATCGTGAAACTGAACGAGGCGATCACAGCTGCCGACGTCACGATGCGCACCGATGAAATCAAACGTGAGTTGATGAAGAAAGGTTAAATAAGAGGCGTCGAAAGACGCCTTTAACTCAAAAGGACTTTGTTTGTGCTGTACAAATACGTAGGGCATGAAGACCCAAACGAATTAATCAAAATTCTTAAATTCTTCATCGAAGATGGAACCATCCGAGCCACCCGGCCACACGACTTCAATGACCCTGCCGAGTTCAAAGCCAAATTTAGTTTTGACGCCACGATCCCGGAGAAGCGTGTCCGATATTATGAGATGTGGCCTGGCAAAAGCGACGAGGACGGTGAGAACTGGTTAAGAGGGCGAACCAAAAACGCCGAAGAGTTTGACGCCTATATGCTGCGCGGAAATCTGCTTTTGAATACCGGTGTGATATGCCTCACCAGAACTGACACCAATTACCTGATGTGGTCGCATTACGCCAGCTCCCACTCTGGATTTTGCATAGGGTTTGATGACGCTATTGTGGAAGCGCTGGATGACCAACACACAGCGTTAAACGGTGATGTGGAGTACGTGAAATCGCCGCCTGAAGTGAACTTCTATACCGCTGATGTGTACGACATTGTCAGAGCCATCTTTCTGCACAAGGGTGAGAGCTGGAAGTACGAAGAAGAGTTCCGGATTATCTCTGAGCTGCCAGGGATTAAGAAGTTCGACACCTCGCTCATCAAAGAGATTTCTATCGGATGCAAACCCTATCCAGAGCTGGAAAGTTTTGCCCGTGAACTGCTGGACAGCAATCTGGCCGTGTACAAAATGCTTTGCCCTACCGACTCGTACCAACTGAAGCGTGTGGAGCTGGACAAGAACCTTACTTTTCAAGGTTACTAGTTCTGGCAGCTTCAATTAAGAACCTGCTTCCGTATATATAAATACTAAGTTACTTATTATTATTTATACGGAAGCAGGTCTTTTTCTATGCCAACTTCCCAGACACATTCCCTTCCGTTTCCACTTCCAAAAAACATCTCCAGTCGCTATGATTCGCCCATTATGATAAGTAAGTGACTACCTATCGGCGGAGCACATGAGCCAGATCTTCTTTAACACTATTAACAACGACCAGTACGACTTCATGACCGAGTGGGACACCACAGTCATGGACAAGTGGGTGGCCGAGAATATTGGGCTGTCACGCTGCAAGGATGAGGCTGAGTTGTTCGAGACAAAGTGGTTTGATTACCGCGACATGCACCCGCTTATGGCCACATGCCTTTTCACTGAGGCATACAAGCGCCAGTACTCATACATCATGCTGTCGCATGGCCGCGAACACTATGAGACGGCCCCATTCACAACCGGTTTGAAACGTGTGCCGTATCAGGAGCTGTCGACGGCGAACAAAACGTCTCTCTGGAAAGCACGCCAGTTTGCCGACCAGTACTGCTGCTCTTATGACTACTTCATTTCTACCGTTCTGTCCGCAGCTGCACGCCGTCTGTGGGACAAATTGCCTCGCCCCCAGCATCTCTGGCAGCCCGAGCTGATCGAGATATTCGAAGAGAAGTTAGCCAAACGCGCTGTAACCCGTCTGGATGACTCTCTGGTGAGTTTTAAGCATCTGGGAGATATGCAGCACGACCCGATTCAAGAACGCTATTTTGAGTGGGTTCTGGAGCGTCTGCGTGGCATTACCCGAGACAAGCGCGTCCGCATCATCTTCTCCGCTGTCTGGTTGATGGAAATCGTGCCTGAGCGTGTGATTTACGCGCACTTCCCGGAAGAACTGGAAGAAGCACGGCGATTCTGTTGATCCCCTATCTGGCTTTTTTAGTATTAGAAAACAAATTGTTTAAGCACCAAAGGAAAGCACATGACCGAACTTTGCCACACAGGACGAGGGTTGTCTGAAGAGTTCGACGACGACTTCCAGAATCGACTCGCAGCCTACTTCTGTCGCGACCATGAGTTTCTGACTCGCGCCGGTGATCTGGTTGCGCCAAACCAGTTCTCCAATGCGGCCAACGCCATTCTGGTGAACATGGTGTCGGGCTACTACAGAATGTATAAGAGCGCACCATCATCGTCGGCCATACTCGACATGCTCAAACGCGCCAAACGCGATAAGACGATCCGCGAAGAGCTGTTCCCCGACGTCGTTGAGGCGTTTAAGCGGATTCTCGCTGAGAAGCTGTCAGACACGGCGTACATGGTCGACCAGGTCGCCACGTTCGCCAAAAGCGTAGCATTCGACGACGCGCTGATTAAAGCGGCTGAGATGAAAGAGAAGGGCGATTTCCAGGGCGCGATGGCAATCATGGCTAAAGTCCAGCAAATCGGCTCTAACGAAGCGACCGGCATTTACGATTACTTCTCTGAATCAGCAGAGCGTTACAAGGCGCGTGAGTATGAAGCGTCCGACGATTACGTGCCAAACAGCATCACAACGGGTCTACCGCTGCTCGACAAGCTGCTTTACCAGAAAGGCTGGGCAAAGCGTGAAATGGTGCTGTTCATGGGCTTCGCGAAGTCTGGTAAATCGACGGCGATGGGTGAGTTCTCCATCAACGCCACGCTTGCCGGTTACAACGTCCTGTATCTGTCGCTGGAAGTTCACACCTCCATTCTGTCAGATCGCTTTGACGCCCGTCTGTCTGAGACCGAAATGTCCAAGCTGGTGGAGCGCCGCGACGACGTCCATCGCAAACTGGCAGAGCTGGGCGCGACGAAAGGCGTGGGGAGCTTGTGGATTGTTGAACGACCGTCCGGAAGCATGTCGCCTGCAGATCTGGATCGTATGTTGGGCAGCATGAAAGCCAATGGCATGATCCCCGACATGGTCGTGGTCGACTACGCTGACCTGATGCGTGCCAGCTACGACCTCCGCGACGACCGCGCCAACATTCGCAGCATCTACACTGACCTGCGTGCGCTGTACGACAAACACAACGTTGCCGGCATCACTGCATCGCAGACTAACAGGGAAGGTGGTGCTTCTGAGGTGGCAACAATGATGCACGCAGCGGACAACATCGAGAAGGTGCGTATCGCTGACCTCGTTATCACGATCAACAAAACGGAAGAGGAAGAGGCGAAAGGCGAAGCGCGTCTGTACTTCGCTGGTTCACGTAACCAGAAAGGCGGCGTAAGCATCCGCGTTAAGCAGAACCTCGAACAAATGCGATTCATCGAACGCATTATGGACGTCCTCTAAAAAAAGAAGGCGTGGAGAAACGCTCTCCACGCCGGTCTCCATAAGAGAACAAATTTTCTCTTTTGCCAAAGCCACAAAAGAAAAAACACATGAGCCTTTATGGTATTCAAATACCGAGGATTATCAAGATATTACCTGCAAAAAGTAGGGTTAAGAACGTGAGCGACTTGAAAGAATTACTGACCGAGCTGGATTTTGAACAATGGCTCGATATGGAAGGAATCATCTACCGTCGTGGTGGCGTCAGTACTCGTGGACGTGAGGTGAATATCAAGGAGTGTCCGGTATGCGGCAGCTCAAACTGGAAGGTTTATTTCAACCTGACCAATGGCGTCGGCAAATGCTTTGCTGGTGATCATCCCGAAGAGATTCAGTTCAACAAGCTGGTCTTCCTCAAGCACTACAGCGGCAAATCCCGTCGCGATTTTGAAGAGTACGTCCAGAACGCGCTGATCTCACAAGGATGGGCGCCGAAGACGGAAGAGGTCGTGCTGGCCAGCAAGGTTGAACTCGAAGGGCCAGTAGCTCTCCCGCGCCATTACGAACTCCCCATTGACGGTCGTCTTCCTGATTATCTGGTGGAGCGCCATATCTCCCCGGAGCTGGCCAAATACTTTGATCTGCGTTACTGCGTCGAAGGCAAGCACGCATACGTCGATCCGTACACAGACCAGGTCAAAGGGCAGGTGTTTGATATGCGCATCCTGATACCGGTTTACGATCTGGATGGCGTGATGAAGACCTTCCAGGGGCGTGACATTACCGGTGCAGCAGAACGCCGTTATCTCTTCCCCATGCAGCTGCCGGCGTCGGGTAAGTTTCTCTACAACGGCCACAATGCAGTCGGAAAACAAACGGTCGTTGTGTGTGAAGGGGCATTTGACGTAATGGGCGTGAAGCGAGCCATCTTCGACGAAGAGACGCTGCGGGATTATGTAGAGCCAATTGGCACGTTCGGGATGCACTTGTCCGGAAATATGAATGAGGACGCTGAAGATCAGTTAGGCGCGTTCCTGACGCTCAAGGCGCGTGGATTACGCAACGTCATCATGATGTGGGACAGCGAAAAGCAAGCGATCCGCAACACCATGTCAGCGGCCAAACGTCTCACCAGCATCGGACTGAATGTCAAAGTGGCCTGTCTGGGCGAAGAAGGTCTCGACCCCGGCGACGCGACGCCAGAGCAGATACTAAAAGCCTATTATCGTGCCAAGCCGTACTCCAGACAGTTGGAGCTACAAAGCAAGGTACTCGGCATTAAAGCTCTTGTATAAATTGCACGCCTTTAATGATAAGTAGATACATACTTATTTTTCTGTAAGAATATGCTCGACGAAGGAATTGAGGAACCTTTATGAAAGCAGATATTCAGAAGTCCGTTACCGAAATTATCGACAAATCAGGCGTAGAAATTGATACAGAAGAGCGCCAGAAGATTATCGATGAGGCGATCCAAACTGCGCTGGAGCACATCGCCACGTCTGTGAGCACAGCACCTCTTGGGGAAGGCTCGAAATACATGCGGGTATGGGTTCGTTTTGGAGAGTCCCCGGAGCTGCCTGGTGTTAAACAGAAACGCGCGGCACTCGTGGCGTTCACTCGCAAAATGAAGGACGCAACGGTCGAAGTACGTGCCGGTGCATGGTACGACGGTCGCGTTGTCTACACCAATCAGGCGGTGTGTGATGAAGGTGAACGATTTGAGGAAATTGTCGACGCAACTCTTCGCGCGATCAAAGGCAGGGCTGGTGTAGAGGATGATCCGTCTATCGCGGCGTTCCTGAGCATTGTCGAACTGCCTGAAGTTACCGAACGCGTTACCGATCTGACAACACCACCTGGTTTGCTGGAATTGGTGGTCAGTGGCGATACCAAAAAAGCCGTTGAGCGCATTCGTGAGGTGGAATACGGCATCATCTGCGATATGTGCCGCAGCGACTTAGACCTGGTGCGCATCATTGTTGACGCGGGTCAGGCATGTGACGGTGTGCTCGCCAGTTTTGCAGGGCAGGTGGCACGCCTGGCCAACGAGCTGCCGATGATTAAACAGGAGGCAAAATCATACGCCGTCCACCATGCCAACGATTTACTGGAGCCATACCGGTTCGAAGCCGCTCAGGACAAAATGACTGGCTGGGCGACCTGGTAAGCCTCGAAAAACCATTTAGCCCCCTGGTGGGGCTTTTTTAAACTGCGCTTAATAAGTAAGTACACGACTACGGTTAGAAGCATGTCCACAAGAACAGATTTGTCGAAAATCCCGTCTATCTCCGGAAACAACGGTTATTCGCTGCGCTGTCCGGAAGTGAAGATCAACGGCCATGAGGCCCATTGCAGCTATACAGTCTGCCAGCACACCATCCTCGCCTACAAAGAGAAGCGCCTCCCGGCGACATCGTTCCAGTCCTGCGCTGCGGCCATTGCTGCTGGCAAATGCCAGGCGCTGAAGATGATGGTCGAAGAGATCCGCAAAGGCGAACAGCTCTACTTCATCGATATGGCTGCGCTTATCAAAGAAGTGGAAGAGCAAAACGACCACGCCAGAACGCTAACCCGGAAGCGCAACACCATGACGATTAACAGTCTGGTTAAACGCACGAAGAAAACAGAACCAGCCAAACCCGAAACCACGTCCACCGATTCACTGGCGCCCGTCACTGACGTGTACGCGGCACTCATTGAAGAAGCAACCAAAGAAAACACATGAAAACTCCCGAGCGACCGATGGAGGTTAAACACTAATGGAAAAACTGATCGCCCTAAAGCACAAGCTGGATGCCATAAAAACGATGGGAACCAACGCCAAGAAAGAGGCGCTGGCCAACCTTGATGAATTTGAGCAGAGCATGGTCTCGCTAATGCTCAACCCATTCATTCGATTCGGTGTGAAGAAGTACAAAGTGGCCGAGCCACTCGATACTTCCGTACCCAGCGATCAGAAGGTAGTCGAGCTGCTGGAGAAGCTGGCGGCGCGCGAACTGACCGGGAACGCGGCCATTACTGCTGTCGAATCACTCGTTGCCTCAATGTGCGCTGACGGGCAGGACGTGTTTCGTCGCTTCCTGCTGAAAGATCCGAAAGCCGGCGTCGGCATTAGCCTGTGCAACAAGGTGTTCGAAAACCCAATTCCGAAGTTTGAGGTACAGCTGGCGTCTCCGTACAAGGAGAAAGGCGACAAATACCCATTTAAACAAAACCCAAAGGCCAAGTGGCCAATGATCGGCAGCCTCAAACTCGATGGTCTCCGGGTTATCTGCGAAGTTATCGTTGACGAGGAAGAGGTGAACTTCTTGACGCGTACCGGCAATCCGATTACGTCACTCGATCACCTTAAACCAGCCATGCTTGAGCGAGGCAGACTCTCCGGTTTCAAGCACATCTTTTTCGATGGTGAGGGTACTGCAGGTACGTTCAACCAGTCCGTGTCGGCGCTTCGCAAGAAGAACGTGACAGCCATTGGTGCCGTTTACCATATCTTCGATTTCTTCTTACCGGAGTGGCGTGCTCAGGCAAAAAGCAAAGAGTACCTGAAGACCGGCATGAAGCTGAAAGAGCGCCTGGCTATGCTGGTGGCGTTATTCCGCAACACTTGCGGGGAAGATTACGCGCAAGATATCCACCTGCATCCGTTCTACATCATCCATAGCCATGAAGACTTTATCGAACGCTTCATGAAGCGCCTGGATGAGAATGAAGAGGGGGAGATGGGCAAAGATCCGGATTCTGTTTACGAGTTCAAGCGTACCCGCAGCTGGTGGAAGCTGAAAGACGAGGATTCCGAAGACGGTGAAATCATCGACTTCGAGCCAGGCGACCCGGACTCTGGCTTTGCGCATACGCTAGGCAAGATAGTGATTCGTCTGGAGAACGGCGTCATCGTGCGTGCCAGCGGTATCAAACATAAGTACCTGGATGAGATCTGGAACAATCAGGAGAAATATCGTGGACGCATCGTCGAGGTTCACTGCCATGAGAAAACGCCAGACGGTAGCTTACGCCACCCACGTCTGAAGTGGCCGAAATGTCTGCGAGATACCGAAGACCGTATTGGAGATAAAGACTGATGCTCGGCTGGATGATTGTATTTTTGGTCGTCGGCATTGTTATCGGCAGTCTGGTTATGTCCAGCTGCATCAACGATTACGTAAAAGCCGGTGTCATGCAGAGGCGCGGCCGCATTTACCGCATTGTAGATATCACGTACACACTGAAGGAGATTAAGGATGATCATGTTAAGTAAACGGGAGAAAGAAACTCTGCGTGAAATCAGCCAGTGGAAACAGTTCTACGCCAACTGGAAGCCAAAGACCCGCGCCAAACTGGAACGTATGAATCTTGTCGCTAACGTTTCGCCAAAAGGATGTGTGGAGAACTATCAACTCACTGAAAAAGGACACTCACTGTTACAGCAATTGACTGAGGCGGGGGCGTTCTGATGATTCCATACATCCTGTTATCTTTTGCTGGGGGCGTGGCCCTCGGCTTCAGTATCTGTCGCGATCTGGTCAGGCAGGAACTGAAAACCAAAACGCTTCGCATCGGTAAGCGTCTGTATCGGGTTGTTCACGAGACGGGAGTGCAGAAATGAGCAATTTGACCTCATTCGACTGGTGGCTGGCAACCTACCTTGTGGCGGCCGGCTTCGGATATGCCTTTTACATTGGTCAGTTAATCGTAAAGCTACTGCTGATCAGATTTGCCAGCCATAAACGCATAGACGACGGTCTGTGGCGCCTGGGTTCTCTGCTGGAGACTCACTACGGCGAACTCAAGGAGAACGAAACTATCACTATTCAAGCGAAGCGTTTTACGGCCATCATCACGAGAACGCCGGAACAGAAGGTGAGTTTGATCAAAAAGATAGCAACTGAACGAGTCACAGAAAAATAAGTATTTACTTACTTATCTAATATGTATAAGATTCACTTGTTTTCGTTGAGACGCGACTGTTTGAACGTTAAATATAACTGCAAACGAAGATACGTACCTGGCAGTAGCCTAAGAAGCCAAACACCAGCGAGGTCAGTTTCCAGCCTCGTCACCGAAATGGGACACACTGAGCGAGTGTGATTGCAGAACGCAGGATAGGGCATGTTGCACCACCCATGCCCTATTCGATGAAGTAACAGGATGGGCGGTTGGTTTTCCTCATTCCATTCCATCATCCCGGTTTCAGCCAACTGACCGTCCATCCTGTTACGTCATTTCCATTACTTATGTCGTTTAATCTTGGGTTAAAAGCGGCGACGTAACCCGGCTGGCTTGGTTAGCCAGCGCACAACGTTGAGGTCACTGTTTTTCTTTTAATCATACAGGTGATTCCACAGAGCTGTAGTGACTGATCAATATGTTGGGTCGAACATAAATCGGTTCAGTGGCCTCAACGTTGTGAAAGCAGGATTCTTTAACCCTCTGGTGAAATCATTGTTGCCTATGTAGCCCCTGGTTTCACAACATGGATGATTCCATACATCCAATAAGATCGAAGAATCTGGCGGCCATCAACCGCCGAGAAGGATTCCAGATCTTCGCTCTATGTGAGCAAGCCACAAGCCTCGTCTGGCACTAACGTAAAGTGCAAGTTGCGGGAAAGTTCTTGGTTGCCTGGTTGTCCATGAACAAGTACCGCCGCGAATAATGATGGTGTAGCTCAGTGGTAGAGCGGTTGACTGTTAATCAACTGGTCGGTGGTTCGAGTCCACCCACCATCGCCAACACAGCGCTGAACGGTTTGGAGTTCGCCACCACCGTCCGAACGGAAAGACTCCGCAAATGTCGCCAGACCGTTCAACGCTGTGATAGACACGGCAGACGTTCTTAACCATAGTGCTTCTTAGCATCGTAGTTACACTTTTTTCAGCGCAAAATCCAAAGGGGCTTCGGCCCCTTTTTTGTTGATGGTTCTCGTCGCTTCCCACTGCTGTAATGCTATTTGTTGCCGGAATGAGAGGGTTAATGCTAATGTACGCGTACATTAGCATTAACCAAGTTTCGATAACCGCGCAGCAACAGTCTTCCAAAGACTGAAACAATGAGTCTTGAATGTCTCATAAAAATGCAATTGATAAGTAATGACTTACCTATTATTTGTCGGTATAGTTCTTTCGGTGACTCACTTGAAAGGACTCAATATGGGGGTCGTCTCAGAAAACGGAATCTATGGTCACTCCCGTTTTTGCAACACCGATTTTGACGACAAGTTGGCTTGCTTGAATCTATCCGGCGTCTGAATGGGATTTTATTCCCGCGCCTTGATGAGTT
>NZ_JAJFTC010000014.1:0-96405 GCF_020733125.1 Enterobacter cloacae complex sp. 2021EL-01169
ATGGACTTTCTGTTCAAGCTGGATGCCCATTTTTTTCTCGAAAATAGCGGTGGTGAGGTCGGTCACCCAGCCGCGGAAGAAGTTGGTGACCAGACCGACCAGCAGGTAGCTCACCGCCAGCGGGCCGAGCGGCAGGCCAAGCGTGGTCAGGCCGCTGGCGATCCCGAGATAAACGAACAGTTCGCCGGGGTTGATGTGTGGGAACAGGCCGTTCATCGAATGGCAGCTGTAGGAGGCGGCGGCGTAATAGCTCGGCTTGTACTTTTCCGGCATAAAGCGGCCGAGGCTTAAGGTCATCGGGTTGCAGAACACGAAGGTGCCGATAAAGGGCAGTATCAGGTAGCGGGACAGCGGGTTTCCGGCGCAGCGCTGGGCGAAGCGCTCGATGCGCTGCTGGCCGATAAAGTTAATCAGCGCGTTCATGATCACCAGCAGGCTGATCAGCAGGGGCAGGATCCCGGTCACCATGCCGGTGAACACTTCTCCGCCTTTCTGAAACAGCCCGATGAACCACTCGGCGCCGTGGGTGATGGTTTCTATCATTCTTCTCTCCTGTAGGGCGTTTGTTTTTGTCTATCTGTGGCTAATAATAATCACTTTGAAAGGTTTTAAAGTGTTAGTTGGATCTCACAATGAAAGAAAAATGGATTATTTTGAAAGATAATTGACGTGGTGAATGATTTTCGGGGGAAAAAAGCACGGATTTGCGTTGGGGAGGTGCGTACCGCTTCCTTGAGGTGTTGCGGATGCTTTACCATACTGGGTTCTTATCGAACCCGTTAAATGGATGTCTCATGTTCAAGCGTCGTTATGCAGCGCTGTTGCCTGCGCTTATTCTGCTGTCTGCCTGTAGTAGCAAACCTAAGACCGAAGCCGTTCAGCAAACGGCGGGCGCGCCTTCCGGAGGATTCCTGCTGGAGCCGCAGCACAATATGATGCAGATGGGCGGCGACTTCGCGAATAACCCGGCGGCCGAGCAGTTCATCGATAAAATGGTGACTAAGCACGGCTTTGACAGACAGCAGCTGCACGAAATTTTGTCTCAGGCCAAGCGTCTGGACTACGTGCTGCGCCTGATGGACAGACAGGCGCCGACGGCCCAGGTGCCGAGCGGGCCAAACGGGGCGTGGCTGCGCTATCGCAAACAGTTCATTACCCCGGACAACGTGCAAAACGGCGTGGCGTTCTGGAATCAGTATGAAGATGCGCTTAACCGTGCGTGGCAGGTGTACGGCGTGCCGCCTGAAATTATCGTCGGAATTATCGGCGTGGAAACCCGCTGGGGCCGCGTGATGGGCAAAACCCGCATTCTGGATGCGCTGGCGACGCTCTCCTTTAACTACCCGCGCCGCGCGGAGTATTTCTCTTCCGAGCTGGAAACCTTCCTGCTGATGGCGCGTAACGAACAGGACGATCCGCTCGATCTGAAAGGGTCGTTTGCCGGCGCGATGGGCTACGGCCAGTTTATGCCGTCCTCCTATAAGCAGTATGCCGTCGACTTTAACGGAGATGGCCATATCAACCTGTGGGATCCGGTGGATGCCATCGGCAGCGTGGCGAACTACTTCAAAGCGCACGGCTGGGTGCCGGGTGGCCAGGTGGCGGTGCAGGCGAACGGTCAGGCGCCGGGGCTGGAAAACGGCTTCAAAACCAACTACAGCATTTCGCAGCTGTCCGCGGCAGGCCTAACGCCAACGCAGCCGCTGGGCAATGCACAGCAGGCGAGTCTGCTGCGTCTCGATGTCGGAACGGGCTATCAGTACTGGTACGGGCTGCCGAACTTCTACACCATCACCCGCTATAACCACAGCACCCACTATGCGATGGCCGTGTGGCAGCTGGGGCTGGCGGTATCGCAGGCCCGCGTGCCGGCGGCGTCACCGTTTAGTCAGTAAGTTACCCCGACGGGTAGGCCGGGTAAGGCAACGCCGCCACCCGGCATGGCTGCGCGCACGGTGCGGCCTGTTGCCCTCTCCCACGGGAGAGGGCGTTTTGCAGAAACATTTCGCCACACTCCCTTTTCAACCCTGCCATTTACATCCTAATCACCTTTCATTATTGTTACGTTATAACATTTAAATTGGTGCCGAGATGTCAACGTCCCTTTTCTCTCTTTCTGCGCCGGTTCGGCTTTTGCTGGCGCTGGTGCTTATCGTCTTTCTCGGCCTGGCCGTGCGCTGGGCGGTGGCATTGCCATGATCGTGATGAATGAACTGGTTGCGGGTTACGACCACCAGCCCGTCACGCGCGCGCTTTCGGGCGTCATTGAACGCGGCAGCATGACCGCCATTGTTGGGGCCAACGGCTGCGGCAAATCCACGCTGCTGAAAACGCTCGCCGGTTTTATCCCACCCGTAAGCGGCGGTTTTCGCTGGCAGGGGAAGCGTCCGGTGATTGGCTGGCTGGCACAGCGTCACGCGCTGGAGGCGCAGTTTCCGCTGACCGTTCGCGATGTCGTCAGCATGGGCTGCTGGCCGGGCATTTCGCTGCTTTCCGGGTTTCGTCGCGAAACGCGGTTGCGCATTGCCAGCGCGCTTGAGCGGGTCGGGCTGGAATCCATGGCATCATCCACCATTGATGAGCTCTCCGGCGGCCAGTTCCAGCGCATGCTGTTTGCCCGCGTCCTGGTACAGCAGGCGCCGCTGGTGATGCTGGACGAGCCCTTTACCGGCATCGATGAAGCCACCTGTAACGTGCTGATGGATGTGATGCTGGAGATGTATATGCAGGGGCAAACGCTGCTCGCGGTACTGCACGACAGCGAGCGCGTGTCGCGCCACTTCCCGCAGACGTTGCGGCTGGATGCTGATGTGCCTCAGTGGAAAACCGAGCGGGTGAGGGTGGCATGATCTGGCACACATTCTTCCAGCCGTTCATCGAGTACGGCTTTATGCGCCGCGCGCTGGTGGTTTGCCTGGCGCTTTCTATCAGCACCACCGCGCTCGGCGTATTCCTCCAGCTGCGCCGGATGAGCCTGATGGGCGATGCCCTTTCTCACGCTATTTTGCCGGGCGTCGCCGTGGGATACCTGCTCAGCGGCCTGTCGCTGCTGGCAATGAGTATCGGCGGTTTTGTCGCGGGCATTACCGTGGCGCTGCTGGCCGGTCTGGTCAGCCGACGCACGCCGCTTAAGGAAGATGCCAGCTTTGCCGGATTTTATCTTGGCTCACTGGCGCTGGGGGTCACGCTGGTATCGCTTCGTGGGTCGAATGTCGATCTGCTGCATCTGCTGTTTGGCTCCATCCTCGCCGTGGACAACGACGCCGCGCTGTTTGTCACAGGCGTGTGCATGTTCACTCTCATCGTGCTGGCGATGTTTTATCGCGGCCTGGTTACCGAAGCGTTTGACACCGCCTGGCTACAGGTGAACGCCCGCTGGCTGCCCGGCCTGCTGCACGGACTGTTTCTGGCGCTGCTGGTTCTTAACCTGGTGGCCGGTTTTCAGGTGCTCGGCACGCTGATGGCCGTCGGTCTGATGATGCTGCCGGCCGTGGCGGCACGCTGCTGGGTACGCACGCTACCGGCGTTACTCCTGATGGCGGGCATCAGCGGTATTGTCTGCGCATGGCTGGGGTTGAGCCTCTCCTGGGCGATGAGTCTCCCGGCCGGGCCATCCATTGTGCTCACCGCCAGCGCGCTGTTCTTTATTTCCATTTTATTGGGTACGCGAAGCAGGCTCGCTGGCAGTCTGCGGGCGTATTTTTAACGCAAGGGGAAACGATGAAACGTACAGGACTAGTAGTGGCAGTGGCGCTCGCGCTGGGGATGATGTCGCAGGGCGTGATGGCGAAAACGCTGAATGTGGTCACCAGCTTCTCGATACTGGGGGACATCACCCAGGAGGTGGGCGGCGATCATGTGAAGGTGACGACGCTGGTGGGGCCGGACGGCGATCCGCATACCTTCGAACCGTCGCCGAAGGACAGCGCGGCGCTGAGCAAGGCCGATGTGGTGGTGGTGAACGGTCTGGGGCTGGAGGGCTGGCTTGACCGCCTGGTGAAAGCCTCCGGGTTCAAAGGGCAACTGGTCGTCGCCTCAACAGGCGTGAAAACGCACACGCTTGAGGAAGATGGAAAGACCGTGACCGATCCGCACGCGTGGAACAGCGCGGCGTACGGGGCGTTATATGCACAAAATATTCTGAACGGGCTGGTGAAAGCCGATCCGCAGGACAAAGCCGCGCTGGAAGCCTCCGGTAAACCCTATATCACGCAGCTCAACCAGCTGGATAGCTGGGCCAAAACGCGCTTTAGCCAGATCCCGCAGGCGAAGCGCAAGGTGCTGACCAGCCATGACGCCTTCGGCTATTTCAGCCGCGCTTATGGCGTAACCTTCATGGCACCTCAAGGACTCTCTTCAGAGAGCGAGGCCAGCGCGGCGCAGGTTGCTGAGATCATCAATCAGATTAAAGCCGACGGCGTAAAAACCTGGTTTATGGAAAACCAGCTCGATCCGCGTCTGGTGAAGCAGATTGCCTCGGCGACGGGCGCGCAGCCAGGGGGAGAACTTTATCCGGAGGCCTTGTCGGCAAAAGGCGGCGTGGCAGACACCTACGTCAAGGCGTTCCGCCACAACGTGAATACCCTCGCCGACAGCATGAAATAACCTCTTCCACGGCCGGTGCGTTTGCACCGGCTTTTTTCTGAAGCCCCCTCGTAAAACCTGAAGCGCATCCCCACATCTGACGAGAAAGTGCTATCTTGTGCAGCACGTTTTTCTGATGCCTGGAGCGAGAATGACTGACCATGAATTGATGCAGCTTAGCGAGATCGTTGGCCTGGCGCTTAAGCAGCGTGGGGCGACAATGACCACCGCGGAATCCTGCACCGGCGGCTGGGTGGCGAAAGTGATTACCGATATTGCCGGCAGTTCCGCCTGGTTTGAACGCGGTTTTGTGACCTACAGTAACGAAGCTAAGGCACAAATGATTGGCGTGCGTGAAGCTACGCTGGAACAGCATGGCGCGGTCAGCGAACCGGTGGTCATTGAAATGGCCATTGGCGCGCTCAAGGCGGCGCGGGCAGATTACGCGATTTCCATTAGCGGCATTGCGGGGCCGGACGGCGGCAGCGACGTGAAGCCTGTTGGCACCGTCTGGTTTGGGTTTGCCACGTCTAAAGGGGAAGGGATCACCCGCCGGGAGTGCTTCAGCGGCGATCGCGAAAGCGTGCGCCGTCAGGCAACGGAATATGCGTTAAAAACGCTCTGGCAACAATTTCTACAAAACACTTGATACTGTATGACCATACAGTATAATTGCACCAACAGAACAGAAATCCACGGTGAAGCACAGTCGCTTCTCCCGGCATGACAGGAGTAATAATGGCTATCGACGAAAACAAACAGAAAGCGTTGGCGGCAGCACTGGGCCAGATCGAAAAGCAATTCGGTAAAGGCTCCATCATGCGCCTGGGTGAAGACCGTACCATGGATGTGGAAACGATCTCCACCGGTTCGCTTTCTCTGGATATCGCGCTGGGCGCGGGCGGCCTGCCAATGGGCCGTATCGTAGAGATCTACGGGCCAGAATCCTCCGGTAAAACTACCCTGACGCTGCAGGTGATTGCTGCGGCACAGCGCGAAGGTAAAACCTGTGCGTTCATCGATGCCGAGCACGCGCTGGATCCTGTTTATGCGCGTAAGCTGGGCGTGGACATCGACAACCTGCTCTGTTCTCAGCCGGACACCGGTGAGCAGGCGCTGGAAATTTGTGACGCGCTGGCGCGCTCCGGTGCGGTTGACGTTATCGTTGTTGACTCCGTTGCCGCACTGACGCCAAAAGCGGAAATCGAAGGTGAAATCGGCGACTCTCACATGGGCCTCGCGGCACGTATGATGAGCCAGGCGATGCGTAAGCTGGCCGGTAACCTGAAGCAGTCCAACACGCTGCTGATCTTCATCAACCAGATCCGTATGAAAATTGGTGTGATGTTCGGTAACCCGGAAACCACAACCGGTGGTAACGCCCTGAAATTCTACGCGTCTGTCCGTCTGGATATCCGCCGTATCGGTGCGGTGAAAGAGGGTGAAAACGTCGTCGGTAGCGAAACCCGCGTGAAGGTTGTGAAGAACAAAATCGCTGCACCGTTCAAACAGGCTGAGTTCCAGATCCTCTACGGTGAAGGGATCAACTTCTACGGTGAACTGGTTGACCTGGGCGTGAAAGAGAAGCTGATTGAAAAAGCGGGCGCCTGGTACAGCTACAACGGTGACAAGATTGGTCAGGGTAAAGCGAATGCTATCTCCTGGCTGAAAGAGAACCCGGCTGCGGCGAAAGAGATTGAGAAGAAGGTGCGCGAGCTTCTGCTGAACAACCAGGACTCCAAACCTGATTTCGTAGTCGATGCTGCGGATGCTGAAGAAACCAACGAAGACTTTTAAGTCTCTCGTGTAAAGATGAAGGGCTGCTGATGCGGCCCTTTTTGCATTTCTGATTCTACAGGTTTTTTATGAGTGAACCGACATCACGCCGACCCGCCTACGCGCGCTTGCTGGATCGTGCGGTGCGCATCCTGGCCGTGCGTGACCACAGTGAGCAGGAGCTGCGGCGGAAGCTGTCGGCTCCGGTGATGAGTAAAAACGGGCCGGAAGAGATTGATGCCGCGGCGGAAGACTACGACCGCGTGGTGGCCTGGTGCTATGAGCATCATTACCTGGACGACGATCGCTTTGCTTCCCGCTTTCTCGCCAGCCGCGGCCGCAAGGGGTACGGCCCTGCGCGCATCCGGCAGGAGCTGAACCAGAAAGGGGTGGCCCGGGAGTCCATCGAAAAAGCGATGCGCGAGTGCGAGATTGACTGGTGCGAGCTGGCAAAAGAGCAGGCAATTCGTAAGTACGGCGAACCGCTGCCGCGTGAATTTTCAGAAAAAGTCAAAATCCAGCGCTTTTTGCTCTACCGCGGCTTCCTGATGGAAGATATTCAGGATATCTGGCGTAATTTTGCCGATTGAACGCATGCGGGATTTTACTTCCCACTAAAGAAAACTTATCTTATTCCCACTTTTTCCAGTAGCTGGTCTGTCCAACGGTTTACCGATACAGGCTGGCTACGACATTTCGTTAGCTTGATTTCAGGATAATTATGAGCAAGAGCACCGCTGAGATCCGTCAGGCGTTTCTCGATTTTTTCCATAGTAAGGGACACCAGGTTGTTGCCAGCAGCTCCCTGGTACCGAACAACGATCCGACTCTGCTGTTTACCAACGCCGGGATGAACCAGTTCAAGGATGTGTTCCTTGGTCTCGACAAGCGTAATTATTCCCGCGCCACAACCTCACAGCGTTGCGTGCGTGCGGGCGGTAAACACAACGACCTGGAAAACGTCGGTTACACCGCGCGTCACCACACCTTCTTCGAAATGCTGGGTAACTTCAGCTTCGGCGACTACTTCAAACACGATGCCATTCAATACGCGTGGGAACTGCTGACCGGTGAAAACTGGTTCAACCTGCCGAAAGAGCGTCTGTGGGTTACCGTCTATGAAACCGATGACGAAGCCTACGAAATCTGGGAAAAAGAGGTCGGTATCCCGCGCGAGCGTATCATTCGCATCGGTGATAACAAAGGCGCGCCATACGCGTCTGACAACTTCTGGCAGATGGGTGACACCGGTCCTTGCGGTCCGTGCACCGAGATCTTCTACGATCACGGCGACCACATCTGGGGTGGCCCTCCAGGCAGCCCGGAAGAAGACGGCGATCGCTACATTGAGATCTGGAATATCGTCTTCATGCAGTTCAACCGTCAGGCCGACGGTACCATGGAGCCGCTGCCGAAGCCTTCCGTTGATACCGGTATGGGTCTGGAGCGTATTGCCGCGGTACTGCAGCACGTTAACTCCAACTATGAGATTGACTTGTTCAGCACCCTGATCAAAGCCGTTGCCGAAGTCACCGGCGCGACCGATCTGAACAACAAATCGCTGCGCGTTATCGCAGACCACATTCGTTCCTGCGCGTTCCTGATTGCCGACGGCGTTATCCCGTCGAATGAAAACCGTGGCTACGTGCTGCGTCGTATCATTCGTCGTGCTATTCGTCACGGCAACATGCTGGGCGCGAAGGACACCTTCTTCTATAAACTCGTTGGGCCACTGATTGGCGTGATGGGGTCAGCGGGTGACGAGCTGAAACGCCAGCAGGCGCAGGTTGAGCAGGTTTTGAAAACCGAAGAAGAGCAGTTTGCCCGTACGCTGGAGCGCGGTCTGGCGCTGCTGGACGAAGAGCTGGCGAAGCTTAAGGGCGATACCCTGGACGGCGAAACCGCTTTCCGCCTGTACGACACCTACGGCTTCCCGGTTGACCTGACGGCGGACGTTTGCCGCGAGCGTAACATTAAAGTTGACGAAGCGGGCTTCGAAGCCGCGATGGAAGAGCAGCGCCGTCGTGCGCGCGAGTCCAGCGGTTTCGGTGCAGACTACAACGCGATGATCCGCGTTGATAGTGCGTCTGAATTCAAAGGCTATGAGGCGCTGGAACTGACCGGCAAAGTGACCGCCCTGTTTGTTGACGGCAAAGCCGTGGACAGCATCAGCGCAGGTCAGGAAGCCGTAGTCATTCTGGACAAAACGCCGTTCTACGCCGAATCCGGCGGCCAGGTTGGCGATAAAGGCGAACTGAAGGGCAATGGTTTCAGCTTCAGCGTGACCGACACCCAGAAATACGGTCAGGCAATTGGCCACCAGGGCAAACTGGTTTCCGGTTCTCTGAAAGTGGGCGAGGGCGTCCGGGCTAACGTTGATGAAGCTCGCCGCGCGCGCATTCGTCTGAACCACTCTGCAACCCACCTGATGCACGCTGCCCTGCGCGACGTACTCGGTACCCACGTTGCACAGAAAGGTTCTCTGGTTAACGATAAAGTGCTGCGCTTCGACTTCTCGCATTTTGAAGCGATGAAGCCGTCTGAAATCCGCGCGGTGGAAGATCTGGTGAACGCGCAGATCCGTCGTAACCTGCCAATCGAGACCCACATCATGGATCTCGAGGACGCGAAGAAAAAAGGTGCGATGGCGCTGTTTGGCGAGAAATACGACGAACGTGTTCGCGTGTTGAGCATGGGCGACTTCTCTACCGAACTGTGCGGCGGTACACACGCCTCGCGCACCGGTGACATCGGCCTGTTCCGCATCGTTTCCGAGTCGGGTACGGCGGCAGGCGTGCGTCGTATTGAAGCGGTGACCGGTGAAGGTGCGGTAGCCAGCCTGCATGCGCAGAGCGATCAGCTGCACGACATCGCGCAACTGCTGAAAGGCGATAGCCAGAACCTGGGCGAGAAAGTGCGCGTTGCGCTGGAACGCACGCGTCAGCTGGAAAAAGAGCTGCAGCAGCTGAAAGAGCAGGCTGCGGCGCAGGAGAGTGCAAACCTCTCCAGCAAGGCTGTAGACATTAAGGGCGTCAAACTGCTTGTCAGCGATCTGGCGGGCGTTGAGCCTAAGATGCTGCGTACTATGGTCGACGATCTCAAGAACCAGCTCGGTTCTACCGTTATCGTGCTGGCGACAGTAGCAGAAGGTAAGGTTTCTCTGATTGCGGGCGTCTCTAAGGATGTGACTGACCGCGTAAAAGCAGGGGAACTGATTGGTATGGTCGCTCAGCAGGTGGGCGGCAAGGGTGGCGGTCGTCCGGACATGGCGCAAGCCGGTGGTACGGATGCGGCGGCACTTCCTGCGGCATTAGCCAGCGTTGAAAGCTGGGTAAGCGCGAAACTGTAATAACTACAAAGCACAAGCAGACGCCATAGCGGTAACGTTATGGCGTCTTGTTCACTGTGCTATCGATAACGATAAAGTCAGGTTGAGTTTGTGTATATCGGCTAAACTTACGTTTAACAGAATGTGATGCCGTGACTGCTTACACTTTACGTGTTTGTCATCGCTTACTTTTTGGCGTTATATGATGGATAATGCCGGGATACAAGAGACCCGACTCTTTTAATCTTTCAAGGAGCAAAGAATGCTGATTCTGACTCGTCGAGTTGGTGAGACCCTCATGATTGGGGATGAGGTCACCGTGACAGTTTTAGGGGTAAAGGGTAACCAGGTACGTATTGGTGTTAACGCTCCTAAAGAAGTATCTGTCCACCGTGAAGAGATCTACCAGCGTATCCAGGCTGAAAAATCCCAGCAGTCCAGTTACTGATATTGTCGCGTCTCGCTGTCGGGCGAGACGCAACCCTCCCGCTATTTTTCCTGCGCAAAGTTACCGTTTAATTTCAATCGCTCTCTTTTTGACCACTCCGCTACCCTTATCTCGTCCCAACACTGTTCTTTCCGCATCAGTTTTCTGCGAAGATGCCTGCAAAATCCGCTTATAAAACACCCTCTTTGCGGCTTTTACATGCGAATTGCGTGTGATTTGTGCAAACGATAAAAGCTTTTGGAAAATTGTTTGACTTATAAGTCCCAGAAAGTAATATATGCGCCACGCAGCGACGAGAAGCTCTTAACGAGTTACTCGAAGCACTCGAAAGAGGCGTTGTGTGGTGAGGTGGCCGAGAGGCTGAAGGCGCTCCCCTGCTAAGGGAGTATGCGGTCAAAAGCTGCATCCGGGGTTCGAATCCCCGCCTCACCGCCATTTTGCATCCGTAGCTCAGCTGGATAGAGTACTCGGCTACGAACCGAGCGGTCGGAGGTTCGAATCCTCCCGGATGCACCATCTATTACTTCATATTGCTTTAGAAGTGATATGAATATCGAGCAGTACAGTAGTAAATCCCGATGCATCCGTAGCTCAGCTGGATAGAGTACTCGGCTACGAACCGAGCGGTCGGAGGTTCGAATCCTCCCGGATGCACCATTTACTATTTCTGAAAGCAGTACCCTGATGCATCCGTAGCTCAGCTGGATAGAGTACTCGGCTACGAACCGAGCGGTCGGAGGTTCGAATCCTCCCGGATGCACCATTACTGTTTCTAAAAGCATTTCCCGATGCATCCGTAGCTCAGCTGGATAGAGTACTCGGCTACGAACCGAGCGGTCGGAGGTTCGAATCCTCCCGGATGCACCATCTTCTCCTTCTTTGTTTATTCCTTCGACGTTCCGTCAGCAATCACTCTCTCTGTCAGCGACAAAAACCACCATTTACGATAAAGTAATGCTTTGTTAATCGGTTAGCGAGAGCACGATGTACGCACAGTATGACGGTTTGATCTTCGATATGGATGGTACCCTCCTGGACACCGAACCCACGCATCGTCAAGCCTGGACCGACGTCCTGGGCCGCTACGGCATGCGTTTCGACCTTCAGGCGATGATCGCCCTCAACGGCTCCCCCACCTGGCGTATTGCGCAGGCCGTGATTGAACTGAATCAGGCCGATCTCGACCCGCACCTGCTCGCGCGCGAAAAAACCGATGCGGTAAAAGCCATGCTTTTAGATACGGTACGTCCGTTACCACTGATTGATGTGGTAAAAGAGTGGCACGGGCGTCGCCCGATGTCGGTGGGGACGGGCAGCGAAAGCGCGATTGCAGAAGCCTTGCTCAATCATCTTGGCCTGCGCCACTATTTTTCTGCCGTGGTCGCCGCCGATCATGTTAAACGTCACAAGCCCGCACCGGACACCTTCCTGCTTTGCGCAGAATTAATGGGCGTCCCGGCGGCAAAGTGCGTCGTGTTTGAAGATGCCGATTTTGGGATCCAGGCCGCGCGTGATGCCGGAATGGATGCGGTGGATGTACGCTTACTGTGAGTGACGCGCTGTCACTTGCCTCATTATTCGCCAGCAGTTTTCTCAGCGCAACGCTGTTACCGGGCAATTCGGAAGTGGTGCTGGTGGCGATGCTGTTGTCCGGCGTGAGTCAGCCCTGGCTGCTTGTAGTAATAGCAACAATGGGTAATAGCCTTGGAGGGCTGACTAACGTTATTCTTGGGCGTTTCTTTCCGCTGCGTGAAAAATCGCGCTGGCAGGAAAAGGCAGTCGGCTGGCTAAAACGCTATGGCGCTGCCACGCTGTTATTAAGCTGGATGCCTGTAATAGGCGATTTACTGTGTCTGCTGGCGGGATGGATGCGCATCTCCTGGGGACCGGTGCTCTTTTTTTTGTGCCTTGGCAAGGCGTTGCGCTATGTTCTCGTGGCGTGGGCAACACTACAGGGTATGACGTGGTGGCACTAATTGGTGGAATGAATACGCGACCTTCAATCGTCAACCATTACAATTATGCTGAGTAACATTACTTTGACAGGCGGGAGGTCAATTTGATCCCGGACGTATCTCAGGCGCTGGCCTGGCTGGAAAACCACCCTCAGGCATTGAAGGGTATTCAGCGTGGTCTTGAGCGTGAAACGCTGCGCGTTAACGCGGACGGCAGTTTAGCGACGACGGGTCACCCGAAGGCGTTAGGCTCGGCGCTGACACATAAATGGATCACAACCGATTTTGCTGAAGCGCTGCTGGAGTTCATCACCCCAGTAGAGGGTGATATTGATCATATGCTGACGATTATGCGCGATATCCATCGCTACACCGCGCGCAATCTCGGCGATGAGCGTATGTGGCCCCTCAGCATGCCGTGCTATATCGAGCAGGGCCAGGAGATTGAGCTGGCGCAGTACGGCACGTCAAACATTGGTCGGCTGAAAACGCTCTACCGTGAGGGGCTGAAGAATCGCTACGGCGCGTTGATGCAGACCATCTCTGGCGTGCACTACAACTTCTCGCTGCCAATGGCGTTCTGGCAGGCGAAATGCGGTGAAACGGATAAAGACGCGATCTCTGAAGGCTACTTCCGCCTGATCCGCAACTACTACCGTTTCGGCTGGGTGATCCCGTATCTGTTTGGTGCCTCCCCGGCGATCTGTTCTTCGTTCCTGCAGGGGAAACCGACGACGCTGCCGTTCGAGAAGACCGACTGCGGAATGTACTATCTTCCGTACGCCACCTCTCTGCGTCTGAGCGATCTCGGCTATACCAATAAATCGCAAAGCAATCTCGGTATTACGTTTAACGAATTGCACGAATATGTGGCAGGATTGAAGCGGGCGATCAAAACCCCGTCGGAAGAGTACGAAAAAATCGGCCTCGAAAAAGACGGTAAGCGCCTGCAGATCAACAGCAATGTCCTGCAGATTGAAAACGAGCTGTATGCGCCAATTCGTCCTAAGCGCGTGACGCGCAGCGGCGAAACCCCGTCGGATGCGCTGCAGCGCGGCGGGATCGAATACATTGAAGTGCGCTCGCTGGATATCAACCCGTTCTCACCGATTGGCGTTGATGAACAGCAGATTCGCTTCCTGGATCTGTTTATGGTCTGGTGCGTGCTGGCGAATGCGCCGGAAATGAGTTCAGACGAATTGCTCTGCACCCGTACAAACTGGAACCGCGTGATTCTGGAAGGGCGTAAACCGGGCCTGACGCTGGGTATCGGCTGCGAAACGGCACAGTTCCCGCTGACGAAAGTCGGCAAAGATCTGTTCCGTGACCTGAAGCGTGTTGCCCGGACGATGGATAGCATTGACGGCGGCGACGCGTATCAACAGATTTGCGACCAGCTAGTGGCGTGCTTTGATAACCCGGAACTGACGTTCTCAGCGCGCATTCTGCGTTCTATGATTGATCAGGGCATTGGTGGTACGGGGCGCTCACTCTCGGCGGAGTACCGTGAAATGCTGATCCAGGAGCCGTTAGAAATCCTGAGCGAATCAGATTTTGTCGCGGAACGCGAAGCGTCCGTAGTGCGTCAGAAAGAGGTTGAAGCGGCGGATACCGAGTCGTTTGAGGCGTTTCTGGCGAAGCAGGCTTAAGCAGAAAAGAAAAAGGCCACATCGCTGTGGCCAAAATATACATCTCTGAATTCAGGGATGATGATAACAAATGCGCGTCTTTCATATACTCAGACGCGCATTCTGTAGAAGAGTTCAGTTTATTTTAAAAAAAATCACTATCGGAGGTGACGTATGCCGTTATTAGATAGCTTTACTGTCGACCATACCCGTATGGAAGCACCTGCAGTCCGCGTGGCGAAGACCATGCACACCCCGCACGGCGACACGATCACCGTCTTCGATCTGCGTTTCTGCGTGCCAAACAAAGAAGTGATGCCGGAGAAAGGCATTCATACGCTGGAACACCTGTTCGCTGGCTTCATGCGTGACCACCTGAACGGCAACGGCGTTGAGATCATCGATATCTCTCCGATGGGCTGCCGTACCGGTTTCTACATGAGCCTGATTGGTCAGCCTGAAGAGAAACGTGTTGCAGATGCCTGGAAAGCGGCCATGGAAGACGTGCTGAAGGTGAAAGAGCAGAACCAGATCCCTGAGCTGAACGTTTACCAGTGCGGCACCTACCAGATGCACTCTCTGGAAGAAGCGCAGGAGATCGCGCGCCACATCATCGAACGCGACGTTCGCGTGAACAGCAACGAAGAGCTGGCCCTGCCGAAAGAAAAACTGCAGGAACTGCACATCTAATATTGTGCCTGTGGATGCCCGGTGGCGCTTCGCTGACCGGGCCTACATTGTGCTGGTGCCTCCTTTGACCACAACCTTAACCTTCTCTTTTACCCACCGACCCCTCGTTCCGTTTGCCCATGATTACGTTCATGGTGACAGCGAACCCTGGCACAAGCACGACTGCGCGCAGCTGCTGCATACTCTGAGCGGCGTGGTACGGGTGGATACCGCATCGGGCTGTTGGGTTGTGCCTCCCGGTCGCGGCGTCTGGCTGCCTGCGGGCACGCAGCATTCCCTGCGCATTACCGGCAACGTGGCGGCGCGAACGCTGTTTATCGATCCGCTGGCGCGGGCCGATCTTCCCGCCACCTGCCAGATCGTCCAGATCGCGCCGCTGCTGCGCGAGCTGATCCTCGTCTCCCTTGCGTTGCCTGAATCGTACTCACCCGGAAGCCGGGATGAGCGCGTCTATGAACTGATTCTCGATGAAATCCGCACTATGCCGGTGCTGCCGTTTCACCTGCCGGAGCCGGAAAGCGAGGCGTTACGTCGCCTGTGCCTGCAAATCCGGCAAAACCCGGGGGAAAGCTGGAGCAGCGCGCAGGCTGCGAGCATGATGAACATGAGCGAGCGCACGCTGAACCGTCATTTTCAACAGCAGACGGGTTTAAGCTACGGCGAGTGGTTGAGAAGGGCGCGTCTGCTGGAAGCCTTAGTGCGGCTGGCGCAGGGCCAGCCGTTATTGCGCGTGGCGCTGGATCTGGGGTACGGCAGCCACAGCGCCTTTACGGCAATGTTCCGTCGGGTGATGGGCGTCTCCCCCAGCGATTACTTTAAGAACGACTGACGGCGTTAAAGAGCGCCTGAAGCGACGCGCGCGCCACGTCGCTATCAATGCCCACGCCCCAGCGGCTGCTGCCGTCCTGGAACAGGCAGCGGATGTAGGCCACCGAGCGGCTGTCGCTACGTTCGCCTAACGTATGCTCGTGATAATCCTTAATCAAGAACGGGGCGTTGACCCATCGGCTCAGGCCGTGAGCGGCGGCGGAGAGCAGACCGTTGCCGTGACCTTCCAGCTGGCGCGTTCCTCCCTGTGTGGCGACGCTGGCCGTCAAACGCAGCTGGCCGTCCTGCTGGCTGTCGCTGCGGTAGGATTGCAGCGCATAATGCGGCGTGGCCACCAGACCGTAGCGGGTGCGAAACAGCTGCCACAGCGCGTTCTGCGTCATCTCTTTTCCGTGACGGTCGGTTTCCTGCTGCACGTGCTGGCTGAAATCCTGCTGCAGGGCGCGGGGCAGTTTCAGACCATGATTCTGTTCGATCAGCCACGCGCTGCCGCTTTTCCCTGACTGGCTGTTCACGCGGATCACCGCTTCGTAGGTGCAGCCGATATCCTGGGGATCGACGGGCAGGTAAGGCATCTCCCAGCGATCGCCAGGCCTGCGGGCATCAAAGCCTTTTTTGATTGCGTCCTGGTGCGAGCCGGAGAAGGCGGTATAGGCCAGCCGTCCTGCCCACGGATGGCGCGGGTGCACCGGCAGCTGATTGCAGGTTTCCACCACTTCCACCACCCGGTTCATATCGCTAAAGTCCAGAGTCGGGCTGATACCCTGGCTGTAGAGGTTCATCGCCAGCGTCACCAGGCAGACGTTGCCCGTGCGCTCGCCGTTACCGAACAGACAGCCCTCCACGCGGTCAGCCCCCGCCATTACGGCCAGCTCCGCGCAGGCGACGCCGGTACCGCGGTCGTTATGCGGATGCACGCTGATGCAGACATCGCGGCGGCGGCTGAAGTGGCGACAGAAGTACTCGATCTGGTCGGCATAGACGTTCGGCGTGCTCACTTCGACGGTGGCGGGTAAGTTGATCACCATCGGGCGTTCGTCGCAAGGCTGCCAGATCTCCGCCACGGCTTCACAAATCTCCAGCGCAAATTCCGGCTCGGTAAAGCAGAAGGTTTCCGGAGAGTATTCGTACTGCCAGCGGGTGTCCGGATTTTCTTCACACAGCTGACGAATAAGCCGCGTGGCACGCGTCGCCAGCTCAACGATTTGTGCTTTCTCCATGCCGAATACCAGGCGGCGGAACAGCGGAGCGGTGGCGTTATACAGATGCACGGTCGCCTGCTTCGCGCCGCGCAGGGATTCAAAAGTGCGATGGATGAGATCTTCCCGTGCCTGAGTGAGCACCTGAATCGTCACGTCATCCGGGATGCGGTTCTCTTCAATCAGCTGGCGAACGAAATTGAAATCAGTCTGCGAGGCGGAAGGAAAGGCAACTTCAATCTCTTTAAACCCGCAGCTTAACAGCAGGTCCCAGAACTGCAGCTTGCGCGTGCTGTCCATCGGTTCGGCCAGAGCCTGGTTGCCGTCGCGCAGGTCGGTCGAGAGCCAGCGCGGCGCGCGGGTGATGCGTTGTTCCGGCCAGCGACGGTCGGGCAGGGAAAGGGTGGGAAAGGGTTGGTACTTGTCGGCGGGTGTGTTCAGCATGATGCGCTCCTGTTGTCTTTTCACTATCGTGAATCGATTTCAGGCGCGCTGCTTTATCGGCACTGACAATGGCTGTCGCGTTCTGGACACGGTGGCAATGGTTGCCCGGTGGCGCTGCGCTTACCGGGCCTACGGATGTGTCACTTATCGTAGGCCGGGTAAGGCGTAGCCGCCACCCGGCAACCCGCGCATAAGACTAGTGCGCGCCGCCACCGCCGCCACCGGCACCAAACGGCGGTCTGGCAAACCACACCAGCCCCAGCAGGACGATAAAGATCCCTGCCGATATCCAGAAAATCTCGTTGGCCGAGATAATCAGCCCCTGGTTGGTGATCTGCTGGGCGATCCAGCCGGACGCCTGCTGCTCCGTCATCCCCATTCCCTGCAGCTGACTGTACATCTGCTGTGCGTTAGGGTTGAACGGGTTCACCGCTTCGGTCAGCTGCGCGTGGTGCATTGATTCGCGGTTTGTCCACAGGGTAGTGGTGATCGACGTCCCGATAGAGCCCGCCAGCGTACGGGTGAAGTTCGACAGGCTCGACGCGGCCGCCAGACGCTCGGGCGGCAGGCCAGAGAGCGTGATGGTGGTCAGCGGCATAAAGAAGCACGCCACCGCAAAGCCCTGAATGAACTGCGGCCACGCCGAGGCGCCAAAGTCCATTCCCGGCTCAAAGGTATACGCACGCCAGTAGAAGCACACCGCGTACATGATGAAGCTGAACGTCACCAGCCGACGCATGTCGAGCTTATGGGCGAAGCGGCCAATAATCGGCGACAGCAGGACCGGGATCACCCCGACAGGTGCCGACGCCAGACCCGCCCAGGTGGCGGTATAGCCATACACCTCCTGCAACAGCTGCGGCAGCAGAACAATCGCGCCGAAGTAGAGCATATAGGCGAGGCTGATACACAGGCAGCCGATGGTGAAGTTTCGCGACTTAAAGAGCGAGAGATCGACGATCGGGTTGTCGTCCGTCAGCTCCCAGACGATCAGGAAGCTGATCGACACCACCGCGACAATGGTCAGGATGATGATCTCCTGCGAGTTGAACCAGTCGAGCTCTTTACCGCGGTCGAGCATGATCTGCAGACTGCCGATACCCAGGATCAGCAGCGCTAGCCCGATGCTGTCGATACGGCGCTGTTCGGTGCGCGTCTCTCGTCCCCGCAGCGACTGCAGCGTCATCAATACCACGACGGCGCCAATCGGTACGTTGATGAAGAAGATCCAACCCCAGTGGTAGTTATCGCTGATGTACCCGCCCAGAATCGGTCCGCAGATAGGCGCGACGATAACGGTCATCGACCAGAGCGCCAGCGCGACGGAACGTTTTGCGGGAGGGTAGTTGCTCAGCAGCAAACTCTGGGAGAGCGGGATCAGCGGCCCCGCGACAATCCCCTGAATGACGCGGAAGAAAATCAGCATCGTCAGGCTGCTGGACATGCCGCACGCCCACGAGGCCAGAACAAACGCCACCGTGGACCAGAGGAACAGCTTCACCTCACCGACGCGCTTTGCCAGCCAGCCGGTGATCGGAATGGAGATGGCGTTTGCCACCCCAAACGAGGTAATGACCCAGGTCCCCTGGCTCAGCGACGAGCCAAGGTTACCGGCGATGGTCGGGATCGCCACGTTTGCGATGGTGGAGTCCAGCACCTGCATGAATGTCGCCAGCGACAGCGCGATGGTCATAATGACCAGCTGCGCGCCTTCCAGCGGTTTTTGCGGCTTTTGCTGTTGCATAACGCTCACCTTCGGATTAACCGGCGTTTGCCTTCACGATGTCATCGATCAGCTTGTTGACCGGATCGAGGCTAATTTCACGGGCGTTACTTTCATAAACCGGGCTGCTACGCACCTGGCTTGCCAGGATCTGACCGTCGCGGTTGGCGGTGTCAACCGTCACCAGCGTGGAGAGGCCGATACGCAGCGGGTGATCCGCCAGCTGTTTGGCATCCAGTTCGATACGCACGGGCAGACGCTGTACGACTTTGATCCAGTTACCGGTGGCGTTCTGCGCAGGCAGCAGGGAGAAGGCGCTGCCGGTCCCCATATCCAGACCCACCACTTTGCCGGTGTACTTCACGTCATCGCCGTAGATGTCGCTGACAACCGTTGCGGTCTGGCCGATACGCATATGCGCAAGCTGCGTCTCTTTAAAGTTGGCGTCGACCCACAGGTTGTCCGCCGGCACAACCGCCATCAGCGGCGTGGTTGGGCTGATCTGCGCCCCTGGCTGGACGGAACGACGGGAGACATAGCCGGTCATTGGGCTGACGATTTTAGTACGCTGCAGGGCAAGCCACGCGTTGCGCACTTCAGTCGCCGCCTGCTGAACGGCAGGCTGGTTTTCCAGGCTGGTGCCCAGCACCATCGCCTGGTTGGCGTTGTACTGCTGAATGGCCACGTCCAGCTGTGCCTGAGCGCTGGCGACGGCGTCGCGGGCGTGCTGCAGCTCTTCACGGCCAATCAGATTGGCGGTGCCGAGCGGCACGCGACGGTTCAGATCGCTCTGCGCCTGCGCGAGTGCGGTCTTCTGCACGTCGATGTTGGCCTGCAGCTGTTTGCTGTTGATCATCAGCTGGCGGGTCTGACGGACGCTGGAGGCCAGCGCGGTCTGTGCTTTTTCAAACGCCTGCTGGGCGTCGGTTGGATCGAGCGTCACCAGCACATCGCCTTTTTGCACAAAGTCGGTATTGTCAGCCCAGACTTTCGTCACGCTGCCCGACACCTGCGCCATAATTTGTACCTGGTTCCCTGCCACGTACGCGTCGTCAGTCTCTTCAGCATGACGCAGTACTAAAAACCAATAGATCCCATATGCCACGGCAATAATGATAAAGAGCAAGGTCAACAGAAGAAGGGCGCTCTTACGTTTGCCTTTCTTGTTGGCCGGTTGCTGCGGGGTAGTGCTCTCCGCATTTGCGCTCATTGTTGTTCTCCACGATCTTCTTATTTTCACATCGGCTGAGCCGACCTGTTGTCAGAAAGGCCAGCAGTGTGACGTGCTGGCCTGTCGGTTTTCTTATAAATCTGGATTGTTGAGCGTGTCGTCGCGTTAGCGCAGCGCCTCAAGAACGGCGCCTTCTTCATCCATCTGGTCAAGACGGGTGAGCAGCTTGCGAGTGATGTGCTCAAGCTGGTCGCGCTCGGCGGTGCTGAGAGCGGACCAGAGTTTGTGCAGGCAATTGTGCTGAGGTGGCAGCACCTCGCGCAGGAATTCGTGACCTTTATCGGTCAGTTGCAGATGCAGGCAGCGGCGATCGTTATCGCTTTCACGGCGCTCAATCCAGCCGCGCTTTTCCAGCTCATCGGCAATTCGGGTGGCGTTGGTGCGGGAGGAGCCCAGCGCGCAGCTCAGCTCAGAAGGCTGAATGCTGTGGTTTTCCTGAGACTCCAGCGTGATCAACGCCATAAACAATGTCTCGTTAATCCCTTGAGCTTTCAGCATTTTATTGCGGTTTTCCAGTAGCTTACCCTGCATGTGCATGCACAGGCGAGTCAGCAGAATTTCCTGATACGGGAAGTCCTCATGGCGACTGGCGCGGAATTTAAGCATTTGTTCAATGGGCGTAAACGAACTATCCATTTGGGCATAACCTCATTAATTACAGCCGATATAGTAACGATAGTGACAAATAATGTAAATGAATTATTTGTGCGGTTATATCCGCCAAATTAATGTCACCATCAGAAAGCGCCGGGTAAGTCCGTGACCCGGTGAGCACAGAAAGCGTAGGGGATGAACCCGCTGAAGAGAGGATGTGAGGACGGGGGTCTGAACTATTCATGCCGATTGTAAATATGTCACCCACATTAAAATTTCTGGGATAAATGATTACGTTTACATTAACAGAGTGAGGGGCCCCTTTACACCCTAAGAGGCCCAAAGCAATGTAAAACTTAGTGAATTGCCTCCTGGCGATGGTAGCCGCGCCACCATACAAGCAGGTTAATCGTGGCGACGATGGCGCCAATTGCACATACCCCTGACCAGCCAGCATGCTGCCACGCCGAGGCGGAAATGAGCGAGCCCGCCGCGCCGCCAATAAAGTAGCTGGTCATGTACCCGGCCGTCAGGCGGTTACGCGCCTCCGGCTTCACGCGATAGATGACGGTCTGATTGGTAATGTGAACGCCCTGCACGGTGAGATCGAGTACCAGGATACCGACGATCAGCGCCAGCACCGAGACGTGCCCATACCAGATTGCTGCCCAGGAGAGCAGAAGTAACACCAGCCCCGCGGAGGTGGTCAGGTGGGATTTGCCCTTGTCGGCCAGCCCGCCTGCGGGACGCGCGCCCAGTGCGCCTGCGGCACCGGCCAGGCCGAACAGGCCAATCACCCCTTCGGAATAATTAAACGGCGGCGCGGCAAGCAGAAACGCCATCGACGTCCAGAGAATGCTGAAGTTGGCGAAGGTGAAGCAGCCCAGCAGGGCGCGGGTGCGCAGAAGTTTATCCTGGGTGAACAGGCTGAAAACGGAGGCCAGCAGCTGCGGGTAATTCAGGTGATTTTCCTGCTTCACTTTTGGCAGCCCGCGCCACAGCGCCAGCGCCATGACGACCATCAATACGCTCGCCACCCAGTATACGGTGCGCCAGCCGCCGAGGCTTGCCAGCAGCCCGGCGACGGTACGCGCCAGCAAAATCCCCAGCAGCAGGCCGCTCATGATGGTGCCCACCACCTTGCCACGTTTTTCCGGTGAGGCGAGGGTCGCGGCGAGCGGCACCAGGATTTGCGCCACCACGGAGAACAGCCCCGTCAGCGCGGTACCGATAATCATCATCGTCAGCGACTGGCTGCTGGCGGTGATCAGCATCCCGCCGGCGGCCAGAAGCGTCATGGAGACGATCAGCATCCGGCGTTCAAACATATCGCCAAGCGGCACCAGGAACAGCAGCCCGGCGGCATAGCCGAGCTGGGCGGCGGTAACGATAAAGCCTGCGGAGCTGGCGGAGAGATTGAACGCGCGGGCGATGGTGTCGAGAAGAGGCTGCGCGTAATAGTTGCTGGCGACGGCCAGACCCGTTGCCACGGACATTAAAAGGATGAGTGCGGGGCTAAGCCCTTGAGTGGTTTTTGTCATTAGTTTCAGGAATCGTTAGTGAAGTGATTATTTTTCCGGAAACCATAATAGCCAATGATTGTGAATGTGGGGGGATTGTTACGTGCTGGATTGTGCGGTTTAGGTTGGGTGCGGTCTGATCCCCTCACCCCGGTCCTCTCCCAGTGTACGGTCCGGGGAGAGGGTTAGGGTGAGGGAAAAGGTTTTACTTCTGCGCCGCCAGCGCCTCTTTCACCCAGCCGTCAAACTGCTGCTGGTGAGCCTTGATCCAGCCGTCGACGTGGCCTTTAACATCCGCCTCAGACGATTTGCCCGCGTGCATCATCGCGTTCTGGGCGTTGATGTCCGCCAGCGGCAGCTTCATCACCGAGAACAGCTTCGCCGCGGCCGGGTTTTTCTCCGCCCAGGCTTTGTTCGCCACGATATGCATGGTGTTCACCGGGAAGCCGTAGTTCATGCCGTTCGGCAGTTTGGTGTCGATATCTTTCTGCTCGCCCGGCAGGGAGGAGAACGGCACCTGCAGCCACACCACGTCTTTACCCGGCTTCAGCACGTCGCTCACCCAGTACGGCGTCCAGGTGTAGTAGATCACCGGTTTACCCTCTTTGAAGCGGGCAATGGTGTCGGCCATCATCGCTGAATAGTTGCCGTGGCTCACGTCGACCGTTTTTGCCAGATCGAACGCCTTGTTCTGGTGGTTAATCACCGCTTCGCAGCCCCAGCCCGGCGAGCAGCCCATCATGTCGGCCTTGCCGTCACCGTTGGTGTCAAACAGTCTGGCGATCTTCGGATCCTTCAGCTGTTCGATGTTGGTGATGTGGTACTGGTCGGCGGTTTTCTTGTCGATCAGGTACCCCTGCGCCGCGCCGGTGACAAAGGTGCCTTCACGGTAGAATTTCTTATCGCCACCGGCGGCGGCATACATATCGTCATGCAGCGGCTGCCAGTTTACGGCGGTAAAGGTGGCGTCACCGGAGGCAATCGAGGTGTAGCCCACGTTGTAATCCACTTCGCTCGGCGTGTTAACCGTATAGCCCAGTTTTTCCAGCGCGCGGCTGACCAGCAGGGTCTGGAAGCTCTCTTCCGAAATAGTGCTCTGCACCGGCTGCACGGTAATGCCTTTGCCCGGCAGGTCAGCCGCGAACGTGCTGGTGGAGACAAGGGTGGCAAACGCTGTGGCAAAAAGTACGTTATGTCGCATCGTTGTTCCTTATTTTCTAAAGGGGCGGGTGAGTAACCCAACAGGGCCGGTGGAATACCAGCGACGGTTGCCGCGACTGCGTGAATCGCGACCGACGGCCTGGGTCAGGCGGTCAAGAATAATGGCGAGGATCACAATCCCGACGCCGCCGACGGTAGCCAGCCCCATGTCGAGACGGCCAATGCCGCGCAGCACCATCTGACCGAGACCGCCAACGGCGATCATCGAGGCAATCACCACCATCGACAGGGCCAGCATCAGCGTCTGGTTCACGCCCGCCATGATGGTCGGCATCGCCAGCGGGAGCTGAACCTTAAACAGCATCTGGCGCGGGCTGGCGCCGAACGAGCGTGACGCTTCGATCAGGTCCGCAGGCACCTGATTGATCCCGAGAATGGTCAGACGAATAATCGGCGGCAGGGCAAAGATAATGGTGACCACCACGCCCGGCACGTTGCCGATGCCGAACAGCATCACAATCGGCACCAGATAGACGAATGCCGGGGTGGTCTGCATTGCATCCAGCAGCGGGCGGATAATCTTCGCGGCCCGCGGGCTGCGCGCCAGCCAGATCCCCATCGGCAGGCCGATGACGATGCAGAAGAGCAGGGCGGTCAGCACCAGCGCCAGGGTGATCATCGCCTGCGACCAGGCCCCAATCGCGCCGATGGCAATCAGCGAAATCAGCGTGGCGACACCCATCCCGGCGCTGCCAAACTGCCAGGCGATCAGGGAGAACAGGATAATCGCCACCGGTGCCGGCATGCCCAGCATCAGCTGCTGGAAGCCGTTCAGGATGTAATCCACCGGGATGCGGATCCCCTGGAAAACCGGGCGGAAGTGCGTGACCACCCAGTCGATCCCCTCCGTGACCCAGCTGTCCAGCGGGATCAGCGTCTTGTGAAACGGATCCATAATATTGAAGTGCTCTGGCGCAGGCGCGGGTGCGCTGTTCAGCCAGTCCGCCGCACCGCCACCGTCGGCGGGTGCTGGCGTGGAACCCCACGCGTCGGCGGATTGCGCAGCGTTGTCCGCCGCTTCAGTGGTGCCCCACGGGTTAGTTTGATCAGCCATTATTTGCCCCCTCGCGATCTAAAGCCTGCAGCAGCATCCGTTTGGAGATGATGCCGACGTACTGTTGTTCCTCACCCACGACCGGTACGGCGCAAGGCGCCTGCCCCACGTGAGAGAGCAACTCGCTGAGCGGCGTTTCGGCGTCCACGGCAAGCGGAGCGTCAATTAACGCCGCATCGATGCCCTGGTTTTCGCTGAGCGCGGTTTTCAGAGAATCGATGGAGACAACGCCGACAAATTTATTGCCGCGTTCAACCAGATAACCATATTCACGGTCTTCGTCCTGCAGCAGCTTCAGCGCGGAGCGCGGGCCGAAGCCAGGCGTTTTACGGATAATGCCGTTTGGCGTTCGACGGGCAATATCTTTGGCGCTAAAGACCTGGCTAATATCCACGCCGCGGAAGAAGGTGCGCACATAATCATTTGCCGGATTATTGAGAATTTCATCCGGCGTGCCGACCTGCACCACTTCACCATTTTGCATAATGGCAATACGGTCGCCAATACGCATGGCTTCATCCAAATCGTGGGAAATAAAGACAATGGTCCGCTGATGTTTCGCCTGTAATTTTACCAGCTCATCCTGCATCTCGGTGCGAATTAACGGATCGAGGGCAGAGAAGGCTTCGTCCATTAATAAAATGTCTGGATTAATGGCTAATGCGCGGGCTAATCCCACGCGCTGACGCATGCCGCCGGAAAGTTCATCCGGGTACGCATGCGCATAATTTTCCAGCCCAACCTGACGCAGGGCGTCAAGGGCTTTTTCCTGACGTTCCTGCGCGGGTGTGCCGGCTAATTCCATGCCGAAAGCGGTATTATCCAGCACCGTCATATGTGGCATCAGCGCGAATGACTGGAATACCATCGCAATCTTCTTTCTGCGCACCTCGCGAAGCTCGGCGTCTGATATTCTGGCGATATCCACGCCGTCAATCAGCACCTGTCCGCGGGTGGGTTCAATCAGGCGATTGAGAAGGCGAACCATAGTGGATTTACCCGAACCGGATAATCCCATGATGACAAAAATCTCGCCTTCTTCAATGGCCAGACTGGCGTCTTTAACGCCAAGCGATAGCCCGGTTTTTTCCAGAATTTGCTCTTTCGAAAGGCCTTTCTCAATATATTTGAATGCGCGCTGAGGATGCTCGCCAAATACTTTATAAAGATTTTTTACTTCTAATTTAATTGCCATGCAATAGAGAGTGTCCTGTTATTTGTTTATGTCGATATGATTACCATGGTAAATTGTTAACGGGCATAACCCTAACATACTGAGAATCTGAGACAACCCTGGGTTTGCTTATGACGTAAATTTTCAGGGAGGCGAAACGGCTGAATTTCCCATGAGTAAAGGGCTGAGCGGGATTTGAATTTTTCTCAATTTTTTGCTGCGGCATCGGGGAATTTCGCCTGAATCGGGTGATTCAGGCGAATAGGGCACGGAAATGACAGTGTAGTTGCTTTGTAAATATTGGAGAGGAAATTGTTGGGTTTATATTAAATTAACGAACGTTAACGTTCATTAAAAATCCCAGTCCTCATCCTCGGTTTCCACCGCTTTGCCCATCACGTACGACGAACCCGACCCGGAGAAGAAATCGTGGTTTTCGTCGGCGTTGGGCGACAGCGCGGAGAGAATCGCCGGGTTAACCTCCGCCATTTCCGGCGGGAACAGCGCGTCGTAGCCGAGATTCATCAGCGCCTTGTTGGCGTTGTAGCAGAGGAAAGCTTTCACGTCCTCCTCCCAGCCGGTGCCGGCATAGAGTTCCTCGGTATAGCTCAGCTCGTTGTCGTACAGATCCATCAGCAAATCGAGCGCAAACCCTTTAAGCTCCTCGCGCTCCGCGTCGCTGACCTTTTCCAGCCCTTTCTGATATTTATAGCCGATGTAATACCCGTGCACCGCTTCATCCCGGATGATGAGGCGAATCAAATCGGCGGTGTTGGTGAGCTTGCCGCGGCTTGACCAGTACATGGGCAGCCAGAAGCCAGAATAGAAGAGGAATGATTCCAGAAACACGCTGGCGATCTTTTTCTTCAGCGGCTCGTCGGCCCGATAATACGTCAGTACCAGCTCCGCCTTTCTTTGTAGCGACTCGCTCGCTTCGCTCCAGGCGTAGGCCGCGTCCACGTCTTTGGTCTGGCACAGCGTGGAGAAAATCGAGCTGTAGGAGCGGGCGTGCACCGCCTCCATAAAGCTGATGTTCGACATCACCGCCTCTTCGTGCGGCGTCAGCGCGTCACCCATCAGAGCCGGTGCGCCAACGGTATTCTGAATGGTGTCCAGCAGCGTCAGGCCGGTAAAGACGCGGATCGTTAGCTGCTGCTCGGTGTGGCTCAGGGTTTGCCAGGCCGAAATATCGTTGGAGAGCGGGACCTTTTCCGGCAGCCAGAAGTTGCTGGTCAGGCGGTTCCACACTTCCAGATCTTTCTCGTCCTGGATCTTGTTCCAGTTAACGGCGCTCACGCGTGACAGTTTCATCCTTTCTCCTTACAGCGCGCAGGACACGCAGCCTTCGATTTCGGTGCCTTCCAGCGCAAGCTGGCGCAGGCGAATGTAGTAGAGCGTCTTGATACCTTTCTTCCAGGCGTAGATTTGCGCTTTGTTGATGTCCCGCGTGGTGGCGGTATCCGGGAAGAACAGCGTCAGCGACAGCCCCTGATCCACGTGTTTCGTCGCCTCGGCGTAGGTATCGATGATTTTTTCCGGGCCAATCTCGTATGCGTCCTGGTACAAAGCCAGGTTCTCATTGGTCATAAACGGCGCAGGGTAGTAAACGCGTCCGGTTTTGCCTTCTTTGCGAATTTCAATCTTCGACACGATCGGGTGAATGCTCGACGTGGCGTGATTGATGTAGGAGATAGAGCCGGTTGGCGGCACCGCCTGCAGGTTCTGGTTGTAAATGCCGTAGCGCATCACGTCATCACGCAGCCGCTGCCACATCTCGCGCGTCGGCAGGACGATCCCGGCGCGGGCAAACAGCTCCCTTACTCGCGCCGTTTTCGGCTGCCAGTCGCCTTCCAGATACTGGCTGAAATACTCTCCGCTGGCGTAGCGCGACTGCTCAAAACCCGCGAAACGCTGGTTGCGCTCGCGCGCCAGCATCATCGAGGTATGCAGCGCGTGCCAGGTGACGGTGTAAAAATAGAGGTTGGTGAAGTCCAGCCCTTCCGGGCTGCCGTAGGCGATGCCTTCCCGCGCCAGGTAGCCGTGCAGGTTCATCTGCCCGAGGCCAATGGCGTGCGACGCGGCGTTACCCGCCTCGATGGACGGCACGCTGCGGATGTGGCTCATGTCCGACACCGCCGTCAGCCCGCGAATGGCGGTTTCTATCGTGCGGCCAAAGTCGGGGGAATCCATGGTGTGGGCGATATTCAGCGACCCGAGGTTGCAGGAGATGTCTTTGCCGATCTCCGCGTAGTCCAGATTCTCGTCATAGCGGGAGGCGCTGTTGACCTGCAAAATCTCCGAGCACAGGTTGCTCATGTTGATGCGTCCGGCAATCGGGTTTGCGCGGTTCACCGTGTCCTCGTACATGATGTACGGATAGCCTGACTCAAACTGAATTTCGGCAAGCGTCTGGAAGAAATCGCGGGCGTTGATGGTTTTTTTGCGGATGCGATCGTCGGCCAGCAGCTCGTCGTACAGCTCGCTGATGGCTACGTCGCCAAACGCTTTGCCGTAAATTCGCTCAACGTCATACGGCGAGAAGAGCGCCATGTCGGCATTCTCTTTAGCCAGTTTAAAGGTGATATCCGGGATCACCACGCCCAGCGACAGGGTTTTGATGCGGATTTTTTCGTCGGCGTTTTCGCGCTTGGTATCGAGGAAACGCAGAATGTCGGGGTGGTGCGCGTGCAGATAAACCGCGCCCGCGCCCTGACGCGCGCCAAGCTGGTTGGCGTAGGAGAAGGCATCTTCCAGCATCTTCATTACCGGGATCACGCCGGAGGACTGGTTTTCGATGCGCTTAATCGGCGCGCCCGCTTCACGCAGGTTCGAGAGCAGAAACGCCACGCCGCCGCCGCGTTTGGAGAGCTGCAGCGCCGAGTTCACCGCGCGGCCTATCGACTCCATATTATCTTCAATGCGCAGCAGGAAGCAGGAGACCAGCTCGCCGCGCTGGGCTTTGCCGCAGTTGAGAAAGGTCGGCGTGGCAGGCTGGAAGCGGCCGGAGAGGATCTCGTCGGTGAGCTGTTGCGCCAGCGCTTCATCGCCCTGCGCCAGGGTCAGCGCGACCATCACCACGCGATCTTCAAAGCTTTCTAAGTAGCGCTTACCGCCGAAGGTCTTCAGGGTGTAGCTGGTGTAGAACTTCCACGCGCCAAGGAACGTCTGGAAACGAAAGCCGCTGGCGTGGGCGCGTTCAAACAGCTTCACGACGAAGGCGCGTGCGTAGCGGGTGAGGACGCGGGCGTCGTAGTAACCTTCGTTAACCAGGTAGTCGAGACGTTCATCCTGGCTCGCGAAGGTCACGCTGTTGGGCCGCACGTGGGCGGCAAAAAAGGCGTCCACCGCCTCACGGTCTTTATCAAACTGAATGCGTCCCTCCCGGTCATAGAGGTTAAGCATCGCGTTTAATGCGTGGTAATCCGGCGTCGCCTGTATTACCCGTTCTGCGGTTGTCGTTGCCAAAATTCGTTCACTCCTTTACGCACGTTTTCGACGTCCTGCTGCGTCCCCATCAGCTCAAAGCGATAGAGATACGGCACGCCGCATTTTTGAGAGATGACATCTCCGGCGCGGCCAAAGGCATCGCCGAAATTGCGATTGCCCGCCGCGATCACGCCTCGGATTAGCCCGCGGTTATGCGGATCGTTCAGAAAGCGGATCACCTGACGAGGCACTGCGCCCGCCGTACCGCCGCCGCCGTAGCTGGGCACCACCAGAATGTACGGTTCTTCTACCCGGATGCGCTCCCGCTCGTTAAGGGGAATGCGCACCGCAGGCAGCCCGACGCGCTCCATAAAACGGAGCGTGTTTTCCGAGCTGCTGGAGAAGAAGACCAGCCGAATCATGCCCGTGCGGCCTGCGCGGCGATGCGGTTGATCATGTCCGGACGGAAGCCAGACCAGCTGGTCTCCCCGGCCACCACCACCGGAAGCTGACGGAAACCCTGCGCGCGAAGGGTATCGGCGGCCTCGGGCTGCTGGTCAATATTCACCATCTCAAACGCCACGCCGCGGCTTTCCATCGCCCGTTTGGTCGCGTGGCACTGAACACAATCGTTACGAGTGTAAATAATAATGCTCATGATTCGTATTTCCATTTAAAATGAGAGAGCGGCGCGAATCATCGCGTCAGGTTGTGTATATCTTGCTAAAAGGAATACTAGATGTAGTTGTCTTAAGTTTCAACCATACAAGATATGGGAAATTTAGATTGATGATGCCCTGATGATGAGCACAGCGGGGCAGGGGGTGTTGTACGGGTTTTTCAGGCTTGCGGGCATTAAAAAGCCCCGGCGCCAGCGGCGACCGGGGCTGGTGGCTCGCGCTTACTTACGCAGGCTAAGCAGAGCGCCGACGAAGATCCCGACTGCCGCTACCGTGCCGAGCGTGCAGAGCGGTTTTTCGCGCACGAAGGTCGTTGCGCAGCTGACCGCATCGCAGGCAGCCTGTGTGGTACGCGTGCGGCCATTTAGTCGTGCGCGGGTTTCACGGAGCAGAGACTGAGCCTTACGTTTTGCGGCATCCGCTTCGTCCTTCGCGTCACTCCCCCAGGATTTCAGCACCTCTTCCAGCGTGTCTGCTAATTGGCTGACATCATTACGAATATCCTGAGCGTCGTCGTTAATATCGTTTCGGTTCGGTCTGTTAAACATACGATCCTCCGCAATTTTGTGTTCCCGTTCAGTTTAGTTCAGAAATTTAATATCTGAAGCGCATCACGCGATATCCGCCAGTTTATGGACTATTCTGAAAGCCCTGCTAATGCTGAATACTGTAAGGTTGCCGGGCAGGAAAAGATAACGAGGAAAAGATATGTATTTACGACCTGACGAGGTGGCACGCGTTCTTGAAAAAGAGGGATTCACCATGGATGAGGTGACGCCAAAAGCGTATGGATATCGCCGTGGCGAGAATTATGTTTACGTTAATCGTGAAGCAAGAATGGGACGTACCGCTCTCATTATTCACCCGACGCTGAAAGACAGAAGTCTGTCATTTGCTGAGCCTGCCTCGGATATTAAAACCTGCGATCATTATCAGCAATTTCCGCTCTATTTAGGCGGAGAGACGCATGAGCATTATGGTATTCCGCACGGTTTCAGCTCGCGTATGGCGCTGGAACGGTTTTTGAAGGGACTGTTTGGCGACGTACAGTAAATTCGCGACTGGCGTTCGCCAGTCGCTTCACATCACGCTTTAGCCTGGCTGTACTGGCTGACCTTAAACAGGCGGCGACAGTAGTCGAGGAAATAGCCATACACCGCCCCCATCAGCATTGAAATCACAATATTCGAACTGACCGCCGCCGCGATCTGGTGCCAGTCCGCGCCCACCGTCAGCAGAATGGCCACGTAAACCGGCGACTGGAACGTCACATAAGCCAGAACGTCCGCCAGGTTTTTCACCCAGCCTGCGGGGCTGATACGCCGCGCGAAGCGCATGACGGCATCGCGGTATAAACCGTAAGGCCAGGCAATAATAATATTGACCGGAATCGCCACCAGACGAGAAGAAAGTGACTGCTCGAAGGACATTCCGGAGAGGAATATTTCGATCAACATGTTCACAACGGAACAGTAAACAACCATCGCGAAAGTATCCGCCACAGCATGGCGAAGGCGTGATTGCGGTGAGAACATGTCTGAACTCCTTGAGAAGAACACAAAAGAAACGATTTTCCCGAAGCGGCTAGTGCTTTAGGTTGGTTTGTTTGACGTGTATAGCGTATATCTCTACGTTTGAAGTAACAACTAGTGATTAATTTTTATTTAATCGCGTTTTGTCCACAAAATTCTCTAAAATTGATGGTTTTTTGTTCGCTTCGTTATAATCTGTCTCGTGCGATGGTTTTTGGTTTTAAATCATGAGCTTAACTATCTTGATGTTGAAAGGTGAGTCAGTGCTTTTGTGGGGAGCGCAGAATGCTGAAATTTTGATTAAGGTTGACCCTTTATATTGCAGTGATGATTGAATCCCTGCGTATCGCTCAGACGTTATAAGATAATATTAACGGCGACAGTTAAACATATTTACGCTATTGGCAGGGCAGCCCGCGGGTAGATATTTCAGCGGAAATGAATTATTCTGTCGGTGATTTATCTATTTACCCTAAACAAAAGGTTTTCAAATAATATGTCTTTGACGTTACAGAATCTTAATAATATCCGAACTCTGCGCGCCATGGCACGCGAATTATCCCTGGACGTTCTTGAGGAAATGCTGGAAAAAGTCAGGGTCGTTGCTGAAGAGAAACGTAGTGAGCTGGCGGAATTAGAGCAGCAGAGAGCCGAGCAGCAGGAGAAAATTAATGCTCTGCTGGAGCGGATGAAAGCCGATGGTATTTCACCGACCGATCTGCTGGGCTCTGAACTGGCGCAGACGGGTAAATCCACGAAAAAGCGTAAGCCGCGTGAAGCGAAATACCGCTTTATTGACCAGAACGGTGAAGAGAAAACGTGGACCGGCCAGGGCCGTACGCCAAAGCCTATTGCCAGCGCGCTGGCAGAGGGGAAATCACTGGATGATTTTCTGATCTAATGCGTGAACCGGGCGGAACATACCGCCCGGCACTCTTTTCAGCAGACGCCGAAATCACCGTCTTCGGTATACGGCGCAAGCTCGGCGGCTTTCAGGGTATATTTCTCGCCTTGTTCATTGCTGGCCTGTACCGCCACCACGCTTTCACCGTTCACTTCGAGCACTTTCAGCTTCGGGCCGCCTTTACGCGGTTGTACATAATCACCGACAGAAAACATATTACCTCCTCATCGTTTTAGCGATCTTCACCTTAGCCCACGTATGACACCGGGTACAGCGTATTTCACCGATTACTGCTTATGAGGTACGCCGGTTCCAGGGCATCACCTTCAGCAGCCGCGCCATGCCGCAAAAACCGGTCACACCGGCGAACAGCAGCCCGGCCCCCACGAAGCCGCTGAGCAGGAAAAAGCCGTCTGAGACGCTATAGCCCAGCACTACGCCGCAGAGAATGAGCAGCCCGGCAGCAATTTGCACCTGACGCATCAGCGGCAGCGGCTGGGTTTTGTCTTCGACTGTCTGCAGACCCGCCTGCTTCCAGCCCTGAATGCCTCCTTCGACCACAAATGCCTGAGCGGGGGCGGCAGCCTGCGCAAGGCGATCGGCATTGCCTGAGGTGCGGGCGCCAGACTGGCAGTGAAAAATCACCGTTTCACCCGCCTGCGTTTTAAGTCCGCCGGGTAAGGTATCCAGCGGCACGGACTGCGCGGCGGGAATATGCTCGCGCGCGTACTCGTCGGCATCACGAATATCAATCAGTTTTGCGCCATCGGCGATGCGGGCATAGGCCTCGCGCGGCGAAAGAAGGGGAAGTGACATGGCGGCTCCTTACGGGCAATAAAGGGTTTTCAGGGTGCTGATAAGCTGATGCACCGCGTCGTTTTTAATGAAATAGAGAATGCGCTGCGCCTCGCGGGTGCTGGCGATCAGGCCTTCCTCACGCATGCGCGCCAGATGCTGCGACGTGGCGGAAGGGCTCAGACCCGTCGCGCGGGCCAGCTCCCCCGCGCTGGTGCCGGGGGCGCCGCACAGCGTGCAGAGGATCAGCAGCCGACGCGGGTTGCTCATCGCTTTTAAAAGAGTTGCGGCCTGCTCTGCGCTGGCCTGAAGCTGTTCGAGTTCAGTCATAGTACTTTAGCATTTTCTTAATTAAGGTAATGCTAAAGTAATTGTGCGCATTACGCCAGCGTCAAAAGCGTAAAAGAGGGTAAACGCGGAGCAGGGAACTGGCGCAGACAGGTAAACTGGCTATGCTTAGAAAGGGTTCTCTCTATTATTTTCAATGGATTAGCTTGCACGGAGTGTTAATATGGGTTTTTGGCGTATTGTTTTTACCATCCTGCTGCCGCCGCTGGGCGTGCTGTTGGGCAAAGGGCTTGGCTGGGCGTTTATCATCAACATTCTTCTGACGCTGCTGGGCTACTTCCCCGGCCTCATTCACGCATTTTGGGTACAGAGCAAAAGCTAAGCGCGCCACAGTAAATCGCTATAGATATCGGTCAGCACACCCGCTGGACCAAACTGCTGTTTGATCCAGCGCGTGACCTGGCCTGTCGCGGCATGCTGCGTGGCGAGCAGCATGCGCGAGTCCTGACGCGGGTTATTGATACGTCGCGTCACCAGCAGCCCGTCTTCCACCGCGTCCCGCGCCATATACTCCGGTAAAAAACCTATCCCTTCGCCCAGGATCTGACACTGGCATTTGGTATTAAAGTCCGGCACCAGAATCGCCTCCTGACCGTGCAGCAGCCAGCCCACCTTCTTATTAATGGTGTGTGCGGTATCTTCCACCATGATGTTGGGATACAGGCGCAGCTGGCTCTCCGCTATCGGTTCCGGAACGAACGCCAGCGGATGCGCCGGCGCAATGGCAAACACCCAGCGGATGGCGCCGATCTCGGTGTAGTCAATCCCACCGCCGTCGAGCAGCGTGTCCGGTGCGCCAATGGCGATATTGGCCTGGTTATTGATGATCGAATCCCACACGCCGTTGTAGACCTCGGTGGTGACGGTGATCTGGCAGGTCGGAAACTGTTTTTTCAGCACCTGGAGCAGCCGCGCGGTATGGCGCGGCGTATATAACAGCTGGTTGATACAGATGCGCACCCGCGCCTCGATGCCCTGTGAAATGGTATCAATCCCGCGCTTGATGGCGTGGAAATCGTTAAGCAGGTCGGTGGCTTTGCGGTAAAAGTAGAACCCGGACTCGGTCAGCTCAATGCTGCGCGTGTTACGCACAAACAGCACCACGTCCAGCCCGGTTTCCATGCGCTTGATGGTGTAACTGATGGCGGAGGTGGTGACGCCCAGCTCGGCAGCCGCCTTGCTGAAGCTGCCGAAGCGTGCGGCGGTGGTGAAGGCCAGCAGGTTCTCTTCGGTAAAGATGGAATTCATATCACAGCTTCCTCAGTCATCAGTTTTGAACATATTTTAACGACGCCTTTACAACACATTTGAAGCCGATCACAGTTCTGACTCTTTACGCAGAGCCCCGTCATGCAAGGCTTTTTCAACCATAAGGATAATGCAGCCTGAGGCGCTAAAAAGCGGTTAAACATAAGAAAAAGGTTGCACGGACGCACGTTTTATCCCGACTGTTGAATTTATCTCAACAATGAATTCACTGTCGATGAATCATTTTTAAGCGGATTCTTTTATGACCAGGCTGTTGCTATTCTCGGGTCAAGAGCAATAAAACATCGGGAGTCTGAATATGTCTGCAACTGAACTGGTTACGGAATTTCTGCTGGCGGCAGAAGAGGGAAATAGCGATGCGCTAAAAGCCTGTCTGGAAAAAGGCGTGGATATTAACGCCACTAACCGCCAGAAAAGAACCGCCGTTACGATTGCCAGCCTGAAAAAACACTATTCCTGCGTGGCGTTATTAATTGCCGCCGGGGCAGATATTGATAAACAGGACCAGACCTGTTTTAACCCCTTCCTGATCAGCTGCCTGACGAACGATTTAACCCTCCTGCGGCTGGTATTACCCGCGAATCCGGATCTCGACCGCCTTACCCGCTTCGGCGGCGTGGGCATTACCCCTGCCAGTGAAAAAGGGCACGTGGAGATCGTGCGCGAGCTGCTGGAAAAAACCGACATTAACGTTAACCACACCAACTTTGTCGGCTGGACGCCGCTGCTGGAAGCCATTGTGTTAAACGACGGCGGTGCGAAACAGCAAGAGATTGTGAAGCTGCTGCTGGATCACGGCGCGAACCCGCACATGACCGACAAATACGGCAAAACCCCGCTCGAACTGGCGCGGGAGAAAGGCTTCACTGAGATTGCCGACCTGCTGCTGGCGGCGGGCGCGTAACACGACCGGTCAGCCCGTTCCGGCTGGCCGCTAATTTAAAAAAGCATTTTTACCGACGTGCATTTTGCACGACGGCGGCCCCCTTTTATCCGTATTCAGGAGAAAACAATGCCAACCAAAATCGTCATAAAAAAGAACACGTATTTCGATTCGGTTTCCTTAATGTCGGTTTCCACCAAAGCCAATAAATTGCCGGGCGTCGAACAGGCGTTTGTGGCAATGGCGACGGAAATGAATAAAGGCGTTCTGAAAAATCTCGGGCTGCTCACGCCGGAATTAGCGGAAGCCAAAAATGGCGACCTGATGATCGTGATTAAAGGCGACGCGGCGAACGATGAAACGCTGGCGGAAATAGAAGCTTTATTTACCCATAAAGCGAGCAGCGGCACCCATGAAGCACGCTACGCGACGATTGCCAGCGCCAAAAAACATCGCCCGGAGAGCAACCTCGCGGTGATTTCCGTTAACGGCACCTTCGCTGCCCGCGAAGCGCGCCAGGCGCTGGAAAACGATCTCAACGTGATGCTTTTCTCCGATAACGTGTCGCTCGACGACGAGCTGGCGCTGAAGCAGCTGGCGCACCAGAAAGGACTGCTGATGATGGGGCCGGACTGCGGCACCGCCATTATCAACGGCGCGGGATTGTGCTTCGCCAACGCGGTGCGTCGCGGGCCGATTGGCATCGTCGGCGCGTCCGGCACCGGCAGCCAGGAGTTAAGCGTGCGCATCCATGAATTCGGCGGCGGCGTGTCGCAGCTGATTGGCACCGGCGGGCGCGATCTTAGCGAGAAGATCGGCGGCCTGATGATGCTCGACGCCATCGACATGCTGGAAGCCGACGAGGGCACAGAGGTGATTGCGCTGATCTCCAAACCAGCGGCTCCTGCCGTGGCAGAAAAGGTGCTGGCCCGCGCCAGAGCCTGCCGCAAGCCGGTGGTTGTTTGCTTCCTCGGGCGCAATGAACCGCCCGCCGATGAGGACGGACTGCAGTTTGCGCGCGGCACCAAAGAGGCGGCGCTGAAGGCCGTTTTGCTTACCGGCATCAAAAAAGAGTCCCTCGATCTGCACCCGCTCAACTGGCCATTGATCGAAGAGGTGCGCGCCCGCCTGACCCCGCAGCAGAAGTACATTCGCGGCCTGTTCTGCGGCGGCACCCTGTGCGACGAGGCGATGTTTGCGGCGCTTGCGAAATTCGACGACGTCTACAGCAACATCCAGCCGGATCCGGCTAAGCGCCTGAGCGACATAAGCGTCAGTAAAGCCCATACCTTCCTCGACTTTGGCGACGATGAGTTCACCAACGGCAAGCCGCACCCGATGATCGACCCGACCAACCGCATCAGCCGCCTGCTGCAGGAGGCGCGCGATCCGGAAGTGGGCGTCATCGTGATGGACTTCGTGCTGGGCTTCGGCGCGCATGAGGATCCGGTAGGGGTGATGATCGAGGCGATCAAAGAGGCGCAGGCCATCGCGAAGGCCGATAACCGTCCGCTTGAGATCCTCGGCTACGTGCTCGGCACCGACCAGGATCCGCAGTCGCTGGCGCAGCAGTGCCAGATGCTGACCGACGCAGGCGTCATCTGGGCCAGCAGCAGTACCAACACCGGATTACTGGCACGCGAATTTGTCTGCAAAGGGGAGAACGCATAATGACCACCTTATTCAACCAGCCGCTGAACGTCATTAACGTCGGCATTGCGATGTTCAGCGACGATCTTAAAAAGCAGCACGTACCCGTGACCCCGCTCGACTGGACGCCGCCGGGGCAGGGCAATATGCAGGTGGTGGAAGCGCTCGACCAGCTGGCGAAAAAACCGCTGGCGGAGAAGATTGCCGCCGCTAACCAAATCGCCCTTGAGCGCATTATTCAGTCCCATCCGGTGCTGGTGGGGTATGACCAGGCGATTAACGTTGTGCCGGGGATGACCCGCACCACCATTCTGCACGCCGGTCCGCCAGTCTCCTGGGAAAACATGTGCGGCGCGATGAAGGGCGCGGTCACCGGTGCGCTGGTGTTTGAAGGTCTGGCGAAAGATCTGGACGACGCGGCACGGCTTGCCGCCTCCGGGGAGATCGCCTTCTCGCCGTGCCACGAGCACGACTGCGTGGGCTCGATGGCGGGCGTCACCTCTGCGTCGATGTTTATGCACATCGTTGAGAACAAAACTTACGGCAACCGCGCCTTCACCAACCTCAGCGAGCAGATGGCGAAGATCCTGCGCATGGGGGCCAACGACCAGAGCGTCATCGACCGCCTGAACTGGATGCGCGACGTGCTCGGCCCGATGCTGCGCGACGCCATGAACATTATCGGCGAAATCGACCTGCGCCTGATGCTGGCCCAGGCGCTGCACATGGGCGACGAGTGCCACAACCGCAACAATGCGGGCACCACGCTGCTGATCCAGGCGCTGACCCCGGGGCTGATCCAGGCGGGCTATCCGGTAGCGCAGCAGCGCGAGGTGTTCGAGTTTGTCGCCAGCAGCGACTACTTCTCCGGCCCGACGTGGATGGCGATGTGTAAAGCCGCGCTGGACGCTGCCCACGGCATTGAATACAGCACCGTCGTTACCACCATGGCGCGCAACGGCTACGAGTTCGGCCTGCGCGTCTCCGGCCTGCCGGGGCAGTGGTTCACCGGCCCGGCGCAGCAGGTGATTGGCCCGATGTTCGCGGGCTATAAGCCGGAAGACTCCGGGCTGGACATCGGCGACAGCGCGATCACCGAAACCTACGGCATCGGCGGCTTTGCGATGGCGACGGCCCCGGCGATTGTCGCCCTGGTGGGCGGGACGGTGGAGGAAGCCATCGACTTCTCCCGTCAGATGCGCGAAATCACCCTTGGCGAAAACCCGAACGTCACCATTCCGCTGCTCTCCTTTATGGGGATCCCGACCGCCATCGACATCACGAAGGTCGCGGGCAGCGGCATTCTGCCGGTCATCAATACCGCCATTGCCCACAAAGACGCGGGCATCGGCATGATAGGGGCGGGCATCGTTCACCCGCCGTTTAGCTGTTTTGAAAAGGCGCTGTTGACCTTCCGCGATCGCTACTTTTTATAAGGCATGCATCCATGAAAAACATGAAACTGGAGTGGAAAAGAGGTGACTGGGCGGCGTATTTCGGGTTGATGACCAACAACCTGACCAATCTGCTGACCATGATGGGGTTGCTCATTTTTGTCGTCGGCATCCCGAAGGAGATTGTTTATGGACGCATTGCGCCAGCCTTCGGGCTGGCGGTATTGGCCGCGAGTATTTGCTATGCGTGGTTCGGCATGCAGATGGCGCGCCAGACCGGGCGTACGGACGTCACCGCGCTGCCGTCCGGCCCCAGCGCGCCGTCCATTTTTACCGTGACCTTCCTGGTGCTGATGCCGGTCTATCAGCAAACGGGCGATGCGGAGTTCGCGATTCAGATTGGCCTGGTGTGGTGCTTCGTGGAGGCGATGATCCTGGCGGGCGGCTCGTTTTTAGGGGAAACCATCCGCAAGATGATCCCGCGCACCGTGCTGCTGTCGTGCCTCTCCGGCCTGGGCCTGCTGCTGCTGGCGATGAACCCGATGCTGCAGGCGTTCGAAGCACCTACCGTGTCGTTTATCGTGCTGCTGCTGATCTTCATCAACTGGTTCGGTAAAAAGCCGATTTTCGCCAAAATCCCGACCGGTCTGCTGTTGCTGATTGCCGGTACGGCCCTGGCGTGGATCTCCGGCCTGCAGAGCCCGGAAGCGATCAAAGCCTCCATGTCATCGTTCGGCTTTAACCCGCCGCAGGTGCACGTGGAAGGTTTCCTGCAGGGCTTGCCGCATGCGCTGCCGTATCTGGCCTCTGCCGTGCCGCTGGGGCTGGCGAACTACATCTTTGACCTGGAGAACATCGAAAGCGCTCACGCGGCGGGGGATGAATACCCGACGCGCAAGGTGATGCTGGCGAACGGTCTGGCGTCGATGCTCGGCTGCCTGATGGGCAACCCGTTCCCGGTGACGGTCTACGTCGGCCATCCCGGCTGGAAAGCGATGGGCGCGAGCATCGGCTACACGCTGGCTTCCGGCGTGACCATGTTCATCGTGCCGCTGTTCGGGCTGGGAGCCTTTATGCTCGCCATCATCCCGATGACCGCCATCGTGCCGATTCTGGTGTTTATCGGCGTGGTCACCGCCAACCAGGTGGTGAGGGAAACGCCGAAAGTGGAAGTGCCGGTGATCTTCATCTGCCTGTTCCCGTGGATCGCCAACTGGGCGCTGACCATGATGAACAGCGTGATGGGGGCGGCGGGCACGAATGCCGCCAAAATCGGTACCGACGTGCTGCACAGCAAAGGGATCTACTACGAAGGACTCGTCCATCTGGGGAACGGGGCACCGCTCGCCAGTATGCTCTGGGGCTGTATCGCCATTTTCGCCATCATCAATAAACCGCTGCGCGGCGCCGTGGCCGCCGCGGGCGGGGCACTGCTGGCGCTGTTCGGGGTGATCCACGCGCCGGTCGTGGGCTTTGCCGAAGGCAGTTCGCTGATGTTCGTCACCGCGTATCTGATGATGGGCGGCATGTTTGTGGTGAAGCATTTTCTCGACAGCCGGGAAGTGACGAGCGCTGCGTCGGGTACTGTTGCGAAGGAGCACGTATGAAAGAGCTTATGGTCGTTGCCATCGGCGGCAACAGCATTATCAAAGACAACGCCAGCCAGTCGATTGAACATCAGGCGCAGGCGGTTAAAGCGGTGGCAGAGTCGGTGCTCGAAATGCTGGCCTCCGACTATGACATCGTGCTCACCCACGGCAACGGTCCGCAGGTGGGGCTGGATCTGCGCCGCGCCGAAATCGCCCACGAGCGGGAAGGGCTCCCGCTGACCCCGCTGGCAAACTGCGTGGCGGACACCCAGGGCGGCATCGGCTACCTCATTCAGCAGGCGCTGAACAACCGCCTTGCCGCGCGCGGGGAGCAAAAAGCGGTCACGGTCGTCACGCAGGTGGAGGTGGATAAAAACGATCCCGGCTTTACGCACCCCACGAAGCCGATCGGCGCGTTCTTCAGCGAGGCGCAGCGCGACGAGCTGCAGCGTGCGCATCCGGACTGGCACTTTGTTGAGGATTCGGGCCGGGGCTATCGTCGCGTGGTGGCCTCCCCGCAGCCGCTGCGCATTGTCGAGGCCGATGCGATCAAGACATTGACGCAAAAAGGGTTTGTGGTGATTGGCGCGGGCGGCGGCGGTATTCCGGTGGTGCGCACTGAGCAGGGCGATTACCAGAGCGTCGACGCGGTGATTGATAAAGATCTCTCCACCGCGCTGCTGGCGCGCGAGATCCGCGCCGACGTGCTGGTGATCACCACCGGCGTGGAGAAGGTGTGCGTCAACTTCGGCAAGCCAAACCAGCAGGCGCTGGACACGGTGAGCGTGGCGCAGATGACGCGCTACAAAGACGAGGGCCATTTCCCGGCGGGCAGCATGCTGCCCAAAATCGTCGCCTCGCTGGCATTTTTACACCACGGCGGCAAGCGCGTGATTATCACCTCGCCGGACTGCCTGCCCGCCGCGCTGCGCGGAGAAACCGGTACCCATATTGTGAATGAAGGAAGATAAGATGAGTGAAAATAAAAGCCGCCGTGAATTCATCAGCCAGAGCGGCAAAATGGTGACCGCCTGCGCGCTGTTTGGCGCGACCGGTTCCGTCGCGTATGCTGCCGACTCCGCAAAACCAACCTGCGAGACGGGTAAACCGATGACCATCACCGCGAAACATTACTATCTGGACAACGTACTGCTCGAAGCCGGGTTTAATTTTGACGGCAACGTGGCGACGAGCACCCGCACCGAGCTGAAAACGCTGGAGATTCAAGACGGGAAGATCGTCGCCCTGCGCGACAACAAGCGCCACGCCGACGCCACGCTGCCGCACTACGACGCGGGCAACACGCTGATGCTCCCGGCAATGCGCGACATGCACATCCACCTGGATAAAACCTTCTACGGCGGCCCGTGGCGTTCCCTCAACCGCCCGGCGGGCACCACCATTCAGGATATGATCCGCCTGGAACAGAAGCTGCTGCCTGAGCTCCAGCCCTACACCCAGGAGCGTGCGGAAAAGCTGATCGACCTGATCCAGTCAAAAGGCTCCACCCTCGCCCGCAGCCATTGCAATATCGAGCCGGTTTCCGGCCTGAAGAATCTCGAAAACCTGCAGGCGGTCCTGGCGCGCCGCAAACCTGGTTTTGACTGCGAAATCGTCGCTTTCCCGCAGCACGGGCTGCTGCTGTCGAATTCCGAAAAGCTGATGCGCGAGGCGATGCAGGCCGGGGCGCACTACGTGGGCGGGCTGGACCCGACCAGCGTCGACGGGGCGATGGAGAAATCTCTCGATCTGATGTTCCAGATTGCGCTGGACTATGACAAAGGGGTGGACATTCACCTGCACGAAACCAGCCCGGCGGGCGTGGCGGCGGTGAACTACATGGTCGAAACGGTGGAGAAAACCCCGCAACTGAAGGGCAAGCTGACCATCAGCCACGCCTTCGCGCTGGCCACGCTCAACGAGCAGCAGGTGGATGAGATTGCTACCCGCATGGCGGCGCAGCAGGTGACTATCGCCTCCACCGTGCCGATTGGCACCCTGCATATGCCGCTGAAGCAGCTGCGGGACAAGGGCGTGTTTGTGATGACCGGCACCGACAGCGTAATCGACCACTGGTCGCCGTACGGTCTGGGGGACATGCTGGAAAAAGCGAATCTCTACGCCCAGCTCTACATCCGCCCGAACGAGCAGACGCTCTCCCGCGCGCTGGGAATTGCGACCGGCGACGTGCTGCCGCTGAACGACAAAGGTGAACGCGTGTGGCCGAAAGCGCAGGACGACGCCAGCTTTGTGCTGGTGGACGCCTCCTGTTCCGCCGAAGCCGTGGCGCGCAACTCCCCGCGCACCGCGACGTTCCATAAGGGCAATCTGGTCTGGGGTACGGTGGGCTAAAAGCGAGCCGGGTGGCGGCTTCGCCTTACCCGGCCTACTGAAACCCTCAAATCGTAGGCCGGGTAAGCGCAGCGCCACCCGGCAATGTTTTATACTGGCAGTCACATTATTAAAGAGGGATCTGCCATGGCACAAAACATCTACGACAACCCGGCGTTTTTCGAAGGCTACGCCCGGCTTCCGCGCTCGGTGCAGGGGCTGGACGGTGCGCCGGAGTGGCCCGCGCTTAAGGCCATGCTGCCCGATTTAACCGGCAAATCGGTTGTCGATCTCGGCTGCGGCTACGGCTGGTTCTGCCGCGCCGCGCGCGAACTGGGCGCCTCTGAGGTCACGGGCGTTGATATCTCCGAAAAGATGCTCGCCCGCGCAGCGGAGCTTACGGCGGATCCACAGATTCACTATCAGCGCAGCGATCTGGACGCTCTCAAGCTCGACGAAAGCAGCCTCGACCTCGTCTACAGCTCGCTGGCGCTGCACTACCTTCCGGAACTGGACACGTTATTCGCCAGGGTTCAGCGCGCGCTCAAGCCCGGCGGCAGCCTGGTCTTTTCGATGGAGCACCCGATTTACACCTGCGCCTCGCGTCAGGGCTGGCTGACCGACGATAACGGCGAGCGGTTCTGGGGCGTGAATCATTATCAGGACGAAGGCCAGCGCGTCAGCGACTGGCTGGCGGACGGGGTGATCAAATACCATCGTACGCTGGGCACCACGCTTAACGCACTGATTAAGGCCGGATTAACGATAAGCAACGTCAACGAATGGGGGCCAACGCAGGCGCAGATTGACGCCTGGCCCGCGCTGGCCGAAGAGGCGGAGCGCCCGATGCTGGTGCTGATCGCCGCCCGCAAGGCTCAGTAGCCGACCTTGTACACCCGCCCGGTCTGCACGCCTTCCACGCTGCGACGATAGGCTTGCGCCACCGTGGCGGCAGGCACGCTTTCGAAGCCCGGGAAGAAGCCATCGTACGTGTCGACCGATTCGGTGAGCACCGTTGGGCTGATCAGGTTGATGCGGATCCCGCGCGGCAGTTCGCAGGCTGCGGCGCGAACAAACCCTTCCAGCGCCGCGTTCACCGTGGTGGCATTTACCCCCTTCGCAATCGGCTCGTGCGCCACGATCCCGCTTATCAGCGTAATCGAGCCGCCTTCGTTCAGGTAGTGCTGGCCGGTCAGCGCCAGGCGCACCTGCCCGAGCAGCTTATCCTGCAGCCCCTGGTTAAAGTCGCTGTCCTTCATGGTCGCGAGCGGGCCGAAGTAGAGGCCGCCGCTGGCGGACACAATGGCATCCACCGGGCCGATTTTCTCAAACAGCGCCTGAACGCTCGCCTGCGAGGTGATATCCACCTGCTCGTCGCCCTGCGTGCGGCCCACGCGGATGACCTCGTGGCGACGACTCAGCTCATCCGTTACCGCACGACCGACCGTACCGCTGGCACCAATAATGACGATTTTCATAGCCGACTCCTTATGTTGTGAGCCTTCATTCTTTAATAAATTAAAAGTCGGATAAACTGGGCTAAAGTTAGAAGATTGCTAACCAGAGGTTTGTAATATGGATAAGCTTCGCAGCATGGAGACGTTTATTGCCGTGGTGGAAAGCGGCAGCTTCACCGGCGCGGCGGCGCGGCTGGAGATGTCGGCGGTGATGGTGGGCAAATACGTTGCGCTGCTGGAAGCACAGCTGGGCACCCGACTGCTGGAGCGTAACACGCGCCGCCAGAGCCTGACGGATGCCGGACGCGTCTATTTTGAAGAAGCCCGACGGGTTCTGGAGCAGGTGTCGATTGCCGAAAGCGCGGTTGAACGGCTGCGTGCCACGCCCGCAGGAACCCTGCGCGTCACGGCGCCTACGTCGTTTGGCGGCTGCGCGATCGCCCCGCTGACGGCAACCTTTTTGCAGCGCTACCCGGAGGTACGCATCGAGCTGGATCTGACTAACCGGATGGTCGATCTGGTGGAAGAGGGCGTCGATCTGGCCATTCGCATTGGCGACATTCACAACGACGATCTGGTGGCGAAATACCTGTGCCCCTACAACATGGTGATCTGTGCCGCGCCGGACTATTTAGCGCAACACGGCACGCCGCAAACGCCAGACGATCTGGTGGATCACCTCTGTCTTTCGCACACGGTGTGGACCGCGCGCAACGAGTGGCGGCTGCCGGGCGTGGAAGGGGAGGTGCGCTGGAAGCGCGATGCCGTTTTACGATGCAATGACGGCTATGGCTTACGCATGGCGGCGCGCGCGGGGGCGGGGCTGTTGCTGCAGCCGGAGGTGCTGGTGGCGGAAGAGCTGGCAAGCGGCAGGCTGGTGCGGGTAATGGAACCGTTCACGCCCGCGCCGAGGCCGGTGCATTTACTGTGGCGTCAGGATTTGCGGCCGCTGCCTAAGCTGACGGAATTTATTGCCCATATTCTGCTAAGATTGGGCACAATATAAAAAAAGAAGGTAATCAAAGAATGTCTGCAAACAAACTCGCCCGCAGCGCGCAGGGCCTGCAATCCTCTGCCATCCGTGAATTATTAAAACATAGCAAAATGGCGGGCGTGATTTCGCTGGGTGGGGGTATCCCAAACCCGGACCTGTTCGATCGCGAAGGGCTGAAAATTGCCTCTGATGCCGTCTTATCGCAGCATTTTGGGGAAGCATTCCAGTATGGCCTGACGGAAGGCGTGCCGGGGCTGCGCGAGGAAATTAAACGCATCTGCGAGGGGCGCGGCATCACCTGTAAGGCCGATGATGTCGTCATTACCTCCGGCTCTCAACAATCTCTGGACGTGCTGGCGCGCGCGTTAATGAATCCGGGCGATACGGTTGTCGTTGAGCGTCCAACCTATCTTGCTGCGCTGCAGGTCTTTGGCCTGGCGCAGGCCAACTTTGAATCCGTCGGCACCGACGGTGACGGCATGAAGGTTGATGAACTTGAGGCGTTGGTGGCAAAGAAAACCATCAAAGCGGTCTATATCGTTCCAACCTTTGGTAACCCAGGTGGCGTTACGCTGTCTGAGGCGCGCCGTAAACAGCTGGTGGCACTCTCGAAGCGCTATGACTTCGTGATTATCGAAGACGATCCGTACAGCGAAATTAACTATACCGATGACGTCTTCCGCCCGTTAATTGCCCATGCCAAAGATATCGGCAACGAAGAGAACGTGGTGTATACCTCCACCTTCTCTAAAATCCTCGCGCCGGGTACCCGCGTGGGCTGGGTGGTGGTACCGGAGTGGCTGAAGCGCGCGGTGGTGAACCTTAAGCAAACCACCGATCTGCACACCAGCACGCTGTCGCAGCTGATGACATACGAGTACCTGAAGACCGGCCGTCTGGCCGATCAGATTAAAACGATCCGCGAGGCCTATCGCCAGAAATACCGGACGTTCGCCACGGAGCTGGAAGCCGAGCTGGGCGACGTGATGTCGTTCCACAAGCCGAAGGGCGGCATGTTCCTGTGGGCGAAAATGAACAACGGCATGAACACTACCCGCTGGCTGGAAAAAACCTTAAGTAACGGCGTGGTCTTTGTGCCGGGCGAATTTTTCTACTGCAACGAGCCGGACCAGACAACGCTGCGCATGTCATTCGTCACCCCAACGGATGAGCAGCTGATAGAAGCGGTTCGACGCCTGAAAAAATCGCTGTAAAAGACCTGCGCATAACGGTGGTTTTGCCGTTATGCGCAATACGCGTTCAGGGCGGCACGGGCCGCAATCGTCCATGGAGAACTCCATGTTTGAATTTCTGATCGGTGTTGTGACGCACACGCCCGTCTGGGTGTGGGTGCTGTTTATCTTCCTTATCTCCCGCGGCCTTAAAGCCCGACGGCCCGCCACCGTGACGCTGGAGCGGCTTGCCATTATTCCGGGCATCTTTCTTATCTGGGATATTTACGATCTGATAGTCTATCGCACGCTGACTCCCGGGACTGTTGCATTGTGGACGGCGGGGATCCTTGCCGGTGCCGCGCTGGGGTATGTCCTGATTAAGCAGGCTGTGATTACCCGCGCAGAGGCGCCGCGCAGCCTTTACCGCCAGGCCGACTACACCGCGCTGCCGTTTATGATGCTGGCGTTCGGGGTGAAGTATGTGCTGGGCGTGATGAGCGCGGTCTCTCCCCAGACGATGCAGCAGCCCGCCATGAGCGCGCTGGCGATCGTCTCAGGCGGCATGTTTGCCGGCGTCTTTATCGGGAAATTTGCGCGCTATGTTGGAGTCTATGTCGCCCGGGTTACGGTCTGATGCCCTCACCCCAACCCTCTCCCACAGGGAGAGGGAGAAAACCATGTAGGCCGGGTAAGGCGCAGCCGCCACCCGGCGATTGACTACCGCTCCCTCAGCGCCTCTTTCGCCCGGTTGAACGGTTTAATCATGTAATCCAGCACCGTTTTCTCCCCGGTTTTAATATCCACTGTCGCAATCATCCCCGGCACAATCGAGAAATGCCTGCCCGCCTTATTGACCAGGTAATCCTGGCTGGTGCGGATAAACACCCGGTAGTAAAACACCTCCGGCTTGGCCTCGTCCTGAATGGTGTCCGGGGAAATGGTCTCGACCACGCCGTGCAGCCCGCCGTAAATGGCGTAGTCGTAGGCGGTGATTTTGACCAGCGCCTCCTGGTTCGGGTGGATAAAAGCGATATCACGCGGCGAGAGGCGGGTTTCGATCAGCAGGTGATCGTCCACTGGCACAATCTCCATCAGCTCGCCGTTGGGCGGGATTACCCCGCCGATGGTGGTGACCTTGATGTTTTTGACGATCCCGCGCACCGGCGATTTCACCGTCAGGCGCGTGACGGAATCCTGACGGCCTTTCAGGATCGCCGAGACCATATCCACCTCCGCGTTGGCTTTCGAGAGCGCCTCGCGGGCCTGGACGTAATACTGCGAACGCACGTCGGTGAGCTTCAGCTCCAGATCGCTTTTCTGCCGCTGCAGGCGCAGCACCTCCACATGGCTGGCGGCCCCTGTCTTTACCAGCCGCTGGGTAATGGCCAGCTCTTTGTTAGCCAGATCTAACGCGGCGCGAAGCTCCCGCTGGGTATCCTCCAGCTGCGCGCGGCGCGAGTTGTACAGCCGGGTTTCGTCGGCAATCAGATCCGGCCATTTCGCCAGGGGCGGCGGGAATTTCAGCGGCAGATCGTTTACCTCGGCGTACAGGCGGGCGCTGGAGGCCAGCGAGGCGCGGTAGCGCGCCGCGCTTTCGCCGACGTTTGACTCGGAACGGGTCGGATCAAGCCGCGCCAGCACCTGTCCGGCCTGCACCTGATCGCCCTCGTGGACGTTCAGCTCGGTGAGGATCCCCCCGTCCAGCGACTGTAAAACCTGCTCGCGCGAGCTGGGGATCACTTTCCCCGATCCGGTTGACACCTCATCCAGCACGCCAAACCACGCCCAGACGCCCAGCACCACAAACATCAGCAGCGAGAAGATCACGATCCGACGCGCGCCGGTGTAGCCGCTTTCAGAGTCGAGGGCGTTATCCAGATCGTCCATTGCCGCCACGTCACGCTGACTGATTTTCATTTTTCCACTCCCGTCCGGTTGCTGCCTGTTGCTGCTGTTGCTGCTGCATGCGGCTGTTGCTCAGCGCCTGGGCTTTTGGCGCGTCCATCACCAGCATGCCCTCTTTCAACACCACGACGCGCTCCACCAGCTCCAGCACCGGTACGCGATGGGTGGCGACGATCAGGGTGCGGTGCCCGAGCCAGTCGCCCAGACGCTGGATGAATTCCCGCTCGGTGTGTTCGTCCAGCGAGGCGGTGGGTTCATCCATCAGCACGATATTCGGATCGCGCAGGAGCATGCGCGCCAGCAGAATCGACTGGCGCTGCCCGCCGGAGAGTCCCACGCCGTTTTCCATGATCGGGTAGTCCAGCCCCTTGGCCAGCTTCTGCACGAAGCCCGCCGCGCCGGTCAGCTCCAGCGCCTCGAAGATCTCTTCGTCGGTGGCGCGCGGCATGCCGAGGGTGATGTTCTCGCGCAGGGTGCCGTAAAACAGCCGCGCGTTCTGGGTCATAAAGCCGACGTTGCGCCGCACGTCCGCCACGTCGAGATGCGGCAGGCTGAAGCCGTCGAGCCGCAGCTCGCCCGCCGCCAGGTCCATCCCGCCCGCCATCGCCTGCAGCAGGGTCGATTTGCCCGCGCCGTTGCGCCCGAGGATCGCCACTTTCTCACCCGGCCCGATCTCGAGGCGGTTAATGCGCAGCGCCATGCGCGGATCGTCCGGCTGATAGCGGAACTGCGCCTGCTCGAAGAGGTAGTGGCCGCGCAGCACGTCCTGGCGGATCGGCGTCTCCTCGCGCTGGTTTTCGGTGGGAAGCTGCATGATGCTGTCCAGCCCCTCTTTTGCCGCTTTGACCTGCTGCCAGCGGGCCAGCACGCCGCACAGCGTCGCCATCGGGGCGATCATGCGGGAGGCCAGCATCGAGGCGGCGACCACCGAGCCGGTAGTCAGGGTGCCGTCGATCACCATCGGCGCGCCGACCACAATCACGGCGGCGTAAACCAGGCTCTGGATGGTCATCCCCCAGCTGATCAGGTTCTGCGTCAGCTCGCGGGTGCGCAGGCCGGATTCGGCGGTGATCTGGATATAGCTGTTCCACTGCTGCAAAAAGCGGTTTTCCGCCTGCATCAGCTTGATGTCCTCCAGCCCCTGCACGCTCTCCACCAGCACCGCATTGCGCAGGGTTGATTCATGCGCCGACTGCTTTGCCAGCTCCGCCAGCTTTTTCTGCAGCAGCAGGCCGGGCAGGACCATGATCACCGCCGCGACCGGGGCGATCCACGCCAGCTGTGGGGCGATGATCGCCAGCACCACCACGAACAGTAAAAAGAAAGGCAGGTCGACAATCGTCGAGATGGTGGACGAGGTGACCATCTCGCGGATCTGCTCCAGCTCGCGCAGCTGTGAGATAAAGCTCCCGGTGGAGCGGGGAATCGCGCTGTTGCGCAGCCGCAGCGCGTGGCCGAAGACGCGATCCGAAACGCGCATATCCGAGCGCTTGCCGAGCAGATCCATAATGTGCCCGCGCGCCACGCGCAGCACGAAGCCAAACAGGGTGGCGATCAGCACCCCGATGGTCAGGACGTACAGCGTCGGGTAGGACTGGGCGGGGATCACCCGGTCATAGACCTGCATGGAAAAGACGATCCCGGAAAGCGACAGCACGTTGATAAACAGCGCGGCGAGCATCACCCAGCTGTAGGGGCGGAGATCGCGCATCACCAGCCGGTAGAGCCAGTCCGGACGGTATTTTGAGATATAAGCATCCACGCGGCTGTCCTTCAGCGCGGCGAGAGGACGCAGGGCAATGACGTGGCGGATGGCGGGCAGCATGGCCGTCATCGACAGCCGGTTGGTGTAGGTCTGATCGTCGAAGAAGCTGACTTCCAGCGTATCGTCGCCGTCGAAGTGCTCGATCGCCCCGACCCGGCCGTCATTCAGCGCCACCACCACCGGCAGACGCCAGCTGTTGATTGACTGCTGGTCAGCGGTGAGCAGCTGAAACGACAGCCCCGCCTCACGCGCCAGCTGGGTGAGGGCGGGCACCATCGGTTTGCCTTTCAGCCACGGTGCGCCTGCGATCAGCGCGCCGGGCGAGCAGGCGACGCGGTAGCGGGTGGCGATAAAGCCAAAGGCCTGCGCCCACTGGGCCAGGGCCGCATCCGTCATGTTTTCACCTTGCGGGATATCACGCTGCTTCATGGCTGGATCTCCACGGTCTGGATGGTGCGGTTATCAAGGTCGAACGCATGACGCAATTGCCCGGTGTTATACAGGCAGTTGAGCTGCAGCTGGTGCAGCTGACCAACGGTCTGCTGCTGGGTGAAGCGCGCCTGATAAACCTCCTGTTCGGCGTTGAGCACGTCGAGCAGGGGGCGCGAGCCGAGGTCCAGATACTGCTGCTGGTACAGTTCGCGGGTGCGGGCGCTGAGCGCCTCCTGGCGACCCTGAATTTGCAGCGTGCTTTGCAGGCTCATCACCTGGCTGCGGGCTTCCAGCAGTTTCTGGCGAACGTCAAGGCGCGTGCGCTGAATGGTGGACTGTGCCGCCTCCACCGCGTGTCCGGCGGCGTTACGCCGGGCGGTGAGGCCGCCGCCCTGGTAGAGCGGCATCTGCACTTTCACCCAGGCGGAATACTGGGTGCGATCTCGCGTGTCGCTGCCCGCGTAGCGATCGTTCAGGTAGTGGCGCACCTCCGGCTCCAGCGAGACGGTGGGCGTCATCTGCGCGTCGGCGTAGTCGAGGTTAGCCTGGGCGACGTTAGCCTGCGCCCAGGCGGCGAGTACCGCGGGAACCAGGCGGTCGTCCGGCTCGGCGACATCGCAGCTGCGGGCCAGCTTTTGCGGAAAATCATTGCTGATCGCATTCAGGCTGTTCCAGCCGAGAAAGCTCATCAGCGTCGCGCGGGCGCTGTCCAGGCTGGCCTGGTATTGCATCAGCTGGGCGCGCGCACCTTCGATACGGGCATCGGTCTGCACCACGTCAGAGAGCGACGTAGCCCCCTCGTCGTTACGCTGGCGGGTCAGCGTGCCAATGGAGGAGAGGGCGTCAAGCTGCTCTTTGGCGGTGTCGACCATCTGCTGCCAGGTTTGCACCTGTACCATGGCGATGGCGGTATCGTGGGCGATGGTGTCGATACTCACCAGCACGTTAGCCTGCTGCTGGGCCACGCCGGCGCTTTCGGCGCGCACCTGGCTGGCAACCTTGCCGAAGTCGTAGAGCATTTGTGAGAGGGAAAGCACCAGCGACGGCGTAAAGCCGTTCTGGTCGCCGTCGTGGGAATACCCGTTGTCCACGCCGGCATTAATCTGCGGATAGTATTTTGATTTTGCGACGTCCACCTCTTCGCTCTGCTGGTAGAGTTTGCCCACGGCTTCGCTGATGGCCGGATGCCAGGTGACGGCACGGTTGACGGCCTCGCCAAGCTGTAATGAACCGGGCGCGGCGTTGCCAGCCACCGGGGCCACGCGACCATTGAGCGAGGGGAGTTCCTGCGTTTCGCGAAGCTGTCCGGTATTGATGGTTGCCGCCGGATTTGCGCAGAAAGCGGGCACAGATATCAGGCAGCACGAGAGCCACCAGTAAGGCATCTTCATTCCCATTTCATGTCCCTAATAAAAAAGTACAGCTTTATTATTAATGCCCGGGCGCTGTGCGCCCGGGTCATCTGTTGCAGGTGCTATCAGGTAATGATGTGTTGCTGGTTAACAAGCTCGTCGTACGTGGTCTGCACGTTATCAAGCGTAACGAGTGCAGTATTAGTGTAGGTGGACCCTGCACCATCACGGTCGATGGAGATCACAGTGTTGCTACCGCTTTGTGTAACATGGATATAATTCCCCAACGAGGCGGTATTACCGTCCCAGCCCACCAGCAGATCGCCGATGTCGATCTTGTCTCCCTGCGCCAGCGAGAACCCGGTCCAGTGATCGCCTCCGGCGCTGCTGACGTTACCCGCCGTGGCATTCCCCACCGTACTGTTCAGCACCTGGTAAATCAGCGTATCGCCGTAGGCCGTACCGGTGATGGCGTCGTTATGCTCAGAGCTGATGAACTGCGGCGCCATATTGATGGTCAGCGTGGCGGTATCCGTTCTTCCGGCAGAGTCGGTCAGGGTGTAGTTGAAGGTCTCCTTCGACGTCATGGTTGAGAGCGATACCCCGCTGTTCAGGGTGTAGGTGTAATGGCCGTCAGCGCCGATCGCCAGCGTGCCGTAGTGGCCGACAATGTTCACCGTTGCGCTGCCGGTATACGGATCCAGCGTGGTGGTCACGCCGTTGTAGCCGGTCACGCTCAGACGGGTATCCACCGAGTGGAGCTGATCCAGCACGCCGCCAGAGTCGGTGCCGTCAAAGATATTGCCGTTGACGGTGTGGCTGCCGGTGACGTCGAAATTACTCAGCGAGTAGGTGGTGCCGTTTACGCTTGGCGTGATGGTGATGGTCCCGACGCTGAGCCCCGGTACGCTACCGGTAAAGCTCAGCGTATAGGTCCCGGCGTTGAGATCCAGCCCGGTCAGCGGGACGTCGATACTGCCGCCCAGCAGCGAGCCGCCGCTGAAGGAGCCGCTGCGGATCACGCCGTTGGCATCGCTAATCGTCCAGTTCACCGTCAGCCCGCCCAGCGCCAGCAGCGAGGCCACGCTAAAGTGCAGCGACGCGTTGTGCAGCGCGGTGTTCGGGTCGACCACGAAGGTTCCGCTGCCGCTGCCCTGGGTTGACGAGAGCAGGGCCGTGGTCCAGCTGGCGACGCCCACGGTGGTATCCGAGTAGACCGACGTGTGGTGCACCGAGGTAAGGTCCATCGTGGCGCTGACATCGTTGACCGCATTCATTGCCTGCGCGGTTGGGGTGATGTTGAGCGATGCCGTATCCTTCGAGCCGTCAGGCGCGGTAACGGTGTAGACGAACGTATCCGGCGTGCTGATATGGTCCGCGCCTACGCCGCTCCTCAGGGTATAGGTGTACTGACCGGACGCATTGATGGTCAGCGTGCCGTATTCCCCCTGAATGGTGGTGGTGCCGCTGCTGTTGACCGTCACGCCGTTCACTTCGGTAACCAGCGTGCCCGCTGGAACCGGGTCATTCGCCAGCACGTCGCCGGTGGTCGTTTCGCTGATACTCGCCACGCTGTAGACATGGTCCTGCAGGACGCTCAGCGTGTAGGCCGTCAGGGCGGTGATCCCGGACGCGGTATTCAGCAGGAACAGGTACTCCCCGGCAGGCAGGTTCAGCGTCAGCTGCGGTGACGTGCCCCCCAGCAGCGGCGCGCGCAGCCAGCCCGACTCGACGCGAACCTGCTCGAAGGTCTGGGTCGCATTGTTGAACTTATAGACGTACAGATCGAACACCGATGCCAGCGCCACGCCGCCCACGGAGGCCTGGATGGTCATGGTGCGGGTCGTCCCTTCCTCCACGTTGTAAATAATCGGGTTGGTCAGGTCGTCCAGCAGGTTAAGCCCCAGCGTGCTGCCGAGATTAATGCCCACCAGGGTAAAACCGTTCTGAGACGAGGCGCCGTTATTCACCTCACTCACGGTGGTGTCAAAGGTCAGCGAGGCCGTGTCGTCCACTGCCACAATGCCGTTGATGACCGTACCGGCACCCAGAGACAGCACCAGGTTTGCCGACGCGCTGACGCCGTTATGGGTGATGGTGTAGGTGAAGCTCTCCGTCCGGCCAACGACCGCGGCGCTGGTATCAGTCAGGTTGTAGGTATAGCTGCCGTCGCGGTTGATGGTCAACGTACCGTATTTGCCCTGGATCACCGTGCCGTCGGCGTTCACGCTGGTGGTCACGCCCTGCGCGTTAGTGACCGTGGAGATAGTGGTGCCGGCCGGCGCGTTGTCGCTGCCGGCGGTCGGGTCCGTATCGAGGATCACGTTGCCGTTGAGGCTGGTATCGCCCGTGACCGTACCCGGACCGGTCTCTTTCACCGCCACGTCGAGGCTGGTGTAGGAACCTGTCGCCAGCAGGTTGGTGTTATAGCTGAGCACGCGGTAGTTGCCGTCGGCCAGCCCGGTCAGGTTCAGCGAGACGCCGGTGGCGCCGAGGGTCAGGAGATCGGCAAACTGCGGCTGGCCGGTATCCACCACGGTTGTCCAGACACCGTTGACGTAGTGCTGCACCACCAGCTCAAGGGTATTGAGCAGAGAGAGCACCGCTCCCGTGGCATTGGCGTTTACCACGATGTCCGCGCTGCCGCCGTTGCCCACCGTGAAGTTCACCTGCGCGGTGTCATTACCGATCAGCGTCAGGACGTTGCCCACGGCGCCGACCAGCAGGAAGCCGTAGTCGCTGTACTGGCTGTTGGTGACGGTCGCCGTGGTGCTGAGGTTCAACTCCTCAACGTTATTGCTGGCGGAGAGCGGCACCACCGGCGCAAGGGCAGAGCCCGGCAGGGAGGTGTTGCCTGCGACGTCGGTCGCGGTGATCTGCAGCGTCTGACCTTCGATCTGTTTGTTAATGAAGGTGTAGCTGTAGGTGCCGTTGCTGCCCGCAATGGCGGTCACCGTTGAACCGTCCGCAAGGCGGATAGTGACGGTGCTGCCCGCCTCCGCGCTCCCGGTCAGGATGCTACCGTCGGCGTTGAAGGTGCCGGTCGGCGCCGTTGGCGCGGTCGTATCGACGATAATCGTCGTCACGGCTGACGCCACGCTGGTGTTGCCCGCCGCATCGGTGGCCGTAGCGGTAAAGTTATGCGTGCCCTGCGTCAACGTGGTGGTGGTTTGTGGCAGGGTCCAGTTGCCGCTGCCATCGGCGGTGACCGTGCCCACCAGCGTGATGCCGTCGTAGATCCGAACCGTGGCATTCGCTTCGGCGGTCCCGCTCAGCGTTGGACGGGTGTCGTTAGTCGGGTTCGTACCGGTCACGGGCCCGGTGACGCTGCCGACATCATCAATGACCGAACTGATGACCGGCGCGGCTGGCGGAAGGGTATCGACGTTAATGACATATCCGGCGGTGGGGGCGCTGGCGTTGCCCACCGCATCGGTGGCGGTGAAGGTCAACGTGTGCGCGCCGTTGCTCAGCGCCGGAGATGGTGTAAAGCTCCACGCGCCGCCGGTCGCCGTCACGCTGCCGATCTGGACCCCGTTATCAAAGATTTTCACCGTCGACCCCGCTTCTGCCGTACCGCTGAGCGTCGGCTGCGCGTCGTTGGTGAACCCACCGTTGGCAACCGGCGTCGCCGCATTGCCCACGTCATCCAGAATGCTGGTCAGCACAGGCAGCGCAGGCGGCGTGGTGTCGACGGTGAGGCTGAAGCTGGTGGACGACACGCTGGTATTGCCTGCCGCATCCGTGGCCTGCGCGGTAAAGCTGTGCGCGCCCGCGGTCAGCGGAGGGGTGAGCACGATGCTCCAGCTGCCGCTGCCGTCCGCGGTGCCCGTGCCGACCAGGGTGGTGCCCTCATAGATTTTCACGGTGGCAAACGGTTCGCTGGTCCCAACAAGCTGCGGCTGGGTGTCGTCGGTCGTCAGTCCGGACGTGAGCGGGCCGGTGATGCTGCCCACGTCGTCTATCGCCTGGCTGATAACCGGCGCGTTCGGTGCCGCGGTATCAACAATCAGGGTAAAGCCCGGCGAGGTCGGGCTGACGTTGCCCGCTGCATCGGTGACCGTGGCGGTCCAGGTATGGCTGCCGCTTGTGAGCGGCGCTGATGGCGTAAAGCTCCATGCGCCGGTGCCGTCCGCCTGCACGGTGCCGACCGGCTGTCCGTTTTCATACACGGTAACCGTGGCGTTGGCGGTCGCGGTGCCGTTCAGCGTCGGCGTGGTGTCGTCGGTGCTCTGCCCGGAAGAGAGCGGGGTTTGAATACTGCCCACGTTGTCACCCGCGGTCGAGATGACCGGCGCTAACGGCACGCCCGTATCGACCGTCAGGTTAAACGGGTCCGTTGTGGCGCCGGTGTTGCCTGCCGCATCGGTCGCGTTAAAGGTGATGGCGTGTGGACCTTCGGCCAGATCGCTGCCCGGGGTGAAGCTCCAGTTGCCCTGGGCATTGACCACCGCCGTGCCAATTTCGTTGCCATCAACGAGCACGTGCACGGTAGAACCCACTTCGCCCGTGCCGCTGAAGGTCGGACGCGCGTCGTTGGTGCTGTTACCCGACGTGAGCGTCCCGGTGACCGGACCGATATCATCAACCACGCTGGTCACCACCGGCACGCCGGGGGCTGCGGTATCAATGGTAAAAGCGAAGACCGATGAGTTCGCCGAGGCGTTGCCTGCAGTATCCGTTGCATACGCGCGCAGGGCGTAGCTGCCGTCGCCCAGCGGCGCGGTCGGCGTAAAGGACCAGTTCCCGCTTCCGTCAACGGTCGTTGTACCAATCTGCGTGCCGTTATTCATGATGTGGATAGTGCTGCCCGCCAGCCCGGTGCCGCTGATGGTTGGGGTGCTGTCGTTGGTTACCTGGCCGCTGGTGAGGTTACCCAGGACGCCGCCAGGGACGTCGTCGTTCACATTATCCAGCGTTGGAACCGTCGGTGCCGTCAGGTCAATCACCACGCTCCAGGGCGCGGAGACCGCGCTGAGGTTGCCCTGCGGGTCGGTCGCCCGGACGGTGAAGCTGTGCGAGCCTTCGCCGAGGGCGGTATCAGGAGTAAACGTCCAGGTACCCGTGTTGTCAGCCGTGACCACGGCAATCTGGGTGCCGCCGTCGAAAATAGTCACCACGCTGTTTGCGTCCGCTGTCCCTGTAAGGGTTGGCGTGGCGTCGTTGGTGAGCTCGCCGCTGACCACCGTGGTGGCGGCATTGCCCACATTATCCGTGACGTTGGTGATGACCGGCGTGGCGGAAACGGAATCCACCACGACGGTGAAGCCCGCCGAAGGACCGCTCTGGTTCCCCGCCGGATCGGTCTCGCGGATGGTCAGGACGTGATTGCCCTCTGCCAGGACAGGCGTGGTGTAGCTCCAGGTGCCGGTATTGCCGATTACCACACTGTCCAGCAGCACGCCGTTGTTGTAGATCGAGATGGTATCGCCCACCGCGCCGGTGCCGGTGAGCGTCGGCTGGTTGTCGTTGGTGGTCTGGCCGCTGGTCAGCGGGCCGGTGCCCGGGCCGACGTCGTCAATCACGGCGCCGATGGTCGGCGTGCCCGGCGCGGTAAGGTCAACGGTGACGCTGGCCGCCGGAGAGCGGCCGCTGGTCTGGCCGTTGAGGGTCGCAGTCACCTCAAAGGTGTGCAGCCCCTCGCCAAGCGCGGCCGGCGTATAGCTCCAGTTGCCGCTGCCGTCGGCCGTGACCGTCGAGACGGGCGTCACGCCACCGTCCAGGTAGATAGCGATCTGGCTTCCCGCCTGAGCCGTACCGGTGAGGGTTGGGGTGGTGTCGTTGGTCGTTTTGCCTTTCACGTCGCCAATGATTGGGTCGACGTCATCGTTGATGGCCACGATCACGGGCACGTCAGGAAGATTCGGAAGCGTACCGGTGACGTTATAAGTTGCATCAACGCTGGTACGTCCGGAAGCATCGGTCGCGGTCACGGTCAGGGTCGCGCCATCCTGCGGGGCCGGGCTGACCGCAATGGAGAAACTGCCGCCGGTCGCCACCCCGGTACCAATGACGTTACCGCCACTATCCTTAACGGTGATGAGTGCGCCTGCTTCGGCGGTGCCGGTCAGCGGTGTACCTTCTGGAGCAAGGCTAAGATTGCCCGGGGCGGTTGGGTCCTGGGTATCCACCGTCACGCTCAGTGACGCTGAACCGTTTGACGGATTGCCTGCCTGATCGACTGACGAGACAGTAAAGGTATGTGAACCATCCAGGAGCGTTGTGCCTGCGGTCCAGCTCCAGCTGCCGTCCGGCTGGATCGTGATCGGCACACCTGACGCAGTACCGTCGACGGAGACGATAACGGTGGTGCCGGGCTCGCCGGTCCCGGTTAGGGTCGGCGTACCGTCGCGGGTGTAGAGCACGTTGTTGGTGAGCTGGCTGTCTGAGACAGCATTAATTTGCGGTATCCCGGGCGCAACGGTGTCGAGCGTGACGGTAAAGACCGAACTCGGCGCGCTAAGGTTGCCCGCTGCGTCCACGCCCGCTACGGTAATGTTCAGCGGGCCGTCCGTTTGTGCTGGAAGCGTCAGGCTCCATTCTCCGTTCACCACCACGACACGGCCCAATTCGACGCCGTTGTTGTAGACGATCACCGTCTCACCGTTAACCCCGGTTCCGCCCACTGTCGGCGTGGTATCTGTGATAAAGCCACCATCAGGCGCACCGCCCACTGCACTAATCACCGGTGTATCCGGCGCCAGGGTATCCACGATGATCGTAATCGCTGACGACGGGTCAGAGACGTTGCCCGCTTCATCCGTGGCGGTGGCGGTATAGGCGTGGCTGCCCTCGGCAATGTCGCTGCCGGGACGCCAGCTCCAGTTGCCGTTGCTGTCTACCGTGACGGTGCCCACAACGGTCGGTGTACCGTTAACGGTGTCAGTGATGTTGATAACGTCGTTTGGCGTACCGGTGCCGCTCAGCACCGGGCGCGGATCGTTGGTGGTGCCGCCATTGGGGACGGGGCCGGTGATCTGGGTGACGCTGTCGGTGACGATCGGTGCCGCAGGCGTAGCCGGCGCCTCGGTATCAATGGTGATGGTGACCGGCTGCGACGGGGCGCTTTCGTTGCCCGTGCCGTCCACGTTAGTGACGGTCAGGGTGATGTCATAGGTGCCGCCAGCCAGGGGGGATGGCGGCGTCCAGTTCCAGTTGCCGGTATTGTCCACGACAGCGTCGCCGATTTTGACGCCGCTGTCGTAGATCGTCACGGTATCACCCGGATTGCCGGTACCGCTCAGGGTCGGCGTGGTGTCGCGGGTGGTTTCGCCCGGATTCAGCGGCGTTGTTGTGCCGTCAGGATTGACGGTAATGGCCGGGATATCCGGCGTGGCAGGCGCAACGGTATCCACCGTCAGTTCAAATGGCGTTGAGATGGTGGTATTGCCCGCGGCATCCGTGGCGTGCACCGTCAGGGAATGCGGACCGTCGGTGAGCGGGGTCACGGGCGTGAAGCTCCAGCCGCCGCTGCCGTTGAGGGTGGCGGTGCCGAGCAGAGTCGTGCCGTCATAGACGGTGATCACCGTGTCTGCCGGGGCGGTGCCCTGCAGCAGGGGACGAGTGTCATCCGTGGTATCGCCGCTGTTGAGCGAACCCAGTACACCGCCGACGTCGTCGGTTACGGTGGCGATGGTGGCCGCCGCTGGCGCAGTGATATCGACGTTCAGGGTGAAGTCGTCAGACGGCTGGCTGGTGTTACCCGCCGCGTCGGTGGCGACGACGCTAAAGGTATGAGGACCTTCGTCAAGCGGCGTGGGAAGGGTATAGGTCCAGGTGCCGCTGCCATCGATCAGAATCGTAGTGAGATCGGCACCATCCAGGCGAATGGTAACGGTTGAGCCCGGTTCAGCCGTGCCGTTGAGCGTTGGCGTGGTGTCGTTGGTGCTGTCGCCAGAATTGAGGGCGCCGAGGCGCTCCGGCACATCATCCAGCACCTGGGTAATGACCGGCGCCGCAGGCGCGACGCTGTCAACCGTCAGAGTCCAGGTGTTGGAGACGGGGCCGGGGTTACCTGCCGCATCGGTCGCGACGGCGGTCAGAGCATGGGGGCCTTCACCGATTGGGGAGGAAGGGGTAAAGCTCCATACGCCGAGGCCATTGGCGACGGTTGTACCAATTTCAACACCGTCCACGCGCAGGCTGATCGTCGCGTTTGCTTCAGCGGTACCGCTGAGCGTCGGGGTGGCGTCGTTGGTGGTCCCGTTCACGTCGATCGCGCCGGTCTGCCCTGGAATATCGTTTACAACCTGTAAAATCACCGAGGCGCCAGGTGCCGTCCCGTCAACGTTAATTGTCCACGTGTTTGATATCCCGCTCGGGTTACCGGCGGGATCCGTCGCCTTCGCGGTCAGCACCCAGGTGCCGTCGGTCAGCGGTGTGGGCGGCGTAAAGCTCCACTGGCCGGAGGAGGGAACAACCACCGTACCGAGGGCATCGCTGCCGTTATAAATCGTGATGGTCGAACCTGCCTCGCCTGTGCCGTTCACGGTCGGTGCCCGGTCGTTGGTCAGCCCATTCTGGGCCACGGGGCCGGTGGTGGCCTGCACGTCATCGATCACCGACAGGATGACCGGGGTCTGCGGCGGGGTAATGTCCGGTGCCGCCGCGGAGGTGGTCGGACTGGTGTTACCCGCCGTGTCGGTGGCGTCAGCGGTCAGGATTTCGCCGTTGATCCTCGGCGGGCTCAGCGTCAGGCTGAAGTTCCCCTGGCTATCAACAACCACTGTGCCAAGGGTGAAATCGCCTTCACGGATGGTCACCGTGCTGCCTGCTTCTCCGATGCCGCTGATGGTACCGCCATCATTCGACACCACGAGGTTTCCTGGGGCTGACGGCGGCGTGGTGTCCACGGTAAAGATGATAGGCTCAGAGGCCGTACTCTGGTTTCCGGCGGCATCGGTTTCAGTGACGGTGATCGAGTGCGTTCCGTCCGGGAGCGGGCCCCCTGGGGTAACGCTCCAGGTACCGTTAGGCAGCACCGTCGTTGTACCAATCGCCACGCCGTTATCGTAAATGGTGATGGTTCCACCGGGTTCGCCCGTTCCCGCCAGGATCGGCTGCGAGGCATCGGTAGGCACGCCCGACGTGATTGTTCCTCGGATAAGGCCCGTATCGTCGAGCAGCACAATCGCGGTGGGCGCTGTCGGAGGGGTGAGATCGACGGTGAGGATGAATACCGGTGAGGCTGGCCCGGTGTTGCCGGCGGCGTCGGTTGCCCGTACGGTAATCTGGTGGGTGCTTTCATTCAGGTCGACGGACGGGGTGAATGTCCATGTGCCATTGCTGGCAACGACCGCGGTGCCAATGGCTATTCCGCCGTCATAAATCGTCACGGTGGAGCCCGCTTCGGCGGTGCCGGAGAGCTGCGGCCGCCGATCGTTGGTGCTGCCGCCGTTGGTCACCGTCCCCGTCTGAGGGGCGATATCGTCGATTACGCTGCCAATCGTGGGTGCATCGGGTGCGGTGAGATCCGGTGCGGTGACGCTTGAACCCTGGCTGGTATTCCCGGCGCTATCCGTTGCGGTGGCAGTAACCTGCTCGCCGTTGGTCAACGGTGTCCCGAGGGATACGCTAAAGTTGCCGTCGCTGCCCGTTTTTCCTGTGCCAATGACGTTGCCGTTCGCGTCTTTCAGCGTGATGGTACTGCCGGGTTCGGCGGAACCGGTGACGGTTTTACCGTCTGAGGAGAACTTAAGGCCGGAAGGTGCATTTGGTGCAGTCGTATCCGGATCGGCCGAATTGTTACTGCTGCCACCACCGCCGCCACCGCCGCCGCTACTTGCCGCGGCCGCGATGCCCCCTGCAGCGGCAATACCACCCAGGGCCCATGGCCAGATGGCGGCGCCACCAGCGTCACTTCCTGACGCCGCAAGCAGCACGTCCGTGGACGCGATAGATTCGTACGTGGCGGCCCCGGTCGGATCTTCAATCCACCATAATGCGCCGTTGCTGTCCTGCAGAACCAGCTGGCTCACGCCCTGCGCGTCCGCCACATAGAAGTTTTTAAGGGTGATCACCTCGCCGGAGTGCAATGTCACCAGCAGGTCGTTACCGCTTCGCGCGAAGTGTGAGACGCTCGCTCGCTCGACGTGAAGCTCAACGACAGAGGAATGGTTCAGCGTAACCTGTGTACCTTCCAGGGTCGTTTCTACGCCAGTAAGTTTTGAAATAACAGAGATTTGGCTCATTTTGTTATTACTCCAGCAGAAGTGTCATGAACGGCGAGCAAGACGAGCCATCTCTGCTGAAGGTAAAGGGCGCCCCCGGCGCAGCTGCTGTTATAAAACAGCGCTCACCGTAGATTTCAGCGCGCACGATGCCCGCCATGCGTCAGAGTGGCAACATCAGAGCGAATCTAATGACTTATGAAAAAAACGTTTAATGGGTGTTTTGTATTTTATAAAACCCTGTAATTAATAGAGGAATTGGTTTCTGGAATATAAAAATGATATAGACAGAAAATGAGTGTTGTGCAAATTAAGCTTTGGTAAATAAAGATGGAAACAATGAGTGGGGCATTAATGGATTGCTCTTTTTTATAATTGTTGTTTTTTATATCATTGTTTTTATTGTCTTTTTGTTTTCTTTTGTGGTGCTGTTATTTAACGTTTACGTCCCGGTATGATAATTGGTAGGGAGCATTTTAAATATCATGCCAAACGTTATTATTTAAGTGCGCTTAATATGTGTTTAAGTTAGGGTAACGTTTTTGATGTAAGATATATTATGTCACTTAGGTAATGAAATATATTCTTGTATAGGGTTAAAACTCTGCTAATGGGCGCAAGGAATAATAACGAGAAAACAAAAAATAACCTGGTTTATTACCTTTACAACTGAAGTGCAGGCAGGGTTTTAGGACAGAAAAAATTCACCGAAGAATGAATAAAAATCCTCACCCGGACGTTTACTGACGTCACTCCCCACTCACCCTGGAGTTTTATATGCGCACAACCTCGTTTCGTTTGATCCCGGTGCTGATTTTTTCTTTGCTGTCCCCGCTGGCGCTGGCCATGGGCAATAATAGTACCGAGAGCAAAACGCCTGATTGTCCTTCCGGACAGGTGTATGACAGCGCCACGCAGAAATGCGTGCCGGACAAGAGCAGCAGCCTCAGCGACCAGGACAAAACCAACTACGCGTACCATCTCGCGAAGAAAGGCGAGTACCAGGCGGCGCTGAACCTGCTGGATTCGCTGAAAAATGGCAACACGGCTGAAGCGTGGAACTATCGCGGGTTCGCCACGCGCAAACTGGGTCGCACGGACGAAGGGATTGGTTACTACCAGCGCGCGCTGGCTATCGCGCCGGATTATGCCAAAGCCCGGGAGTATCTCGGTGAAGCATGGATGGTGAAAGGACGCCCGGACCTCGCGAAAGAACAGCTGAAGGTGATTGCCGGTATCTGTGGCCAGTCCTGCGAGGAGTACCGTGACCTGCAGGCCGCCATCAATGGACATCCGGAATCCTGATTATCTAGTAGAGGGAAAACCCATCGCAACGCGTGAGGTTCGTCAACAGCTCGCCGCACTCCTGCCGCGCCTCTGGCGCTATGGGCTGGTGCTGTCGCGAAACAGGGATATCGCCGAAGAGCTGGTTCAGTCCACCTGCGTGCGTGCGCTTGAAAGAAGCAGCCAGTATACGCCTGGCACGCGCATCGACAGATGGCTGTTCGCGATCCTGCACTCCATCTGGATCTCTGAGCTTCGGGCACGACACGTTCGCCAGGGGCAGGGATTTGTCCCCAGCGACGAGCTGCTGGCGCCCGACACCCGCGAACAGGATGAGACGCGCCTGCATTACCTGAAGGTGATGCAGCGCGTTAATGCGCTGCCCGAAGCCCAGCGCAACGCGGTATTTTTGGTTTATATCGAAGGCTTTACCTACCAGGAGGCGGCGGAGACCCTGGCGGTGCCGATCGGTACCGTGATGAGCCGGCTGGCGACGGCGCGGGCTCGGCTTGCCAAATCCGCTGACGCACTGTCTCCGGTAAAGGAGAAACGCTCTTGAACGCGCACCGTTTTGCACCGCCCTATAACGACGACGCCATCGTGGCCTGGATAGATGGCGAGATGTGCCGCGCCGACGCGCAGTTATTTGAAGAACAGTTAAAATGTGACGAGCGCCTCGCCGGGCGAACCGACGAACTGATGAAAAGCAGCCAGGATTACGCCGGGGCGTTTGCCTCCCTGCTGGATGATGCGCCTCTTGAGAGGATGCAGGCGCGTCTCGCGGCACTTCCCGACCCGCAGGTCTCGACGGCGGCTGGCGTCAGCCGACGGGCGCTGATCGCCGCCTCGGCCAGCTTTTTGCTGGTGGGTTCCGGGCTGGGGTATCTGCTGCGTCCCTCAGCTGCGCCTGCGGATGAGAACGCCCATATCCGCGACCTCGAAGCGCAATATATGTCCCTGTACAGCGTCGAGACGCTGCTGGATATGGACAGCGCAACGCCGGTTCTGCAGCGCGGGCTGGAACGGGCCGCGCAGGACATCGGCATGACGCTAAACCTGTCGCAGCTTACCCTGCAGGGGGCAGAGCTTAAAATGGTGCGCATGCTGCGCTATGAAACGACGTCTATCGCGCAGATAGCCTGGATCAACGCCGACTACGGCCCGATGGCCCTCTGCATTTCGCCTGTTGATGAGAAGACGACGGTCTCGCTCCAACAGGAGCAGCGGCACAGCATGAACCTGGCGTGGTGGCAGGAGGCGGGTTATCAGTTTGTCCTGATTGGCCGCAACCCGCCGTCTCACCTGCGGGGAAACGCTGAGCGGCTGCAGCGCGTGCTCTCAGGATGACGGCACCTTGTTAGTCTGTATCGCAATGGCGATGGCAATACGATCGTCAACGACCAGCGCAAACTTATTCATCCCGTAGGACGCGCGTGATATCGCGGTGGTGGCATCCAGCGTGAGGGCCTGCGCATGCGGGTCTTGCACCCCGGCCTCCAGGATCACCGGCCGGGCAATGTTTCGAACGGTCAACGTGCCGAACACCCTGAACCGTCCGGCGCCCTGGTCGACCACGCGAGAGCTGATGAACTCGATGGTCGGGTAGTGCTCCGCATCAAAAAACATGTCGCTTTTTAATTGCCAGGTGAGCAGCGTGTTTGAGGCCACCAGGGTTGCTACGGGAATGGTGACGTGGATGTGGTCGTCAACGTCGTTATCCGGATTGAGCGTTACGGCACCCGTCACGCCGCTGAACGTCGCCCAGGAGAGGATGCCGCCGAAGGCGTGCCACGAGAGCCGAATGGCGGTGTTTTCGGTGTCGATGAGGTAGCTTTTCGGGGCAGCATGCAGGGAAGGGCATAACAGCAGAACGGTCAGAAAGGCCAAAAGGCGATACATAGTGGTTTCTCCGATAAGTGCGCACTGCGTAAACGCCCGAGGTGCTAATAATATTCGAAGAAATAAAAAAGGCCGCAAGCGCGACCTTTTCGTGAGTATAACTAATTACTCAGTGACTTTCTTTTCCAGCTCGCTGGCACCTTCTTTGGTTTTGTTCCAGCCTTTTTCCGCGCCTTCTTTGGTGGCATCCCACCCTTTCTCGGTGCCTTCTTTGGTTTTATGCCAGGCTTTCTGGGAATCTTCGCTGACCTTGCTGCCAAAGCTTTCGCTTTTACCTTCCGCAGCATGCTTCTGTTTCAGCTTCAGCTCTTCACCTTTGTTCTGCTCTTCGTGCAGTTTTTGCTTCGCCTCGTTGGCGTTTGCGTTCGCCGCCGCGACGGTATCGTCAGTTGCATGTGTGGTCGCAGCAAATACTGGGGAAGCCAGCAGAACGGCAGATAATGCGATAATTGTTTTTTTCATAATATCCTCATTTAACGTTATCGGTTATGAGCGTGGTTCAGCATGGCACAGGCGAAACGGGATGGCTTTAGGAAAAAACTGTAATGAGATCAACATGCCCTGATGAGAGGTATTTAGCCTGAGGATTATCCAAAGGATAAAACGCCTATTTCCGCGAGGGCGGCGAGCGTCAGGAGAATGAATATTATGACGGTTATGGGTCTGTACATGGTGGCGTTCCTTCCGGGTTAAGCGGCTATTCCGTAGCGCTGAGTGGTGTGGGTAATTTTGCACAGGAGGGATGGAGAGGGTGTTGATATTTGTCAATGTCAGGGGGTTAACAATATCAACTACTCTCTGCAACTGGCATTGCTGTGTCAGCGAAAAATCCCTGCGAATCAGGTTTGTTCAGTAATTGATTATTCACTTCTCTGGATACGGTATTAGCCGCATCAATCACCAGTGTGGCACCTAACAACACACCGACAGGCGTCATCGAGCTCGCAAGGAGTAATCCACCGGCGGCTTGTAACCCAGCAAAAACAACCTGTACAGCGGGAATGACATAGCCAACAACTTTATTGTTTTCCTTAATGAACTCAACCCTTGCATAAAGCTACGCTGCTTTCGTTCTGAGCAGGCGATCTTGTTCAAGAAGATTTTCGTTCTTTGCCCTGAGATTGTTTATATAGGAAATCCCTTCTTCATCGGATTTCGCTCTGCGGGCAAGAGAAAATTGCTCAGTGATAAAAGACTTAATGTCTTCCATAAACTGAATTCTGGTGAGCCCATCTTTGAGATGGTCAGCAGCTACCCTATTTGCAGTATTAATGAGTTTACATGCTTCCAGATTAATCATGGTCGCTGACCATGCGTTTGTCTGTTGTCCTGTAAGCAGTGAAATGTCCATATATCCTCATGAACTAGTTATTCATCGGGAGAACTCTCTGAGAACATTACTGTTCCTGCAAAAACATCTGGCCTGCTTATACCCGGCGCGATATTCTGTAATGCTTTGTCTTTTTTGTGAACAGGAAAAAGTATGCTTAGTACGTTACCCGATTTACACAGAAGTTTTGCAGAGCAACTTAAGCTTAAATTTCAGGCTGATTCGCGGATTCACTCCCTTCTCGCTGGCGGCTCGCTTGTTCATGGCGGGTTCGATCAATACTCCGATCTTGATTTTGTCGTTGTGGTAGACCCTCTCTACTATGACGAAATCATGGCACAGCGTATTGTGTTCGCCGGAACACTGGGTCACCTGCTCCATGCTTTCACCGGGGAACATGTGGGAGAGCCTCGTCTGCTTATTTGCCTGTATGGCCCCGAACTCCTTCACGTCGATCTGAAATTTGTCACCCTGGACATGCTCACTCAACGCGTTGAGGAGCCCGTGGTGTTATTTACCCGTGATAACACCGCTCTGGAGCGCCAACTGGCTAAATTTAGCGCTCACTGGCCTGATATGACCCCGGAGTGGTTTGAGTCCCGAGCCTGGATCTGGCTTCATTACGCGGTGGTGAAACTGGGAAGGGGAGAACTCTTTGAAGCGATAGGCATGCTGGCATTCTTCCGGGAGCAAGTGCTGGGACCTATGCTGTACCGTCGAGCAAATCTACCGCAACGTGGGGTACGCCGCATCGAATTCCTCAGCATCGATCCTGATGACCTGCTGACTTCCACGCTGGCAATGCACGATCGTGATTCCGTCAGAACGGCCATCAGAAAGGCTGTTGATGCTTATGTCACGCTGCGAGCTGATGCGCTGCCGGAAAATATCGCAGACGATGCGGGCCGTTGGGCGGTTATTGCCATGCTTGAAGACAGAACCTGACCTTAAAAGGTTTGGTCTGTTCCGCACCCGCGTTCAGACGACGTTTGCTAAAAAATGGTCGTCTGAATTTCGGTTGTGAGGTTTTTCCTGAATGCTTAGATTCATTTTCAATCTATCGAGAGGGTGTGAATATGAACTTTGCAGAACGCCACTACCAGCACGAACCTCTTCTTATCGCCAACGTCTGGGATGCCGCCAGTGCTGTCGCAGCGCAAAAAGCAGGCTATCAGGTACTGGGAACGTCCAGCGCGGCAATCGCGTCCACACTGGGATATGACGACGGGCAGGGAGTACCGTTTGATGAGCTATTTTATATGGTCACCCGGATCCGGGCTGCCAGCAACCTGCCAGTGAGCGTTGACATGGAAGCAGGGTATGGTGATTCAGCCGAAGAGATAGCAGACAATCTGCAGCGCCTTGCTCAGACAGGCGTCGCAGGCGTTAACCTCGAAGACAGCCGAGTCATAAACGGGGTTCGTCAGCTTGACGATGCCTCTGATTTTTCCCGTAATTTGAGATCAGTGTGCGATACGCTGAGAAGCGAAAATTATAGCCTGTTCCTGAACATCCGGACTGATACGTACCTGCTCGGGCATAAAGACGCGTTGCAGGAGACAATATTACGGGGTCAACGCTATAAAGCTGCAGGTGCTGACGGCCTTTTTGTTCCCTGCCTCACGTCAGAGAAAGACATCAGCCTCATTACAGAGGCAACGGGTTTACCTCTGAATGTCATGTGTATGCCCGATCTTCCGTCATTCGACAGGCTGAAACGGGCAGGGGTAAGCCGCATTTCAATGGGCAATTTTGTTCATTCAGCGATGCAGTCAACGCTGACTGATGTCATGCATGCGATCCGATCTCGTCAGACGTTTGAAGGACTTTTTGGTGATGAAAATAACCGATAAAAATCTGTGTGATATCTGGTATCAGGCATTACTTGAACGTGCTTCAGACTACACTGGCGTGTTTTTTGTTGGCGTCAAAACCACGGGCGTATTCTGCATTTCGGTATGCCGGGCGCGAAAACCCAAACGCGAAAATGTCGAATTTTATAAAGATGCCAAATCTGCCCTGGCGGACGGCTTTCGTCCCTGTAAGGTCTGCAGACCTGCGGAAAATGCGCACAGCGCGCCATTATTCGTTGAGCAGGCGCTTGCGCTTGTCAGGCGCGATATCAAATCCCGTGTAGCAGACGCGGAGCTTCGTCAGCATGGCATCAGCCCGGAGCGGGTAAGGCGCTGGTTCCTGCAACATCACGGCATCACTTTTCAGGCTTTCCAGCGAATGCAGCGGGTCAACGTTGCCCTGCAGGAGCTGAAAAGTGGACGAGCGGCGACTGACGTTGCGCTGGACAATGGCTATGAATCGCTGAGCGGCTTTGGTTATACCTACAAGCGGCTTACTGGCGCAGCGCCGACTCAGGCAACCCAGGTGATAGTCATTCACCGGTTTACCACGACGCTTGGACCGATGTTTGTCTGCGCGACAGACCGGGGAGTCTGTCTGCTGGAGTTTACCGATCGCCGGATGTTAGAAACAGAATTCCGCGATATCCAGCGTTTATTTAACGCCAGAATCGTCACCGGCGAAAACAGCCATACCCGGCAGACAGTAAAAGAAATCGGCGAGTATTTTGCCGGAACGCGCCGACAGTTCGATCTCGCTTTAGATGCTCCGGGCAGTGATTTTCAACAATCCGTCTGGCATGCGTTGCGTGCGGTTCCCTATGGACAGACCTCACACTATCAGGCCATTTCACTACGGCTTAATAAGCCCAATGCTGTGCGCGCCGTCGCTGCAGCTAATGGTGCCAACCGGATTGCGATTGTGATCCCCTGTCACAGGATAATTGGAAAAGAAGGGACGATGACAGGTTACGGAGGGGGGATTTCACGCAAAGAATGGCTTATTGAGCATGAGAGAAATTATGTTTAATGGCGTGATGTTACTGTGTCGTCGGGAAATTTTACGGACTTCGCGGGACATGTTGAGGGTACAAAAAAGCCCGCAGGGCTTGCGCCGTGCGGGCTTTCAGGACTTCATCAGTCGACTCTGGTGATCGCCGATGGAGAATTTTGGTGGAGCTGGCGGGAGTTGAACCCGCGTCCGAAATTTCTACATCCTCGGTACTACATGCTTAGTTTGTCTTTACATTCGCACGCCAGCTGCGGACAGACACGCCACTAACGAACTAGCCTGATTAGTTTTAACGCTTCAACCCCAGGCAGGGCTTCCACGCGATCTCTTTTGGGTTTGACCTCTCTTTGATCCCCGTCTTAAGAGCGGAAGCTAGGGAGAGAGGGCTCAGAGCAGGTTATTAAGCTGCTAAAGCGTAGTTTTCGTCGTTTGCGACTATTTTTTTGCGGCTTTTAACGAGGCAAACCGCCCCTCGGCATGCACCTTGGGTTTCGCAAATCCCGTCGAATCCAGAATCAGCCCCAATAGTGTTGAACTGAGTATACCAGATTTCACTTCCTGGATACCAGCCCGGAACGCTAACTTATTGAATAGTACAATAAGTGTGCAGAATCAACGTCCTGCGTTTTTCATAATGCGCGCTTTGTCCAGCTGCCACTCGCGCTCTTTCAGGTCAGTACGCTTGTCGTGCTGTTTTTTACCCTTCGCGACGCCAATTTTCACTTTACACCAGGCGTTTTTCCAGTACAGCGACAGGGCGACCACGGTGAAACCTTCGCGGTTGATGCGTCCGTAGAGGGATTCCAGCTCACGCTTGTTCAGCAGCAATTTACGCGTGCGCGTTGGGTCACACACATAGTGTGAAGAGGCGACGGTCAGCGGCGTAAAGTTCGCGCCGAACAGGAAGGCTTCGCCATCTTTCAGGATCACGTAGCTATCGCCGATGTTGGCTTTCCCGGCGCGCAGCGATTTTACTTCCCAGCCCTGCAACGCAAGGCCAGCTTCGAATTCTTCTTCAATGAAATACTCGTGGCGAGCACGCTTGTTGAGCGCAATGGTCGCCGAGCCTGGTTTATGTGCTTTTTTCTTCGTCATAAGTGTCGTAAAGCCGTCGGTAATCTGATTTCAAAAAGTCACCTCATTGCGTCCTGTGAGGTCTAACGCGCTATCTTAGCACGAGATGAGGCTTAGCGTTTTTTTAACAGGTGATAAATGTTATTATTTGTCCGTTGTGTGACCATGGGAAATGCTATGCCTCAGATTAGCCGTACTGCGCTTGTGCCTTACAGCGCGGAACAAATGTATCAGTTAGTGAACGATGTTCAGTCTTATCCAGAATTTATTCCGGGATGCACCGGGAGCCGCGTTCTGGAGTCTGGCCCGACGCAGATGACCGCGGCGGTGGATGTCTCCAAAGCGGGGATCAGCAAGACGTTCACCACCCGTAATACGCTGACAAACAATCAGAGTATTTTGATGCATCTGGTGGATGGTCCGTTCAAAACCCTGATGGGAGGCTGGAAGTTTACGCCGCTGAGCGCTGACGCCTGCCGCATTGAGTTCCATCTGGACTTCGAGTTTACCAATAAGCTGATTGAGCTGGCGTTTGGCCGCATCTTTAAAGAGCTGGCATCGAATATGGTTCAGGCGTTCACCACCCGCGCCAAAGAGGTTTACAGTGTCGCATAAGATTGCTGTAGAAGTGGTGTACGCGCTGCCGGAGAAGCAGTATCTGCAGCGCGTGACGCTGGAGGAGGGGGCGACCGTTGAGGAGGCCATCCGTGCTTCCGGCATCCTCGAGCTTCGCAGCGATATCGACCTGGCGAAGAACAAGGTCGGGATTTATAGCCGTCCGGTGAAGCTGGGCGATGTGCTGAAAGAGGGCGACCGGGTGGAGATTTATCGTCCGCTGATTGCCGACCCGAAAGAGCTGCGTCGCCAACGCGCGGAGAAGGCCAGTAAGTAGCGCTTTCTTCCCCGGTGGCGCAGCGCTTAGCGGGGCTACGATTCTTCGTAAGAACTCAGATACAAAAAAGGTGCTCAATGAGCACCTTTTTGCATTTCTGACACCGGATTATTTAGTCAGGGCAGGCTTGTTGTCGATGTTGGTCAACACACCGGCGGTGCTGAAGGTCAGCGTCAGGGTCTGCTGGGTCGCATCTTCATGGCCCGGCTTCTGACGGAATACATAGAACCAGGTGTTAGTGCCGAACGGATCGGACATCATCGGGGTTCCCAGTGCATAAGCGACCTGCTGTTGTGTCATCCCCACGCGGATTTTGGACACATCGTTAGGGGTAAGGTAGTTCCCCTGGTTGATGTCAGGACGGTAAACCACTTTCTCCAGAGTGGAACAGCCTGCGGTCAACATCAGAAGAACCGCTGCGGCAGCGGTCAGCATTTTACAACGCATAGTGATTTGATTCCTTTTCGGGCCCGAGCAGAACGCGGCTCATATGTAATATGCCGATGATAATAGACCTTGCCCCACTTTGAAACCGGTCTGGCGGCGTTTTTGTTGTTCTGTATGACCCTGAGATCCCGAAAAAGTTTATGCCGCCAGCAGTTCTTTCGCGTTCGCGAGTGTGTTACGCGTGACTTCGCTGCCGCCGAGCAGGCGTGCCAGCTCCTGCAGACGCGCACGTTTATCCAGCGGCTTCATGTGCGTTTCGGTCATTTCACCGTCGGTTTCTTTGCTGACGATAAAGTGATGATGGCCACAGCCCGCGACCTGCGGCAGGTGGGTGACACACATCACCTGCGTGGATTCGCCGAGCTGGCGCAGCAGTTTACCCACCACCGCCGCCGTCGGGCCGCTGATGCCGACATCCACTTCATCGAAAATTAGCGCCGGGGTGTCCATTTTACGCGCGGTGATCACCTGAATCGCCAGCGCAATACGCGACAGTTCACCGCCTGAGGCCACTTTGGAGATCGCCTGCAGCGGCTGCCCCGGGTTGGTGGTGACGCGGAATTCGATGCGATCCGCACCTTCCGCCGTCAGGTGGTTCTCTTCAAAGCGAACGTCAATGGTGAAGACGCCGTGCGGCATCGCCAGCGTGTGCATGCTGTCGGTAATGTGCTGGCTTAACTCCTGAGCATAGTGCTGACGAATTTCATGCAGCTTTAGCGCTGTCGCCAGCGCCTGTTCATGGTGCAGGCTCACCGCCAGAGAGAGGGTCTCCTGCGAGTCAGCCTGATCGTCAAGCTGCTGCTGCTCGTCCAGCAGAGACTGATAGTAGCCCGGCAGCTCTTCCGGCGTAACGTGGTGCTTGCGCGACAGCGAGATTTGACGGGAGATACGCTGCTCCAGCTCAAACAGACGGTTCGGGTCGAGATCCAGACGCTCACAGTAGTGGCGAAGTTCGTCACCGGCTTCAGAGATCTGAATGGCCGCCTCTTCCAGCATATCCAGGACGCCAGACAGTTTGCTGTCCATGCCGACCAGTTCGGTAAGCAGCTGACGGACGTTATACAGCTGACTCTGCAGGTTAACGTCTTCGCCATCCGCCAGCAGGTTGAGCGCATTCTGGCTGGTTGAGAGCAAGTGACCGCTGTTCGCCAGGCGCTTGTACTCTTCGTCGATTTGCTCAAACTCACCCGGCTGCGGGTTGAATTCGTTCAGCTCTTTGAGCTGGTATTCCAGCAGCTCCGCACGGGCGGCGCGCTCCTGGCTTTGCTGCTGGTGCTGGGCAAGTTCACGGCAGCTCTGATGCCACTGGCGATAGTGCTCTGCCATAAGCTGAGTAAGCGCGTACTCACCCGCATAACCATCCAGCAGCGCTTTCTGCTGTTCGGGTTTAACGAGTTGCTGATGCGCGTGCTGACCGTGGATCTGGATAAGCAGCTGGCCGAGTTCACGGAGCTGGGAGAGCGGGACCGCCGTGCCGTTGATAAAGCCGCGTGAGCGACCGTCGCTGCTAATAACGCGGCGAAGTAAACACTCACGTCCATCTTCAAGCTGATTCTGCTCCAGCCAGCGCTGGGCAGCAGGGGTGTCTTTCAGGGAGAAGCGGGCGCACAGGTCGGCACGGTTTGCGCCCATGCGCACCATGTCGCCCTCAGCGCGGCCGCCAAGGCACAAGCCGAGGGCATCAATGGCAATGGATTTACCCGCACCGGTTTCCCCGGTGATCGCCGTCATGCCGCTGTGGAAATCGATCTCAAGCTCACGAACAATGGCAAAGTTGCTGATGGTCAGTTGTGCCAGCATAATTGTTTTCCTGTATGAAAAACCATAACTGTGTTTTCGTACAGTATAAACTGGTTTTATATACAGTAAAGTCCTGGATGCAAAATCAGAACAATTTTTTTGACCAGCCAAGCTTCGAGCTTAATGTGTTGAAATAGCTGTAATCTTTTGGGTGTATCAAATTCAGGTGGTAATCACACCGGCGAATAAGCACATCTTCACCTTCCTGGATAGGCAGCGCTATCTGGCTGTCGCAGCTGATCTCCAGGTCGTTACGGCGGTGCGAGAAGCGCAGACGGATCGTGCTGTCGCCGTTGATCACCAGCGGGCGGGCGGAGAGCGTGTGCGGGAACATCGGCACCAGGGTAATGGCATCCAGCGAGGGCGTCAGGATCGGGCCGCCGGCAGAAAGCGAGTAGGCGGTTGAGCCGGTCGGGGTGGAGATAATCAGCCCGTCAGAACGCTGGGAGAAGGCAAAGATCTCGTCGATATAAACTTCGAACTCAATCATGTGCGCCACTTTGCCAGGGTGAAGGACAACCTCGTTAATGGCGGTGCTGATGCGTTTCTGGCAGTCCTGCTGGCACACCTGCGCTTCCAGTAAAAAGCGTTTTTCACTGATATAGTGGCCTTCCAGCACGTCGGCCAGCTGCTGCTGTGCATTGTCCGGGTCCAGGTCGGTTAAAAAGCCGAGATTGCCACGGTTGATGCCGATGACCTTAATGTCATAGCGCGCCAGCGTGCGGGCCGCGCCGAGCATGTTGCCGTCGCCGCCCACCACCACGGCGAGATCGGCCTGTTGGCCAATTTCCGCCAGCGTGCCGGTTTTGACGCTCTTCAGCTGCAGTTCCTGGGCAATCTGCTGCTCGACCATCACTTCATAGCCTTTGCTACACAACCAGCGATACAACATTTCATGTGTCGTTAGTGCGGTAGGGTGACGCGGATGCCCGACGATCCCAATACACCTGAAATGATTATTCATTTTCTGGAGGTCCTTGTGCCTGATGAATGATGACAATCTGTCTTGTTCCCTTGAATCCCGGAAACTGATCCCCATAATAAGCGAAGTTAGCGAGATGAATGCAGAAAAACGCGGAGAAATTCATGAGTAGTAAAGAACAGAAAACGCCTGAGGGGCAAGCCCCTGAAGAAATTATCACGGAACAGCACGATGAAGTTGAGGCTGTAGAGCCAGACGCATCTGCTGAGCAGGTGGACCCGCGCGATGAAAAAATTGCGAATCTGGAAGCCCAGCTGGTAGAAGCACAGAATCGCGAACGCGACAGTGTTCTGCGCATCAAGGCGGAAATGGAAAACCTGCGTCGTCGTACCGAGCAGGACGTTGAGAAGGCGCATAAATTTGCGCTGGAGAAATTCGTCAACGAACTGCTGCCGGTGATCGATAGCCTCGATCGCGCGCTGGAAGTGGCTGACAAAGCGAATCCGGACAACGCCGCAATGATCGAAGGTATCGAACTGACGCTGAAATCCATGCTCGACGTGGTGCGTAAGTTTGGCGTGGAAGTGATTGCCGATACCGATGTTCCGCTGGATCCAAACGTTCATCAGGCCATTGCGATGGTTGAATCTGAAGAGATTGAAGCCGGTAAAGTGCTGGGCGTGATGCAGAAAGGCTATACCCTGAACGGCCGTACCATCCGCGCTGCGATGGTAACCGTGGCGAAAGCGAAAGCGTAATTCGCTATCCGTAGTGCCGGGTAGCGGCGTTCGCCTTACCCGGCCTACAACCTTACTCCGCGATACTTTCGCGCAGGGGTTTAACGGGCAGGACTTTTACCTGCTTGATCATATTGTCCTGCACGTCCAGGATATCAATATCGTACTGCTCAATGCGCACCCGCGTGCCCGCCGCCGGGATCTCTTCCAACGCTTCCAGAATCATCCCGTTAATGGTGCGAGCCTCATCTTCCGGCAAATGCCAGTTAAAGGCTTTGTTGAGTTCACGAATGTTCGCGCTTCCGTCAATCAGCACCGATCCGTCGTTTTGCGGGGTGACCTCTTCCGCGAGGGAAGGCGACATTGAGGTGGTAAAGTCCCCGACAATCTCTTCCAGAATATCTTCGACCGTCACCAGCCCCTGGATATCGCCGTACTCATTGACCACCAGGCCGACCTTCTTCTTGTTGCGCTGGAATTTCACCAGCTGCGTGCTGAGCGGCGTTCCTTCCGGCACGTAATAAATTTCGTCGGCGGCGCGCAGCATCACCTCTTTGGTGAACTCTTTTTTCTCGGTCATCAGACGGTAGGCTTCGCGCACGCGCAGCATGCTGATGGCGTCATCCAGCGAGTCGCGGTACAGCACAATGCGCCCGTGCGGAGAGTGCGTCAGCTGGCGAACGATGGCTTTCCAGTCGTCATTGATGTCGATACCGACGATTTCGTTACGCGGCACCATGATGTCGTTCACGCTCACCTTTTCCAGATCCAGCACCGACAGGAGCATGTCCTGATTGCGCCGGGAGATCTGCGAGCGGGATTCATTCACGATGGTGCGCAGCTCCTCTTTGCTGAGCGCGCTGCTGATGGTGACGTCGGCTTTGATTCCCACCATCCGCATCAGGACGCGCGTCACCATGTTCAGCAGCCAGACCAGCGGCATCATCAGGATCTGCAGCGGTGCCAGCAGGAAGCTGCTCGGATAGGCGACCTTTTCAGGGTAAAGCGCGGCGATGGTTTTTGGCAGCACTTCGGCAAACACCAGCACCACGAACGTCAGCACGCCGGTGGCAATCGCCACCCCGGCGTTGCCGTACAGGCGCATCCCGACGATGGTGCCGAGCGCAGAGGCCAGAATGTTGACGAGGTTGTTGCCGATGAGCACCAGGCTAATCAGGCGATCCGGCTTGCGGAGCAGCTTTTCAACGCGACGGGCGGCGCGGTTACCCTGTTTAGCACGATGACGTAACCGGTAGCGGTTCAGGGTCATCATGCCGGTTTCCGAGCCGGAGAAATAGGCGGAGATGACCACCATGACGATCAGGATAACGATCAGCGTGGTGGTTGAGATGTGTTCCAGGGGGAACTCCTTTGTTTCTTAGCCAGCAAATTGCTGTATGAAGCGGCTGCCAAAATAGGCAAGGGTGAGAATGCCCGCACCCGCGACGTTGAACCAGACCACGCGACGACCGCGCCAGCCTTCATGATAATGGCCCCATAACAGGACAATATAGACAAACCACGCGATGATGGAGAGCACCGCTTTATCGATATTCTCCACGCTGAACAGGTTCTTCATGTAAAACAGCCCCGTGCAGAGCGTGAGCGTCAGCAGCACCACGCCCACCTGGGTGATGTGGAACATCTTACGCTCAATGACCATCAGCGGCGGCATTTCATGGTTAAACGCCAGCTTTTTGTTTTTCAGCTGGTAGTCAATCCAGGCGAGCTGCATGGCGTAAAGCGCGGCGATGATCAGCGTCGCGTAGGCAAAGAGCGACAGGCCGATATGCACCAGCATCCCCGGCGTCGCCTCCAGATGCGTAATGAACTCATTAGGCATAAAGGTGGCGAGGGCCAGATTGATCAGCGCGAAGGTGTAGACAATCGGCAGCAGCAGCCAGCCGCGATTTTTAGACGCGACGATGGTCATTACCGTACAGATCATCAGGCTGACCAGCGAGCCGACGTTCAGCACGCTCAGGTTTTGCACGCTGCCGTCGCCGGGGATAATGCGTGATTCCAGCGCAAAGGCGTGGCTAATCAGTGCGATCACCGCCGAAAGAATAGCCATGCGCCGCCAGCCGCTGTTTTTTTGCAGCAGTCCGGGAATAATCAGCGCGAGGCTGACAGAGTAGGCAACAAGGGCGATCAGTGCGAAAACAGGCATATAGGCATCGACAGTTGTCTTAATAAGAAAGAGAAGCAGTATAACGTTACGTGACGCCTGCTCCAACCGTTGCATAACAACAAAGGCGCCTTCATGTTATACTCCGGCAAAATTCTGTGTATGTGTCGCTCATGGCGGCCCAACGTTTCTACTCAGGCGAGAGACAATGTTTGATAATTTAACCGATCGTTTGTCGCGCACGCTGCGCAACATCAGCGGCCGCGGACGCCTTACTGAAGAGAACATCAAGGAAACGCTGCGCGAAGTGCGCATGGCGCTGCTGGAAGCAGACGTCGCGTTGCCGGTTGTTCGTGATTTTATCAACCGCGTGAAAGAGAAGGCGGTTGGTCATGAAGTTAACAAGAGCCTGACCCCGGGTCAGGAGTTCGTCAAAATCGTTCGTAACGAACTGGTTTCGGCGATGGGCGAAGAGAACCAGGTGCTTAACCTGGCCGCTCAGCCACCGGCCGTGGTGCTGATGGCGGGCCTGCAGGGTGCGGGTAAAACCACCAGCGTCGGTAAGCTGGGTAAGTTCCTGCGCGAAAAGCACAAGAAGAAAGTGCTGGTGGTCTCTGCGGACGTCTATCGCCCGGCGGCGATCAAGCAGCTGGAAACCCTGGCAGAGCAGGTTGGCGTGGATTTCTTCCCGTCCGACGTGGCGCAGAAGCCTGTCGACATCGTTAACGCCGCGCTGAAAGAGGCGAAGCTGAAATTCTACGACGTGCTGCTGGTGGATACCGCCGGTCGTCTGCACGTTGACGAAGCGATGATGGACGAGATCAAGCAGGTGCATGCCTCTATCAACCCGGTAGAGACCCTGTTTGTCGTCGACGCCATGACCGGTCAGGATGCGGCGAATACCGCGAAAGCGTTTAACGAAGCGCTGCCGTTAACCGGCGTGGTGCTGACCAAAGTGGACGGTGACGCCCGCGGCGGTGCGGCCCTCTCCATTCGTCACATCACCGGTAAGCCGATCAAATTCCTCGGCGTGGGCGAGAAAACTGAAGCGCTGGAGCCGTTCCACCCGGATCGTATTGCCTCCCGTATCCTCGGCATGGGCGACGTGCTGTCGCTGATCGAAGATATCGAGAGCAAGGTTGACCGCGCGCAGGCCGAGAAGCTGGCCAGCAAGCTGAAAAAAGGCGACGGTTTCGATCTCACCGACTTCCTTGAGCAGCTGCGTCAGATGAAAAACATGGGCGGCATGGCCAGCCTGATGGGCAAACTGCCGGGCATGGGCCAGATCCCAGACAACGTGAAAGCGCAGATGGATGACAAGGTGCTGGTGCGTATGGAGGCGATCATCAACTCGATGACGCTGAAAGAGCGCGCTAACCCGGACATCATCAAAGGTTCCCGTAAACGCCGTATCGCAGCCGGTTGCGGCATGCAGGTGCAGGACGTTAACCGCCTTCTGAAACAGTTCGACGACATGCAGCGCATGATGAAGAAAATGAAGAAAGGCGGCATGGCGAAGATGATGCGCGGCATGAAAGGGATGATGCCTCCCGGTTTTCCAGGGCGTTAATCGCTTTTGAGATTGCTTTTTGCCCGAAAATGAGTAAAATTTTCGGGCTTTTAATATGACACCCGGGCTCCGTTCCTCGATGGGGCCCGGTTGTTTTATTCACACAAGAGGATGTTATGGTAACTATTCGTTTAGCACGTCACGGCGCTAAAAAGCGTCCGTTCTACCAGGTTGTTGTGACTGACAGCCGTAATGCACGCAACGGTCGCTTCATCGAGCGCGTTGGTTTCTTCAACCCACTGGCCGCTGGCGCAGAAGAAGAAACTCGTCTGGATCTGGATCGTATCGCTCACTGGGTTGGCCAGGGCGCTACTGTTTCCGATCGCGTTGCTACGCTGATCAAAGCAGCAAACAAAGCAGCTTAATCTGTCACGGTGGTCATGATGAGCAATAAAGCACCTGTTGAACCGATCGTATTGGGAAAAATGGGTTCTTGCTACGGTATCCGTGGTTGGCTCAGAGTGTTTTCCTCCACTGAAGACGCTGATAGCATTTTTAATTACCAGCCCTGGTTTATCCAGAAAGGCGGTAAGTGGGAAGAGGTCGAGCTGGAAAGCTGGCGTCACCACAATCAGGACATCATCATCAAGCTGAAAGGCGTTGACGATCGTGATGCCGCGAATGCGCTGACTAATTGTGAAATTGTCGTGGATTCGTCGCAGTTGCCACAGCTGGAAGAGGGCGACTACTACTGGAAAGACCTTATGGGTTGCCAGGTAGTCACGACTGAAGGCTACAGCCTGGGGAAAGTCATCGATATGATGGAAACCGGGTCAAATGACGTTCTCGTCATTAAGGCAAACCTGAAAGATGCATTTGGCATCAAGGAGCGGTTGGTCCCGTTCCTCGATGGACAGGTTATCAAGAAAGTCGATCTCACTACTCAAACCATTGAAGTAGATTGGGATCCTGGTTTTTAAATTCTCCGGATAAACGGTAAAAGACGGCGCTATGTGGATTGGCATAATTAGCCTGTTTCCTGAAATGTTCCGCGCGATTACCGATTACGGGGTAACTGGCCGGGCAGTAAAGAATGGCCTGCTGAGCATCCAGAGCTGGAGTCCTCGTGACTTTACTCATGACCGGCACCGTACCGTGGACGATCGTCCTTACGGCGGCGGACCGGGGATGCTAATGATGGTGCAACCCTTACGGGACGCCATTCACACAGCAAAAGCCGCGGCAGGTGAAGGCGCAAAGGTGATTTATCTGTCACCTCAGGGACGCAAGCTTGATCAAGCGGGCGTCAGCGAACTGGCGACGAATCAAAAGCTGATTCTGGTCTGTGGACGCTACGAAGGGATAGATGAGCGCGTAATTCAAACCGAGATTGACGAAGAATGGTCTATCGGCGATTACGTTCTCAGCGGTGGTGAGTTACCCGCAATGACGCTGATTGACTCCGTCGCCCGGTTCATTCCGGGAGTACTGGGCCATGAAGCTTCGGCAACGGAAGATTCCTTTGCCGATGGGTTGCTGGACTGTCCACACTATACCCGTCCTGAAGTGTTAGAAGGGATGGAAGTCCCGGCAGTGTTACTGTCAGGAAACCATGCTGAGATACGTCGCTGGCGTTTGAAGCAGTCGCTGGGCCGAACCTGGCTTAGAAGACCTGAACTTCTGGAAAACCTGGCTCTGACTGAAGAGCAAGCAAAGTTGCTGGCCGAGTTCAAAACTGAACACGCGCAACAGCAGCATGAACATGATGGGAATGCGTAATACGCTCCCGAATATCAGTTTACCCAGGATAAGAGATTAAATTATGAGCAACATTATTAAGCAACTTGAACAAGAGCAGATGAAGCAGGACGTACCTTCCTTCCGTCCAGGTGACACCGTGGAAGTGAAAGTATGGGTTGTTGAAGGTTCCAAAAAACGTCTGCAGGCATTCGAGGGCGTGGTTATCGCTATTCGTAACCGCGGTCTGCACTCTGCATTCACTGTTCGTAAAATTTCCAACGGCGAAGGCGTTGAGCGTGTCTTCCAGACTCACTCTCCGGTAGTTGACAGCATTGCTGTTAAACGTCGTGGTGCTGTACGTAAAGCTAAACTGTACTACCTGCGTGAGCGTACTGGTAAGTCTGCTCGTATTAAAGAGCGTCTGAACTAAGATTCGCTTAAGCGACATCCTGTTAGAAAGGGCTGGCCGAAAGGCTGGCCCTTTTTTTATCCCATCGCACCTCTCGCGTTAACCCTTTTGTCATAAATCATTTACAATGCTTGCCTCTTGTATGGAGGGGAAGTGGATAACATACTGCATCAGAATAGCTGGAAACGCGCAGCGGCATTGACCGCGCTGTTTGCGATCCTGCTGATCGTGGTAGCACCCCTGATCTCCGTCTCATTGCAGAAAGATCCCATGAGCGCCATGCCGGGCATGCATCATGACATGAGCATGATGTCGATGGACGAGCATCACGGCGATATGCCACACACGATGCCCGTCGACCATGCGGAAGCGTGCGGCTACTGCGTGCTGTTAGCGCATGTCCCTGGCGTGATGCTGGCGCTCATCGTCCTGCTCAGCGTGGTGCTACAGAGGCTTCGCGTTAAGCCGCCGCGTCAGGCGGTCAAGCACTGGCACTTCTTCCCCTGGCTTTACCCTGATACCCGCGCGCCGCCGCGGCAGTCTGCTTTTTCCCTTTAAAAATATCGATAACTTTTTGCCTTAAAAAGGAAAAGTATGACTACCTGCACCTCGCGCGCGGCATGGGGAAACCTGCTGCGTCGCCTTCATTTCTACGTTGGGCTGTTTGTCGGCCCGTTTATCTTCTTCGCCGCGCTAACCGGGACGCTGTATGTGGCGACCCCACAGCTGGAAAACGCACTCTACCGGCACGCGCTCCACGCGGATTCTATAGGCGAGCCACTGCCTCTGGCGGAACAAATCGCCCTGGCGGAAAAAACCGTTGGATCAGATTTACGTTTGCACGCCGTTCGTCCGGGCCTGGTTGAGGGCGAAACCACCCGCGTGATGTTCGCTGACCCGAAACTTGGGCCATCGGAGAACCGGGCTATCTTTATCGATCCGGTAAGCCTGACGGTGCTGGGAGATCTGACGGTATACGGCACCAGCGGGATTTTACCCCTGCGTCAGACCATTGATTACCTGCATACGTCCCTGATGCTGGGCGACATTGGGCGCCTTTACAGCGAGCTTGCGGCCTCGTGGATGTGGGTCGCCGCGCTGGGCGGTATTGCCCTGTGGTGTTATAACCGGCCCAAACGGCGGATCAACAATCGCTTCCAGAACCGGCGTCGGGTGCACGTGACGCTGGGCTGGGTTCTGCTGGGTGGAATGCTGCTGTTCTCCGCAACCGGCCTGACCTGGTCCCAGTGGGCTGGCGGAAACGTGGATAAGCTGCGGGCAGAGATGAACTGGCTCACCCCGCAGGTGAACACGACGCTATCCGGCCAACATGAGATCATGGATGAACATGCCGAACATCGCGGTCATCACGGTGGGATGATGATGCCGGAAATGGCGATGGATCTGACGCAGTTTGACGGGGTGTTAAGCGCGGCGCGTCACGCGGGGATTGATGCCAGCAAGCTGGAGATCCGCCCGGCGAAAACGAGGGATCGCGCCTGGACCGTGACGGAAATCGATCGCAGCTGGCCGACCCAGGTGGACGCCGTGGCGGTTGATCCTCATACGATGCAGGTTCTGGACAGAACCCGATTCAAGGATTTCCCGCTAATGGCAAAACTGACCCGCTGGGGCGTGGATTTCCATATGGGGATCTTATTCGGCCTGGCGAACCAGCTGCTGCTGCTGGCGTTCGGTCTTGCCCTTTGCGTGCTCATTATCTGGGGATACCGGATGTGGTGGATGCGTCGTCCGGCGCAATCGGCAGTGAGTCCGGTACAGACGCTTTGCCAGAGCTGGCTTGCCTTGTCAGTGTGGGGAAGAGGCGTTACGGTGTTAATCAGCGTCCTGTTGGGACTGGCATTGCCAGTCATGGGCGTGAGTCTGGCGCTGTTTGTTCTGGTGGACTGGCTGCGCTGGCGAGCGGCAACCAGGGTGACGCTCGCCGAATCCTCCGCTAAATAGCCTTATGGCGTGCTGATTACCACTGCGACGCGGCGGTTTTCAGCGCGCCCTTGTGAGGTACTGTTGCTCGCAACCGGGTATTTTTGACCTAATCCCCGCGTGGTGAGATTGCTGCGCGGTATATTTGCCCCCTTCGCCCAGGCATCGGCCACGGCGTTGGCGCGTTTTAACGAGAGCGCTTCGTTGTAGCTCTCTTCCCCGTAGTTATCCGTGTGACCGTCCATTCGCGCGTGGGTCAGGCCGGTTTCCGCCAGGCGAGAGGCCATGGACTGGATCTGCGTTTCACTCTCCGATCGCAGCCTGGCGTCATTTTTATCAAACAGGATGGTGTCCGACATCCCAAGCGACCAGTCACCGTTCAGTTCGTTAAAACCGTAAGACTTCATCGCCGCAATTTGCTCAGGAGTGAATTTGCCTTCCGGCGGCGACTGGCAGCCTGCCAGAACCAGTGAGGCCAGTACTAAGGGCGCGAAGTAACGTTTTAACATAGTGTATCCTTTCTAACTTATTGTTTTCGTACGCTGGTTTTTAACCTGGTACATGTTGCGGTCAGCCCTCTCCAGTAATGCTTCCACGGAAGTATTTTCCCACGCCAGAGCAAAGCCAATGCTGAGTGACATCGATGCTTTTTGTCCGTTATGAAGATCAAACGGACGGATAAACTGCTGCGAAAGTGCAGCACAAATATGTTGAACCTCAAGCTCAGAGTGCACGCCGTACAGCACCATGGCAAATTCGTCACCGCCAAGGCGGTAGGACTGATGACGTTTGTCGCCAAACTCCATCATTCTGCTGGCGACTTCGATCAGCACGCAGTCTCCTGCCGCGTGTCCCCAGGTGTCGTTAATAAACTTAAAATTATCATCGTCGAGGAAGAGCAGGGCCGAGTTTGTTCTGGCTGAAGGGTCATTCATTAATGCCGCAATGCTGTTACGAAACGCCGCGCGGTTGGCAAGACCGGTAAGCGGGTCGTGCATGGCGGTCCGCAACAGCTGGGCATTTTTCGCCTGAAGCTTCAGCTGCCACTCTTCCATTTTATCCAGAAGACTATTGAAGTCTTCGCCAAACTGGTGAAATTCTTCGATACGGCCGTCTTTCACCCGGCGGGAGAAATTTCGGTTCGTGCGCACGTCATGCACGACGTCGGTAATGTTCTGCAGCGCCGTGACCATTCCACGATGCAAAGACTGGGTAATGACGAGCGCGACGACGGCGGCAAAGAGAATGCAGCCAGTCAGTACGGCAAACGACGTCCAGATGAAATGGCTGATCAGACTGTCACGCGCGGTAAGGCGGATTTCGCCGATCGTTAAGCCGTTATGCATGATGGGCTGCGCAACCGGTACGGGGAAAAGCCAGCGGCTGACCAGCGCGCCCAGCGTGTCGTTGTTATCTTCCGGGTTCCAGGACCAGTAGGCGAACCGCTTTTTATGCGCATTAATCACCTCCGCCGCGGCAAACTGCCCCTGTTTGCCCAGGGCGGCAAGCGTTTCGTTGGCCGCCAGCGAGTCGTTGAAAACCAGCGAGGCTTCCAGGCTGTGGCTCATCGTGGCCCCGGTTAATTCAAGGTTCTTTTGCGCGTATTGTTTTAACGTCACAACGGAAGCAAAACAGAGCAACAGCCATATTAACGTCATCGTGATAATGACGCTTATCATGCTGTTTCGCCTCAACGTTCTTTTAAACGTCGGACGTGGCGTTGAAGTGAAATCTTTATCCATGCTGCTTATTCCGTGCCAGCATTAATACATCCGGATTGACTCTTACGCCACTGCGCGTCAATGCATCCAGGTTGACGGAGAACCGGACCTGGCCACGATCGATCATCAGGCAAAAGGCACTGCCAATTACACATTCCGGATTTTGCTCTGAGATTAATAGCAATGCTCTGCCCTGATATTGGCTTATTAATTCAAGTTGTTTTGCCGGTGATTCAGACCCAAAATAAATCGCATCGCACGTCGCGGCCAGGGCTTCCCGATCGTTATGTACAATAGCGGGAGTATAGGGTAACTCGTTGTGCCCTTCGTCACCGCTAAGCGCGTGCGTATAGTGAGAAGTGGCATAGATGCAGAGTTTAGGTTGCCCGGATAGTGACGGCCATCGCGTATAGCTCACAATGCCTGAGACTATCGAGCGTACCGATTTATCCGTTTCCGTGAGCGTGCCTGCCGTCGCTGGGCCCACCATAATGAACAGCATTAACACCAGAGTGAGTCGGAAAAAAGAGATCAAGAATAAATTTCTCACCAGAATCCGCCACATCGCTCTGGAAATAGATGTCCTTAAGAGTTGCGGGCAGAATACCATTGTTTGTCAGAGCCGTCATTATGTCAGAAATAGCCTCAGGTCAACCTAAGCTAAATCCTACTGTTGTTTATTTTCCGGTGATTAAAAACAGACTTAATTGAGTCTGCTGGAGCGCATACTTTCATCCATCCCTTTTTGCCATGACGCACGCAGTTTTGCCGCGTTTTCAGCAGTATCGCAACTGGCAGGGAAAGATTTGCCCGCTAATCCCCAGGCGTGAATAAACCCTTCTTCGCAGACTCTCTTCTGACCATCGGCATAGCCGCGAAGATATTCACTACGATCAACGTGGGTGTCGTTAAAACTATCGGCCAGGGTCTGGTTATCTTTAACCGGCAGGCCATTCATGGCGTCTTCTTTACCGGCATCAAACCAGGATGGACTGGTCCAGTCAGGCTGGAAGGTATAAGGATTGATCTGGCAGCCCGTTAAAAACAGCGACAACAGCGTGAGAGCAATTGAACGCATAGCCATTCTCCTTTTTACTTCAGCATAGCCTGGCTTAAGAAAGTATGTCTGTAATTTAAACTTTACTTTTTTGACGGCTGATTTTTGCAATAAATTGGCTGATGTAAAGTAATGTGTACGTATTTTGGATTGAAATGTTTACTTTTTATGGTATCGTGGTTTCACCTCATTGAGGAAAACAACTATCGCAAACGAGCTTTACAGGATCGCCATCATGCAAAAAGACGCGCTGAACAACGTACATATCACTGACGAACAGGTTTTAATTACTCCGGATCAGCTGAAAGCAGAATTTCCGCTGAGCGTCGCGCAGGAGGCTCAGATTGAGCACTCGCGCCAGACCATTTCTGACATCATCGCCGGCCGCGATCCGCGCCTGCTGGTGGTGTGTGGTCCTTGCTCTATTCACGATCCTGAAACCGCCATTGAGTACGCTCGTCGATTTAAAGCATTAGCGGAGGAGGTCAGCGATAGCCTCTACCTGGTGATGCGCGTCTATTTTGAGAAGCCACGTACTACCGTTGGCTGGAAAGGGTTGATTAACGATCCGCACATGGATGGCTCGTTTGATGTGGAAGCAGGCCTGAAGATTGCGCGTCGCCTGCTGGTGGAGCTGGTCAGCATGGGCCTGCCGCTGGCAACCGAAGCGCTGGATCCGAACAGCCCGCAATACCTTGGCGATCTGTTCAGCTGGTCCGCGATTGGCGCGCGTACCACGGAATCGCAAACCCACCGCGAGATGGCGTCTGGCCTGTCGATGCCGGTTGGTTTTAAAAACGGTACCGATGGCAGCCTGGCGACGGCGATCAACGCCATGCGCGCTGCCGCCATGCCGCACCGTTTCGTCGGAATCAACCAGGCGGGCCAGGTCTGCCTCCTGCAAACGCAGGGCAACCCGGACGGGCACGTGATCCTGCGCGGCGGGAAAGCCCCGAACTACAGCCCGGCGGACGTGGCGCAGTGTGAAAAAGAGATGGAGCAGGCGGGACTGCGCCCGGCACTGATGGTAGATTGCAGTCATGGTAATTCGAATAAAGATTACCGTCGCCAGCCTGCGGTTGCGGAATCCGTGGTCGCCCAGATCAAAGATGGCAACCGTTCGATTATCGGTCTGATGATTGAGAGCAATATTCATGAAGGCAATCAATCATCTGAACAACCGCGCAGCGCCATGAAGCACGGCGTCTCCGTGACGGATGCCTGCATCAGCTGGGAAACCACCGATGCACTGCTGCGTGAGATCCATAAAGATTTAAGCGGCCAGCTGGCGACGCGTCTGGCTTAAGAGGGTAGTTATGGTTGCTGAATTGACCGCACTGCGCGATCAAATTGATGAAGTGGATAAGGCGCTGCTGGATCTGCTGGCGCGTCGCATGGCGCTGGTTGCCGAAGTCGGTGAGGTGAAAAGCAAATACGGCCTGCCGATTTACGTCCCGGAGCGCGAAGCCTCTATGCTCGCCTCCCGTCGCAAAGAGGCGCAGGCGCTGGGCGTTTCGCCGGACTTGATTGAGGATGTTCTGCGTCGCGTGATGCGAGAGTCCTATTCTAGTGAAAACGACAAGGGCTTCAAAACCCTCTGTCCGACCCTGCGTCCGGTGGTGATTGTCGGCGGGGCAGGACAGATGGGGCGCCTGTTTGAAAAAATGCTGACGCTTTCTGGCTATCAGGTGCGCATTCTGGAAAAAGAGGACTGGGCGCAGGCGCCGGAGCTCATGAAAGATGCCGGGATGGTTATCGTCAGCGTGCCGATCCACGTGACGGAGCAGATCGTCGGGAAGCTTCCTCCTTTACCGAAAGACTGTATCCTGGTGGATCTGGCCTCCGTCAAAAATGGTCCGCTGCAGGCAATGCTGGCTGCGCATACCGGGCCGGTGCTGGGTCTGCACCCGATGTTTGGTCCGGACAGCGGCAGCCTGGCTAAGCAGGTGGTGGTTTACTGCGACGGTCGTCAGCCGGAAGCCTATCAGTGGTTCCTGGAACAGATTCAGGTATGGGGCGCGCGACTGCACCGCATTAGCGCGGTTGAGCACGACCAGAACATGGCGTTCATTCAGGCGCTGCGCCACTTTGCCACGTTTGCCTACGGCCTGCATCTGGCGGAAGAGAACGTGCAGCTTGAACAGCTGCTGGCGCTCTCTTCACCTATCTATCGTCTGGAGCTGGCGATGGTTGGGCGTCTGTTCGCGCAGGATCCGCAGCTGTACGCGGACATTATTATGTCCTCCGAAAACAACCTGGCACTGATCAAGCGCTACTATCAGCGCTTTGGAGAAGCCATTACGCTGCTTGAGCACGGAGACAAGCAGGCGTTTATCGACAGCTTCCGCAAGGTCGAGCACTGGTTTGGCGATTATGCGCAGCGTTTCCAGAATGAGAGCCGGACGTTGTTGCGACAGGCAAATGACAGTCGCCAGTAATGCGATGATGTATATACTGAAAGCCAGCAATGCTGGCTTTTTTCATTTTGGGGAACTGTCATGGCTGAACCGCAGCTGCTGTTGAATTACACCGGGCATTTGCCTGAATGCCCGACGTGGAGCGCCGAAGAGCAGGCGCTCTACTGGGCCGATATTCTGGAAGGCGAGATCCACCGCTACCATCTGCCGACGGCGAAACACACCGTACTCTCTTTCCACGAGGAAGTGGGGTGTTTCGCGCTGCGTGAGCAGGGTGGTTTTATCGTTGCGATGCGAACGGGTATCTGGCTGACCGATAAACACGGCCTGCTGCGCCGCAAGGTGTGTGATAACCCCTCTAACCCGCAGCTGGCGCGTTTTAACGATGGAGGCACCGACCATCTGGGCCGGTTCTATGCGGGCACGTTCTGGGGGCCGGGAGATTACAACGGTGCCCTGCTGATGCGCATCGACAACGACCTGACGCCGAAGGTGATCCAGTGCGATATCCACGGGCATAATGGCTTAGCGTTTAGCCCGGATAAGCAGTGGATGTTTACCTCAGATACGCCAAATGGTGTGATCTATCGTACGTCGCTTGATGAGCAGGGCGAACCGGGTAAGCGAGAAGTGTTTCGTCAGTTTAAAGAGGGCGAGGGGATACCGGACGGCGCGGCGATGGATGTGGAAGGCTGCTACTGGAGCGCGCTGTTTGACGGCTGGCGCATCGCGCGTTTTTCACCGCAAGGGGAGCAGCTGGAAGAGTACCGCATGCCGGTACGTTGCCCGACGATGGTTTGCTTTGGCGGCGATGATATGAAAACGCTGTTTATTACCACCACGCGGGAGAATATGGAGGCGGAGGAGGTGGCGAAATATCCGCTCTCCGGCGCCATCTTCACCCTGCCGGTGAGCGTGGCAGGGATGAAGAAAAGCCGTTTTATCGAACGTTAGATCGGATCGACCGGGACGACGTTTTCGCTCGGGTAGCAGCCCAGCACCTTCATGGAACGCGTGATCTCGCCCAGCTCGCGCAGGGCTTTCTGCATGGAAGCAGACTCCAGGTTGGCCTGGATATCGAGGTAGAACATCTCTTCCCACGGGTTGCCATGGATTGGGCGCGATTCCAGCCGGGTCATGATCAGGTTGTGATTACGCAGTACCAGCAGAGCTTCAACCAGCGCACCGGCCTGTTGGCCGGTGGCCATCAGCAGCGTGGTCTTGGCCGGTACCTGGTCAGACACATTGATTGCCTTGCGGGCCAGCACCACGAAGCGGGTAATATTTTGCGTCTGGTTCGCCAGGTTGCGTTCCAGCACCTGTAAACCATACAGCGCGCCGCCCGCTTCGCTGCCCAGCGCCGCAACGTTGGGGGAGTTCGCCTGGGCGACTTTTTCCATCGCCGCCGAGGTGCTTTCGGTGTACTCAATTTTCCAGTTCGGATAGCGGTTCAGGAACTGGCTGCACTGCTGGAACGGCTGCGGGTGGCTGTAGACCGTTTCGATCGTGTTCAGGTCCGTTGAACCGGAGACCAGCACGCAGTGATCGATAGGGATCGTCAGCTCGCCGACCAGCGACAGGCTGGTGTGCTGCAGCAAATCGTAGACGTCGTTGATGGCGCCGGAGCTGGTGTTTTCAATCGGCACCACGGCGTAATCCGCCTGGCCGGTCTCGACCTGGTTAAAAATGTCGGCAAACTTCGCGCAGCCGCTTTCAATAAATTCTTCGAAATGGCGAGCGGCATACTGACGTGCGGCCAGGTGAGAATAGGAGCCCTTTGGCCCGAGGAAAGCGATACGCGCAGAGTGCGGATTGGTTTTATTGAGATGCTGCTGGAGTAGCGCTTGCTGGGTCAGAACGGAGTCTTCGATGATGAGCTGGAACAGCCGGGTGATGTAGTGGGCATCGAGATGATGCGCTTTGCCGAGCTGAATGAGACGTTCCAGCAGATCCCGCTCGCGGTCGATATCACGGACCGGACGATGGGAGTCCAGCTTGGCTTTACCCACTTCAACGGCAAGGGCGCGGCGTTCGGCCAGCAGCGCCAGCAGTTTCTCATCCAGCGCGCTGATTTTTACGCGCAGATCCAGTAACGGGTTTTCCGGTGTCATAGTGTTGCCTGTCTCATCTTATCGTTATCAATAAAAAAGGCCCCCCGGTGTGGGAGGCCTTGTTGTTCGTCTTCGCATTCTTTATCACACGACGAAACGCCTCCCGTTCAGGGGAAGGTAAAAAAGAATGCGAAGAAGAACGGCGTAAGTTTCATAAAGTCATCCTGTGAGTGATACCGTTAAAGTACCCGTACTGTTTTCACCCTGTCAATAAAAAACAAAAAACGCGCCCGAAGGCGCGTTGGCGGTACACTCAATTTAAAGGATTACTCTTCTTCAACTTCTTCCGCGAAGCTGGCGTCTTTCACCGACGTTGTGGCGCGACGGGCTTCACCTTTGTGTTGCACTTTATTGAGCTGCCGTTCCAGCTTGTTGATCAAATCGTTAATTGCGGTGTACATATCCTCATGTTTTGCGCTGGCGACCAGGTGGCCGTTTGGAGTATTGATAGTTGCGTCAGCGATGAAACCCTGCGGCTCCTTGGACAGGATGATATGTGGATTAATCAAATGTGTTTGCCATTTATCCAGTTTGGCGAGACGGTCTGCGACGTGCTGGCGAATTGCCGGAGTAATTTCCATTTGTTTACTGGTAATGTTCATTGTCATAAATTTTACCTCTTGTCTTTCCGTCTTGGTGATTCCAGCATACCCGACCTAATGTCAAAATGTGTGATTTAGATCACGTTATTTTGTCGGTTTTTGTCAGGGAATCTTTTTTGTGAGGCAGGGCAGGAAGAGGTGAGATTTACCTTGTAGAAGGCAAAAATTGAGGCCATAGTTGACTGGATGTGTTGAGGCTAACGCGCTTCAGCGACGCTAGGAAACGAATAAAAAAACGGCAGCCTTCGGGCTGCCGTTTTGCATTGAGGCAAAATCAGGTGTTGCTGCTGTTCGCGGCGATGATTTTCGCCACTTTTTCAGCCTGAGCGGTCATCTGCATCTGACGGTAAGCATTTTCCATCAGCTTCAGGCCGTCGCGCGTTGCCTGAGTATCCGGGTAATCACGCAGCATACCCTCTACGCGGTTAACCACGGCAACCCATGCGCCACGACGGGTGTAGTATTCAGCAACCGAGTATTCATATTTCGCCAGACGATCTTTCAGGAACACCAGACGTTTGGTGGCGTCGGTCACGTACTGGCTGTTTGGATAGCCGCGCACCAGTTTGGAAAAGTCGTTGAAGGCATCACGCGCATGCTGCGGGTCACGGTCGGAACGATCCACGCCGAAGAAGCCCTGCAGCGCACTGTCGTCCAGCGCCATGTTGGTGAGCCCGCGCATGTACATCACATAGTCGATGTTAGGATGAGTCGGGTTCAGACGCATGAAACGATCGATGGTTGCCTGAGCCAGCGGCAGATCGGCATTTTTATAGTATGCGTAGATGAGATCTAACTGTACCTGCTGCGAATACGGACCAAATGGATAGCGATTATCCAACGCTTCCAGTTGCGTTATCGCCTGTTTCCAGTTACCGTCCTGCAACTTTTGTTGTGCAGTCGCATAGATTTCATTCGGCGGATTGTCAGGGACCTGTTCATTTGAACCGGAGCAGCCCACCAAAGCCAGGCTCAACGTGGCCGCTGCCACCAGATATTTCATGCGCGTCATGACGTTTTGACTTTCCTCAAATGTTTGTCCGGGAGAAACTCTGTTCCTGCTCCCGATTAAGACCAGCTACAATAGCACACTATATTAAACGGCAAAGCCGTAAAACCCAACGTTAAACGAAGAAGCAGTTTATGGCACAACGAGTAGAACTCACCGCAACAGTCTCCGAAAATCAGCTCGGTCAACGCTTAGATCAGGCTTTGGCCGAATTGTTCCCTGATTATTCGCGTTCACGCATAAAAGAATGGATCCTTGACCAGCGCGTGATGGTAAACGGCAAGATCTGGGACAAACCAAAAGAGAAAGTGTTAGGTGGGGAAGCTGTCGCCATCAATGCTGAAATCGAAGAGGAAATCCGCTTCGAGCCGCAGGATATCCCACTGGACATCGTCTATGAAGATGATGACATTCTGGTGATCAACAAGCCGCGCGACCTGGTTGTTCATCCGGGCGCGGGAAACCCTGACGGTACGGTACTTAACGCACTTCTCCATTACTATCCGCCGATCGCGGATGTTCCGCGCGCGGGCATCGTGCACCGTCTGGATAAAGACACTACCGGTCTGATGGTGGTGGCTAAGACCGTTCCTGCTCAGACCCGTCTGGTGGAGTCGCTGCAGCTGCGCGAAATCACCCGTGAGTATGAAGCGGTAGCCATTGGGCATATGACTTCTGGCGGGACGGTGGAAGAGCCTATTAGCCGTCACCCAACCAAGCGTACCCATATGTCGGTGCATCCGATGGGTAAACCGGCGGTGACGCATTACCGCATTATGGAGCACTTCCGTATTCATACGCGCCTGCGTCTGCGTCTGGAGACCGGACGTACTCACCAGATCCGCGTGCATATGGCCCACATTACCCATCCGCTGGTGGGGGATCAGGTCTACGGTGGTCGTCCGCGTCCGCCTAAAGGCGCGTCGGATGAGTTCATCAGCGTATTGCGTAAATTCGATCGTCAGGCGCTGCACGCGACCATGCTGCGTCTTTATCACCCTATCACCGGTATTCAGATGGAGTGGCATGCGCCTATCCCGCAGGATATGGTGGACCTTATTGACGCCATGCGTGCTGATTTCGAAGAACATAAGGATCAAGTGGACTGGTTATGACCAAACTGATTGTCCCGGAGTGGCCATTGCCTGCCGGCGTGGCTGCCTGCAGTTCAACCCGCACTGGCGGTGTGAGCCAGGGCGCGTGGGAGTCGTTGAACCTCGGCGCACACTGTGGCGATAACCTGGAACACGTGGAAGAGAACCGCAGGCGTCTGTTTGCAGCGGGGAACCTGCCGTCGAAACCGGTCTGGCTGGAACAGGTTCATGGCAAGGCGGTGCTGAAGTTGACGGGAGAGCCCTATGCTTCCAAACGCGCTGATGCCTCTTACAGCAATACTCCGGGAACCGTTTGTGCCGTAATGACCGCCGATTGTCTGCCAGTGCTGTTCTGCAACCGTGCAGGCACCGAGGTGGCTACAGCGCACGCGGGCTGGCGTGGACTGTGTGAAGGCGTGCTGGAAGAAACCGTCGCCTGCTTTAAGGATGAGCCCGCCAATATTATGGCCTGGCTTGGCCCGGCCATTGGCCCTCGCGCTTTTGAAGTGGGGCCGGAAGTTCGCGAAGCCTTTATGGAAAAAGATCCGCAAGCGGTGGACGCCTTCCTGCCTTCGGGGGATAAATATCTGGCCGATATTTACCAGCTTGCTCGTCAGCGCCTGAACAGCGTCGGCATAACGCAGATCTTCGGCGGCGATCGCTGTACATTCACCGAAAAGGGTGATTTTTTCTCTTATCGCCGCGACAAGACGACGGGGCGTATGGCAAGTTTCATTTGGCTGATATAACCTAAAGAATCAAGACGATCCGGCACGTGCCGTTTTCTTTTCACATAATTCAGGTCATTAACCTTGAATAATTGAGGGATGACCTCATTTAATCTCCAGTAGCAAATTTGACCTGTTATGGGAGGAGTTATGCGTCTGGATCGTCTTACTAATAAATTCCAGCTTGCTCTCGCCGATGCCCAGTCCCTCGCACTGGGGCACGACAACCAATTTATCGAACCTCTTCATTTAATGAGCGCCTTGCTGAATCAGGAAGGGGGATCGGTACGTCCGTTATTAACGTCCGCTGGCATTAATGCTGGCCAGTTACGCACCGCTATCGATCAGGCGCTGAGCCGTTTACCGCAGGTCGAAGGGACCGGCGGCGACGTTCAGCCGTCGCAGGATCTGGTGCGCGTCCTGAACCTTTGCGACAAGCTGGCGCAAAAACGTGGGGACAATTTTATTTCGTCAGAGCTGTTTGTTCTGGCGGCGCTTGAATCACGCGGTACCTTGACCGACCTGCTGAAATCTGCCGGTGCGACCACCGCCAATGTGACTCAGGCGATTGAGAACATGCGCGGAGGTGAAAGCGTGAACGATCAGGGAGCCGAAGACCAACGTCAGGCTTTAAAGAAATTTACGGTCGATCTGACCGAGCGTGCTGAACAGGGCAAACTTGACCCGGTGATCGGCCGTGATGAAGAAATCCGCCGTACCATTCAGGTACTGCAACGTCGTACCAAGAACAACCCGGTACTGATAGGTGAACCGGGTGTCGGTAAAACAGCCATCGTTGAAGGGCTGGCGCAGCGTATTGTGAACGGTGAAGTGCCGGAAGGTCTGAAGGGCCGCCGCGTACTGGCGCTGGACATGGGCGCGCTGGTGGCCGGTGCGAAATACCGCGGTGAGTTTGAAGAGCGTCTGAAAGGCGTGCTGAACGATCTGGCGAAACAGGAAGGTAACGTCATCCTGTTTATCGACGAGCTGCACACCATGGTCGGTGCCGGTAAGGCAGACGGCGCAATGGATGCCGGGAACATGCTGAAACCTGCGCTGGCGCGCGGTGAACTTCACTGCGTCGGTGCCACTACGCTGGATGAGTACCGTCAGTACATTGAGAAAGATGCTGCGCTGGAACGTCGTTTCCAGAAAGTGTTTGTTGCCGAGCCAAGCGTTGAAGATACCATCGCCATCCTGCGTGGTCTGAAAGAGCGCTATGAACTGCACCACCATGTGCAGATCACTGACCCGGCCATCGTTGCGGCGGCGACGCTTTCGCATCGTTATATTGCTGACCGTCAGCTGCCGGATAAAGCGATCGACCTGATTGATGAAGCGGCGTCGAGCATTCGTATGCAGATTGACTCGAAGCCGGAAGAGCTGGATCGACTCGACCGACGCATCATTCAGCTCAAGCTGGAACAGCAGGCGCTGAAGAAAGAGTCTGATGAAGCCAGTAAGAAACGCCTCGATATGCTCAATGAAGAGCTGGACGATAAAGAGCGCCAGTATTCTGAGCTTGAAGAAGAGTGGAAAGCCGAGAAAGCCTCCCTTTCCGGTACGCAGACCATTAAAGCTGAACTCGAACAGGCAAAAATTGCCATTGAGCAGGCGCGACGCGTGGGTGACCTGGCGCGGATGTCAGAGCTGCAGTATGGCAAAATCCCTGAGCTGGAAAAACAGCTTGAGATTGCGACGCAGTCAGAAGGGAAAACGATGCGTCTGTTACGTAATAAAGTGACGGATGCCGAGATTGCGGAAGTGCTTGCCCGCTGGACCGGTATTCCGGTGGCGCGCATGCTGGAAGGCGAGCGTGAAAAACTGCTGCGCATGGAGAACGATCTCCACAATCGTGTGATTGGCCAGAACGAAGCGGTTGAAGCGGTTTCGAATGCTATTCGTCGTAGTCGTGCAGGGCTGTCCGATCCGAACCGTCCGATTGGTTCATTCCTGTTCCTGGGGCCGACGGGTGTCGGTAAAACCGAGCTGTGCAAAGCGCTGGCTAACTTTATGTTCGACAGCGACGATGCGATGGTGCGTATCGACATGTCCGAGTTTATGGAGAAACACTCCGTCTCGCGTCTGGTCGGGGCGCCTCCAGGATATGTGGGTTATGAAGAAGGTGGGTACCTGACAGAAGCGGTGCGTCGTCGTCCTTATTCCGTCATCCTGCTGGATGAGGTGGAAAAAGCGCATCCGGATGTGTTCAACATCCTGCTTCAGGTTCTGGACGATGGTCGTCTGACCGACGGGCAGGGGAGAACGGTCGACTTCCGTAATACGGTTGTCATTATGACGTCGAACCTGGGTTCCGATTTGATTCAGGAACGTTTCGGTGAACTGGACTACAGCCACATGAAGGATCTGGTGCTGGGTGTGGTAAGCCATAACTTCCGTCCGGAGTTCATCAACCGTATTGATGAAGTGGTGGTATTCCATCCTCTGGGTGAGAAACACATCGCGTCGATTGCGCAGATTCAGCTGCAGCGTCTGTACAAACGTCTGGAAGAGCGTGGATACGAAATTCACATCTCCGACGATGCGCTGAAACTGCTGAGTAAGAATGGTTACGATCCGGTGTACGGTGCGCGTCCATTGAAACGTGCTATCCAGCAGCAGATCGAAAACCCGCTGGCGCAGCAGATCCTCTCCGGGGAACTGGTTCCTGGTAAAATTATCCGTCTGGAAGCCAACGACGATCGCATTGTGGCAGTGCAGTAAGTCACAAAACGCAAAAACGAGCCGCTTGCGGCTCGTTTTTGTTTAAAAACCAGGCGAAAATTGAGGTCTGGAGTGAGGTTTGCCTGGAAAGTGAGCAGTCAGTAAATAATTTTCACTTTATCCTTGCAGGTTCGGAATTACTCCCTATAATGCGCCTCCACTGACACGGAACAACGGCACACACGCCGCCGGGTCAGCAGAGAATAGCGAAAATAAACGCTTGACTCTGAAGCGGGAAAGCGTAATATGCACACCCCGCGCCGCAGCGAAAACGAAGCGGCACTGCTCTTTAACAATTTATCAGACAATCTGTGTGGGCACTCAAAGTGACATGGATTCTTAATGTCTTCGGACAAAAAATGAATACCAAGTCTCTGAGTGAACATGCGTAATTCATTACGAAGTTTAATTCACGAGCATCAAACTTAAATTGAAGAGTTTGATCATGGCTCAGATTGAACGCTGGCGGCAGGCCTAACACATGCAAGTCGAGCGGCAGCGGAAAGTAGCTTGC
>NZ_JAJFTC010000015.1:0-81394 GCF_020733125.1 Enterobacter cloacae complex sp. 2021EL-01169
CCATGCCGAACTCAGAAGTGAAACGCCGTAGCGCCGATGGTAGTGTGGGGTCTCCCCATGTGAGAGTAGGGAACTGCCAGGCATCAAATTTAGTAGTAAGCCGGTGCATTAATCCGGTGGTTACAAGCAGTCTTCGGTGGAGCGGTAGTTCAGTCGGTTAGAATACCTGCCTGTCACGCAGGGGGTCGCGGGTTCGAGTCCCGTCCGTTCCGCCACTTATTAAGACATTAAGCCTGCCTTACTGGCAGGCTTAATGGCAAAAAACTTTAGGGGCGTAGCTCAGTTGGTAGAGCACCGGTCTCCAAAACCGGGTGTCGCGAGTTCGAGTCTCTCCGCCCCTGCCATATAGAATCCTTTGCTTCGGCAAAGGATTTTTTTTTGCCTGAAAGACTGTAAAAACGCCTCTTCTTACTATTCAGCCAGCATTCCTGCTGGCTGATGTATCAATCCATTACATTGATTTTTAACAGATCTTTTATCTGCGACTGCTTATCACTGTTTTGCAGCCAAATCGCATACAGCGGTCTGGTAAGCGTGGTGGAATCCATTACGGTATGCAGCCCAGCTTTAGTGTCTGCCCAGCGAACAGGTAACCAGGTACAACCTCTCAGCAAGGGCAGTTGCTGACAGGCGATCTCTGCAGAGCTGGTCGTTAACTGTGGGACGTCATCAGGTGCAATCAAGCCCGTCTCATGCTGCTGAAAATCAGGCCCCCATTCCAGGCGCAAATAGGTCAGGTCTGCCTTCATCATCGAAGGTTCAGAGGCATAAAGCGCCAGGCCAAACTGGCCCACAATCTGGCTGCTAAATTCGTCCATCTTGGGGGCTTCGGTTGTGATAAGAAGATCAAGCTGGCGCTCATGAAGTTGCTTAACCAGCGACTGCCGTTGCGCAATCCTGGCTTCAAATTGCAGGTGGCTATGAGATTGATAAAGCCGGGAAAGCCACTGACTGAGCATACATTCCCACAGGGAAGCGCTGGCCCCTATCGAGAACTCATTATGCCTCGAAGTATGTGCAACCTCTTTGCGTGCCGCCTGCCAAGTATTCATCAGCGTTTCTGCGTACGGCAGTAGTTTTTCGCCGGCGGGCGTGAGGCGGATATTGTTGCGATGGCGGGTAAAAAGATTCACACCCAGTTGATTTTCCAGCTGTCGAATACGAAAACTGACTGCTGACTGCGTCAGGTAAAGGGCTTCAGCTGCTCGCCCAAAGTGGCGTGTTCTGCTCACTTCAAGGAAAGTTTTAAGCAATTCCGTATCCACATCTTTCTCCGCAAAATTATTTGTCGTTATGATTTAAATGTTTTGTTTTACACTCTGTCAAGCGTAACTAATACTCCGCGCCATAAATAGCTCGGCCAAAGAATTAGGAGCGTGTAGGATGGCGGAAAGCTTTACGACGACTAATCGTTTTTTCGACAATAAACATTATCCGCGCGGGTTCTCTCGTCACGGCGATTTCACCATCAAAGAAGCTCAACTGCTTGAGCGCCATGGTTATGCCTTTAACGAGCTGGATCTGGGCAAGCGTGAGCCTGCTACTGAAGACGAAAAACAGTTTGTTTCTGTTTGCCGTGGTGAGCGTGAGCCGCAGTCTGAAGCGGAACGTGTATGGATCAAGTATATGGCACGCATTAAGCGTCCAAAGCGCTTCCATACGCTGTCTGGCGGTAAGCCGCAGATGGAAGGTGCAGAAGACTACACCGAGTCTGATGACTAAGATGATAAGAAGGGGCTACGGCCCCTTTTTTTATGCCAGCAACTTCTGCAGGTGCAGCAGCAAACGATCGATAGCGCGATAACTCAGCGCCTCCTGCAAGTGTTTCCTCTCAATGTCAGTACATCCCTCCACGTCAGCAATGGTTCTGGCCACTTTTAGCAAACGTTGCCACGCACGTATAGACAGCCCAAAGCGCGTCAATGTCTCTTCAAGCCATCCTGCATCTTCACTATTAAGCGAACAAAACTGCCGGATCCCGGCATTATCAAGCCGAGCATTCAGCCTGTTTTGACGGGCGTATTGTCGTGCCTGGGCAGCGATCACCCGCCCGCGCACTTTTGCTGAGCTCTCACCCGTTATGCCCGTCTGCCTGAGCAGGCCCGGCGGCGGAAGGGGGATTTCGAGAGACAAATCGAAACGGTCGAGGAATGGGCCGGAAAGCTTTCCCAGATAGCGCAGCGTCTGCTCTGGCGTACAGCGGTTATGGTTGCCCTGATAATGCCCCGTGGGGCTGGGGTTCATCGCAGCGACCAGTTGAAACTGCGCGGGATAGCTTATTTTGGCCCGCGTGCGCGAGATATGTATCTCACCAGATTCAATTGGTTCTCTCAGTGCATCCAGCACGCGACGCTCAAACTCAGGCAACTCATCAAGAAACAGAATGCCATTGTGTGCTAGTGAGATCTCACCCGGTCCGGGGATAGACCCACCGCCGACCATTGCCGTCAGTGAAGCGCTATGATGTGGGGAACGAAAAGGGCGACGGCGCCACTGTTTTTGCAACGATGCCGAACTGATGAGGCTATATATGGCAGCGCTTTCCAGCGCTTCATGATTATTGAGCGGCGGGAGCAACCCGCTCAACCTGCTCGCCAGCATCGTTTTACCTGTACCAGGCGGGCCAATCAGCAGGAGATTGTGTCCACCTGCAGCCGTAATCTCCAGCGCCCGTTTACCTTGCTCCTGTCCCATGATCTCACTGAGATCTTCTGGCGCATCTGCTACAGCCTCGTCGCACTCCTCCGGCTCGGACAGTTCATGTCGGCCTTCCAGCCAGGCACACACTTCCTGAAGATGCCCGGCGATAAGGCACCCCTTTTCGGCAATAAGACTCACTTCTGATGCGTTTTCATTGGCGACAATGATTTGCCGCCCTGCACGAATGGCTTCCAGCGCTCCCGATATCGCACCGGGAACGCCTCTCAATGCGCCTGTGAGCGCGAGTTCACCCACGAACTCGTACGAGCCTAGCCTGGTCGTAGTAAGCTGCTCAGAAGCCGCGAGAAGCGCAATTGCGATAGGTAAATCGTATCGCCCGCCCTCTTTGGGCAGATCGGCGGGGGCAAGGTTGATGGTGATCTTCTTCGCGGGGAAGGTATAACCACTATTTATTATTGCGCTGCGAACGCGATCCCTGGCCTCTTTAACCGTCGTTTCAGGTAACCCGACAAGCGTGAGTCCGGGCAGCCCATTACTCAAATGAACCTCTACGGAAACAAGCGGTGCCTTTACCCCGAGAGCCGCACGCGTATAAACAACTGACAGTGACATTTGCACTACCTCCTGGTGTGACTATGCCAGTGTGCGTTATGCCTGTTTAGCGCTATTTAGCGAATTTACGCTGCCTGTTCAGGGGTTTTAAAAGCATAATGAAACTATTGCACAATCGTGGAACCCTCCTCGCAGAGCGAAAAAAACCTGTTTTGACGGTTAGCGGAGGAGTAAAAAAGTGAAAAATATTCATTTTCTAATTTCCGTATATAAAACAACGATTTTAAGAAATATGATTCGCGGGCTAACCAAATCCGTCATAAATAAATCTTGTGTTTGATTTAAAAACTGTGATAACTCTTTAGGTATTCCTTCGAACAAGATGCAAAAAGAACTGAAAATGACAGCCCTTCTACGAGTGATTAGCCTGGTCGTGATTAGCGTGGTGGTGATTATTATCCCACCGTGCGGGGCTGCACTTGGACGAGGAAAGGCTTAGAAATCAAGCCTTAACGAACTAAGACCCCCGCACCGAAAGGTCCGGGGGTTTTTTTATGACTAAAAAACGTAAATGAGGAGCAGAGAATGACGACTAGCACAAAATTCTGTTTCTCCCGATTTATGACGGGGAACTAACTATGAATGGGGCACAGTGGGTAGTACATGCGTTGCGCGCGCAGGGAGTCGAGACAGTATTCGGTTATCCGGGTGGCGCAATTATGCCGATTTACGATGCACTGTATGACGGCGGCGTGGAGCACCTGTTGTGCCGACACGAGCAGGGCGCAGCGATGGCCGCCATCGGTTATGCCCGTGCCACCGGTAAAACCGGTGTCTGTATGGCGACCTCAGGTCCGGGCGCAACGAACCTCATCACCGGTCTGGCAGACGCGCTGCTGGATTCCGTTCCCGTTGTTGCCATCACCGGACAGGTTGCCTCTCCGTTCATCGGCACCGACGCGTTCCAGGAAGTCGATGTACTCGGTTTATCGCTGGCCTGCACCAAACACAGTTTTCTCGTTCAGTCTCTGGAAGAGCTGCCGCGCGTAATGGCAGAAGCATTCGAGGTTGCCAGCTCCGGTCGCCCTGGTCCGGTTCTGGTCGATATCCCGAAAGATATCCAGGTCGCACACGGCGAACTGGAGCCGCACTTCTCCACCGTTGGAAACGACGACGCCTTTCCGCATGCGGAAGTCGAAGAGGCCCGTCAGATGCTGGCGCAGGCGAAACAGCCGATGCTGTACGTTGGTGGTGGCGTAGGTATGGCGCAGGCGGTTCCTGCCCTGCGCGAATTTATCGCGGCAACGCAAATGCCTGCCACCTGCACGCTGAAAGGGTTGGGTGCGGTAGATGCCGATTACCCCTACTATCTGGGCATGCTGGGGATGCACGGCACCAAAGCGGCAAACCTGGCGGTGCAGGCGTGCGATCTGCTCATCGCCGTAGGCGCCCGTTTTGACGACCGCGTCACCGGTAAGCTGAATACCTTTGCGCCGAACGCCAAAGTTATCCATATGGATATCGACCCGGCGGAGATGAACAAGCTGCGTCAGGCGCACGTCGCGCTGCAGGGCGATCTCAACGCGCTGTTACCGGCATTGCAGCAGCCGCTGGATATCAACGCATGGCGTCAGCATACCGCCGACATGCGCGCTGAACACGCCTGGCGTTACGACCACCCCGGCGAGGCCATCTACGCGCCGCTGCTGTTGAAGCAGTTGTCCGACCGTAAGCCCGCCGACAGCGTGGTGACGACCGATGTCGGCCAGCATCAGATGTGGTCCGCCCAGCACATGACCTACACCCGTCCGGAAAACTTCATCACTTCCAGCGGGTTAGGGACGATGGGCTTCGGTCTGCCAGCCGCGGTTGGCGCACAGGTTGCCCGCCCGAACGATACCGTTATCTGTATCTCCGGTGACGGCTCCTTCATGATGAACGTTCAGGAGCTCGGCACCGTGAAGCGCAAGCAGTTACCGCTGAAGATCGTGTTGCTCGATAACCAGCGTTTAGGGATGGTTCGCCAGTGGCAACAGCTGTTCTTCCAGGAACGTTACAGTGAAACCACCCTGACCGATAACCCCGATTTCCTCACCCTGGCCAGCGCCTTCGGCATTCCTGGTCAGCACATCACCCGTAAAGACCAGGTTGAAGCGGCACTCGACACCATGCTGTCAAGCGAAGGGCCATACCTGCTTCATGTCTCAATCGACGAGCTTGAGAACGTCTGGCCGTTGGTACCGCCCGGTGCCAGTAACTCACAAATGCTGGAGAAATTATCATGATGCAACATCAGGTCGCCGTGCAGGCTCGCTTCAACCCGGAAACATTAGAACGCGTTTTGCGCGTGGTGCGTCATCGTGGTTTTCAGATTTGCTCTATGAATATGGAGACGGCCACCGACGCGCAAAACATCAGTATCGAATTAACCGTTGCCAGCCCGCGGCCGGTCGACTTACTGTTTAGTCAGTTATCAAAGCTGGTAGACGTTGCCCATGTTGCCATCTGCCAGAGCACAACCACATCACAACAAATCCGCGCTTAAGCGTGACAGGACGAAAAAATGACGACAAAAAAAGCTGATTACATTTGGTTCAACGGTGAGATGGTTCGCTGGGAGGACGCGAAGGTCCACGTGATGTCCCACGCGCTGCATTACGGTACCTCCGTGTTTGAAGGCATCCGCTGCTACGATTCTCACAAAGGGCCAGTGGTGTTCCGCCATCGCGAACACATGCAGCGTCTGCATGACTCAGCCAAAATTTATCGTTTCCCGGTTTCTCAGAGTGTGGATGAGCTGATGGAAGCCTGCCGCGAGGTGATCCGTAAGAACAACCTCACCAGCGCCTATATTCGTCCGCTGGTCTTCGTGGGCGACGTCGGCATGGGCGTGAACCCGCCAGCCGGTTACAACACCGATGTGATCATTGCCGCGTTCCCATGGGGTGCCTACCTGGGTGCTGAAGCCCTTGAGCAGGGGATCGACGCAATGGTCTCTTCCTGGAATCGCGTTGCACCCAACACCATCCCGACCGCGGCGAAAGCGGGCGGTAACTACCTTTCTTCCCTGCTGGTCGGCAGCGAAGCGCGCCGTCACGGTTACCAGGAAGGTATCGCGCTCGACGTGAATGGCTACATCTCCGAAGGCGCAGGTGAAAACCTGTTTGAAGTGAAAGACGGCATTCTGTTTACCCCGCCATTCACCTCGTCCGCGCTGCCGGGCATCACCCGTGATGCCATCATCAAGCTGGCGAAAGATCTGGGTATCGAAGTGCGCGAGCAGGTGCTGTCTCGCGAATCCCTGTACCTGGCCGATGAAGTGTTCATGTCCGGTACCGCGGCTGAAATTACGCCGGTGCGTAGCGTAGACGGCATTCAGGTGGGCGAAGGCCGCTGTGGCCCGGTGACCAAACGCATTCAGCAAGCGTTCTTTGGCCTCTTCACCGGCGAGACAGAAGATAAATACGGCTGGTTGGATCAGGTTAATCACTAAATATAAATTTGGGACGGCACGCACCGTCCCATTACATAGTCAGACGGGAGTAAATAAAGCATGCCTAAGTATCGTTCAGCCACCACCACCCACGGCCGTAATATGGCGGGTGCCCGCGCACTGTGGCGCGCCACCGGAATGACCGACGCCGATTTCGGCAAGCCAATTATCGCCGTGGTGAACTCCTTCACCCAGTTTGTGCCGGGCCACGTGCACCTGCGCGATCTCGGTAAGCTGGTTGCCGAGCAAATCGAAGCCTCCGGCGGCGTGGCGAAAGAGTTCAACACCATTGCGGTGGATGACGGTATCGCGATGGGCCATGGGGGCATGCTCTATTCACTCCCGTCGCGCGAGCTGATCGCCGACTCGGTAGAGTACATGGTTAACGCCCACTGCGCCGATGCGATGGTCTGTATCTCCAACTGCGACAAAATCACCCCGGGGATGCTGATGGCCTCCCTGCGCCTGAACATTCCGGTGATCTTCGTCTCCGGTGGCCCGATGGAAGCGGGGAAAACCAAGCTCTCCGACAAAATCATCAAGCTCGACCTGGTCGATGCGATGATTCAGGGCGCGGACCCGAAAGTCTCTGACGAGCAGAGTGACCAGGTGGAGCGCTCCGCGTGCCCGACCTGCGGCTCCTGTTCCGGTATGTTCACGGCGAACTCCATGAACTGCCTGACCGAAGCGCTGGGTCTGTCTCAGCCGGGCAACGGCTCGCTGCTGGCGACCCATGCCGACCGTAAGCAGCTGTTCCTCAACGCCGGTAAACGCATCGTTGAACTGACTAAGCGCTACTACGAGCAGGACGACGCCAGCGCGCTGCCGCGCAGCATCGCCAGTAAAGCGGCATTCGAGAACGCCATGACCCTGGATATCGCCATGGGCGGTTCCACCAACACCGTTCTGCACCTGCTGGCCGCCGCGCAGGAAGCCGAAATCGACTTCACCATGAGCGACATCGACAGGCTCTCCCGTAAAGTGCCGCAGCTGTGTAAGGTCGCGCCAAGTACGCAGAAGTACCACATGGAAGACGTGCACCGTGCCGGTGGCGTCATCGGTATCCTCGGCGAGCTGGATCGCGCCGGGCTGCTGAACCGTGACGTGAAAAACGTGCTCGGCCTGACGCTGCCGGAATCGCTGGACCAGTACGACGTGATGCTGACCAAAGACGACGCGGTGAAAAAAATGTTCCGCGCGGGCCCTGCCGGTATTCGTACTACCCAGGCGTTCTCGCAGGACTGCCGCTGGGATACCCTGGACGATGACCGCGCTGAAGGCTGCATCCGCTCGCTGGAGCATGCCTATAGCAAAGACGGCGGCCTGGCCGTGCTGTACGGTAACTTTGCGGAAAATGGCTGCATCGTGAAGACCGCTGGCGTGGACGACAGCATTCTGAAATTCACCGGTCCGGCGAAGGTGTACGAAAGCCAGGATGAAGCGGTAGACGCCATCCTCGGCGGCAAAGTGGTGGAAGGCGACGTGGTGGTCATTCGCTACGAAGGGCCAAAAGGCGGGCCGGGCATGCAGGAGATGCTCTACCCGACCACCTTCCTGAAATCGATGGGCCTCGGTAAAGCCTGTGCGCTGATCACCGACGGTCGTTTCTCCGGCGGCACCTCCGGCCTCTCTATCGGCCACGTCTCGCCGGAAGCGGCAAGCGGCGGCAACATCGCCATCATCGAAGACGGCGACATGATCGAAATCGACATTCCGAATCGCGGCATTCAGCTCAAGCTGAGCGACCAGGAGATCGCGGCCCGTCGTGAAGCGCAGGAAGCGCGCGGCGATAAAGCCTGGACGCCGAAAGACCGCCAGCGTGAAGTTTCCTTCGCCCTGCGCGCCTACGCGAGCCTTGCCACCAGTGCAGATAAAGGCGCGGTGCGCGATAAATCTAAACTTGGGGGCTAATGATGGCCGAGTCACAACCCTTATCCGCCGCCCCCGAGGGGGCGGAATATCTCAGGGCGGTGCTGCGCGCACCGGTCTATGAAGCCGTTCAGGTCACGCCCCTGCAGAAAATGGAAAAACTCTCTTCGCGCCTGGACAACGTTATTCTGGTGAAGCGCGAAGACCGCCAGCCGGTGCACAGCTTCAAGCTGCGCGGTGCCTACGCGATGATGGCCGGGCTGACCGACGAGCAGAAAGCGCGCGGGGTGATTACCGCATCGGCGGGCAACCACGCGCAGGGCGTGGCGTTCTCGTCTGCCCGTCTGGGGCTGAAGGCGCTGATCGTGATGCCGGTTGCTACCGCCGACATCAAGGTCGACGCGGTGCGCGGTTTCGGCGGCGAAGTCTTGCTCCACGGGGCCAACTTTGACGAAGCAAAAGCCAAAGCGATCGAGCTGGCGCAGCAGCAGGGCTTCACCTGGGTGCCGCCGTTCGACCACCCGATGGTGATTGCCGGCCAGGGCACGCTGGCGCTTGAGCTGCTGCAGCAGGATGCCCATCTCGACCGGGTCTTTGTCCCGGTGGGCGGCGGTGGTTTAGCCGCAGGCGTGGCGGTGCTGATCAAACAGCTGATGCCGCAGATCAAAGTCATTGCCGTGGAAGCGGAAGACTCCGCATGCCTGAAAGCGGCGCTGGATGCCGGGCATCCGGTCGACCTGCCGCGCGTCGGGCTGTTTGCCGAGGGCGTGGCGGTGAAGCGCATTGGCGACGAAACCTTCCGCCTGTGCCAGGAGTATCTCGACGATATCGTCACCGTCGACAGCGACGCGATCTGCGCGGCGATGAAGGATCTGTTCGAGGACGTGCGTGCGGTGGCGGAACCGTCCGGCGCGCTGGCGCTGGCGGGGATGAAAAAATACATCGCGCAGCACAACATTCGCGGCGAGCGGCTGGCGCACGTGCTGTCTGGTGCGAACGTGAACTTCCACGGCCTGCGCTACGTTTCCGAGCGCTGCGAGCTGGGCGAACAGCGGGAAGCGCTGCTGGCGGTGACGATTCCGGAAGAGAAGGGCAGCTTCCTCAAGTTCTGCCAGCTGCTGGGCGGTCGTTCGGTGACGGAGTTCAACTACCGCTTTGCCGATGCCAAAGATGCCTGCATTTTTGTCGGCGTGCGTCTGAGCCGTGGCGTGGAGGAGCGCAAAGAGATCCTCAGCCTGCTGCATGAGGGCGGCTATAGCGTGGTCGATCTCTCCGACGACGAGATGGCGAAGCTGCACGTGCGTTACATGGTCGGCGGCCGTCCTTCGAAGCCGCTCAGGGAACGCCTGTTCAGCTTTGAGTTCCCGGAATCGCCGGGCGCGTTGCTCAAGTTTCTGCACACGCTGGGCACGCACTGGAACATCTCTCTGTTCCACTACCGCAGCCACGGCACCGACTACGGCCGCGTGCTGGCGGCGTTCGAACTGGGCGAGCACGAGCCGGATTTCGAAACGCGGCTGAACGAGCTGGGCTACGAGTGCCATGACGAAACCCACAACCCGGCGTTCCGCTTCTTCCTGGCAGGCTAAGGGCTGAGCGGCATGTAGGCAGGGTAAGCGCAGCGCCACCCGGCTTTAGTGGTTCGGCAGTATCGTCCAGAACGCATCAATAAGCGGCTCATGCAGCCGCTTTTTTTGTGCGCACACGCCAAGCTCAAACGGCGTTTTCTCGTCGCTGCGCTCTAAAATCATCACGCGATTGCGCACCGGCTCCGGGCTGTTGTCCAGCACCACTTCCGGCAGCAGCGCCACGCCGCAGCCCAGCGCCACCATCGACACCATCGCCTCATGGCCGCTGACGGTGGCGTAAATCGACGGGTTGCTGATTTTCTGACGGCGGAACCACAGCTCAATGCGGCGGCGAACCGGGCCCTGATCGGCCATGATAAACGGCACCGTGGACCAGTCTGGTTTTTCCACCGATACCTGGTTACGCACCGGGCAGGGCAGCGCCGGGGCAATCAACACCACCGCCAGATTTTCCAGCATCGAGAACGCTACCGCGCCCGGCAGGGTTTCCGGCTTCCCGGCAATGGCGAGATCCGCTTCGCCCGTCACCACTTTTTCCATCGCGTCGGCAGCGTCGCCGGTAGTGAGCTTAATTTCAACCGACGGATGCGCCGCGCGAAAGCGGTCAAGGATGGGCGGCAGATGGCTGTAGGCGGCGGTCACGGAGCAGAAAATATGCAGCTCACCGGAGAGTGACGGCCCCTGCTGATCGATAGAGTGCCGCAGCTGCTGGTACTGCAACAGCGTCTGCTGGGCAAAAATACGCAGCTCTTCGCCCGCTTCCGTGAGGGTGACGGTGCGGTTATCGCGCACGAACAGCGGCTGGCCGAGGTCTTCCTCAAGGCGCTGGATCTGGCGCGAAAGCGTGGAGGGGCTGACGTGCATCGCCCGGGCGCTGCGGCCAAAGTGACGGCTTTCCGCCAGGTGCAGGAACATTTTCAGATCGCGTAAATCCACCGATTCCACTCCCTCTTTTTACATTGCATAAATTGCAATGTGACGTTGTGAATATATCAATTTCCGCAATAAATTTCCTGTTGTAATGTGGGTACATTCTCGCTGAAACGCGAACCGAACAATAAGACACACAACATCACGAGGTATCACCCATGGCTAACTACTTTAATACACTGAACTTGCGCCAGCAGCTGGCGCAGCTGGGCAAATGCCGCTTCATGGCGCGCGATGAATTTGCCGATGGCGCGAGCTACCTTCAGGGTAAAAAAGTGGTCATCGTCGGCTGTGGCGCACAGGGTCTGAACCAGGGCCTGAACATGCGTGACTCCGGTCTGGATATCTCCTACGCCCTGCGCAAAGAAGCGATTGCCGAGAAGCGTGCCTCCTGGCGCAAAGCGACCGAAAACGGCTTCAAAGTGGGTACCTACGAAGAGCTGATCCCGCAGGCGGATCTGGTGGTTAACCTGACGCCGGACAAGCAGCACTCAGACGTTGTGCGTTCCGTACAGCCGCTGATGAAAGACGGCGCTGCGCTGGGTTACTCACACGGCTTCAACATTGTTGAAGTGGGCGAGCAGATCCGTAAAGACATCACCGTGGTGATGGTGGCACCGAAGTGCCCGGGTACCGAAGTGCGTGAAGAGTACAAGCGTGGTTTCGGCGTGCCGACGCTGATCGCGGTTCACCCGGAAAACGATCCGAAAGGCGAAGGCATGGCGATTGCCAAAGCGTGGGCAGCGGCGACCGGCGGCCACCGTGCGGGCGTGCTGGAATCGTCCTTCGTTGCCGAAGTGAAATCCGACCTGATGGGCGAGCAGACCATTCTGTGCGGCATGCTGCAGGCCGGTTCTCTGCTGTGCTTCGATAAGCTGGTTGAAGAGGGCACCGACCCGGCATACGCGGAAAAACTGATTCAGTTCGGCTGGGAAACCATCACCGAAGCGCTGAAGCAGGGCGGTATTACGCTGATGATGGACCGTCTGTCCAACCCGGCAAAACTGCGTGCTTACGCCCTGTCTGAACAGCTGAAAACCATCATGGCGCCGCTGTTCCAGAAACATATGGACGACATCATCTCCGGCGAGTTCTCGTCCGGCATGATGGCGGACTGGGCAAACGACGACAAGAAACTGCTGACCTGGCGTGAAGAGACCGGTAAAACCGCGTTCGAAACCGCGCCACAGTATGAAGGTAAAATCGGCGAGCAGGAGTACTTCGATAAAGGCGTGCTGATGATCGCGATGGTGAAAGCAGGCGTTGAGCTGGCGTTCGAAACCATGGTGGATTCCGGCATCATTGAAGAGTCTGCGTACTACGAATCACTGCACGAGCTGCCGCTGATCGCGAACACCATCGCCCGTAAGCGTCTGTACGAAATGAACGTGGTTATCTCTGATACTGCAGAATACGGTAACTACCTGTTCTCTTACGCCTGCGTACCGCTGCTGAAAGAGTTTATGACCACTCTGCAGCCGGGCGATCTGGGTAAAGCGATTGCAGAAGGTGCCGTGGACAACGCGCAGCTGCGCGATGTGAACGAAGCCATTCGCAGCCACCAGATCGAGAAAGTGGGTCACAAACTGCGTGGCTACATGACCGACATGAAGCGTATCGCGGTAGCGGGTTAACAACCTTGTCGGGTGGCGCTTCGCTAACCCGACCTACAAAACCGTAAGATGTAGGCCGGGTAGGCGCAGTCGCCACCCGGCTTGTTTATTTGCGGTACAGCACTTTAATCACGTGGTAGCCGAACTGCGTGTGCAGCGGGCCGGTTGGCTCCAGCACCGGGCAGGAGAAGACCACTTTATCGAATGCCGGTACCATCTGACCCTGGCGGAATTCACCCAGATCGCCGCCGCGTTTGCCTGACGGACAGATAGAGTGCTTCTTCGCCAGCTTGCCGAAGTCGGCGCCGTTTTTGATCTGCTCCAGAAGATCCAGAGCCAGTTTCTCTTCTTTAACAAGAATATGCAGTGCTGCTGCTGTTTTTGCCATGATCGTGCCTTGAGTGGTATGGATTAGGCTCGCTATACTACCACGCTGTTATTCTCCCCTCCTGACTTTCATTGAGTGATCATTTATGCGTTTAAACCCCGGACAACAACAAGCCGTCGAATTTGTCACCGGACCGTGTCTGGTGCTGGCGGGTGCAGGATCCGGCAAAACGCGCGTTATCACCAATAAGATTGCGCACCTGATCCGCGGCTGCGGCTATCAGGCCCGGCACATTGCGGCGGTAACCTTTACCAATAAAGCGGCGCGTGAGATGAAAGAGCGTGTCGGCCAGACGCTGGGACGAAAAGAGGCGCGCGGCCTGATGATCTCCACCTTCCACACGCTGGGGTTGGATATCATCAAACGCGAGTATGCTGCGCTGGGAATGAAGTCCAACTTCTCGCTCTTCGATGACACCGACCAGGTGGCGTTGCTCAAAGAGCTCACCGAGGGGTTGATCGAAGATGACAAGGTGCTGTTGCAGCAGCTGATCTCAACGATCTCAAACTGGAAAAACGATCTGATGACCCCGGCCCAGGCCGCGGCGATCGCCAAAGGCGAACGGGATCGGATCTTCGCCCACTGCTACGGTCTGTACGATGCACATATGAAAGCGTGCAACGTGCTGGACTTTGACGACCTGATTTTGCTGCCCACGCTGCTGCTGCAGCGGAACGAAGAGGTTCGCGAGCGCTGGCAGAACAAAATTCGCTATCTGCTGGTGGATGAGTATCAGGACACCAACACCAGCCAGTACGAGCTGGTGAAGCTGCTGGTGGGGCAGCGCGCGCGTTTCACCGTGGTCGGCGACGACGACCAGTCAATTTACTCCTGGCGCGGCGCGCGTCCGCAAAACCTGGTGCTGCTGAGCAAAGATTTTCCCGCTCTGCAGGTGATTAAGCTGGAGCAAAACTACCGCTCCTCCGGGCGTATCCTGAAGGCAGCAAACATCCTGATTGCCAATAACCCGCACGTGTTTGAGAAGCGTCTCTTCTCCGAGCTGGGTTACGGTACTGAATTGAAGGTGCTCAGCGCCAATAATGAAGAGCATGAGGCGGAGCGCGTGACGGGCGAACTGATCGCCCACCACTTCGTCAATAAAACCGAATATAAGGATTACGCGATCCTCTATCGCGGCAATCACCAGTCGCGCGTCTTTGAAAAGATGCTGATGCAGAACCGCATCCCGTACAAAATTTCGGGCGGTACGTCGTTCTTCTCACGGCCAGAGATTAAAGATCTGCTGGCCTATCTGCGCGTCCTCACGAACCCGGATGACGACAGCGCGTTTCTGCGCATCGTGAATACGCCGAAGCGCGAGATTGGCCCTGCGACGCTGCAAAAGCTGGGCGAGTGGGCGATGACGCGTAATAAAAGCCTGTTTACCGCCAGCTTCGACATGGGGCTGAGCCAGACGTTAACCGGCCGCGGTTACGATTCGCTAACGCGATTCACCCACTGGCTCGGCGAAGTGCAGCGTCTCGCGGAGCGCGAGCCGGTGGCGGCGGTGCGCGATCTTATTCACGGCATCGACTATGAGTCCTGGCTGTACGAAACCTCGGCCAGCCCGAAAGCCGCTGAGATGCGCATGAAGAACGTTAACCAGCTGTTCAGCTGGATGACCGAAATGCTGGAGGGCTCTGAAATCGACGAGCCGATGACCCTGACGCAGGTCGTCACCCGCTTTACCCTGCGCGACATGATGGAGCGCGGCGAGAGCGAAGAAGAGACCGATCAGGTACAGCTGATGACGCTGCATGCGTCAAAAGGTCTGGAGTTCCCGTATGTCTATCTGGTTGGTATGGAAGAGGGGTTATTGCCGCACCAGAGCAGCATTGACGAAGATAACGTCGACGAGGAGCGCCGCCTGGCCTACGTAGGGATTACTCGCGCGCAGAAAGAGCTGACGTTCACACTGTGTAAAGAGCGCCGTCAGTATGGCGAACTCGTCCGCCCGGAGCCGAGCCGTTTCCTGCTGGAGCTGCCGCAGGACGACCTGATCTGGGAACAGGAACGCAAAGTGATTACCGCAGAAGAGCGGATGCACAAGGGGCAGGCTAACGTGGCGAACATTCGCGCCATGCTGGCAAAAGCCAAAGAGAAAGGATAATGATGAGTAGGCCGGGTAAGGCGAAGCCGCCACCCGGCAATGTTCAGCGTATTACTTCACTTCCAGCACCCAGTGCACATAGCTTTGCCACTGGCACTCCTGCTCGATCATCTCTGCCCCAAGCGGGTGACGCTCAATCCAGTTTTCCGGTAACGTCAGCGACAGTTTTTCGTCATCGGCCACCAGATTGATTGCAGGCAACAAATCATCGCGACGGCGGCTGGCAAAGAGAATCGCCAGACGCAGCAGGCGGCACAGATGCTCGGCTACGCGCGGCGGTACGGCGTTTTGCTGATGCAATGATGAGAGATCAACGGCGTTGGTCTGGTTCAGCAGCAGCGTTGCCAGCAGCTTTTTCTGTGCGGGCGTGTAGCCCGGTAAATCCAGGTTGCGGACCAGATATGCTGCGTGAGCGGGGGCCTGCTTAAAATCAATGCTCAGCCCCACTTCATGCAGCGCACAGGCGCTCAGCAATAAATCGCGGCTCAGATGATCAAGATCCCAGGCGTTAGCGACCTGGTCGGCAAAGCGTGATGCCAGCTGCGATACGCGTCCTGCCTGATCGATATCAACCAGAAAACGACGCTGTACGTTGCGCAGGGTTCGGCTGCGGATATCCTGATCGACCGACAGATGCAGCATCCCGTAGACCAGGCCTTCGCGCAGCGCGCCGCCGGCAAGGGTCATACACTGGATGTTGAGCTCGGTGAAAATGGCGATCAGAATGGCCAGCCCGCTCGGGAAGACCAGCGCGCGTTCCAGCGTCAGGCCTTCAATTTCCAGTTCTTCCAGGCGTCCGCACTGGATGGCGCGCTGTTTTAGCTGCTGAAGTTTGGCAAGCGTAATCCGCTCGTCCATTCCCTGCGCCATCATGATTTCCTGCAGGGCCTGCACGGTCCCCGACGCACCCACGCACACTTTCCAGCCGTGATAGCGCAGTTCGTCCATCACGGGACGTAATACCTCGCGCGCGGCATTTTCTGCCTCGTCGAAGTTCTCTTTACCCAGATTACGATCGGTAAAATAGCGCTCAAGCCAGGTCACGCAGCCCATCGACAGGCTGAACAGCGACGTAGCCTGCGCGCCGGTGCCGGTCACCAGCTCGGTACTGGCTCCGCCGATATCCACCACCAGGCGGCGATCGTCACCCCCCGTGGTGTGTGCAACCCCCTGATAAATCAAGCGAGCTTCTTCTTCACCGCTAATAACCTGAATCGGGCAACCGAGAATCTCCTGCGCTCTGGCAATAAAATCCACGGCGTTAACCGCCAGGCGGAGTGTCGCAGTGGCGACAACGGTGATTTGGGCGTGCGGGATATCCTGCAGACGCTCGGCAAAGAGTCGCAGGCACTGCCAGCCACGTTCCATGGCTTCAGGCGAGAGGTGATTGTCGCTGCTCAGGCCCGCCGCGAGGCGGACCTTGCGCTTAATGCGCGTCAGCGTTTGTATGCTTCCCGCCACCTCGCGCACAACCAGCATATGAAAACTATTCGAACCGAGATCAATTGCCGCATAAAGCGAGGTGGAGCTGAGCATATTTTCTTAACCTGAACGACGACGATTACGCGGTGCGCCGCCTGAACGACGCGGACCATTGCCGGAGCGTGGGCGGGTAAGACGCTTAGGCGGCGGCAGTTCGCTTAACAGCGCTTCCGGATTGTATTTGCTCTGCGGAATAGAGTGACCGATGTAGGTCTCAATGGCCGGAAGGTTCAGCGCATACTCTTCACACGCAAGGCTAATAGAGTGACCGCTTGCGCCCGCGCGACCGGTACGACCGATACGGTGTACGTAGTCTTCGCAGTCGTCTGGCAGATCGTAGTTAAAGACGTGCGTTACGGCTGGAATGTGTAAACCACGTGCAGCCACGTCGGTGGCGACCAGAATATCGAGATCGCCGCGGGTAAACTCTTCGAGAATACGCAGGCGTTTTTTCTGCGCCACGTCGCCGGTCAACAGGCCAACACGGTGACCATCGGCAGCCAGGTGGCCCCAGATGTCTTCACAACGGTGTTTGGTGTTCGCAAAGATGATGGCGCGATCTGGCCATTCTTCTTCAATCAGCGTTTGCAGCAGGCGCATTTTCTCTTCATTAGAAGGATAGAAGAGCTCTTCTTTAATGCGGTGACCCGTTTTCTGCTCCGGTTCCACTTCTACGTATTCAGCGTTGTTCATCTGTTCGAACGCCAGCTCGCGAACGCGGTAGGAGAGGGTTGCAGAGAACAGCATATTCAGACGCTGATTAGCCGGAGGCATACGGCGGAACAGCCAGCGGATGTCTTTAATGAAGCCCAGATCGTACATGCGGTCAGCTTCATCGAGCACCACAACCTGGATGGCACCGAGGTTAATGTGGTTCTGTTTGGCGTAATCAATAAGACGGCCGGTGGTACCGATCAGGATATCCACACCGCTTTCCAGCACTTTCAGCTGCTTATCGTAGCCGTCGCCGCCATAGGCCAGGCCCAGCTTCAGGCCGGTAGCCTGCGCCAGGGGTTCAGCGTCTGCGTGGATCTGTACCGCCAGTTCTCGCGTCGGGGCCATAATTAGCGCGCGCGGCTGGTTAACTTTGCGGTCTGCAATCGCTGGGTGAGAAAGTAAATAATGAAACGTTGACGTTAAAAACGCCATCGTTTTGCCGGTACCGGTTTGCGCCTGCCCGGCAACATCGCGACCGGCCAGCGTCAGCGGCAGCGCGAGGGCCTGAATGGGCGTGCAGTTATGAAACCCTTTATTTTCAAGGGCTTCAATCACCTTCGGGTGCAGCGCGAAGTCGGAAAACTTCTGTTCTGTTAAATGTGTTTTGCTCATAGTGTGGTAGAATATCAGCTTACTATTGCTTTACGAAAGCGTATCCGGTGAAATAAAGTCAACCTTTAGTTGGTTAATGCGACATCAACGCGTCGTTGGTGGAGACAAAACCAACGTACCAGGCTTATTCCTGTGGAGTTATATATGAGCGATAAAATTATTCACCTGACTGACGACAGTTTTGACACGGACGTACTTAAGGCTGACGGGCTGATCCTCGTCGATTTCTGGGCTGAATGGTGTGGTCCTTGCAAAATGATCGCCCCGATTCTGGATGAGATCGCCGACGAATATCAGGGCAAACTGACCGTTGCCAAGCTGAACATCGACCAGAACCCGGGCACCGCACCAAAATACGGTATCCGTGGTATTCCGACCCTGCTGCTGTTCAAAAACGGCGAAGTGGCGGCGACCAAAGTGGGCGCGCTGTCCAAAGGTCAACTGAAAGAGTTCCTCGACGCTAACCTGGCGTAAGGTTTCTCCGCTGTGCGTTCAGAGCCCCCGGCTAAATGATTCGGAACTCTGGACGCCCGGCTGAAGTCGTGCTAAGTTAGCTATGACTTCGTTTTAAACATATCTTGTTGTTTGAATCTTGTTTTACCCGATACTTCCCGTTGTTAACATGAACAGTGCGTGAAGTGGCTAAATTCCGGGCTTGTCACTCAATCCGTCTTGTCGTTTCAGTTCTGCGTTCTTTCCCTGTGACCAGACAGCGAACAGACATGAGTTGATGGCCGCTAAACAGGCATGGATGACCCTGCCATACCATTCACAACATTAAGTTCGAGAATCACCCCGAGTTTAAGAACCCACACCATTATGAATCTTACCGAATTAAAGAATACGCCGGTTTCTGAGCTGATCACTCTCGGCGAAAATATGGGGCTGGAAAACCAGGCTCGTATGCGCAAGCAGGACATCATTTTCGCCATCCTGAAGCAGCACGCTAAGAGTGGCGAAGATATCTTTGGCGACGGTGTGCTGGAGATATTGCAAGACGGATTTGGTTTCCTCCGCTCTGCAGACAGCTCCTACCTCGCCGGCCCTGACGACATCTACGTATCCCCCAGCCAAATCCGCCGTTTCAACCTCCGCACTGGTGACACCATTTCAGGTAAGATTCGTCCTCCTAAAGAGGGTGAACGCTACTTTGCGCTGTTGAAAGTCAATGAAGTTAACTTCGATAAGCCAGAAAACTCGCGCAATAAGATCCTCTTTGAGAACTTAACGCCGCTGCATGCGAACTCTCGCCTGCGTATGGAGCGTGGTAACGGTTCTACCGAAGACTTAACCGCGCGCGTTCTGGATCTGGCCTCACCAATCGGTCGTGGTCAGCGTGGTCTGATTGTGGCGCCGCCAAAAGCGGGTAAAACCATGCTGCTGCAGAACATCGCGCAGAGCATTGCTTACAACCACCCTGACTGTGTGCTGATGGTGCTGCTGATTGACGAACGTCCGGAAGAAGTGACCGAGATGCAGCGTCTGGTTAAAGGTGAAGTGGTTGCTTCTACCTTCGACGAGCCAGCATCTCGCCACGTTCAAGTTGCGGAAATGGTTATCGAGAAGGCAAAACGCCTGGTTGAGCACAAGAAAGACGTGATCATCCTGCTCGACTCTATCACCCGTCTGGCGCGTGCCTACAACACCGTGGTCCCGGCGTCTGGTAAAGTCCTGACCGGTGGTGTGGATGCTAACGCCCTGCATCGTCCAAAACGTTTCTTCGGTGCTGCACGTAACGTCGAAGAGGGCGGCAGCCTGACCATCATCGCGACCGCGCTGATTGATACCGGCTCCAAAATGGACGAAGTGATTTACGAAGAGTTTAAAGGGACAGGCAACATGGAACTGCACCTCTCTCGTAAGATCGCTGAAAAACGCGTCTTCCCGGCAATCGACTACAACCGTTCCGGTACCCGTAAAGAAGAGCTGCTCACCACCCAGGAAGAGCTGCAGAAAATGTGGATCCTGCGCAAAATCATTCATCCAATGGGTGAAATCGACGCGATGGAGTTCCTCATTAACAAACTGGCAATGACCAAAACCAACGACGATTTCTTCGACATGATGAAACGCTCGTAACGCAAATAAAGCCAGCGAACGCCACGTTTTTACGTGGCGTTTTTCTTTTATGGACTATACGCTAGTACCACCTACTCCCAATTTTGACGTGTAGGTGCGACAATAAGACCGTTTGCACAGTCAAAGTAATAATTGTTTGAAAAATATACAAAGGGAGTTGTAAGAAGCCATCTTTATTACTTCTGAGGTAATGGCTTCATGGTTATACTTCCGGGACTAACATTTGTTGAGAGCAATCCATTGTGAATCTATTCACCGCCGTTACTGAATTGATCAGTATTTTTTTATTCACAACCTGTTTTTTGTTCATCGCACGCAAGGTGGCAAAACGAATAGGGTTAGTGGATAAGCCAAATTTTCGTAAACGCCATCAGGGACTTATTCCTTTAGTCGGCGGGATTTCTGTTTACGCAGGGATTTGCTTCACGTTTGGGATCGCCGATTATTATATCCCTCATGCCGCCCTTTATGTCGCCTGCGCCGGTGTCCTGGTGTTAGTCGGGGCTCTTGATGACCGGTTTGATATCGCGGTGAAAATACGCGCTACCGTTCAGGCGGCTATTGGCGTGGTGATGATGGTTGTGGGCGGACTGTATCTGAGAAGCCTCGGGTATGTCTTTGGCCCCTGGGAGTTAGTCCTGGGGCCATTTGGCTTCTTCCTGACACTCTTTGCTGTCTGGGCAGCAATCAATGCTTTCAACATGGTGGATGGCATTGACGGCCTGCTCGGTGGATTGTCATCCGTCTCGTTCGCCGCTATCGGCATTATTTTATGGTTTGATGGTCAGTACAGCCTGGCAATGTGGTGTTTTGCCATGATTGCTGCCATTCTGCCTTATATCCTGTTAAACCTCGGTGTGCTGGGTCGTCGCTATAAAGTCTTTATGGGAGACGCGGGCAGTACACTGATTGGTTTTACGGTTATCTGGATCCTGCTTGAAACTACGCAGGGTCAAACCCATCCGATAAGTCCTGTAACAGCGCTGTGGATTATCGCCATTCCATTAATGGATATGGTGGCGATTATGTATCGCCGCCTGCGCAAAGGAATGAGTCCTTTCTCTCCCGACCGCCAACACATTCATCATCTCATCATGCGTGCGGGTTTTACGTCCCGTCAGGCGTTTGTGCTTATTACACTGGCCGCCGCTATTTTGGCCGCGATTGGTGTGGCTGCAGAATATTCTCATATTATTCCTGAGTGGGTTATGTTGGCATTGTTCTTGCTCGCATTTTTCCTGTACGGCTACTGCATTAAGCGCGCATGGAAAGTGGCGCGGTTCATTAAACGTATTAAACGCAGGATGCGTCGTAACAGTGGCAAAAACACAACATTAACTAAGTAAAACCGGGACTATGATGACTCAACCGTTGGCGGGAGCGAAATCAGTGGTAACTGAGAATGAACTGGATATTCGGGGTTTGTTTCGCGTGTTATGGGCAGGCAAACTTTGGATTGCGGGGATCGCGCTGGGGTTTGCACTGTTAGCGCTGGCCTATACGTTCTTTGCAAAACAAGAGTGGAGCGCCACGGCAATCACTGACAAACCAACGGTTAACATGCTTGGGGGGTTCTATTCCCAACAGCAATTCCTGCGAAACCTGGATATCAAAGCTAACCTCGCCACGCCGGATCAGGTCTCCGTTATGGATGAGGCCTATAAAGAGTTTGTGATGCAACTGGCTTCGTGGGATACGCGCCGCGACTTCTGGTCCCAGACGGATTACTACAAGCAGCGTCGGGTTGATAACACCAAAGCCGATGCCGCTCTGCTGGACGATCTGATTAACAATATTCAATTTATGCCGGGCGACGCGCTGCGTAACGTGAATGACAGCGTCAAGCTGATTGCAGAAACCGCGCCGGACGCCAACAACCTGCTGCGTCAGTATGTCGCGTTTGCCAGCCAGCGTGCCGCAAGCCATCTTAACGAAGAGCTTAAAGGCGCCTGGTCGGCTCGCACCATCCAGATGAAAGCGCAGGTGAAACGTCAGGAAGAGGTGGCTAAAGCGATTTTCGCTCGCCGTGTACACAATATTGAGCAGGCGCTGAAAATTGCGGAACAGCACAATATTTCCCGTACTGAGACGGACGTGCCGGCTGATGAACTGCCTGATTCAGAGATGTTCCTCCTTGGCCGCCCCATGTTGCAGGCACGTCTGGAAAACCTTCAGGCCGTCGGTCCTGATTTTGACCTCGATTACGATCAAAATCGCGCGATGCTCAATACGCTTAATGTCGGTCCATCTCTGGACCCGCGTTTTCAGACCTATCGTTATTTGCGAACGCCTGAAGAACCTGTAAAACGCGATAGTCCGCGTCGTGCATTCCTGATGATCATGTGGGGGATTGTAGGCGCACTGACGGGCGCTGGCGTGGCGTTAACGCGTCGTCGCACAAACTAAGAATGCCGTCTACGATGAAGGCTGCGGCCTTCATCGCCTAATCGAAGAGAATCGATGTGAAAGTACTAACCGTATTTGGCACCAGGCCGGAGGCCATTAAGATGGCACCTCTGGTTCATGCGCTGGCCAGCGATCCTGATATTGAAGCGAAAGTGTGCGTCACGGCCCAGCACCGTGAGATGCTCGATCAGGTGTTAACGCTCTTTTCCATCGTCCCGGATTACGACCTCAATATTATGAAACCGGGGCAAGGATTGACGGAGATAACCTGCCGCATTCTGCAAGAGCTGAAGCCTATCCTGGAGTCATTCAAGCCTGACGTGGTGCTGGTACACGGCGACACCACCACGACTGTGGCGACCAGCCTGGCCGCGTTTTACCAGCGAATTCCCGTGGGGCATGTTGAGGCGGGTCTGCGTACCGGCAATCTTTATTCGCCGTGGCCGGAGGAGGCCAACCGCACGCTAACGGGCCACCTGGCGATGTATCACTTTGCGCCTACGGAAAACTCGCGTCAGAACCTGCTGCGTGAAAATATCGCCGATAACAAAATCTTTGTGACCGGCAATACGGTCATCGATGCGTTAATTTGGGTACGTGACCGGGTCCTGGCAAACCACGAGCTTAAGAACGAACTCGCTGCCCGCTATCCATTCCTGCACAACGGCAAAAAAACTATTCTGGTCACCGGCCACCGTCGCGAAAGCTTTGGCCGGGGTTTTGAGCAAATCTGTCACGCGCTGGCTGAAATCGCGGCGCAGAACGACGACGTGCAGATCGTCTATCCGGTCCATCTCAATCCTAATGTCAGCGAGCCGGTTAACCGCATCCTGGGTCATATCGAGAATGTCCTTCTGATTGAACCTCAGGACTATCTGCCGTTTGTCTGGCTGATGAACCATGCCTGGCTGATCCTTACCGATTCCGGCGGCATTCAGGAAGAAGCGCCTTCTCTTGGCAAACCGGTGCTGGTGATGCGTGAAACCACCGAACGTCCGGAAGCGGTCAAAGCCGGTACGGTGCGTCTGGTCGGTACCAACGCGGAACTCATCGTCGAAGAGGTCACGCGCCTTCTGCATGACGACGAAACGTATCAGGCGATGAGCCGGGCCCATAATCCGTATGGAGACGGGCAGGCTTGTGGCCGTATTTTGCATGCACTTAAAAACAATCGGGTATCGCTATGAGTTTTACTACCATCTCTGTCATTGGTCTTGGCTACATTGGCTTGCCCACCGCGGCGGCGTTTGCCTCTCGTCAGAAACAGGTTGTCGGTGTGGATATCAACGCCCGTGCGGTGGAAACCATTAACCGTGGCGAAATTCATATTGTCGAGCCCGATCTTGACCGCGTGGTGAAAGAGGCGGTGGAGGGCGGCTTCCTGCGCGCCAGTACCACGCCCGTTGAAGCGGATGCTTACCTGATTGCCGTTCCAACGCCCTTTAAAGGTGACCACGAGCCCGACATGGTCTACGTCGAGGCGGCGGCAAAGTCCATTGCCCCTGTGCTGAAGAAAGGGGCGCTGGTGATCCTGGAATCAACCTCTCCGGTCGGTGCTACCGAGCAGATGGCGCAGTGGCTGGCCGACGCGCGCCCTGATTTAAGCTTTCCGCAACAGGCGGGGGAGCAGGCGGATATCAACATCGCCTACTGCCCGGAGCGCGTCCTCCCGGGCCAGGTCATGGTCGAACTGATTAAAAACGACCGCGTCATTGGCGGTATGACGCCCGTCTGTTCCGAGCGTGCCAGCGCGCTGTACAAGATTTTCCTGGAAGGCGAGTGTGTGGTGACAAACTCCCGCACCGCCGAGATGTGCAAGCTGACGGAAAACAGCTTCCGTGACGTTAATATCGCCTTTGCGAACGAACTGTCGCTGATTTGCGCCGATCAGGGGATTAACGTCTGGGAGTTGATTAGCCTGGCGAATCGCCATCCGCGTGTAAACATTCTCCAGCCAGGCCCGGGCGTGGGTGGACACTGCATCGCCGTCGATCCGTGGTTTATTGTGGCTCAGAATCCGGCGCAGGCGCGCCTGATTCGCACCGCGCGTGAAGTGAACGACAGCAAACCTCACTGGGTGCTCAATCAGGTCAAAACCACGGTAGCGGATTGTCTGGCAGAGAGCGGAAAGCGCGCCAGCGAGCTGAAAATTGCCTGCTTTGGTCTGGCATTCAAACCCAACATTGACGACCTGCGCGAAAGCCCGGCAATGGAAATTGCTCAGATGATTGCCGAATGGCACAAGGGTGAAACGCTGGTGGTTGAGCCGAATATCCATGAGTTGCCGGCAAAACTGGCGGGGCACTGCACGCTGGCTGCGCTGGATGAGGCGCTGGCGACGGCGGACGTGCTGGTGCTGCTGGTGGATCATAAAGCGTTTAAAGCGACGTCCGGTGATGCGGTGCGTCAGAAGTATGTGGTTGATACCAAAGGTGTCTGGCGTTGAACAGCCTGAACGGGGTACTTGAGCCCCTGCAGTGGGAGAGTGCCTTTTTCGGCCTGCCGTCGTCCATTGTGCGTCTGCGCGATGATGCGCCGGTACTGGCTGAATCGGATTTCATCGCCTGGCAACGGATTCAGGCGAAGATCCCGGCGGGCCGTACCGACCTGCTTGATGCGCTCCAGCAACGCGGCTTTCAGCTGGTGGAAGGTGAGGCAGACCTTTCCATAACCCTCACCCGGCATGATGCGCCCGGTGCGGAAATGGCAACCGAACAGGATATTCCCGTGCTGCGTCAGATGGCGGCCCGGGCGTTTGCGCAGAGCCGCTTTCGTGCGCCCTGGTACGCACCTGACGATAGTGGACGTTTCTATGCCCAGTGGATAGAGAATGCGGTTAAAGGCACCTTTGACCACGTCTGCCTGGTTTTCCGCGCAGGGGACGGTCAACTCCAGGGGTTCGTCTCGCTTCGCAAGCTCAACGTGCGCGAGGCGCGTATTGGCTTATTAGCCGGGCGCGGCATGGGGGAGAAACTTATGCAGGCGGCGCTGCACTGGGCGCAGCAGCAGCAGGTTGAGACGCTGCGGGTGGCGACCCAGGTGGGCAACACCGCCGCGCTTAAACGTTATATTGCGAGTGGTGCCAACATCGACGCCACCGCCTACTGGTTATACAGGTGACAAGATGATTCCATTTAACGCACCACCCGTCGTGGGAACGGAACTCGACTATATGCAGTCTGCCATGGGCAGCGGCAAACTCTGCGGTGACGGCGGTTTCACCCGTCGCTGTCAGCAGTGGATGGAACAGCGTTTTCGCAGCGCCAAAGTACTGCTGACCCCGTCCTGTACGGCATCGCTGGAAATGGCCGCACTGCTGCTGGATATCCAGCCCGGCGATGAAGTGATCATGCCGAGCTACACCTTCGTTTCCACGGCGAATGCGTTTGTCCTGCGCGGGGCGAAAATCGTCTTTGTGGATATCCGCCCGGATACCATGAACATTGATGAGACGCTGATTGAAGCGGCGATCACCGACAAAACGCGCGCGATCGTGCCGGTTCACTACGCAGGTGTGGCCTGTGAAATGGACACCATCATGGCCATCGCCAAAAAACATAACCTGTTTGTGGTGGAAGATGCCGCGCAGGGCGTGATGTCGACCTACAAGGGACGCGCGCTGGGCACCATCGGCCACATCGGCTGCTTTAGCTTCCACGAAACCAAAAACTACACGGCAGGTGGAGAGGGTGGCGCGACGCTGATTAACGACCGGGCACTCGTGGAGCGTGCGGAAGTGATCCGCGAAAAAGGCACCAACCGCAGCCAGTTCTTCCGTGGCCAGGTAGACAAATATACCTGGCGCGATATTGGCTCCAGCTATCTGATGGCGGATCTGCAGGCCGCGTACCTGTGGGCGCAGCTGGAAGCCGCGGATCGCATCAACCTGCAGCGTCTCTCCCTGTGGCAAACCTATTACGCTGCGCTTGAGCCGCTGGCAAAAGCCGGGCGTATTGCGCTGCCAACGATTCCGGCGGATTGCGTCCACAACGCGCACATGTTCTACATCAAGCTGCGCGATAACGACGACCGCAGCGAGCTCATCGCCTGGCTGAAAGAAGCCGAAATTATGGCGGTGTTCCACTATATCCCGCTGCACTCCAGTCCGGCGGGCGAAGCGTTTGGAACGTTCGCGGGTGAAGACCGTTACACCACCAAAGAAAGTGAGCGTTTGCTTCGTCTGCCACTGTTCTACAACCTCGCGCCAGTTAACCAGCGTACGGTGATTAATACCCTCCTGAGTTATTTCGGCTGATATGTCTCTGGCAAAAGCATCGGTGTGGACCGCCGCGTCCACGCTTGTAAAAATTGGGGCCGGGCTGTTGGTCGTCAAGCTCCTGGCCGTCTCATTTGGCCCGTCAGGAGTGGGGCTGGCGGGTAATTTCCGTCAGCTTGTCACCGTCCTTGGCGTGCTGGCCGGTGCCGGTATCTTCAACGGCGTCACCAAATACGTTGCGCAGTATCATGATGATGCGGCCCAGCTCCGCAGGGTGGTGGGCACCTCCTCGGCGATGGTCACGGGTTTTTCGACCCTGATGGCGATCATCTTTCTGCTGGCGGCGGCGCCAATCAGCCAGGGATTATTCGGCCACACCCACTATCAGGGGCTGGTGCGTCTGGTCGCATTGGTTCAGATGGGGATTGCCTGGGCTAACCTGCTGCTGGCGCTTATGAAAGGGTTTCGTGATGCTGCCGGAAACGCGATTGCCTTAATCCTGGGCAGCGTTATCGGCGTGATTGCCTATTATTTCTGCTATCGCCTGGGTGGCTATGAAGGCGCACTGCTGGGGCTGGCGCTGGTTCCGGCGCTGGTGGTTGTGCCTGCGGCATTTATGCTGATGCGTCGGGGCGTCATTCCGCTGAGCTACCTGAAACCGCAATGGGACTCGATGCTTGCCAGCCAACTGGGTAAATTTACCCTGATGGCGCTCATCACCTCCGTCACGCTGCCGGTGGCCTACGTGATGATGCGAAACCTGCTGGCGGCGCACTATAGCTGGGATGAGGTCGGGATCTGGCAGGGCGTAAGCAGTATTTCCGATGCCTATCTTCAGTTTATTACGGCTTCCTTTAGCGTTTACCTGCTGCCAACCCTGTCGCGTCTGACGTCCAGACAGGACATAACGCGCGAGATTTTCCGATCGCTGCGCTTTGTATTGCCGGCCGTCGCGGCTGCCAGCTTTACCGTCTGGTTATTGCGCGATGTCGCCATCTGGCTGCTGTTCTCGGCGAAGTTCACCGCCATGCGCGATCTCTTTGCCTGGCAGCTGGTGGGTGATGTACTGAAAGTGGGGGCTTACGTTTTCGGCTATCTGGTGATCGCGAAAGCGTCCCTTCGGCTCTATATCCTGGCGGAAATTAGCCAGTTTGTTTTACTGACGGCATTTTCACACTGGCTGATACCCACGCACGGTGCGCTGGGGGCGGCCCAGGCCTACATGGCAACCTATATCGTTTATTTCGCCGCCTGTTGCGGTGTATTTTTATTGTGGCGTAAACGCGCATGACTGCACTGATTCACATCCTGGGATCGGATATCCCACACCATAACCAGACCGTTTTGCGGTTCTTCAACGACGAGCTGGCATCGGGAGATCCTGATGCGCGTGAGTTTATGGTTGCAGGTCAGGATAAGGGCCTGAGCGAGGCGTTTCCGGCACTGACGATTCGCTTCTGGCCGGATAAGGCCTCACTGGCGAAGGCGGTGGTTGCCAAAGCCAAAGCGGATCGTAAGCAACGTTTCTTTTTCCACGGGCAGTTCAATACCGGCCTGTGGCTGGCGCTTCTCAGCGGAGGGATTAAACCCTCCCAGTGCAGCTGGCATATCTGGGGAGCCGATCTTTATGAAGTCTCCCGCGGCTGGAAATTCCGTCTTTTTTATCCCCTGCGCCGCATGGCTCAGGGGCGCGTAGGCTGCGTTTTTGCTACCCGCGGCGATCTCAACTATTTTGCTAAACAGCACCCGAACGTGCGCGGCGAGTTGCTCTATTTCCCCACCCGCATGGATCCGGCGCTGAATGCCATGGCGAATGACGCGGTGCGAGAAGGCAAGCTGACGATTCTGGTGGGGAATTCCGGCGATCGCAGTAACGAACATGTCGCGGCGCTCAGGGCGGTGCATCAGCAGTTTGGCGACACGGTGAACGTGGTGGTGCCGATGGGCTATCCCGCCAACAACAGCGCCTATATCGACGAGGTTCGTCAGCAGGGGCTGGCGCTGTTTAGCGCGGAAAATCTGCACATCCTCAGCGATAAGCTGGAATTTGATGAATATCTTGCGCTGCTGAGAAAATGCGATCTCGGTTATTTCATCTTTGCCCGGCAGCAGGGGATTGGCACGCTGTGCCTGCTGATTCAGGCAGGTGTACCGTGCGTGCTCAACCGCGACAACCCGTTCTGGCAGGACATGGCCGAGCAGCATATTCCGGTGCTGTTTACCTCAGACACGCTGAATGTCGAGGTGGTACGTGAAGCTCAACGTCAGCTCACGCTGGTGGATAAAAACAGCATCGATTTTTTCAGCCCGAATTATCTCACGCCGTGGCACCGCGCGCTGCGTATCGCTGCAGGAGACAAAGCATGAGTCAGTTGCAATTCAGCGGCTTACTGGTTGTCTGGCTTCTGAGCAGCCTGTTTATCGCCACGCTCACGTGGTTTGAATTCCGGCGCGTGCGCTTCAACTTTAACGTCTTCTTCTCGTTACTGTTTCTGCTAACGTTCTTTTTCGGCTTCCCGTTGACCAGCATACTGGTCTTCCGTTTTGACGTGAGCGTCGCGCCGCCGGACATTTTGCTCCAGGCGCTTCTGGCGGCGACCTGCTTCTATGCGGTCTACTACGTCACCTATAAAACGCGTCTGCGTTCAGCGCAGGCTGCAGCCACACGCAGGGCGCTCTTTACCATGAATCGGGTGGAAACCCACCTGACATGGGTGATGCTGATGACTATCGCCCTGGTCAGCGTTGGCATCTTCTTCATGCATAACGGCTTCCTGCTTTTTAAACTCCACTCCTACAGCCAGATTTTTTCGGCAGAAGTCTCGGGCGTGGCGCTTAAGCGTTTCTTCTACTTCTTCATCCCGGCGATGCTGGTGATCTTCTTCCTGCGCCAGGACAGCAAAGCGTGGCTGTTCTTCCTGGTCAGTACCGTCGCGTTTGGCATCCTGACCTACATGATTGTGGGCGGTACGCGCGCGAACATCATCATCGCCTTCGCGATTTTCCTGTTTATCGGCATTATCCGCGGCTGGATCTCGCTCTGGATGCTGGTTGCAGCAGGCGTGTTTGGCATTGTGGGGATGTTCTGGCTGGCGCTAAAGCGCTACGGGATGAACGTGGCGGGTGATGAGGCGTTTTACACGTTCCTTTACCTCACGCGCGATACGTTCTCGCCATGGGAAAACCTGGCACTGCTGCTGCAAAATTACGACAAGATTGATTTCCAGGGGCTGGCGCCGATTGTTCGCGACTTCTACGTCTTTATCCCTTCCTGGCTATGGCCGGACCGTCCTGGCGTGGTGCTGAATACGGCGAATTACTTCACCTGGGAAGTGCTGAACAACCATTCCGGTCTGGCAATTTCACCCACGCTGCTCGGTTCCCTGGTGGTGATGGGCGGGGCATGGTTCATTCTGCCCGGTGCGGTTGCTGTGGGGCTGATTATTAAGTGGTTCGACTGGCTTTACCTGCGTGGCAATGAAGAGACCAACCGCTATAAAGCGGCCATTTTGCACAGTTTCTGCTTTGGTGCCATTTTCAATATGATCGTTCTGGCGCGCGAAGGTCTGGACTCGTTCGTTTCGCGCGTGGTGTTCTTCATGGTCGTTTTCGGCATCTGCCTGTTACTGGCCAAACTGTTGTACTGGCTGTTTGACAGCGCCGGGCTTGTGCACAGGCGCGAGCGGCAGGGCAGCACAACGCTGTCGCAAGTCTGAGTAAGGATAGTAATGACTGATAGAATTTCTGCACCGCGCTATGCGCTACGTGGTCTGCAGCTGATTGGCTGGCGCGACATGCAGCACGCGCTGGATTTTCTGTTCGCCGACGGCCAGATGAAATCCGGTACGCTGGTGGCCATCAACGCGGAAAAGATGCTGGCGGTTGAGGATAACGCGGAAGTCAAAAGCCTGATAGACGCGGCCGAATTTAAATACGCGGATGGGATCAGCGTGGTTCGCTCTATCCGTAAAAAGTATCCTGACGCTAATGTTTCCCGCGTGGCGGGTGCCGATCTCTGGGAGCAGCTTATGGCCCGTGCAGGCGCGCAGGGAACGCCCGTGTTCCTGATTGGCGGGAAGCCGGAGATACTGGCCCAGACGGAAGAGAAACTGCGTCGTCAATGGAATGTTAATATTGTCGGCAGCCAGGATGGTTACTTCAAACCGGAAGATCGGCAGGCGCTGTTTGAGCGCGTTCGTGACAGCGGGGCGAAGATTGTCACCGTGGCGATGGGGTCCCCGCGCCAGGAGATCCTGATGCGTGACTGTCGTCTGGTCTGCCCGGATGCCCTCTACATGGGCGTTGGCGGCACATATGACGTCTTTACCGGCCACGTCAAGCGTGCGCCAGCGGTCTGGCAACATCTGGGGCTGGAGTGGCTGTATCGCCTGCTATCGCAGCCGACACGCATTAAACGACAGATCCGTCTGCTTCGCTACCTCGCCTGGCATTACACCGGGAAAATGTAATCAAAATGTAGCGCGATATGCTATTCGCGCTGCAACTCGCCTGCAAAACTGCTGATAATCTGTGCAATGCATTCATTTTTTTTATGCATCGTTTGCCATTTGGCACATTTTAAGAAACCATTCGCTCCGTATTTTAGTCCCCCTAAAAAACAATACCCGGTCTTAAGTCGGGATACAGCAAACACAATCGAGGATCTATGGCAGAGAAAAAACAGGAGCTACAGCGTGGGCTGGAAGCTCGTCATATTGAACTGATAGCGCTGGGCGGCACTATCGGCGTGGGCCTGTTTATGGGCTCCGCAAGCACGCTCAAGTGGGCAGGCCCTTCCGTATTACTGGCGTACATTATTGCCGGGCTGTTTGTTTTCTTCATCATGCGTTCCATGGGCGAAATGCTCTTCCTGGAGCCAGTAACCGGCTCCTTCGCCGTTTACGCGCACCGGTATATGAGCCCCTTTTTCGGCTACCTGACAGCCTGGTCATACTGGTTCATGTGGATGGCGGTGGGCATCTCCGAGATCACCGCGATAGGGGTCTACGTCCAGTTCTGGTTCCCGGACATGGCCCAGTGGATACCCGCGCTTATTGCCGTGGGGCTGGTGGCGCTGGCAAACCTGGCCGCCGTGCGTCTATATGGTGAGATCGAGTTCTGGTTCGCGATGATTAAAGTCACCACCATCATCGTGATGATTGTTGTCGGCCTGGGCGTGATTTTCTTCGGCTTTGGCAACGGTGGACACGCTATCGGTTTCGGTAACCTGACCGAAAACGGCGGCTTCTTTGCCGGCGGCTGGAAGGGTTTCCTGACGGCGCTGTGTATCGTTGTGGCTTCGTATCAGGGCGTGGAGCTGATCGGTATTACTGCTGGTGAAGCGAAAAATCCGCAGGTCACGCTGCGTAGCGCGGTGGGCAAAGTGCTGTGGCGCATCTTGATTTTCTATGTGGGCGCGATCTTCGTTATCGTAACCATCTTCCCGTGGAACGAAATTGGCACGACGGGTAGCCCGTTTGTTTTAACCTTTGCCAAAATTGGTATCACGGCGGCGGCGGGCATCATTAACTTTGTGGTCCTGACGGCAGCGCTGTCAGGGTGTAACAGCGGGATGTACAGCTGTGGGCGTATGCTCTATGCGCTCTCGAAGAATAACCAGCTGCCTGCGGCGATGAGCAAAGTGTCACGTGCTGGCGTGCCGGTGGCGGGCGTGGCGGTTTCGATTGCGATCCTGCTGATTGGCTCTTGCCTGAATTACATCATTCCCAATCCGCAGCGGGTGTTCGTTTACGTCTACAGCGCCAGCGTCCTGCCGGGCATGGTGCCGTGGTTTGTTATCCTCATCAGCCAGCTGCGTTTCCGTCATGCGCATAAAAAGGCGATTGAAAGCCATCCGTTCCGTTCAATTCTGTTCCCGTATGCGAACTATTTAACGATGGCGTTCCTGATTTGCGTATTAATCGGAATGTACTTTAATGAAGATACCCGCATGTCGCTGTTTGTCGGGATGATCTTCCTGGCCGCTGTAACGGCTGCCTATAAGCTTTTTGGTCTCGGTCGCCGTGCCACCACGCAGAAAGTGGAGGAATAAGCGGCAAAATGTGCAAACGATAACCAAACGCGCATTTTTTTCAAAAAAGCACTAGACAGCGGGGACGGAGGTACGTAATATCCAGCCCCGCAACGGCGCTAAGCGCCCGTAGCTCAGCTGGATAGAGCGCTGCCCTCCGGAGGCAGAGGTCTCAGGTTCGAATCCTGTCGGGCGCGCCATTTTAGTCCCGGCGCTAGAGCTGCGGTGGTCTGAGAAGTAGTCAGTACCGCGTGAAAGAATACAGTGGTGGCTATAGCTCAGTTGGTAGAGCCCTGGATTGTGATTCCAGTTGTCGTGGGTTCGAATCCCATTAGCCACCCCATTATTGAAAGAGTTGTGAATTGCGAAGGTGGCGGAATTGGTAGACGCGCTAGCTTCAGGTGTTAGTGTCCTTAGGATGTGGGGGTTCGAGTCCCCCCCCTCGCACCACGACTTTTTAAATGAATTGAACTAAAAATTCAAAAAGCAGTACATCGGCGAGTAGCGCAGCTTGGTAGCGCAACTGGTTTGGGACCAGTGGGTCGGAGGTTCGAATCCTCTCTCGCCGACCAATTTTGAACCCCGCTTCGGCGGGGTTTTTTGTTTTGTGCCACTTTTCACCCCTGTAGTGATTCCCCGACAGCGTCCTGTCTCATTGTCGCGATTCAGCGACATATAATGCATTGAAAATAAACACATTTATTATCCATGGGGTTTGCTGTCTCCTCCTGGCGACATTTTTCTGCGTTGACAGATATGTTGTAGCGATTAAGACGGCGCTTAACAGCATAATTTCCTTTTATCTTAAAATGTTGCGTCATGTAAAAGTTCTGCGTGTCATGTTGGCACGTTACGTGCAATAATATGCGTGTAGATGCTCATTCCATCTCTTATGTTCGCCTTCGTGCCTCATAAACTCCGGAATGACGCAGAGCCATTTACGGTGCTTATCGTCCACTGACAGATGTCGCTTCGGCCTCATCAGACACCATGGACATAACGTTGAGTGAAGCACCAAATATGTTGTCTTACAGACCTGTTTTAACGCCTGCTTTTATAGCAGGCGTTTTTTTATGCCTTATTCCCGATACCGGCGTACGATCAGGGCAACCATCACAAGGGCCGCTGACGAGACAGCATAGAGTGCGGCTACTGAGCCAAACCCGGCAGCCACTGCCGCTGCGATGCCGGTGAAGAGAGAGGCGCTGAGCGTTTGCCAGCGCCAGGCTTTACCACTGGCCGAAGCGGTTTGCGTAATATGAAAACTACTGAGAACGCCAAACGTCCCGGCCGCGAACAGAACATTCGAAGCCAGATGCGCGATAAAGATCATCCCCAGCGCACATGCCATCCACCCGGACAACAACGGCAGCATTCCATAAGCGGCCAGAAAGATGCCGAGACAAACGATGATGCGTGGCGTGCGAGCGGCAAAGCGCGTCAGGCTCTCTTTTTTTAGCAACATGGGGCCGCAAAGCTGTCCCAGGCTCCTTGCGAAAAGCAGCGGCAGAGCAAGGCCCGCCGCATCCTGAGGATGGATTTGCTGTGCCAGTGCCGGAAGCAGTGCCATGGCCGGCGAGCCGACGGCCGCCAGCGCTGGCAGGATGAGCAGACTGCGTTTCTGCCGAACGGTCAACGTCCGCCAGCGTAATGCCGCAGGGGCTTCCTCTTCCTCGAGGGACGGGAGTGATGGCGCTGAAAACCGGCGTCCAGCCAGCCATAGCATGAGCAGTGACCCGAGAAAGCTGGCGGCATCAATGGCCAGCAGGGTAAATACGGATATCTTCTGAAACAGCATCACGCCCAGGCCGGTCCCCAGCAAAACCTGAGAAGCAAAAATCACATTTTCCAGACAGGTCGCAGCAGGCAGCTCCGCTTCGCTGAGACCGCGCTTGAAGAGCAACGTCAGCGCGGGCCAGCTCATCCCGCTGAGCAGCGCTTCGGTGGATTGCACGGCGAGTAACGCGGTAACGCTGTGATAACCCACACCAAGGAGGGGAAAGAGCAGGGCGAGCAATCCCAGCGCCTCGGTCAGTATCAGCAGGGCGATCGGAGAACATCGGGAGCACAGCTTTTCGCCGATCGTACTCCCGATAAACCCCGGTACCGTAGCGAAAAGAAAAGCGAGGGTGAGCAGTGCGGGCGGGGCTGACCATGCTAACAGCAAGCCGAAGACCACGACCTGGGTTAAGCCATTCCCCAGCGAAGAAAAGATAAAAGCACAAGCAAGGAGGCGCAGCTAGCGGTGGCAGCGCAGCGCTTCAATCAGCCCATAGAGAAGCGAGTTCATGACGATTTCCTTTCAAAAACGATTTAATCCACGCTGCAGAATGTGCGCGTGTGTGAGAAAAAGTTAATGAAAAGAGATCGTTACATTGGCGTTTTCGTTAGCGGATATAGGTGTAAAGAATGTAGCAGCAGAAAGGCGATAAAAAAAGGAGGCCGTCTGGCCTCCTTTTTGATTATTGCTGGGTACCGTTGTTTTGCAGGGTCAGCAACAGCCCGTCACGGCGCATGGCGGCGGCCTCTTCCGGCTTATGCTGCTTGTCCAGCGTATCGGCAAGCCAGGCGTAGTCGAAGGCGTCCGGACGCTGCTTCAGCGCTGCACGGAAGGCGAGGCTCGCCTCCTGCCATTCGCCGTGCTTCATCAACGACTGGCCGAGCGTGCTCCACAGCAGCGGTCGATCGCCGACGGTTTTAATCTGCTGACGCAGCACTTTTTCGATTTGCTCAGGATTGTTGGTTTTCAGGCGCGGGATCACCATCACCAGACGATCGTCGTACTGACGCTTCAGACCGTCGAGGAGGATCTCCTGAGCCGTGTCGTGATCGTCACATTCGATGAGGTGTTCCGCCATCGCCACCTGCAGAGGAACCTGCTGACGCGTTTTACGGCTCTGATTCTTCCACCACGTTTTCAGACCGTCGCTGCCCAGGTCTGCGCGCGCCTGATCCATCAGGCCAATCCACGCCAGACGCTGAAGCTCATCACGATGTTCATCGTCGCCCACCTCGGCCTTCGCCATCGATGGAATGATGTCCAGCAGTGAGCCCCAGGCGCCGGTACGAATATAGGCCTGCTCGGCAAGGCGCAGCACTTCCGGATGACGCGGCGCGACTTCCAGCAGACGGTCGATGCCGTGGCGAGCCGCGTGATTCTCATTGCGTGCCAGCTGCAGACGAACGCGCGTGATTTCCACAGGAATCGGGTCGCCGTGAGCCAGCTCAGCCGCTCGCTCCAGATGCTGATTAGCGCGGGCTTCGTCCCCGCGCTGCTGCGCCGCTTCGGCCGCCAGCAGATAGTTCACCACCGGCTGTTCGGCATGGTCGGCGTTTTTCGACATCAGCTTTTCAACCTGCTGATAGTCACCCTCTGCGAGCTTAAGCAGCGCCTGCTCGGTCTGTTTACGGGCGCGGCGGCGCTTACGGCCAACGAACCAGCCGCGGGTATGGGCACCGGTACGGAAAATACGGCGCAGGATCCACTCGATCGCAAACAGCACCACCACGCCGAGGATCAGAATGATCGTCAGACCCGTTACGCTGGTTTCAATGTTGTAGTTATCGGTCTGGATCAGGACATAACCCTGATGACCCGCAAGCATAGGGCCCAGGACGATCCCGGCGATCAGCAGGATAAAGAGTAAGAGGACTTTTAGCATCGTTACTCTCCCTGCGGTGCGCTTTCAGGCGCAGGAGCCGGAGCAGGTGCCGCTCCGCCCGTTTGCTCAGCCGGAACGCCCGGCTGCGCCAGCAGGTTACGCACGCGCGTCTGCATCAGTTTCTCCAGAATCGGCTGGCTGGTCAGCTTGTCCGGCACGTTCATGGTAATGTTCTGCTGGCTCAGCTTATCAATGTCTTCGAGGAAGGCGGTGGTCGTCGCATCATCGGTGTTGTAGTAAGCGCGTACCCACGTTGAGACGTTATCCAGCGCCTGTTTATAGGTCTCTTCCTGATGACGCGGCACGGCCTGGGCCGCCACCAGCAGGCGGGAACGAATGTTCTCGCGCAGATAGATGTCCTGGTTCGGCGCGAGCAGCGGTACGGCAGTTTCGTCGCGACGGCGGATAGTGATAAAGCTGTCCATAAAGTTCTGCCAGCTTTTCTGCAGGTTTATGCGCCATTCGCTCAGCGAGCTGGAAAGCTCGGTACCGTCGGAATCCATCGGGGAGTCGTCGTCGTTGTTATCCGCCAGCTGCAGGTTATCAATCTGATTCGACAGCTGATTCACTTTAAGGATAATGCCGTCGTAATCCACCTGCGAAACGGCGGAGAGGCTGGCGATGTCTTCGGTAATCGCGCGACGGGCGGTAATGAGGCTTGGGTCGTTCATGTCCGCCAGGCTTGCATCGGCGCTTTTCAGCAGCGCGGCGGCAGTGGTGACGTCCTGATCGCTCCAGAGCTTACGTCCGGCGAGCTTCACCAGGAAGTCAGCCTGCGAGAGCAGCCAGGTTTTGGCATCGGTGCCGGAAATCGTGGCGACTTTCTGCTGAACTTCACCCAGCTGTTTGGTCAGCTCTTCCTGTTTGCTGTTCGCTTCGGCAAGCGCGGCGGCCTGCTGCTTAATCACGGCTTCCAGCTCGGTTTTCTGCGTCTCCTGCTCTTTTTGCAGGGCAGTGAGCTGATTCACCAGCGCATCGCTGGTGGACGTCTGGTTAGCGCTCTGTTGCTTCACCAGCCCGTAGAGGCCAGCCCCCGCTGCCAGCGCAATGGCGATGGCAATCGCGCTCAGCGTGAGGCTTGTTTTGTTGCTGCCGTTTTTCTTCTCAGCGGTTTTCTCAGTCGTCTCTGGCTGTGGCGTCGTCTCCACAGTCTCCCTGGTCTCTTCAACCACGGCGGAGGATTTGTCGTGTTCCGTCATTATGGCTTCCCATTTGAGAGTTATTGTAATGCGCGCAGCAGCGCATCGTTGTCGGCGTTATCAGCGATCCGAATATCCTGCCAGCCCAGTTCCCGGGCCTGGTTCGCCAGACGCTCACTGACGACCAGAAGCCGACAGCGGAGTAACCAGTTTTCGCGATACCAAAGCGGTATCAGCGCCCAAAGCTGTTGTAACATTTCACCGCTGGTGACCACCAGCGTATTGATGCCTCGCGCGTGCCAGCGCATCGCCTCTTCCGCGCCATCGTAGTGTTTTGCACAGCGCTGATAGCACTCAACGAACGTCACGTTCGCACCACGTTCACGCAGCGTTTCGCCCAGCAGCTCGCGCCCCCCATTGCCGCGCAAAATGAGCGCACGCTTTCCGGCAACAGTTTGTAATTCAGGTAATTGTAGCAAGACTTCAGTGATTTCCCGATCTAACGGGTAACGAACGTCCGCGCCGCTTACGGTATGCAGCGCCAGTGCCGTTGTGCGGCCAATCGCGAAATAGCCGGGGGCGGTTGGCCAGGCCATGTCCTGCTGCTGCAGCTGTGCGTGGGCAAATTCCACGGCATGCTGCGACAGCGCAAACAGCAGGTCACCGTCCTGAAGGGTATTCATCTGGTCGGCGAGCGCAGAGAGCTCGCGACCGGGGGAGAATTCAATGAGCGGAAAACTCCAGGCCACCTGCCCCAGTGCGCGCAGACGGCTCACTAACTGCTCTCCTGCGGGAGAAGGGCGGGTGACGAGAATACTCATGCAGGGGGCTCTCCATTATATACGTCAGCCAGGATCTCGCGGGCGCCGTTATTCAGTAACTCTTCCGCCAGCGACACGCCAAGCTGCTCGGCATCTTGCGCGTTACCGCGACGTTCGCCGCGCACCATCTGCGAACCGTCCGGGGCGCCTACCAGCGCGCGCAGCCACAGTTCGCCATTCGTCAATTCAGCATAGCTGCCAATTGGCACCTGGCATCCGCCTTCGAGGCGGGTATTCATCGCCCGCTCGGCTTTTACGCGCGTAGCGGTTTCGTCATGATTCAGTGGGGCAAGCAGCTCGCGGGTACGCGCATCGTCCAGACGGCACTCGATGCCGACGGCACCCTGGCCAACAGCGGGCAGTGAGAGCTCTGGCGGCAGCGCTACGCGAATACGTTCTTCCAGCCCCAGACGCTTCAGGCCGGCAACGGCGAGGATAATGGCATCGTAATCGCCGTTATCCAGCTTGCCCAGACGCGTGCCGACGTTACCGCGCAGCGAGCGGATGATCAGGTCAGGACGACGCTCCGCCAGCTGACACTGACGGCGTAAACTGGACGTGCCAACCACGCTACCCGCTGGCAGCGCGTCGAGCGAGTCGTAGCGGTTAGAGACAAACGCATCGCGCGGGTCTTCGCGCTCGCAGATGGTCACCAGCCCCAGACCTTCCGGGAACTCGACGGGCACATCTTTCATCGAATGTACGGCGATATCGGCGCGGTTCTCAAGCAATGCCAGTTCCAGTTCTTTGACAAACAGGCCCTTGCCGCCCACTTTCGCCAGCGGCGTATCGAGGATCACGTCACCGCGCGTGACCATCGGCACCAGCTCGACGCGCAATCCACTGTGGCAGGCTTCCAGGCGCTGCTTCACATAATGTGCCTGCCAGAGCGCGAGAGGGCTTTGGCGTGTGGCAATTCTCAAAACATTGTCTAACATGCTTGTTACCGTCATTATCAATCGCTAACCATCCTAACATTGTTGACTCTGGGATGGCAGTTTTACGGTTGATGAAGCGTGAGAGGGACAAGGCGGCGTATTCGTCAGCCAGAGCCGTATTCAGGAATTTACACGTACAGAACGGTGCTACACTTGTATGTAGCGCATCTTTCTTTACGGTCAATCGGCAAGGTGTTAAATTGATCACGTTTTAGACCATTTTTTCGTCGGTACCACCAAAAATGATAAGGGCGAAAAAGGGTAACGGTTATCTTTTTGAAATACTGCGGGTCCGCTGTTACTCGTGTTTTGAATAGCTGCGACACCCGGAAACATCAGGCGATACGTCTTGTACCTCTATATTGAGACTCTGAAACAGAGACTGGATGCCATAAATCAACTGCGTGTGGATCGCGCGCTTGCTGCTATGGGCCCTGCTTTCCAGCAGGTATACAGTCTGCTGCCGACATTATTGCACTATCACCACCCGCTGATGCCTGGCTACCTTGATGGTAACGTTCCCCAGGGCATTTGCCTTTTCACGCCTGATGAAACCCAACAGCATTATTTGAACGAGCTGGAACTCTACCGGGGCATGCCGCCACAGGAGTCCCCGAAAGGTGAACTGCCGATTACCGGCGTTTACTCTATGGGGAGCACCTCATCGGTAGGGCAAAGCTGTTCTTCTGACCTGGACATCTGGGTCTGTCATCAGTCCTGGCTCGATAACGAAGAGCGTCAGCTGCTGCAGCGTAAATGCAGCCTGCTGGAGAGCTGGGCGGCCTCGCTCGGCGTGGAAGTGAGCTTCTTCCTGATTGATGAAAACCGTTTCCGCCATAACGAAAGCGGCAGTCTGGGTGGTGAGGACTGCGGCTCGACCCAGCACATCTTATTGCTGGATGAATTCTACCGTACTGCCGTTCGCCTGGCCGGGAAACGTATTCTGTGGAATATGGTCCCGTGCGAAGAAGAAGAGCATTACGACGATTACGTCATGTCGCTTTATGCGCAGGGCGTACTGACGCCAAACGAATGGCTGGACCTCGGCGGTCTCAGCTCACTGTCTGCGGAAGAGTATTTCGGCGCAAGCCTCTGGCAGCTCTATAAGAGTATCGACTCACCGTACAAAGCGGTGCTGAAAACACTGCTGCTTGAAGCCTACTCCTGGGAATACCCGACGCCGCGCCTGCTGGCAAAAGACATCAAGCAGCGCCTGCACGACGGGGAGATCGTCTCCTTCGGGCTGGACGCTTACTGCATGATGCTCGAGCGCGTAACCGAATACCTGAAAGCCATTGATGACACCACGCGTCTTGACCTGGTACGTCGATGTTTCTATCTCAAAGTCTGTGAGAAGTTGAGCCGCGAACGCGCCTGCGTGGGCTGGCGTCGTGAAGTGGTCAGCCAGTTAGTGAAAGAGTGGGGATGGGACGACGCGCGTCTGTCCATGCTCGACAACCGGGCCAACTGGAAAATCGATCAGGTGCGTGAAGCGCACAACGAACTGCTCGATGCGATGATGCAAAGCTACCGTAATCTGATTCGCTTTGCGCGCCGCAACAACCTCAGCGTTTCCGCCAGCCCGCAGGACATCGGGGTATTGACCCGTAAGCTGTACGCCGCGTTTGAAGCGCTGCCGGGTAAAGTCACGCTGGTTAACCCGCAGATTTCGCCTGACCTGTCAGAACCGAACCTGACGTTTATCTACGTGCCGCCGGGCCGCGCGAACCGCACCGGGTGGTATCTGTACAACCGTGCGCCAAGCATGGATTCCATCATCAGCCATCAGCCGCTGGAATATAACCGCTATCTGAACAAGCTGGTGGCCTGGGCCTGGTTTAACGGCCTGCTGACCTCGCGCACGCGCCTGTTTATCAAAGGCAACGAGGTGGTCGATCTCGCTAAGCTGCAGGAGATGGTGGCGGATGTGTCGCACCACTTCCCGCTGCGTCTGCCTGCGCCGACGCCAAAAGCACTCTACAGCCCGTGCGAGATTCGCCATCTGGCGATCATCGTCAACCTGGAATATGACCCGACGGCGGCCTTCCGCAATCAGGTGGTTCATTTTGACTTCCGCAAGCTGGACGTCTTTAGCTTTGGCGAGCAGCAAAACTGCCTGGTGGGCAGCGTGGACCTGCTGTACCGCAACTCGTGGAACGAAGTGCGTACCCTGCACTTCAACGGCGAGCAGGCGATGATCGAAGCGCTGAAAACCATTCTTGGCAAGATGCACCAGGATGCCGCGCCGCCGGACAGCGTGGAAGTGTTCTGCTACAGCCAGCACCTGCGCGGGTTGATTCGTACCCGCGTGCAGCAGCTGGTCTCCGAGTGTATCGAGCTGCGTCTCTCCAGTACCCGTCAGGAAACCGGGCGCTTTAAAGCGTTGCGCGTCTCCGGCCAGACCTGGGGCCTGTTCTTTGAACGTCTCAACGTGTCGGTACAGAAGCTGGAAAACGCCATTGAATTCTACGGCGCGATTTCGCATAACAAGCTGCATGGCCTGTCGGTGCAGGTGGAAACCAACCACGTTAAGCTCCCGCAGGTGGTGGACGGCTTTGCCAGTGAAGGGATTATTCAGTTCTTCTTTGAAGAGTCGGGCGACGATGCCGGGTTCAACATCTACATTCTGGATGAGACCAACCGCGCCGAGGTGTATCACCATTGTGAAGGCAGTAAAGAGGAGCTGGTGCGCGACGTCAGCCGCTTCTACTCCTCTTCGCATGACCGCTTTACCTACGGCTCAAGCTTTATCAACTTTAACCTGCCGCAGTTCTACCAGATTGTGAACGTCGATGGCCGTGCGCAGGTGGTCCCGTTCCGCACTCAGGCCGTCACGCCTGCCGCGCCTGCCAATCAGGACACCGCGCCGCTGTTGCAGCAGTATTTCTCCTGAGCCTTTTCGCCGGGTGGCTAATGCTTACCCGGCCTACGGTTCGAGCCGTTGTAGGCCCGGTAAGGCGCAGCCGCCACCGGGCAACAAAACTATCTGAAACTCACCGCCTCACCCGCCTGCGCGGTCGCGGCCTGTTCCAGCAGATCCCAGAACGGTACGCCGCTACGGTCGCACACCCACTCATCACCCTTCAGATCGAAGTGATAGCCGCCCTGTTTGGCCGCCAGCCATACCTGGTGAAGCGGCTCCTGGCGGTTAATAATAATTTTGCTGCCATTTTCGAAGCTCAGGGTCAGAATACCGCCGTTGATTTCACAATCGATATCGCTGTCGCCGTCCCAGTCGTCAAGACGCTCTTCGATGGTCATCCACAGGTTGTCGGCAAGGCGATGGAATTCACTGTCGTTCATGGTTTTGTTCCTGTTTTTCGTGATGCCGGCAGTATAACCCTAAATAATTCCCGTTGCAGGAAAGCGGCAAACTCTTGCTTTTGTGTCTTCTCCTGCGATGATAGAAACAGATTTGAACTTACGGGCAACTTTATAATGAAAAACGCTTTCCGAACGCTTGCCGTTCTCATCACGCTGTTTAGCCTGACTGGCTGCGGACTGAAGGGACCACTGTACTTTCCGCCTGCGGATAAAACCGCACCGCCGCCGACGAAACCGGTTAACAGCGGCATTGAGTCTTCCACGCCAGATACTAACGACCGTGGCGACAACGGCGGCCCGACTCAGGTTAATCTCTGACGACAACGTTCTGTACCCGCGCAATGGAGCAAATGATGCAGTTCTCTAAAATGCATGGCCTTGGCAACGATTTTATGGTCGTCGACGCGGTAACGCAGAATGTGTTTTTCTCACCGGAACTGATCCGTCGTCTGGCGGATCGGCATCTGGGCGTGGGGTTCGATCAGCTGCTGGTGGTTGAGCCGCCGTACGATCCCGACCTCGATTTCCACTACCGTATTTTTAACGCGGACGGTAGCGAAGTGAACCAGTGCGGCAACGGCGCGCGCTGTTTCGCCCGCTTTGTCCGCCTGAAAGGGCTGACTAACAAGCGTGATATTCGCGTCAGTACAGCCAATGGTCGCATGGTGCTCAGCGTCACCGATGATGAGCTGGTGCGCGTGAACATGGGCGAGCCTAACTTCGAGCCTTCCGTCGTGCCGTTTCGCGCAAACAAAGCGGAAAAGACCTATATTATGCGGGCGGCCGAGCAGACAGTATTGTGCGGCGTCGTCTCTATGGGTAACCCACACTGCGTGATCCAGGTTGATGATGTGGAAACCGCGGCGGTCAAAACGCTCGGCCCGGTGCTGGAAAGCCACGAACGTTTCCCGGAGCGCGCGAACATCGGTTTTATGCAGGTGGTGAAGCGCGAGCACATTCGTCTGCGGGTTTACGAGCGCGGTGCGGGCGAGACGCAGGCCTGCGGAAGCGGAGCCTGTGCGGCAGTGGCCGTGGGCATCTCCCAGGGGTTACTGGCTGAAGAGGTTCGCGTGGAATTACCGGGCGGTCGGCTTGATATCGCCTGGAAAGGACCGGGTCATCCACTGTATATGACGGGCCCGGCGGCACATGTCTATGACGGGTTTATCCATCTATGAAACAACCAGGGGAAGAACTGCAGGAAACAGTGACGGAACTGGACGACAGAGCTGTTGTTGATTATCTGCTGCGCAATCCTGAGTTTTTTATTCGCAATGCACGCGTCGTCGAAGAGATGCGCGTGCCGCATCCGGTTCGCGGAACCGTGTCGCTGGTGGAATGGCACATGGCGCGCGCGCGCAACCACATCAGCCAGCTTGAAGAGAACATGACGCTGCTGATGGAGCAGGCCAGCACCAATGAAAGCCTGTTCTATCGTCTGCTGCATCTGCAGGCGCGTCTGGCGTCGGCGCACAGTCTTGACGAGTTCCTCAGCCGCTTCCACCGCTGGGCCCGCGAGCTGGGGCTGGCGGGTGCAACGATTCGTCTATTCCCTGACCGCTGGCGCATCGGCGCACCGTCGGGATTTACCCATCTGGCACTGAGCCGTCAGGCGTTTGAACCGCTGCGCATTCAGCGTCTGGGCCATGAGCACCACTATCTGGGGCCGCTTAACGGACCTGAGTTGCTGGTGGTGTTACCGGAGGCCAAAGCGATTGGCTCGGTGGCGATGTCGCTGATGGGGCGCGATGGCGATCTGGGCGTCATCTTATTTACCAGCCGCGACGCGCATCACTATGAGCAGGGGCAAGCCACGCACCTGCTGCAGGAGATCGCCCTGATGCTGCCCGAGCTGCTGGAGCGCTGGATTGAGCGCGTATGACGGACGGACTGCTCGCCACTGACGTCTCGCGCTTTCTGCGCTATCTCGGCGTGGAACGTCAGCTTAGCCCCATTACGCTGCTTAACTATCAGCGTCAGCTTGATGCCATCATGCAGATCGCCGACGAGATCGGCCTGAAAAGCTGGCAACAATGTGACGCTGCGACGGTACGCGGGTTTGTTGTGCGTAGCCGTAAAAAAAATCTCAGCCCGGCAAGCCTGGCGCTCAGGCTCTCTGCGCTGCGCAGCTTCTTCGACTGGCTGGTCAGCCAGGGGGGCTTAAAAGCCAACCCGGCAAAAGGGATCGCCACGCCGAAGGCGCCGCGCCATCTGCCTAAAAATATTGACGTTGACGACGTAAACCGCCTGCTGGATATCGATCTGAACGATCCGCTGGCCGTGCGCGACCGCGCGATGCTGGAAGTAATGTACGGTGCCGGGCTGCGTCTGTCTGAACTCGTCAACCTCGACCTGAAGCATCTCGACCTGGAATCTGGCGAAGTGTGGGTAATGGGGAAGGGCAGCAAAGAGCGCCGTCTGCCGATTGGCCGCAATGCGGTCTCCTGGATTGAGCACTGGCTTGACCTGCGCGGGCTGTTTGGCACCGACGAAGATGCGCTGTTCCTGTCGAAACTCGGCAAGCGGATCTCGGCGCGTAACGTGCAGAAGCGCTTTGCGGAGTGGGGCATTAAGCAGGGGCTGAACAGCCACGTGCATCCGCACAAGCTGCGCCACTCCTTTGCAACACACATGCTTGAGTCGAGCGGCGATCTGCGCGGCGTGCAGGAACTGCTTGGCCACGCGAACCTGTCGACCACACAAATTTATACCCACTTAGACTTCCAACACCTTGCCTCGGTGTATGACGCGGCGCATCCACGCGCCAAACGGGGGAAATAATGCGTTTTTACCGCCCACTCGGTCAGATCTCAGCCCTGACGTTTGACCTTGATGACACTCTTTATGACAACCGCGAGGTGATCCTGCGTACCGAGCAGGAGTCGCTGGCGTTTGTGCAGAACTATCATCCCGCGCTGAAGACGATGCAGAACAAGGACTTCCAGAAGCTGCGTCAGTCCCTGCGGGAGACCGAGCCGGACATTTACCACGACGTGACCGAATGGCGTCGTCGCGCGGTTGAGCAGGCGATGCTGAATGTAGGCCTGAGCGCGCAGGATGCCGCGATTGGGGCGGAAGCGGCCATGGAAAACTTCGCCAAATGGCGCAGCCGTATCGACGTGCCGCAGGAAACCCACGAGACGCTGGCGACGCTTGCCGAAAAGTGGCCGCTGGTGGCCATCACCAACGGTAATGCCCAGCCGGAGCTGTTCGGCCTCAGCGATTACTTTGAATTCGTGCTGCGTGCGGGTCCTCACGGGCGCGCGAAGCCGTTCAGCGACATGTATCATCTGGCGGCGGATAAGCTTAACCTGCCGCTGGGTAAGATGCTGCACGTGGGGGATGACCTGACCACAGACGTGGCGGGCGCCATCCGCTGCGGCATGCAGGCCTGCTGGATCAAGCCGGAAAATGCTGACCTGATGATCGCCTCCGATAGCCGTCTTCTGCCGCACGTGGAAATTTCGCGGTTGGCATCCCTCACGACGCTGATATAATCACCAGTAATATTGTATAAATTACCAGGGTTTTGCAGTTGTAGGCCCGGTAAGCGAAGCGCCACCGGGCGTTTTGCTCTGTTCCTGAATACTATGTGACGGTGCCAATGGACGTTTCTTACCTGCTCGACAGCCTTAATGACAAACAGCGTGATGCGGTTGCCGCCTCGCGCACCAACCTGCTGGTGCTGGCTGGAGCGGGCAGTGGTAAGACGCGCGTGCTGGTTCACCGTATCGCCTGGCTGCAGAGCGTGGAAAACTGCTCGCCGTACTCCATCATGGCGGTCACGTTCACCAACAAGGCGGCGGCGGAGATGCGCCACCGCATCGCCCAGCTGATGGGCACCAGCCAGGGCGGGATGTGGGTCGGTACCTTCCACGGTCTGGCGCACCGCCTGCTGCGTGCGCACCACATGGACGCCAACCTGCCGCAGGATTTCCAGATCCTCGACAGCGAAGACCAGCTCCGTCTGCTGAAGCGCCTGATCAAGGCGATGAACCTCGACGAGAAGCAGTGGCCGCCGCGTCAGGCGATGTGGTACATCAACGGTCAGAAAGACGAGGGGCTGCGCCCGCACCACATTCAGAGCTTCGGCAACCCGGTCGAGCAGACCTGGCAGAACGTCTACAAGGCCTATCAGGAAGCGTGCGATCGCGCCGGTCTGGTGGATTTTGCCGAGCTGCTGCTGCGCGCTCACGAGCTGTGGCTCAACAAGCCGCACATCCTGCAGCACTACCGTGAACGCTTCACCAACATTCTGGTGGACGAATTCCAGGATACCAACAACATCCAGTACGCGTGGATCCGCCTGCTGGCCGGCGATACCGGCAAGGTGATGATCGTGGGCGATGACGACCAGTCGATCTACGGCTGGCGCGGGGCGCAGGTGGAGAACATTCAGCGCTTCCTCAACGATTTCCCCGGCGCGCAAACCATCCGTCTGGAGCAGAACTACCGCTCAACCAGCAACATTCTGAGCGCGGCTAACGCCCTGATTGAGAACAACAACGGGCGTCTGGGTAAAAAGCTGTGGACCGACGGCGTCGACGGCGAACCGATTTCGATTTACTGCGCCTTCAACGAGCTCGACGAAGCGCGCTTCGTGGTCAACCGCATCAAAACCTGGCAGGACAACGGCGGCGCGCTGGAGCAGTGTGCCATTCTCTATCGCAGCAACGCCCAGTCGCGCGTGCTGGAAGAGGCGCTGCTGCAGGTGGGGATGCCGTACCGCATTTACGGCGGTATGCGCTTCTTCGAACGTCAGGAAATCAAAGATGCGCTCTCGTATCTGCGTCTGATTGCCAACCGTAACGACGACGCGGCGTTTGAACGCGTGGTCAACACGCCGACCCGCGGGATTGGCGACCGTACGCTGGACGTGGTGCGTCAGGCCTCGCGCGACCGTCAGCTGACGCTGTGGCAGGCGTGCCGCGAGCTGCTGCAGGAAAAGGCCCTTGCCGGACGCGCGGCCAGCGCCCTGCAGCGCTTCCTTGAACTGATTGACGCCCTGGCGCAGGAAACCGCCGACATGCCGCTGCATGTGCAGACCGACCGGGTGATTAAAGACTCCGGCCTGCGCACCATGTACGAGCAGGAAAAAGGCGAGAAGGGCCAGACCCGTATTGAGAACTTAGAGGAACTGGTCACGGCAACGCGCCAGTTCAGCTACAACGAAGAAGACGAGGACCTGATGCCGCTGCAGGCATTCCTCTCCCACGCCGCGCTGGAAGCGGGGGAAGGGCAGGCGGACACCTGGCAGGATGCGGTTCAGCTCATGACCCTGCACTCCGCCAAAGGTCTGGAGTTCCCGCAGGTGTTTATTGTCGGGATGGAAGAGGGGATGTTCCCGAGCCAGATGTCGCTGGATGAGGGCGGCCGTCTGGAAGAGGAGCGCCGTCTGGCCTACGTGGGCGTGACGCGAGCGATGCAGAAGCTGACGCTGACCTACGCTGAAACCCGACGTCTCTATGGTAAAGAGGTCTACCACCGTCCGTCGCGCTTTATCGGTGAACTGCCGGAAGAGTGTGTCGAAGAGGTACGTCTGCGGGCGAGCATCAGCCGTCCGGTCAGCCATCAGCGCATGGGCTCGCCGATTGCGGAAACCGACACCGGCTACAAGCTGGGCCAGCGCGTGCGCCATTCGAAGTTTGGCGAAGGCACCATTGTGAATCTGGAAGGCAGCGGCGAGCACAGCCGCCTGCAGGTGGCGTTCCAGGGGCAGGGGATCAAATGGCTGGTGGCCGCCTACGCGAAGCTGGAAACAGTCTAACTTTCAGAAAAATATCATTATTTTGTAATAATCTGCTAGCCTTATACGTTGAAGGTCAATTAATGCCCTTCAGCGTTTCGTTGCGTGTTGACGCCACAGTTATAGCTGGCGTAACATGCGCGCACGATTACGCTAAGAGGACATTCGCCTTGGACACACCCAGTAGATACTGGCTCAATTCCCTGTCATCCAGGAACAACTCCTAAGGCTATCTCCTCTTGCTGATGGCCTTAGTGGTTGTCAGCGACTGCATTATTCCCGTCGCGCTGAGTCAGGCTGTTTAATGGTCTGAAACCCAATTTGTTTCTGTGTGCCCACCGAACTGTCCGATATTTTTTGCATTGGGAGTCCCGGTCATGTTGAGCGCATTTCAACTCGAAAATAACCGACTGACTCGGCTTGAAGCCGAAGAGTCACAGCCCCTCATTGATGCCGTATGGGTGGATCTGGTCGAGCCGGACGACGATGAGCGCCTTCGCGTACAATCTGAGCTGGGGCAAAGCCTGGCAACGCGCCCGGAACTGGAAGACATCGAAGCATCCGCCCGTTTTTTTGAAGACGAAGACGGCCTGCACATTCACTCCTTCTTCTTCTTCGAAGATGCCGAAGACCACGCGGGCAACTCCACCGTGGCATTTACCATTCGCGACGGCCGCCTGTTTACCCTGCGCGAGCGTGAGCTACCGGCATTCCGCCTCTACCGCATGCGCGCCCGCAGCCAGGCGATGGTGGACGGCAACGCCTATGAGCTGCTGCTCGATCTGTTCGAGACCAAAATTGAACAGCTGGCGGATGAAATTGAAAACATCTACAGCGATCTGGAAAAGCTGAGCCGCGTGATCATGGAAGGCCATCAGGGCGATGAGTATGACGAAGCGCTTTCGACGCTGGCGGAGCTGGAAGATATCGGCTGGAAGGTGCGTTTGTGTCTGATGGATACCCAGCGCGCGCTGAACTTCCTGGTGCGCAAGGCGCGTCTGCCGGGCGGTCAGCTGGAGCAGGCGCGCGAGATCCTGCGCGATATCGAATCCCTGCTGCCGCACAACGAATCCCTGTTCCAGAAGGTCAACTTCCTGATGCAGGCGGCGATGGGCTTTATCAACATCGAGCAGAACCGCATCATTAAGATCTTCTCGGTGGTGTCCGTGGTGTTCCTGCCGCCGACGCTGGTGGCGTCCAGCTACGGGATGAACTTCGAGTTTATGCCGGAGCTGAAGTGGAGCTTTGGCTACCCGGGGGCGATTATCTTCATGATCCTCGCCGGGCTGGCGCCGTATCTCTACTTTAAGCGTCGTAACTGGCTTTGAGAATCCGCCCGGTGGCGCTACGCTTACCGGGCCTACAGATCTTGTAGGCCGGATAAGGCGCAGCCGCCATCCGGCAAAAAGGCCTACAGCCCTTTGCGCCCCCTGCGCTGGGTATAAATCGCATCCGCAACAAAGATCGCCAATGCCACCCAGATAAAGGCGAACGTCAACATCTTATCCGCACCCGGCACTTCACCGTAAAACACCACTGCCAGCAGGAACATCAGCGTCGGGCCAATGTACTGGAAGAAGCCCAGCGTGGAGAGACGCAGGCGCGTCGCTGCACCGGTGAAGCACAGCAGTGGAATGGTAGTTACCACGCCCGCCGCCATCAGCATCAGGTTCAGCGACCACGGATTGCTGCCCATGTGGCTGGTTGGGCTGTCGGCGATGCCGAAGAGATAAATCGCCGCCACCGGCAGCAGCCACAGGGTTTCAAACAGCATCCCCGTCTGCGCTTCCACCGCAATCTTCTTACGCACCAGGCCGTAGAAGGCAAAGCTGAACGCCAGACCGAGGGCGATAATTGGCAGCGAGCCGAACGTCCACAGCTGCACCAGCACGCCGCAGAAGGCCAGAATCACCGCCACCCACTGCATCCGGCGGAAGCGCTCACCGAGGAAAATCATCCCCAGCACGATGTTCACCAGCGGGTTAATAAAGTACCCCAGGCTCGCCTCAAGCATGTGATGGTTATTCACTGCCCAGATAAACAGCAGCCAGTTACCGCCAATCAACACGGCAGAGAGCGCCAGCAGGAAGATCTTCTTCGGGGTCTGCAGTAGCGTTTTGACGCCCGACCACTGACGGCTGAGGCTCATCAGCGCAATCATAAAGAAGAACGACCAGATGACGCGGTGAGTGAGGATCTCGTCAGCCGGAACGTAGGCGATAAGCTTGAAGTACGCCGGGGCGATACCCCAAATAAAATAAGCGGCAAGGGCGAGTAAAACGCCCTGCCGCGTCTGTTTAGCATCCATCGGGAAAATCCGTTACAAAAAAGTGAATCAATTTTACCCGATTTTGCCGCCTCAACCCACCATATAAGTGGCGGTTGCGCTGGCGATATAAACCTGTTCTTCGTTGTGTAATTCCACGCGCGCCACGGCAACTTTATTCCCGGCGCGCAGCAGGCTGCTGGTACAGGTGAAGCGGTTTCCGCGCCCCGGGCGAAGATAGTCGACGCGCAAATCAATGGTGCCCATGCGCGCCAGACGCTGGCGAAGTTCGTCTTCGTTGATGGTGTCATGGCGCGTCAGCGTACTGCCCACGCAGACCAGTCCTGCCGCCACGTCCAGCGCGGAGGCAATCACGCCGCCGTGTAAAATACTTTGCGCCCAGTTCCCGACCATCATCGGCTGGTTATTGAAACTCAGCTGGGCAAAGTCTTTCTCGTAACGCTCCAGCTCCAGTCCCAGCGCGCGGTTAAACGGCATATGGTAAACAAATATCTCGCCCACGAGTTTTAACACTTCTTCGGCGGTAAGCATGGCTGACATGAGGCATCACATCCTTATTGTTAACGAAATGTTGATTTTATGCCTCAGCAACTAGGAATGCTACTTTCAGAAACGAGGATGCAGCAGTTGTCGCAGAAGTCTGTAGAATGTTCGCCACATAACTATTCAGGTAATTTTACTCTTTTGCAGGAGAACACCACCGATGCGGACGTATCTGGCCTGGTTACTGGCGGCGATTTCGCTGCCCCTCACAGCCTATGCGCAGGAAGCGACAATTAAAGAGGTGCATGATAAGCCTGCCGTGCACGGTAGCATTATCGCGAACCTTCTTCAGGAGCATGACAATCCGTTCACGCTCTATCCGTACGACACCAACTACGTGATTTACACCCAGACCAGCGACCTCAACAAAGAGGCGATAAGCTCCTATAACTGGTCTGATAATGCGCGTAAAGATGAGGTGAAGTTCCAGCTCAGCCTCGCGTTCCCGTTCTGGCGCGGCATTCTGGGGCCGAACTCGGTGCTTGGTGCGTCTTACACGCAGAAGTCCTGGTGGCAGCTCTCTAACAGCGGGGAATCCTCCCCGTTCCGCGAAACCAACTACGAGCCGCAGCTGTTCCTCGGCTTCGCAACGGATTATGAATTCGCCGGCTGGACGCTGCGTGACGTCGAAGTGGGCTTTAACCATGATTCTAACGGCCGTTCCGATCCGACTTCCCGTAGCTGGAACCGCGCCTATACGCGCCTGATGGCGCAGAACGGTAACTGGATGGTGGAAGTGAAGCCGTGGTATGTGGTCGGCAGCACTGATGACAACCCGGACATCACCAAATACATGGGCTACTACCAGCTCAAAGTCGGCTATCAGCTGGGCGATGCCGTACTGAGCGCGAAGGGGCAGTATAACTGGAATACCGGTTACGGCGGCGCGGAAGTGGGCTTAAGCTATCCTATGACGAAGCACGTTCGCATCTATACGCAGGTCTACAGCGGTTACGGCGAGTCGCTTATCGATTACAACTTCAACCAGACCCGCGTCGGCGTGGGCGTGATGCTGAACGATATTCTCTAGGTTGCTCGAATGTTTTTGCGTTAAACGTTGAAGTTTCTCTCTCAGGCGCTGAAAATAGCGCCTGTTTTATTTTTCGCATATGGGGTTAATGTGGCGCAGGCGGAAGTATTGAATCAGGAGTCGCTGGCTAAACAGGTTTTGCATGAAACCTTTGGCTACCAGCAGTTCCGCCCTGGCCAGGAAACCATCATTGAAACGGTGCTGCAAGGCCGTGACTGCCTGGTGGTGATGCCGACCGGCGGCGGTAAGTCCCTCTGTTATCAGGTGCCCGCGCTGGTGCTCAACGGCCTGACGGTCGTGGTATCCCCGCTCATTTCGCTAATGAAAGACCAGGTTGACCAGCTGCTCGCCAACGGCGTCGCGGCGGCCTGTCTGAACTCGACGCAAACCCGGGAGCAGCAGCAAGAGGTGATGGCCGGGTGCCGCACCGGGCAGATCCGCCTGCTGTATATCGCGCCGGAACGCCTGATGCTGGATAACTTCCTCGACCATCTCGCGCACTGGAATCCGGTTCTGCTGGCGGTGGATGAAGCACACTGTATCTCCCAGTGGGGACACGATTTCCGCCCGGAATACGCCGCCCTCGGCCAGCTGCGTCAGCGCTTCCCCGAGCTGCCGTTTATGGCGCTTACCGCCACGGCGGATGACACCACGCGCCTGGATATCGTTCGCCTGCTGGGGCTGAACGACCCGTATATTCAGGTCAGCAGCTTCGACCGCCCGAACATCCGCTACATGCTGATGGAAAAATTCAAACCGCTGGATCAGCTCCTGCGCTACGTCCAGGAGCAGCGCGGCAAGTCCGGCATCATCTACTGCAACAGCCGCGCAAAGGTGGAAGACACCGCTGCGCGTCTGCAAAATCGCGGCTTTAGCGCGGCGGCATACCATGCCGGGTTAGAGAATCACATCCGCGCCGACGTGCAGGAAAAATTCCAGCGCGACGACCTGCAAATCGTCGTCGCGACGGTGGCGTTCGGGATGGGGATCAACAAGCCGAACGTGCGCTTTGTGGTGCACTTCGACATTCCGCGCAATATCGAATCCTACTATCAGGAGACCGGCCGCGCCGGACGTGACGGCCTGCCTGCGGAAGCGATGCTGTTTTACGATCCGGCCGATATGGCGTGGCTGCGCCGCTGTCTGGAAGAGAAGCCGCAGGGCCAGCTGCAGGATATCGAGCGCCACAAGCTCAACGCGATGGGCGCGTTTGCCGAAGCGCAAACCTGCCGTCGTCTGGTGCTGCTTAACTACTTTGGTGAAGGGCGGCAGGAGCCGTGCGGTAACTGCGATATCTGCCTGGATCCCCCAAAACAGTACGATGGCCTGATGGACGCGCGTAAGGCGCTCTCGACCATTTACCGCGTAAACCAGCGCTTCGGGATGGGCTACGTGGTGGAAGTGCTGCGCGGTGCCAACAACCAGCGTATCCGCGACATGGGCCACGACAAGCTGCCTGTCTACGGTATTGGCAAGGACCAGAGCCACGAGCACTGGGTCAGCATCATTCGCCAGCTGATTCACCTCGGCTTTGCTACGCAGAACATTGCTCAGCACTCCGCGCTACAGCTGACCGAAGCGGCGCGTCCGGTGCTGCGCGGTGACGTTGAACTGAAGCTCGCCGTGCCGCGCGTGGTCGCCCTCAAGCCGCGCGTGATGCAGAAATCCTACGGCGGCAACTACGACCGCAAGCTGTTCGCCAAACTGCGCAAGCTGCGTAAGGCCATCGCTGATGAAGAGAACATCCCGCCATACGTGGTGTTCAACGACGCGACGCTCATTGAGATGGCCGAGCAGATGCCGCTCAGCGCCAGCGAAATGCTCAGCGTTAACGGCGTCGGTACGCGCAAGCTGGAGCGCTTCGGTAAAGAGTTTATGGCGCTCATCCGTTCCCACGTTGATGGTGATGATGAGGAGTAGTCAGCCGGGCGAAAAAGTGCCAGGATGATGACTCACTGAATTATTTCCCCGCGAGCTAATTATGTTAATGCTATTTCTCACCGTGGCGTTAGTGCACATCGTTGCGCTGATGAGCCCGGGACCTGACTTTTTCTTCGTGTCGCAAACGGCCGTCAGCCGCTCCCGCAAGGAGGCGATGATGGGTGTGCTCGGTATCACCATGGGCGTTATGGTCTGGGCGGCGGTTGCGCTGCTCGGTCTGAACCTGATCCTGGCGAAGATGGCCTGGCTGCATAACATCATTATGGTCGGCGGCGGGCTGTACCTGTGCTGGATGGGCTACCAGATGCTGCGCGGGGCGCTGAAAAAAGAAGAGAAAAAACCGGAAGAGCCAAAGGTCGAGCTGGCAACGGGCGGCCGCAGCTTTGTAAAAGGGCTGCTGACCAACCTGGCGAACCCGAAAGCGATTATCTATTTCGGCTCCGTGTTCTCGCTGTTTGTGGGAGATAGCGTCGGTGCGGGCGCACGCTGGGGCATCTTCCTGCTGATCGTCGTTGAAACCTTTGCCTGGTTTACCATCGTGGCCAGTCTGTTCGCCTTACCGGCGATGCGCCGCGGCTACCAGCGTATTGCGAAGTGGATCGACGGCTTCGCCGGCGCGCTGTTCGCCGGCTTCGGCATTCATCTCATCATTTCTCGCTAAGCATGACGCGCTGACGCAAGCAGCGCGCCAACCAGCATAAACAGCGAACCAAAGACTTTATTCAGGGCCTTCATCTGCTTAGGCCCTTTAATCCACGCCGCAATCCGCTGCGCCAGCGTCGCGTAACCAATCATGACGATAATATCGACGATAATGGTGGTCGCGCCCAGCACTACGTACTGCATCACCTGCGGCTGATGCGGCACGATAAACTGCGGGAACAGCGCGGCGAGGAAAACGATGCTCTTCGGGTTGGTCAGGTTGACGAAAACCGCACGCTTAAACAGATGACCGCGGTTTTGCGTCTGCGCGAGCGTATTCAGGTTAATGGAGCCTGCCGCGCGCCACTGCTGGATGCCGAGCCAAATCAGATAGGCCGCCCCGGCCCATTTCAGCACTTCAAAGGCCAGTACGGAGCGGGAGAATAGGGTGCCCAGACCAATCCCGACCAGCACGATATGAATGCCCAGCCCGGTCTGCAAACCGGCAATGGACGCCGCCGCGCCGCGATAGCCGTGGTTGATGGAGGTGGTCATGGTGTTAATGGCGCCCGAGCCCGGTGAAAGGCTAAGGATGATGGATGTCAGCAGGTAAGCGAACCACCACTCGAAGGTCATTTGAAACTCCCGAATTGTCTGTTTTTATGCCACAATACGCTATTGTTGAGTCATTTTGTGACCGGTTACGAAAAAACGATATTCCTTGGCTTAGGTGAGTAGAAACCCAATGTTTCAGCAGAAAAAGGACTGGGAAACACGAGAAAACGCATTTGCTGCTTTCTCCATGGGGCCGCTGACCGATTTCTGGCGCCAGCGTGAGGAAGACGAGTTTACGGGCGTCGGCGATATTCCAGTACGCTTTGTGCGTTTTCACGATAAGAAAAATGACCGGGTCATTGTGGTCTGCCCCGGACGTATTGAGAGCTACATCAAATACGCCGAACTGGCCTATGACCTGTTCCATCTGGGCTTCGATGTGCTGATTATCGATCACCGCGGGCAGGGGCTTTCAGGGCGCCTGTTATCGGATACCCATCGCGGCCACGTGGATAACTTCAGCGATTACGTCGACGATCTCGCCGCGTTCTGGCAGCAGGAGGTCGAGCCAGGCCCCTGGCGGAAGCGCTATATTCTGGCGCACTCAATGGGCGGTGCGATTTCAACGCTGTTTTTACAGCGCCACGCTCACCAGTGCGACGCCATTGCGCTCACCGCGCCGATGTATGGCATCGTCATGCGTTTTCCTGACTGGATGGTACGCCATATTCTCGACTGGGCTGAGGGCCATCAGCGCATTCGGGAAGGCTATGCCATCGGGACGGGACGCTGGCGGGCGCTGCCGTTTGCGATGAACGTGCTGACGCACAGTCGCCAGCGCTATCGTCGTAACCTGCGTTTTTATGCTGATGAGCCCCGCCTGCGCGTGGGTGGCCCGACATATCACTGGGTACGGGAAGGTATCCTTGCCGGTGAGCAGGTGCTGGCTGGTGTCGACAACGACGACACGCCAACACTCCTGATTCAGGCGGAAGAAGAGCGTGTGGTGGATAACCGCATGCATGACCGCTATTGTGAACTGCGCGCTGCCGCCGGTCACCCTTGTGAAGGGGGAAAACCGCTGGTCATTAACGGCGCGTACCATGAGATCCTTTTTGAAAAGGACGCTATGCGCTCAGTCGCGCTCAACGCCATTGTTGAATTTTTCAACAGGCATAATTGATTTTTGTTTTCCACCAGAGGTTGAAATCCCTATGTACCAGGTTGTTGCATCTGATTTAGATGGCACGCTGCTTTCCCCTGACCACACCCTGTCGCCTTACGCGAAAGAGACCCTGAAGCTTCTGACCGCCCGTGGCGTGAACTTCGTATTTGCCACCGGCCGCCACCACGTCGACGTGGGGCAGATCCGCGATAATCTTGAGATCAAATCGTACATGATCACCTCCAACGGTGCGCGTGTGCACGATACCGACGGCAACCTGATTTTTACCCACAACCTGGATCGCGATATTGCCGCCGATCTGTTCGGCGTGGTGCACAACAACCCGGCTATCGTTACGAACGTTTACCGCGACGACGACTGGTTCATGAACCGCCACCGCCCGGATGAGATGCGTTTCTTCAAGGAAGCCGTATTCAACTACTCCCTGTACGAGCCAGGCCTGCTTGAGCCGGAGGGGATCAGCAAGGTGTTCTTCACCTGCGACAGCCACGAAGAGCTGCTCCCGCTGGAACAGGCGATCAACGCCCGCTGGGGCGATCGCGTCAACGTCAGCTTCTCAACCCTGACCTGTCTGGAAGTGATGGCGGGAGGCGTCTCCAAAGGGCACGCGCTGGAAGCGGTCGCGAAACGTCTGGGCTTCGAGCTGAAAGACTGTATCGCCTTTGGTGACGGCATGAACGATGCTGAAATGCTGTCGATGGCGGGTAAGGGCTGCATCATGCAGAACGCGCATCAGCGTCTGAAAGATCTGCACCCGGAGCTGGAGGTGATTGGTTCTAACGCTGACAACGCGGTACCGAAATACCTGCGCAAGCTGTTCCTTGAATAATCTTCATTTGGTTGTTTATTGCTCAGTTGTCAACTAAAGAGTTCGCTACAATGCCTGTCCTTCTTTCTGAGAGACAAGCATTGTGGCGCTACTCATTATCACCACTATCCTGTGGGCCTTCTCCTTTAGCCTGATTGGCGAATACCTTGCCGGTTCGGTCGACAGCTACTTCTCGGTGCTGATGCGCGTGGGGCTGGCGGCGCTGGTGTTCCTGCCGTTTCTGCGCACGCGCGGGCAGTCGCTGAATACGATTGTGCTGTATATGCTGGTGGGGGCGATGCAGCTCGGCATCATGTACCTGTTCAGCTTCCGGGCTTACGTCTACCTGTCCGTCTCGGAATTCCTGCTGTTCACCGTGCTAACGCCGCTCTATATCACGCTGATCTACGATTTGCTTAGCAAGCGCCGCCTGCGTTGGGGATATCTGCTGAGTGCGGCGCTGGCGGTGATTGGCGCGGCAATTATTCGCTACGACAAAGTGAGCGATCACTTCTGGACCGGGCTGATGTTCGTCCAGCTCGCCAATATCAGCTTCGCCATCGGCATGGTGGGCTACAAACGCCTGATGGAAACCCGTCCGATGCCGCAGCATAACGCGTTTGCGTGGTTCTACATGGGGGCCGCGATCGTCGCGGTGGCGGCGTGGTTTATGCTGGGTAACCCGCAAAAGCTGCCTACCACCACCGTACAGTGGGGTGTTCTGGTCTGGCTGGGCGTCGTGGCTTCCGGGTTGGGGTACTTCATGTGGAACTACGGCGCGACGCAGGTCGACGCCGGTACGCTCGGGATCATGAACAACGTACATGTTCCTGCAGGGCTGCTGGTCAACCTTGCCATCTGGCAGCAACAGCCGCACTGGCCGAGCTTCCTTATTGGGGGAGCGGTGATCCTGGCTTCGCTGTGGGTCCATCGACGCTGGGTCGCTCCGCGCTCCGCACAAACGGAAGATGGTCGCACGCGTGGTTCCGCGCTGAGCGAATAAACGCCTCCGTAATCGGCTGACGCTGCTCGCCATCGCGCACGGCGGCGTACAGCCGGCTCCACAGTCCTTCACCCAGGGTTTTGGTGATCACCAGGCCCTGGCGTTCAAAACTCTCCACCACCCAGTGCGGCAGCGCCGCGATACCCATGCTGGCCGCCACCATCTGAATCAACAGCAAGGTGTTATCCACGCTTTTCAGCTGCGGGCTAATGCCAGCGGGCTGCAGGAAGTGACGCCAGATATCCAGACGACTGCGCTGCACCGGGTAAATCAGCAGCGTTTCCGTTGCCAGGTCTTCCGGCGTGATGCGCGTTTTGGTCGCCAGCGGATGGTCCGGTGCCAGCACCAGGCGCACCTCATAATCAAACATCGGCGAATAGTGCAGGCCGCTGCGCGGCAGAATATCGGACGTCATCACCAGATCCAGCTCGCCCTGCTGCAGCGAGGGCTGCGGGTCGAACGTCACGCCGGATTTAAAGTCCATCTCCACCTGCGGCCACTTCTGGCGGAAGTTCTCAAGCGCGGGGGTCAGCCACTGAATACAGCTGTGGCACTCAATGGCGATACGCAGCGTGGTCTGCTGCGGTTCGTTACACGCCTGCAGCGCGCTGGCGATCTGCGGCAGAACCTGATTCGCCAGCTGAAGCAAAATTTCGCCCTGCGGCGTAAAGCGCAGCGGCTGGCTCTTACGCACAAAAAGACGGAAGCCGAGGCGTTGTTCCAGATCGCTGAACTGGTGAGAAAGGGCGGACTGGGTCTGGTGCAGCGTGGCCGCCGCTGCCGCGAGCGATCCGCAGTTCCGCAACGCTTGCAGCGTTTTCAGGTGTTTTATCTCGATCATGAAAGTCCTTCACTTCGCCATGAACATTTTGCGCTTGAGGAATATACAGTACCTGCCAATTATAGAAGTGTAAACATCTGGACGTCTAAATAACGAATTTCACAAGGGGCATACCATGACAATCCGTAATCACACTCTCGGTTTCCCTCGCGTTGGCCTGCGTCGCGAGCTGAAAAAAGCGCAAGAAAGCTACTGGGCGGGGAACGCCACCCGTGAAGAACTGCTGGCGGTGGGGCGCGAGCTGCGCGCCCGTCACTGGGCGCAGCAGAAGCAGGCGGGAATTGACCTGCTGCCGGTGGGCGATTTCGCCTGGTACGACCATGTTCTGACGACCAGCCTGCTGCTTGGCAACGTGCCGGCTCGTCATCAGAACAACGATGGATCGGTAGATATCGATACCCTGTTCCGCATCGGCCGTGGCCGTGCGCCAACGGGTGAGCCAGCGGCAGCGGCGGAAATGACCAAGTGGTTTAACACTAACTATCACTATATGGTGCCGGAGTTCGTAAAAGGTCAGCAGTTCAGGCTGACCTGGACGCAGCTTCTGGATGAAGTGGACGAAGCGCTGGCGCTGGGCCACCAGGTGAAACCCGTACTGTTGGGGCCACTGACCTATCTGTGGTTGGGAAAAGTCAAAGGCGAGCAGTTCGATCGTCTGAGCCTGCTGAAGGACATTCTGCCGGTCTACAAACAGGTGCTGATTGAGCTGGGCAAGCGCGGCATTCAGTGGGTGCAAATCGACGAGCCGGCGCTGGTGCTTGAGCTGCCGCAGGCGTGGCTGGATGCCTTTAAACCGGCGTATGACGCGCTCACCGGCCAGGTGAAGCTGTTGCTTACCACCTACTTTGAAGGTGTGACGCCGAACCTCAGCACCATCACCAGATTGCCGGTGCAGGGTCTGCACGTTGACCTGGTGCACGGCAAAGATGACGTCGCAGAACTGCACAAGCGCCTGCCAGCAGACTGGCTGCTCTCCGCCGGTCTGGTCAACGGCCGTAACGTCTGGCGCGCCGATCTGACCGAGAAATACGCGCAGATCAAGGACATCGTCGGCAAACGTGAGCTGTGGGTGGCCTCGTCCTGCTCCCTGCTGCACAGCCCGATCGATTTGAGCGTGGAAACCCGTCTTGATGCTGAGGTGAAAAGCTGGTTTGCCTTCGCCCTGCAAAAATGTGAAGAGCTGGCGCTGCTGCGCGATGCGCTGAACAGCGGCGACACGGAGGCGATTAACGCATGGAGTGCACCGATCCAGGCACGTCGTCACTCGGCGCGCGTGCATAACCCGGCGGTGGAAAAACGCCTGGCGGCCATCACCGCTCAGGACAGCCAGCGCCAGAGCCCGTATGAAGTCCGTGCCGAAGCCCAGCGCACCCGCTTCAACCTGCCCGCGTGGCCAACCACCACTATCGGTTCCTTCCCGCAGACCACCGAAATCCGCGGCCTGCGTCTGGACTTCAAAAAGGGGAATCTGGATGTGAATCACTACCGCACCGGGATTGCCGAACACATCAAGCAGGCGATTATCGAGCAGGAGCGGCTGGGGCTGGACGTGCTGGTGCACGGCGAGGCCGAGCGTAACGACATGGTGGAATACTTCGGTGAACACCTGGACGGGTTCGTCTTTACCCAGAACGGCTGGGTACAAAGCTATGGCTCCCGCTGCGTGAAGCCGCCGGTGGTCATCGGTGACGTCAGCCGTCCGGAGCCGATCACGGTTGAGTGGGCGAAGTACGCCCAGTCCCTGACCGACAAGCCGGTAAAAGGCATGCTCACCGGTCCGGTGACCATCCTTTGCTGGTCCTTCCCGCGTGAGGACGTGACCCGCGAGACCATCGCGAAGCAAATCGCGCTGGCGCTGCGTGATGAAGTAGCGGATCTGGAAGCTGCAGGCATAGGCATTATCCAGATTGACGAACCGGCCCTGCGCGAAGGTCTGCCGCTGCGCCGCAGCGACTGGGATGCCTACCTGAAGTGGGGCGTGGAGGCATTCCGCATCAACGCCGCGGTGGCGAAGGACGACACGCAGATCCACACCCACATGTGTTACTGCGAATTCAACGACATCATGGATTCGATTGCCGCGCTGGACGCTGACGTGATCACCATCGAGACCTCGCGTTCAGACATGGAGCTGCTGGAGTCGTTTGAAGAATTCGACTACCCGAACGAAATCGGTCCGGGGGTGTACGACATCCACTCTCCGAACGTGCCGAGCGTGGAGTGGATTGAGTCGCTGCTGAAAAAAGCGGCCCAGCGCATTCCGGCAGAGCGTCTGTGGGTTAACCCGGACTGCGGCCTGAAAACTCGCGGCTGGCCGGAGACGCGTGCCGCGCTGGCGAACATGGTGAAGGCGGCGCAAAACTTGCGTCAGGCTTGATGATGCGTAGGCCCGGTAAGGCGTAGACGCCACCGGGCTTTTTTTACGCTTTTTTACCGCCGTACTGGCTGAACCACGCCAGCATTCTCTGCCAGCCGTCTTTGGCTGATTCCGCGTGATAGCTCGGACGATAATCCGCGTTAAACGCGTGCCCGGCATCCGGATACACCACGATCTCCGCCTTCGCATTGGCCGCACGGAGCGCATGGCGCATGGTCTCTACCGAATCCAGCGAAATACCGGTGTCCTGACCGCCATACAGCCCTAATACGGGGGCATTCAGCTCCGTGGCAATATCCACGGGATGTTTCGGTGAGTTGAGCGTTTTTTCACCTACCAGTTTACCGTACCAGGCCACAGCGGCTTTAAGCTGCGGGTTATGCGCGGCATACAGCCAGCTGATGCGTCCGCCCCAGCAGAAACCGGTGACCAGCAGACGATGGGGATCGCCCCCGTTGCGCGCCGCCCAGCTGGCGACGTGGTCGAGATCGGCCAGCACCTGCGCGTCCGGGACTTTGCTGACCAGGTTGCTGAGCAAGGTGGGAATATCGCTGTAATCGTTCGGATCGCCCTGACGGAAGTAGAGCTCTGGCGCAACGGCCAGATAGCCTTCCAGCGCCAGCCGGCGGCAGAGGTCGCGAATGTGTTCGTGAACGCCGAAAATTTCCTGGACCACGATTACGATGGGCAGCGGACCGTCTGCCGATTTTGGTCGGGCGTGGTAAGCAGGCATATTCTCTCCCTGCGAGGGAATAGAGGTCTCACCCGCCGTGATGGCCTCTTCAGACGTTGAGACGATGGTTGAGGCATGCGGGGCCGCAGCAGGTGCAAAACCGGTTTTTTCAGTCATGGCATTCTCCGTACCAATGAGTTAGCGCAAAGGTAAATATAGTCACCAGGTTAACAACTCACAGTGCCTTAAACGGTCTATCTTTTGTGCAGCACCTGACGATATAACTTGTTAATGTGATGTAAATCACCTTTTTATGGAAATTCAATGCAATCATTTTCATTCATGGTGAGGTGTGTCACGAAATTATGCTTTCCGCTTCTGTAAAGTACCGTTTTACTTCTTCTGACTAACCGACCCACAGAGGAGTCACCTATGTCTAAGTCTGATGTTTTTCATCTCGGCCTCACTAAAAACGATTTACAAGGGGCTACGCTCGCTATCGTCCCTGGCGATCCGGAGCGTGTGGAAAAGATCGCCGCGCTGATGGATAAGCCGGTTAAGCTGGCAGCCCATCGTGAATTCACCACCTGGCGCGCAGAGCTGGATGGTAAAGCCGTGATCGTGTGTTCTACCGGTATCGGTGGCCCGTCTACGTCTATTGCTGTTGAAGAGCTGGCACAGCTGGGCATTCGTACTTTCCTGCGTATCGGTACGACCGGTGCTATTCAGCCGCACATCAACGTGGGCGACGTGCTGGTCACGACCGCGTCCGTGCGTCTGGATGGCGCAAGCCTGCACTTTGCGCCGATGGAATTCCCGGCAGTAGCAGACTTTGAATGTACCACCGCGCTGGTTGAAGCCGCGAAATCCGTGGGCGCGACCACTCACGTGGGTGTAACCGCTTCGTCCGATACCTTCTATCCCGGTCAGGAGCGTTACGACACCTTCTCTGGCCGCGTGGTAAGCCGCTTCAAAGGCTCTATGGAAGAGTGGCAGTCCATGGGCGTGATGAACTACGAAATGGAATCCGCCACGCTGCTGACCATGTGCGCAAGCCAGGGCCTGCGTGCCGGTATGGTGGCGGGCGTTATCGTCAACCGCACTCAGCAGGAGATCCCGAACGCTGAAACCATGAAGCAGACCGAAAGTCATGCGGTGAAAATCGTGGTTGAAGCCGCGCGTCGCCTGATCTAATCCTCTCCTTTCGAAATCAAAGGCCGACACGTTCGGCCTTTATTTTTTGCGTAGCGCCTCGCAGGAAAACCCTTTCAAACTGGACGTTTATACAGCACAATCTTATTTTGTGCGGGTAATACGTTGATGCAGGGGGCATTGTGGATATCTCAGTCCTGATTTATGCGGTGATTGCGCTGGCGGGCGTGGCGATAGGCTGGCTCATTTCCAGCTATCAGCATGCACAGCAGAAGGCCGATCAGCTGGCTGAACGCGAAGAGATCGTCGCCGAATTAAGCGCGGCAAAGCAGCAGCTTGCGCTGAGTGATCACTGGCGAGAGGAGTGCGAGTTACTCAACAACGAGCTGCGCAACCTGAGAGATATCAACACCTCGCTGGAGGCCGATCTCCGCGAAGTGACCACCCGTCTGGAATCCACTCAACTGCATGCGGAAGATAAAATCCGCCAGATGATCAACAGCGAGCAGCGCCTCAGCGAACAGTTTGAAAACCTCGCGAACCGTATTTTTGAGCACAGCAACCGCCGCGTTGACGAGCAGAACCGCCAGAGCCTGAACAGCCTGCTGACGCCCCTACGTGAACAGCTGGACGGCTTCCGCCGCCAGGTACAGGACAGCTTTGGTCAGGAAGCCCGAGAGCGGCACACCCTGGCGCATGAAATCCGCAATCTCCAGCAGCTGAATGCCCAGATGGCGCAGGAGGCGGTCAACCTCACCCGCGCGCTTAAAGGGGATAACAAAACCCAGGGCAACTGGGGAGAAGTGGTGCTGACCCGCGTCCTGGAAGCCTCTGGCCTGCGGGAAGGGTATGAATACGAAACCCAGGTGAGTATCGAAAACGATGCCCGCTCGCGAATGCAGCCGGATGTGATTGTGCGGCTGCCGCAGGGCAAAGATGTGGTGATTGACGCCAAAATGACGCTGGTGGCGTATGAGCGTTACTTCAATGCGGAGGATGACTACACCCGAGAATCGGCGCTGCAGGAGCACATTGCCTCGGTGCGTAATCATATTCGCCTGCTCGGCAGGAAAGACTATCAGCAGCTACCGGGGCTGCGCTCGCTGGACTATGTCCTGATGTTTATTCCGGTCGAGCCCGCGTTTCTGCTGGCACTCGACAGGCAGCCTGAACTCATCACCGAAGCGCTTAAAAATAATATTATGCTGGTCAGCCCCACCACGCTGCTGGTGGCCTTACGCACGATTGCGAACCTGTGGCGCTACGAGCACCAGAGCCGCAACGCGCAGCAGATTGCCGACCGCGCCAGCAAGCTGTACGACAAAATGCGCCTCTTCGTGGACGACATGTCCTCAGTCGGGCAGAGCCTGGACCGCGCGCAGGATAACTACCGTCAGGCGATGAAAAAACTCGCCTCAGGACGTGGCAATCTTCTGGCGCAGGCCGAATCATTCCGCAGCCTGGGGGTTGAGGTGAAACGCGAGATTAATCCGGAATTGGTTGAACAGGCTACCGCCCAGGATGACGAGTTTCGCCTGCGTGAAGGGGCAGAAGAACAAAAGACAAACAATGAAGACAATGCGTTAGCGGCCGATTTATCACCGAACGAACCCCCGGCGCGTTTCTTTCGCGGTGGTTGAAACGTAGGGCAATTGCGCCCAATCTGTTACACTTCACGAACATTTTACTGATAAGCAGGCTCTGAGATGGTTGACGATTCACAAGACACAACGCACTTTGGCTTTCAGACTGTCGCCAAAGCGCAGAAAGCTGACATGGTGGCCCACGTATTTCATTCCGTGGCGGCGAAGTACGATGTGATGAATGACCTGATGTCGTTCGGCATTCATCGCTTGTGGAAGCGCTTCACTATCGACTGTAGCGGCGTGCGTCGTGGACAAACGGTGCTGGATTTAGCCGGTGGTACGGGCGATTTAACCGCAAAATTCTCTCGTCTGGTGGGCGAAACCGGGCGCGTTGTTCTGGCAGACATTAATGACTCCATGCTCAAAATGGGCCGCGAAAAGCTGCGTAACATCGGCGTGGTGGGGAATGTGGAATATGTGCAGGCCAACGCCGAAGCGCTGCCGTTCCCAGATAATACCTTTGACTGCATCACGATCTCCTTCGGTCTGCGTAACGTGACCGATAAAGAAAAAGCGCTGCGCTCCATGTATCGCGTGCTGAAGCCGGGTGGACGCCTGCTGGTGCTCGAATTCTCCAAACCGATTATCGAGCCCCTGAGCAAAGCTTACGACGCCTATTCATTCCACGTGCTGCCGCGCATCGGTGAGCTGGTGGCTAACGACGCGGAAAGCTATCGCTATCTGGCGGAATCTATCCGTATGCACCCGGACCAAGACACCTTAAAAGCCATGATGCAGGATGCTGAATTCGAGAACGTTGAATATTTCAACCTGACGGCGGGTGTCGTCGCGCTGCATCGCGGTTACAAGTTCTGAGTGGAGGTGTCCCGTGCCCTTTAAACCCTTAGTCTCCGCAGGTATCGAAAACGTACTGAATGCCTTTCTCTATCGTGCACCAGCGCTGAAAGCTGCGCGTCAGCGGCTAAACGGAAAGGTATTACGCATTGTTTTAAAAGAGTTCTCGACGCCGCTGGTGCTGGTCTTCAGCGAACGCCAGCTTGACGTTCTGGGGGCGTGGGAAGGTGAAGCCGACTGCTCGGTCATCACGCACATGAGCGTGCTGCCAAAACTGCGCGATCGCCAGCAATTAACGGCACTTATCCGCAGCGGTGAGCTGGAAGTGGAAGGCGACATTCAGATCGTGCAGAACTTCGTTGCGCTTACCGATCTGGCGGAGTTTGATCCGGCAGAGCTGCTCGCGCCGTTTATCGGCGACATTGCCGCCGAAGGCATCGGGAAGGTTCTTCATGGTGGCGCGTCCTTTGCGCGTAAAAGCCTGCTACGTCAGCAACGCTATGCGGCGGAAGTACTGACTGAAGAGTGGCGAATGGCCCCCGGACCGCTGGAAGTGGCATGGTTTGCGGAAGAAACCGCTGCTGTTAAACGTGCGGTTGATGCGTTAACCAAACGGCTGGAAAAACTGGAGGGCAAATGACGCCTGGTGAAATTCGGCGCCTCTACTTCATTATTCATACCTTTTTGAGCTACGGGCTCGACGAGCTGATCCCTAAAATGCGTATCACGCTGCCGCTTCGTATCTGGCGGCGGATGCTGTTCTGGATGCCTAACCGCCATAAAGGTCAGCCGCTGGGCGAACGCCTGCGCCTGGCGCTGCAGGAGCTTGGCCCGGTATGGATTAAGTTCGGGCAGATGCTGTCGACCCGCCGCGATCTCTTTCCGCCGCACATTGCCGATGAACTGGCGATGCTGCAGGACCGTGTTGCCCCGTTTGACGGGGTGAGGGCGAAGAAACAGATCGAAGAGGCGATGGGTAATCTTCCCGTTGAAACCTGGTTTGACGATTTCGAAATAGAACCGCTGGCGTCGGCTTCTATTGCTCAGGTGCACACTGCGCGTCTGAAAGAAAACGGCAAAGAGGTGGTAATTAAGGTGATCCGCCCGGATATTCTGCCGATCATCAAAGCCGACATGAAGCTGATTTACCGTCTGGCCCGTTGGGTTCCGCGTTTATTACCTGATGGCCGCCGACTGCGCCCGATGGAAGTGGTGCGGGAATATGAAAAAACGCTGATTGATGAGCTTAACCTGCTGCGCGAATCGGCAAACGCTATTCAGCTGCGTCGCAACTTTGAAAACAGCCCGATGCTTTATGTCCCTGAAGTCTATTCTGACTACTGCAGCCAGAACATGATGGTGATGGAGCGTATCTACGGTATTCCGGTTTCGGATGTGGTAGCCCTGGAGAAGCAGGGAACGAACATGAAGCTGTTGGCCGAGCGTGGCGTTCAGGTCTTCTTCACCCAGGTGTTCCGCGACAGCTTTTTCCATGCGGACATGCACCCGGGCAATATCTTCGTGAGCTACGAGCACCCTGAGGATCCGAAGTATATCGGTATCGACTGCGGGATTGTGGGGTCGCTGAATAAAGAAGATAAACGGTATCTGGCCGAGAACTTCATCGCGTTCTTCAACCGCGACTACCGTAAGGTGGCCGAGCTGCACGTCGATTCCGGCTGGGTGCCGCCGGACACCAACGTCGAAGAGTTCGAGTTTGCGATCCGGACCGTTTGCGAACCGATTTTTGAAAAACCGCTGGCGGAAATCTCCTTCGGACATGTGCTGTTGAACCTGTTCAACACGGCTCGCCGCTTTAATATGGAAGTTCAGCCACAGCTAGTTTTACTTCAGAAAACACTACTTTACGTTGAGGGTGTAGGCCGACAGCTCTATCCTCAGTTAGACTTGTGGAAGACCGCGAAACCCTTCCTGGAATCCTGGATTAAGGATCAGGTTGGCATTCCGGCGCTGGTGCGCTCGCTGAAAGAAAAAGGCCCGTTCTGGATAGAAAAAATGCCTGAAATTCCTGAACTGGTTTATGACAGTTTGCGTCAGAGCAAGAACCTTCAGCACAGCATGGATAAAATCGCTCGCGAACTTCAGTCCAGCCGTGTTCGCCAGGGCCAGTCACGCTATCTCTTTGGGATTGGCGCAACGCTGCTGCTGAGCGGCACGCTGCTGCTGATCAACCGCCCGGAGTGGCAGATGATGCCCGCCTGGCTGATGGCCGCCGGGGTGGTTGTCTGGCTTGCCGGATGGCGAAAAACGCGCTGAGTTTGCGTCGCTATCGACAGGTCGCATACGTATAATGCGACCTGACTTATTAATCATCTATCCCTGAGGAACATGTATGGGTGGTATCAGTATCTGGCAATTGTTGATCATTGCCGTCATCGTCGTGCTGCTGTTTGGCACCAAAAAGCTCGGTTCTATTGGTTCCGATCTGGGCGCGTCTATCAAAGGCTTCAAGAAAGCGATGAGCGATGATGAGAGCAAGCAGGATAAAACCAGCCAGGACGCTGACTTTACTGCTAAATCCATCACCGACAAGCAAGAAGAAGCCAAAAAGGAAGACGCTAAACGCCACGATAAAGAGCAGGTGTAAGTCGTGTTCGACATTGGTTTTAGTGAGCTCCTGCTGGTCTTTGTGATTGGCCTGATCGTGCTGGGGCCTCAGCGTCTGCCGGTGGCGGTGAAAACCGTTGCGGGCTGGGTTCGTGCGCTGAGATCGCTGGCATCGACCGTTCAGAATGAACTGGCCCAGGAGCTTAAGCTGCAGGAATTTCAGGAAAGCCTGAAAAAGGTTGAGAAGGCGAGCATGGATAACCTGACGCCGGAACTGAAAGCGTCAATGGATGAGCTGCGCGAAGCGGCGGAATCCATGAAGCGCTCCTATAGCATCAACGATCCTGAAAAAGCGAGCGATGAAGCGAACACCATCCATAACCCGGTGGTGAAGGGCAGCGAAGAACAGCGTGAGGGCGTCACGCCTGCCAGCGCTGAACATCAGGCTGCTGCGCCTGAACAGACGCCGCAGGAAACCGAAGTGAAAAAACAGGTGCAGCCGGAAAAGCCCGTGGTTAACGCTGCCGAGGCAAAACCCGCCGCGCCCGTTTCCGAATCATCCCCCTCGTCGAGTGATAAAGCGTAAACATGGCTGTAGATGATACTCAACCGCTGATTACGCACCTCATAGAGCTGCGTAAGCGTCTGTTAAACTGCATTATTGCGGTTCTCGTTATTTTTCTATGCCTGGTCTATTTCGCCAACGATATCTACCAGGTGGTTTCTGCGCCGCTGATCAAGCAGATGCCGCTGGGCGCAACGATGATTGCAACAGACGTTGCTTCTCCGTTCTTTACCCCCATCAAGCTGACCTTTTGGGTGTCGTTGATTGCCTCTGCGCCCGTCATTCTGTACCAGGTGTGGGCCTTTGTGGCGCCGGCACTGTATAAGCACGAACGCAAGCTGGTCATTCCGCTGCTGGTATCCAGTTCGCTGCTGTTCTATATCGGCATGGCGTTTGCCTATTTCGTTGTCTTCCCGCTGGCCTTCGGCTTCCTGACGCATACCGCGCCGGAAGGCGTCCAGGTGTCGACGGATATCGCCAGCTATCTTAGCTTTGTGATGGCGCTGTTTATGGCGTTTGGGGTGGCATTCGAAGTGCCGGTGGCCATTGTGCTGCTCTGCTGGGTAGGGGTAACCACACCGGATGACCTGCGTAAGAAGCGTCCGTATATCCTGGTCGGCGCCTTCGTTGTCGGCATGCTGTTGACCCCGCCGGATGTATTCTCCCAGACGCTGCTGGCCATACCGATGTACTGCCTGTTTGAGGTCGGCGTCTTCTTCTCACGGTTCTACGTGGGTAAAGGGCGTCGGTCGGATGACGAAGACGATACGTCCGATAAGACCACTGAAGAGTAAAACCAGCCGCCCGTCAGGGCGGTTGTTATATGGGGATTCGCATGTTTGATATCGGACTCAACCTGACCAGCTCGCAGTTTGCGAAAGATCGCGATGAGGTGGTTGCGCGCGCGTTTGCCGCTGGGGTGAAAGGGCTGCTGCTGACGGGCACCAACCTGCATGAGAGCGAGCAGGCACAGCAGCTGGCGCAACGCTACGAACGCTGTTGGTCTACCGCTGGCGTGCATCCTCACGACAGCAGCCAGTGGACCCCGGAAAGCGGGGAAACCCTACGCAGGCTGGCGAAGACACCAGAAGTGGTAGCGATTGGCGAATGCGGCCTCGATTTCAACCGTAACTTTTCCACGCCTGAAGAGCAGGAAAAGGCGTTCACTGCTCAGCTTGCGGTGGCGGCAGAGCTTGAAATGCCCGTATTTATGCACTGCCGCGACGCGCATGAGCGTTTCCTGACTCTGCTGGATCCGTGGCTCGAGAAACTGCCCGGCGCGGTGCTGCACTGTTTTACCGGCTCACGGCAGGAGGCGCTGGAGTGCCTGGAGCGCGGGCTTTATCTGGGGATTACCGGCTGGGTTTGCGATGAGCGCCGCGGGCTTGAGCTTCGGGAGCTGCTACCCGCGATCCCGGCTGACCGGTTGCTCCTTGAAACGGATGCGCCCTATCTGCTCCCGCGCGATATGCAACCCAAACCGGCATCGCGACGCAATGAGCCCGCTTATCTGGGGCACATAGTTGAGCGCGTCGCGACGTGGCGCGGAGAGGATCCGCACTGGCTTTCCGCACAGACGGATGACAACGTGCGTAATCTGTTTGGGATAAACGTTTAAAGTTTGCGGAAGTCGGTGTTTTTAACGCTCTGCAGCACCTGCTTGTTCAGCAGATTAAGCAACAGCATAGAGCGCGCTTCTCCGTCCGGCTCGGCAAAAATCGCCTGAAGGCCTTCGAAAGCCCCTTCGGTAATCACGACGCTATCGCCCGTGTAGGGCGTTTCCGGGTCGGTAAGGTCTTCGGGCTGCTGATAAATCGACAGCTGGTGGATGACCGATGAGGGAACCGTCGCGGGGTGGACGCCGAAGCGAACAAAATGGCTGACGCCGCGCGTGGCGCTGATGGTGGTGGTGTGGATCACCTCCGGATCGAACTCCACGAACAGGTAGTTTGGGAACAACGGCTCGCTAACGGTTGTGCGCTTCCCGCGCTGCATTTTTTCAAGCGTGATCACGGGCGTCAGGCAATTAACTGACTGACGTTCAAGATGTTCCTGCGCGCGCTGAAGTTGCCCGCGTTTGCAATACAGTAAATACCAGGCCTGCATAATCACTCTTTCCCTTAGTTCGGGGCGCAAGCATATCAAAACCCTGGCGGGATCGCTAAGTTGATTATAATGGGCGAAAATGGGACAGAACGCATAACTTCACGCTAATTTAACAAAATTACAGCATCAAGCAGTCTTACGCCGTATAATGAAGCGCTTACAGAGAGGCCATGATTAACTGCATGAAATACCAAGATCTCCGCGACTTCCTGACGCTGCTGGAAAAGCAGGGTGAACTCAAACGTATAACACTTCCTGTCGATCCTTATCTGGAGATGACAGAAATTGCTGACCGCACCCTGCGTGCCGGTGGCCCCGCATTACTGTTTGAAAATCCGAAAGGGTACGCCATGCCGGTGCTGTGCAACCTGTTTGGCACACCGCGTCGCGTCGCACTGGGGATGGGGCAGGAAGACGTCACGGCCCTGCGCGAAGTCGGTAAGCTGCTGGCCTTCCTGAAAGAGCCGGAGCCGCCGAAAGGCTTCCGCGATCTGTTCGACAAGCTGCCGCAGTTTAAGCAGGTGCTGAACATGCCCACCAAACGCCTGCGCGGCGCGCCCTGCCAGCAGAAGGTGCTGGAAGGCGATGCGGTTGATTTGACTAAAATCCCTATCATGCAGTGCTGGCCGGAAGATGCCGCGCCGCTGATCACCTGGGGACTGACCGTCACGCGCGGTCCGCACAAAGAGCGCCAGAATCTTGGTATTTACCGCCAGCAGTTGATTGGCAAGAATAAGCTCATCATGCGCTGGCTGTCGCATCGCGGCGGCGCGCTCGATTTTCAGGAGTGGTGTGCTGCGCGTCCGGGTGAACGTTTCCCGGTGTCTGTCGCGCTCGGCGCCGATCCGGCCACCATTCTCGGGGCCGTCACGCCCGTACCGGATACGCTCTCGGAATATGCCTTTGCAGGCCTGCTGCGCGGAACGAAAACGGAAGTCGTGAAGTGTATCTCAAACGATCTCGAAGTTCCGGCCAGTGCAGAAATTGTGCTGGAAGGTTACATTGAGCAGGGTGAACTGGCGCCAGAAGGCCCTTACGGCGACCACACCGGCTATTACAACGAAGTGGATAATTTCCCGGTGTTTACCGTGACGCACATTACGCAGCGTGAAGATGCGATTTATCACTCCACGTATACCGGGCGTCCACCGGATGAACCGGCAGTACTGGGCGTGGCGCTGAATGAAGTGTTTGTGCCGATCCTGCAAAAGCAGTTCCCGGAAATTGTTGATTTTTATCTGCCGCCTGAAGGATGCTCGTATCGCCTGGCAGTGGTCACGATGAAGAAGCAGTATCCTGGTCACGCGAAACGCGTGATGATGGGCGTGTGGTCTTTCCTGCGCCAGTTTATGTATACCAAATTTGTTATTGTCTGCGATGATGACGTTAACGCCCGCGACTGGAATGACGTAATCTGGGCTATTACCACGCGAATGGACCCGGCGCGCGATACGGTGTTAGTCGAAAACACGCCGATAGATTACCTGGATTTTGCCTCGCCGGTTTCCGGCCTTGGCTCAAAAATGGGACTGGATGCCACAAATAAATGGCCTGGCGAAACCGATCGTGAATGGGGTCGCCCGATCAAAAAAGATCCTGCTGTGACCGCGCGCATTGATGCGATCTGGGACGAACTGGCCATAATGAATAACGGTAAACCCTGAGCTGACCGTTAAGCCCTATAGACTTCCCGACAGAGAGAGCGAATGACAACCTTAAGCTGTAAAGTGACCTCGGTAGATGCCATCACCGACACCGTATATCGCGTCCGTTTAGTGCCAGAAGCGCCATTCTCTTTCCGCGCGGGTCAGTATCTGATGGTCGTGATGGATGAGCGTGATAAGCGTCCTTTCTCTATGGCCTCAACGCCAGCGGAGCAGGAATTTATTGAGCTTCATATTGGTGCGTCAGAGCTTAACCTGTATGCGATGGCCGTCATGGACCGCATTCTGAAAGAGCGCGAGATCGTGGTGGATATTCCGCACGGCGAGGCATGGTTACGTGATGACGAAGACCGTCCGCTGATCCTGATTGCCGGTGGTACAGGTTTCTCCTACGTGCGCTCCATTCTGCTGACTGCCCTGGCGCGTAACCCGGACCGTGATATCACCATCTACTGGGGTGGCCGTGAAGAGAAACACCTGTATGACCTGTCCGAACTCGAAGCGCTGAGCGTCACCCATCCTAACCTGCGCATTGAGCCGGTGGTTGAGCAGCCGGAAGAGGGCTGGCGCGGGCGTAGCGGTACGGTACTGACGGCAGTGCTGCAGGATCACGGTACGCTGGCAGGACATGACATCTATATTGCAGGGCGTTTCGAGATGGCGAAAATCGCCCGCGATCTGTTCTGTAACGAACGTGATGCGCGTGAAGACCGCCTCTTTGGCGATGCGTTTGCCTTCATTTAAATAAAAAACCCGCCCCTGACAGGCGGGAAGAACGGCAACTAAACTGTCTCTCTTCGCCAGTGACACGACTGGCGGCGAGGTACCTCTCGTAGGCCGGGAAAGCGCAGCGCCTCCCGGCAAAAGCCCGATGGCGCGATGCTTATCGGGCCTACGTTATAGCCTTACACTCTCTCAAACACCGTCGCGATACCCTGACCCAGACCGATACACATCGTTGCCAGACCAAACTGGGCATCTTTGCGTTCCATCAGGTTGATCAGCGTCGTGCTGATACGCGCCCCGGAACAGCCCAGCGGGTGTCCGAGGGCGATCGCGCCGCCGTTGAGGTTAATCTTCTCGTCGATCTGCTCCATCAGCCCCAGATCTTTAATGCACGGCAGGATCTGCGCGGCGAACGCTTCGTTCATCTCAAACAGATCGATGTCGCTGGCGGTTAAGCCCGCTTTTTTCAGCGCCAGTTTTGAAGCCGGAACCGGGCCGTAGCCCATGATCGACGGATCGCAGCCCACGACCGCCATCGAACGCACGCGGGCGCGAGGCGTTAACCCCAGCTCGCGGGCGCGACTTTCGCTCATCACCAGCATCGCGGCGGCGCCGTCGGACAGCGCCGACGAGGTCCCTGCCGTGACCGTACCGGTGACGGGGTCAAACGCCGGACGCAGGGTGGAAAGCGCTTCGACGGTGGTTTCCGGGCGAATGACTTCATCGTAGCTGAACTGCTTCAGAACGCCGTCTGCATCGTGGCCGCCGGTCGGGATGATCTCGTTCTTAAAGGCACCGGACTGCGTGGCGGCCCAGGCGCGAGCGTGAGAGCGCGCGGCAAAGGCATCCTGCATTTCGCGGCTGATGCCGTGCAGGCGGGAGAGCATCTCGGCGGTCAGGCCCATCATCCCCGCCGCTTTCGCCACGTTGCGGCTCATCCCAGGGTGGAAATCGACCCCGTGGCTCATCGGGACGTGACCCATGTGCTCGACGCCGCCCACCAGGCAAGCCTGCGCATCGCCGGTCATGATCATGCGGGCCGCGTCGTGCAGCGCCTGCATTGACGAACCGCACAGGCGGTTGACGGTGACGGCCGGAACCGAATGCGGGATCTCCGCCAGCAGCGACGCGTTGCGGGCGATGTTGAAGCCCTGCTCCAGGGTCTGCTGCACGCAGCCCCAGTAGATATCGTCCAGCGCAGCCGGATCCAGCGCCGGGTTACGCGCCAGCAGGCTACGCATCAGGTGCGCGGAGAGGTCTTCCGCACGCACGTTACGGAACGCGCCGCCTTTTGAACGGCCCATCGGGGTGCGAATCGCATCAACAATGACAACCTTTTCCATTGTGACTCCTTAAGCCGTTTTCAGCTCGCCAACCGGACGGGCTGGCTCAACTGCGGGATAGTAGGGTTCGTTATGGCGCGCTTTGTTACGCAGCCCTTCCGGCACCTCATACAGCGGGCCGAGGTGCTGATACTGCTGGGCCATATCGAGATAGCGTGCGCTGCCGAGCGTGTCCAGCCAGCGGAACGCGCCGCCGTGGAACGGAGGGAAGCCGAGGCCATACACCAGCGCCATGTCGGCTTCTGCCGGGCTGGCGATAATGCCTTCTTCGAGGCAACGCACCACTTCGTTAATCATCGGGATCATCATCCGGGCGATGATTTCATCGTCGGTGAAGTCGCGTTTTGGCTGACTGACGTCGGCCAGCAGGCCATCCACCGCCGGATCTTCTTCTTTCTTCGGTTTGCCTTTGCTGTCTTCTTTATAGCGCCAGAAGCCCAGGCCGTTTTTCTGACCGAAGCGGTTAGCGTCGAACAGCGCGTCAATGGCGTCGCGATAGTCTTTCTGCATGCGCTGCGGGAAACCTGCCGCCATCACCGCCTGGGCGTGGTGGGCGGTATCAATGCCCACAACGTCCAGCAGATACGCCGGGCCCATCGGCCAGCCGAACTGTTTTTCCATCACTTTGTCGATTTTGCGGAAGTCCGCGCCGTCGCGCAGCAGCTGGCTAAAACCGGCGAAGTAAGGGAACAGCACGCGGTTGACGAAGAAGCCCGGGCAGTCGTTAACGACGATCGGCGTTTTGCCCATCTTGCTGGCCCATGCCACCACTTTAGCGATGGTGTCGTCAGAGGTTTTTTCCCCGCGGATCACTTCGACCAGCGGCATACGGTGTACCGGGTTGAAGAAGTGCATACCGCAGAAGTTTTCCGGACGCTTCAGCACGCTCGCCAGTTCGCTGATTGGAATGGTGGAGGTGTTAGAGGCCAGCACGGTATCCGGGCGAACCTTGTCTTCCGTTTCCGCCAGCACCGCTTTTTTCACTTTCGGATTCTCGACAACGGCTTCGACCACCACGTCGACACGATCGAAACCGCTGTATTCCAGCACGGGCTGAATGGTGGAGATCACGCCTGCGAGCTTCAGTCCGTCAATTTTTCCGCGTTCCAGCTGTTTATTCAGCAGCTTGGCCGCTTCGGTCATGCCCAGCGTCAGGGATTTCTCGTTGATGTCTTTCATCACTACCGGCACGCCTTTCCAGGCAGACTGGTAGGCGATGCCGCCACCCATAATGCCCGCGCCGAGTACCGCCGCATGTTTTGGCGTCTCAACGTTTTTGGTCAGCTGTTTGGCTTTGCCTTTCACGAACTGATCGTTCAGGAAGATACCGACCAGCGCGCGCGCTTCATTGGTGTGCGCCAGCGGGACAAAGCTCTGATTTTCGAGCTTTAGCGCTTCATCGCGCCCGAAACGGGCAGCCGCTTCGATGGTTTTCACCGCCGCGATCGGCGCCGGGTAGTGTTTACCCGCCGTCTGCATCACCATGCCTTTGGCGATGGTGAAGCTCATGGTGGCTTCAATCTTGCTGAGTTTTAACGGTTCCAGCTTCGGCTGGCGTTTGGCCTTCCAGTCGAGCTCGCCGTTAATGGCCTGACGCAGAATGGCGAGTGCGCCTTCAACAAGCTTCTCAGGTTTTACAACGCCGTCGACCAGGCCAATTTTCTGCGCCTGTTCTGCGCTGACGTCTTTACCCGCGGCAATGATCTCCAGCGCGCTGTCGGCGCCCAGCATGCGCGGCATACGGACGGAGCCGCCAAAGCCCGGCATAATGCCCAGCTTGGTTTCCGGCAGGCCGATGCGCAGATCCGGCGTCGCCAGGCGGTAGTCGGTCGCCAGCACGCACTCACAGCCGCCGCCCAGCGCGTAGCCGTTAACGGCGGAAATGGTCGGGACAGGCAGATCTTCCAGACGATTAAAGACGCTATTGGCAAAGTGCAGCCACTGGCTCAGCTGTTCTTCCGGCACCAGGAAGAGCGAAAGGAATTCGGTGATATCGGCACCGACGATAAAGGCCGCTTTGTTCGAGCGCAGCAGCAGCCCTTTTAATTCAGTTTGTTTTTCCAGAACATCCAGCGCCTGGCCAAGACTGGCCACCGTCGCGGTATCGAGCTTATTGACTGAGCCGGGGGCATCGAACACGAGTTCGGCAATGCCATCTTCCAGCCAGTTGAGGTACAGGGTGTCGCCTTTGTAGAGCATGTCAGTCTCCTGAATCCAGCAAGTGGATCTGGTCATACCAGATGAGTCGGAGTGTGGGATTTATGTTAATAAAATGCAAATTACTCATTAAGAAATTGCTGCATTGATCACGGTCGGTGGAAATCACGCAGGCGGAGTGAGGTGTGCTAAGATGCGATGACTTGAGGTCAAAAAACGAAAGGAATAATGATGGACTCACTGGCTTCGCTTTATAAAAATCATATCGTTACCCTACAGGAACGTACCCGCGATGTACTGGCCCGCTTTAAGCTGGATGCGCTGCTGATCCACTCCGGCGAGCTGATGAATACCTTTCTGGATGACCACGCTTATCCGTTTAAGGTGAACCCACAGTTTAAGGCCTGGGTGCCGGTGACGCAGGTTCCCAACTGCTGGCTGCTGGTGGATGGTGTGAACAAGCCGAAACTGTGGTTCTACCTGCCGGTCGATTACTGGCACAACGTTGTGCCGCTGCCGACCTCTTTCTGGACGGAAGAAATTGAGGTCATTGCGCTGCCAAAAGCGGACGGCATTGGCGGCCAGCTGCCTGCCGCGCGTGGCAACATCGCTTATATTGGCCCTGTTCCGGAGCGTGCATTAAGCCTGGATATTGCGGCAGATAAACTCAACCCGAAAGGGGTGCTGGATTACCTCCACTATTACCGCGCGTATAAAACCGACTACGAACTTTACTGCATGCGTGAAGCGCAAAAGACCGCGGTAAACGGTCACCGTGCGGCGCATGAAGCCTTCCAGTCCGGCATGAGCGAGTTCGACATCAACCAGGCGTACCTGACCGCCACCGGTCATCGTGATACCGACGTGCCGTACAGCAACATTGTCGCGCTCAACGAGCACGCGTCCGTCCTGCACTACACCAAACTGGATCACCAGGTTCCTTCAGAAATGCGCAGCTTCCTGCTGGACGCAGGGGCAGAGTACAACGGCTACGCGGCCGATCTGACCCGTACCTGGGCGGCAAATGCGGATACCGATTTTGCACAGCTGATCAAAGATGTGAACGATGAACAGCTGGCGCTGATTGGCACCATGAAGGCGGGAACCAGCTATGTGGACTACCACATCCAGTTCCATCAGCGCATTGCTAAACTGCTGCGTAAGCATCAGATTGTGAAAGACATGAGCGAAGAGGCGATGGTCGAGAACGATCTGACCGGGCCATTTATGCCGCACGGTATCGGCCACCCGCTGGGCCTGCAGGTGCACGACGTTGCGGGCTTTATGCAGGATGATACCGGTACGCACCTGGCGGCACCGTCTAAATATCCTTACCTGCGCTGCACCCGTATTCTGGAGCCGCGCATGGTGTTGACGATTGAACCGGGGATCTACTTTATCGAATCCCTGCTGGCGCCGTGGCGTGAAGGCCAGTTCAGCAAGCACTTCAACTGGGCAAAAATTGACGCGCTGAAGCCGTTTGGCGGCATTCGTATCGAAGATAACGTGGTGATTCACGAAAACGGTATCGAGAATATGACGCGAGACCTGAAGCTGGCCTGATGGAAAGCTGGCTGATACCGGCTGAACCGGTCACCTTTGTTGAGGAAATCAAGAAAAGCCGCTTTATTACGCTGCTGGCGCATACCGACGGCGTAGAGGCGGCAAAAGCGTTTGTCGAGTCCGTCCGGGCTGAGCATCCTGACGCCCGTCACCACTGCGTGGCGTGGGTAGCAGGGCCGCCGGACGATTCGCAGCAGCTGGGGTTTTCCGATGACGGTGAACCGGCGGGCACGGCCGGTAAACCCATGCTCTCGCAGCTGATGGGTAGCGGCGTGGGTGAAATTACCGCCGTGGTGGTGCGCTACTACGGCGGCATCCTGTTAGGTACGGGTGGGCTGGTAAAAGCGTATGGCGGCGGCGTTCAGCAGGCACTGAATACCCTGAAGACCACCCGCAAAACGCCTCTCACCGAATATACTTTGTTATGCGATTACGCCCAGCTCTCGGGTATTGAAGCGCTGCTGAGGCAGTTTAACGGTGTCATCGCATACAGTGAATATCAGGCGATGGTGCAATTACGCGTGGCGCTTCCTCAGGCGGAACTGGCTGCTTTTTCAGCAAAACTGGCTGATTTTAGTCGTGGTTCGTTGCAATTGCTGCCGATTGAAGAATAATCCCCACCTCACTTTTGAATACCAAAGGAAGCGGCAGAGATGCATTTTCGTGCCATAACCCGAATCGTTGGACTGCTGGTCATACTCTTTTCCGGGACGATGATTATCCCTGGACTGGTGGCGCTTATCTACCGGGACGGGGCGGGGCGGGCATTTACCCAGACCTTCTTTGTCGCGCTGGCGATCGGCTCCCTGCTGTGGTGGCCGAACCGTCGTCAGAAAGGTGAGCTGAAATCTCGCGAAGGCTTTCTGATTGTGGTCCTGTTCTGGACGGTGCTGGGGAGCGTCGGTTCGCTGCCCTTTATCTTCTCTGAACAGCCTAACCTGAGCATCACGGATGCCTTCTTTGAATCCTTCTCCGGCTTAACGACGACCGGGGCCACGACGCTGGTGGGGCTGGATTCGCTGCCGCACGCGATTCTCTTTTATCGCCAGATGCTGCAGTGGTTCGGCGGTATGGGGATCATCGTCCTGGCGGTGGCCATCCTGCCGATTCTGGGCGTCGGGGGGATGCAGCTCTATCGCGCCGAAATGCCAGGACCGCTGAAAGATAACAAGATGCGGCCGCGTATTGCCGAGACGGCGAAAACCCTGTGGCTGATTTATGTCTTGCTGACGGTAGCCTGTGCGCTGGCGCTATGGTTTGCCGGGATGCCTGCGTTTGATGCTATCGGACACAGTTTTGCGACGATTGCCATCGGCGGGTTCTCCACCCACGATGCCAGCGTGGGCTATTTCGACAGCCCAACGATTAACACTATCATTGCCATTTTCCTGCTGATCTCCGGCTGTAACTACGGCCTGCACTTCTCTTTACTGAGCGGGCGCAGCCTGAAGGTGTACTGGCGTGACCCTGAGTTCCGCATGTTCATTGGTGTCCAGTTGACGCTGGTGATCATTTGTACGCTGGTGCTGTGGTTCCATGATGTCTATAACTCCGCGTTGACCACGCTAAACCAGGCCTTCTTCCAGGTGGTGTCGATGGCGACGACCGCCGGGTTTACCACGGACAGCATCGCCCGTTGGCCGCTGTTCCTGCCGGTGCTTCTGCTCTGTTCCGCGTTTATCGGCGGCTGTGCGGGGTCGACGGGCGGTGGTCTGAAGGTGATCCGTATTCTGCTGCTGTTCAAGCAGGGCAACCGTGAGCTGAAGCGTCTGGTCCACCCCAATGCGGTCTACAGCATTAAGCTGGGGAACCGCGCGCTGCCGGAACGTATCCTCGAAGCGGTGTGGGGATTCTTCTCGGCGTATGCGCTGGTCTTTATCGTCAGTATGCTGGCGATTATCGCGACGGGAGTGGATGATTTCTCCGCCTTTGCGTCCGTCGTCGCAACATTGAATAACCTCGGGCCTGGCCTGGGCGTGGTGGCGGATAACTTTGCCAGTATGAACCCGGTCGCGAAATGGATCCTCATCGCCAATATGCTGTTTGGTCGTCTTGAGGTCTTTACGCTGCTGGTGCTGTTCACCCCTACATTCTGGCGCGAGTAAGGAGCCGTTGATGAAAACATTGATTCTTTTCTCTACGCGAGACGGACAAACGCGTGAGATTGCCGCATACCTTGCATCGGAATTAAAAGAGTTGGGTATTTACTCGGATGTGGTGAACCTGAACCGTGCGGAACAGATTGCCTGGCAGGATTACGACCGCGTGGTGATTGGTGCATCTATTCGTTACGGGCATTTCCATCCGGCGCTGGATCGCTTTGTGAAAAAGCACACGGCAGTACTCAACAAAATGCCAGGCGCGTTTTACTCGGTCAATCTGGTTGCGCGTAAAGCGGAGAAGCGCACGCCACAGACCAACAGCTACACGCGCAAGTTTTTACTCAGCTCGCCGTGGCAGCCAGACCTGTGCGCCGTTTTTGCCGGCGCGCTGCGCTACCCTCGCTACCGCTGGTATGACCGCTTTATGATCCGTCTAATTATGAAGATGACGGGGGGAGAAACCGATACGCGTAAAGAAGTGGTTTATACCGACTGGTCGCAGGTAGCCAGTTTTGCGCGGGAAATCGCACATTTAACGGGCGATTCGCGACTTAAATAAGCGTTAAGTTTGAAAAGTGAGCGAACGAAAAGTTTTTTGTATTTTGTGCTTGTCACTTCAGAATAACTCCCTATAATGCGCCTCCACTGACACGGAACAACGGCACACACGCCGCCGGGTCAGCAGAGAATAGCGAAAATAAACGCTTGACTCTGAAGCGGGAAAGCGTAATATGCACACCCCG
>NZ_JAJFTC010000016.1:0-66676 GCF_020733125.1 Enterobacter cloacae complex sp. 2021EL-01169
GCTCAGGTTCTCCACCGTCACACCCGGTGGGATTGTTGGGTTTCTCATCGTGAGTTACCGGTTCAATATTCCAGACAGACTCGCGGTTCATTTAAGCATCCATGCCCGCCCTGAACTCCGGGCACACTATAAGTAATATCTGTGACCCAGACCTGATTGGCCCGGACAACAGTAAACTGCCGCTGCACGCGATTAGGGGCAACCACTGAAGGCCGGCCGGCGATACGACGCGGCGCTTTATAGCCGCGTACGGCTTTGATCCGGTTTTGTTGCATAATACGACCCACCCGGTTTTTGCCGCAGGTTTCCCCGATTTCGTTCAGGTCGCCATGAACCCGCCGGTAACCGTATACGCCTCCGCTCAGTGAATATGAGTCGCGGATAAGCATCAGCAGACGCTGGTTATCTTTATCACGCGCCGAGACCGGGTTGTGCAGCCACGCATAGAACCCGGCCCGGGCGACATTCAGTACCCGACACATCGTCATCACACCCCATACAGTGCGGTGTTCATTGATAAAGCGGTACTTCAGTCGGGCTCCCTTGCAAAGTACCGCGCGGCCTTTTTCAGGATATCCCGTTCTTCTTCGGTGCGTTTTAGCTGCGCCCGGAGTTTCAGGATCTCGCTTTTGGCTTCCAGTAAATCCCGGGCATGCTGTTCGCTGTTATCAGGTTTGATAGCCCGTAGCCACTTGTAGAGGCTGTGTGCAGAAACGCCCAGACGGTCGGATACTTCGGCAACGGAATAACCGCGTTCTGTTATCTGACGGACGGCTTCTTCCTTAAATTCAGGTGTAAATCGTGGTGTGCCCATACGCTCCTCCTATGCTCAAAAACTATAGGGCAGGATCGTCTACCGGGGCGGGGTCAGTCCAACTTACAAGTCGGCAAAAATTCCCACGTCCGCTTCTGGCTCAAAACGGACCGACTTAAGAGATAAAGTTCCGCTGTGAGCGAGATGCAGACAGTAGTAACGTTAAGCACTTTCAACGTCTTTACGATTTTCAATCCAATATTGGCGATGATTTTTCAGATGAGTTGTTAACGGCCAGTTTTGCTTATCTTTAGGTAACCTGAGATTTCGGCCATCTAACTCTGTATATTCTGTTCCGGCCAACTGTTCTGATATCCTTATTTTCAACTCGGTATCAATCCAGAGCAAACCGCGGTCAAACAGAGTATGGATATCTGTTTTCAGTAACAGCCCATGCTGAGCACGGGTATGCCAAGCTCCTGCGTAGGGGGTAATATGTGCAGCTTCAAGTAACACTTGGATTGAACAGCCCGTTACTGCACATTTACCCTCATAAGCTTCAATGAGCTTTCGTCTAAATACTGGTTGCCCTTCTCGAATAATTACCTCGCGTAGGGCTTTAAGGCGAAAGTCACCTTCATCTTCAGGCAATTCATTGAATAATTCATCTCTCGCTTCAACTACCATCCTGTCGCCTGGCCTGGGGACTGCAATCTGAATTGGCGTCTTACCATCATCGCCAATGTCCCATATGCCGTGCAGCTCCTGCACATACAGTTCATACCGTGTATTTCGTAGGTTTCCACTACGAAATAACAAATCGTATGGGCTACCCAGGTCAGTCCGAGCGCTTTTTCGGCTACCAAGATATCGATACCGGGAGTTGCTATTGACGGTTAATGCATCCAGTTGAATGCGAATCTCGGTCTCTTTCAGGGGGGCATTGCTGTTACGGATCCACTTAACAATATTTGTAGCAGAAGCGGAATTCAGTTGTGTCACGGCATACCATACGCGGAGATATTGCGGATAGTGCATTTCTTCAGGAATTATACCAGACACATCAACATCAAACGTTGAAAAATTATGATGACGCATCCATTCTCCCCACTGGCGGGAATGGGTGCTAATACCTATGCGATGGGGTTCGCGTTTGCCAATTTCATCATTGAATTCCTGTCGGGAGGGTGCTCGACCGAGTTTCTGATAAAGCTCATTACAGCAGTCCCACACTGCCCGTACTAACAGACCCTGTGGGTATCCATCTTTACTCAGGTTCAAAATGTTCTCCTTCAACGAACATATCATGAGAATAGCAATATCCAATTCTGACACTAAATCCCCCGGATAGCATCAGGCGGTTATGAGTGAAAAGCGGAAGTTGCGCGTGATCATTAGTGGACGAGGAGTGGAGTAGCCAGCTTAAAGGATAACAACCAAAGCAGATGTGACTAACACCATCAACTTATGAGCCGGATGTGTATTGCCTTTCAAACCCTCTGAGCATATTAGTATCAACTAATTGCAAACTATGCCGATACTGACAGAATGACTATCATTTAATGATAATGAAAGAAGGAAACTTGAATTGTACAGAATGACAGGAGTTGCTGTTTTAAGTCTTACGCTGATGGGATGCAGTTCTATGCCCTCAGAAAACAGAACGCAGTACCTGATAACGGAAATGCGGTCACCAGTTTCAGGACCAACCACAGTAACTGTAACCGCGGAAAGCCTTCTGAAAAAAGACAATACCCGTAATTTGCTACTGTACGCACTCCGTCCGTTGCCTGGTAAAGTATTCACCTCTGATCTGGACAGAAAATTTGCAGCAGCGACGATCTATATCGATTTTTACCCACATAAAGGAAACAGTACGGCCGAAATCAGTGGTGAGATAAATTACTATGATCACGAGCAATACGTGAATGCCCATCTGGTAGGAGGTGTTGTCAGGACAATACCACTTGCACCACAGACCATCCCGCTGACACTCAATAAGCCATTATTAATCAGTCTGCCACATGGCATCCACTATTCCGTCATGCTGACGGACAGCCAGCCTAGAACATAGCTCCGCTTAGTAAACTCATGAGGACGAAATGGCGAAAATATGGCACAAAATTAAATCGGTTTTCATAGCAGAACCGGAAGATGCTTACTGGGATCAAAGAGCGACCAACCTTGACTATCTGGTGAAGAGGCACACAGGTGAAATTATAGTTGATCCTACCACCGCGCACTTGTCCCTGGATGAACGGGCCAAAATGGCAGTCGGTACGGTGGATTTCGAGACGATGCTTGCAGACCTGGAGATATCAACAGATTATCGTTCACTCAATCCCAATGATATTGTTGTGGCAGTCTGCATTGGGATCATGGGAGTTGGAGCTGCGCAACTGACAAATCACTATGCAGATGCACTTGAAGAGAAATTCGTAAAGCTGCATGAGAATTTTAAGCCTAAGGATAAAGGCCCCAGTCCCTTAGACTACCGGGCAGGTGGTAACCATCGTTCAATCTTTGGGCACGACTTTAATCTCAATCAGAAACTGCCTGACGGTTATACGTATGGCGGGCAAGATGTCGGAGGGCAATCGGTCTATTCCCTGGTACTCAAGTATCTCGAAAGTAACTTTCCCGGTAGCAGTGGCCTCGGCCTGCATTTGAAGGCAATACTGCATATTCTGACCCACTATCTTTCCGATTTACCCACAACGAAAGGTCTTCCTCTGCCCTTTTCTTCTTTTTTTACAGAGTGGAAAGAGGACCCCACCAAAGCTACAGGGTATGCAGCCTCGAATCCTTTAATGGAAGCTCTGGGAGATGAGTACGGAACTATTAACGCAGCTGATGCATCCACCTACGCTGTTATGAAGATGCTCTTACTATCTTATGGCGCTTTTGCCCACAGGGGACTGGATACTCCTGAAGATGAAAAAGAGCTGCATAAGACGCAACTTGCGGTGATCGCTTATGGCACTGCGCTTGTTATACAGATGCTTCTGCTGGTAACAGGAACTCTTGGACGAACCGGAAAGCTGAACTACCTTATTGCCGGTCCGTTCCTCTGGAACAGCGCCCGTTCGGTGTTGATAGTCCATAAACAGCATCGTCAGGTCATGACTCATTATGAAAAATCTATTGCCGTACTTAATGACAGCGAATCAAATTTTGACGATTGGATAAAAACTGTATGCGCTTAGTAAACCATGCCACTAATACAAAAAACTTTTATCATTTTGAAGACTCCGATGATTGTTGCGAGCCTGCTGTAGTAACAGCAGCAGCTGAGCGTTTGCGGCAAAGCAAAGATCTTAATGCTGCAGATGTCGCCCAACTGGAAACGATTGTCTCGCTTGAACTGCTGAGATATGAGTACGCTTCTGGCGAAATGCCGGTGGATGATTTAAAGTCGCAGATACAAAAATTGCGTAATAATTTAATCGATGTCCATGGCCGGGAACCTTTCGATAATGGCAATATAGACAAAGGCTTCTACACATTTCTGAACGAGGAGTATGGTCTTGTCACAAAGTAAAAACATCCTGGCCGCTGTTGGGTTATTAGTGACGGCTATTTCATCAGCTTTTGCAGGAAAAAAAGCTTCGGACCATCTTGAAAAGCGACGTAAAAAGTCGCTTGAAAAGGAAGAAGATGGGATCGATAAAAAACTCAAAAAGGACGGAAAATGATTATTTTATTTGTTGTTATTGCAATAATTGCTTTTGTTATTATATTTGGCGCCAATGAGGTGCCCAGACGAAGAAGGCATCAGGCGATGCAGGAGGCAAAAAAGAAAAGGTTTCGTGATAGTGACCAGAGATGAATGATATAGTATTACGATCAAGGATATGTTGCATATTGATGATGCTAATACAATTAGCTTAAAAAGCTGTAGCTAAGTGTTTAGCCAGAGTTAACTTTCTAGCTTCAACGGTCCTTGGTACAAAAATGTCATCATACGAGGCATTGTAAAGAATTCCGGAAGATACGACATCCATACCTTCCGGACAATAAATAAACAGCGTATTTGTTCGCTTTACAGCATTTTAACATGCCATTAACGCCGGAAATATTAAATTAAACTTAAGTTAAATTGCCTGGGTTAATCTTAATATGCCTGGAATTACACCAGGCACGTGGCCTTCAAAATTACAGAATATTCTTTAACTTAGCCTCATCAATCCACGTTCGGAATTCTTCAAGAAGATTATCGTAAAGTGCTTCATCGCTAACGGTTGCGAAATTATCCATGGCAAAGAAGTGCGTGTTATCGATCTTACGATCTGTAAAATCATCAAGGTTTTTCAGGATGCCATAATTCGAACCTCCGAGGCCGACAAATTTCCAGAAGATTGGATAATTTGCGGATCGACGAATAGCATCTTTTATCGCTTTTGTTTTACTGATGCCGCCGTCCGTGATGAATACGATATAGACAGGTAGCTTACTGTCCCGGTAGTAATCAACAATCTCCTCCATCACTGGTGGCTCGTTGTTCGTACCACCCAAGCCAGGCAGTAATTCCCACCTTGAGCGTTTGCCACTCCCCTGAATGGTTTCGACATAATTATCGAGATTACTCAGCGTGACATTCAGATATTTTCGGTGCTTTTCAGCAAAGCCCCAAAGATCCATTTCACCGTCATCATCAAACTGAACGGCAAGAACAGCGATGCGATCCAGTACAGACTGCACATGCCCTCTTGAAAACTCTCCGGTCATTGAGCCAGAGGCATCGAGCACAAACGCTACGCTCGCCTGCAGCGTATTAAGCTTGTGCTTGGTCAAGCTGACGGTCGCTTTTTTTGCAAGGCTGACCAGGCGTGGCGCTTGTTTCTCCAGCTTTTTCTCAAGACTTATCGTCGGAGCTGTTGAAGGTTGAGGAGCCGGTGTCGGAGCTGGAGATGACACGTCAACACCGTAGCTGATGGCCAGCGGCTCAAGCCCGCCATTGAAACCTTGGCCAAGCGCCCGGAGCTTCCAGTTGCCGTTATGACGATAGACCTCCGCCACGATGATGGCTTTCTCGCTGCGCCCTGCCGTCTCGGGATCGAATGATGCGATGCCGGGTGCCTGCAGGCTCAGCTGCTGCAGGCCGGTAATGGTATCGCTGCCATCGATGACGAGAGTTAAGGCAATTTTCTGAACAGCCGGTGATACACGGTTAAGTTCAATATGCACGCTTGATTGCTGTGTCCCAGGAGTCAGTTTAACGGCGCCATCCGGTGAACTCAGATTATTAAAAAAGATGAAATCGTTATCACCACTCACCTTTCCCTGTGCGTTGAGCATGAAAACGCAGGTATCGGGTTCGCCGCGAAAAGCCGGTCGCACCGGATATCGCAGGTTGAGCGTGATAGAGGATGAAGTTAGAGGGATATTCTGACCTGACTGTAATTGCATGGCTTCTGCTCCTTGTTTAATAACCGTAGTCTCTGCCACCCTTTACGCGGGTTCTGGCCTGCAGCGCCGAAAGACATTCGTCACGCTTTTGTTTATTGGAAAAGTTGATACGGCGGGACCCAAAATCACCGTGAATGTAGAAATTGACGCCTTTCTCTCGGGTGATATTCGATATTTTGCGTATCTCTATGCTGTCCTGCTCGCCCATTCTGCTCAGGAACCTGAGGCGAAGCCAGTCACCCAGTCCCATATTGCCTATGTCGGCTGGGAGGATAATTGTTCTGTCGTTGTCATTGAAGACGATGCCGAAGTACTCAATGGCGATGCGCTCAGCCATTTTTTTCATTGGCCATATCATGACAATCGGATAGAGAATGAATAAAACTCTCGCAATGTAATGTGCGGTTCCTGGCGATACAAATTTAGCCGGAAGTGCACTCAGTTGCAGAACCAGTACGGCTGAAACCACAATTACAGCAATGGAGGCACCCAACGTTTTAAACAGAACGCCAATATCGTAAACACGCTGGATGTTTGGTATTGCTGAGTATTTTCTTTTTAATTTTCGGTAGAAGAACATCCCGAATATCAGAAAGGGCAGGAACACAAAAAACGCTACAACAAAAAGTAGTATTACAGCCGAACCATCATCTTTTTTCTTTGCCATGTGCAGACACCTATAAAAAAACCCCAGTGACAGCACCGGGGTTGAGTATGTAATTATTATTAGATATTAACACCGTGCTGGGATGCCAGCGCCGGTAATCCACCTGCAAAACCCTGGCCTACGGCTTTAAATTTCCATTCGGCGCCATGGCGGTACAGTTCGCCAAAGATCATAGCGGTTTCGGTGGACGCATCTTCAGACAGATCGAAGCGTGCGATTTCAGCAGCATTATCGTTGTTGTAAACGCGCATGAAACTGTTGCTCACCATACCGAAGTTTTGCTTACGGACTTCGGCGTCATAGATGGTGACAGCGAATACCAGTTTTTTAACGTCAGCTGACACTTTGGTCAGATCAATTTTGACCGACTCATCATCGCCATCCCCTTCACCAGTACGGTTGTCACCCTGGTGTTCCACGGCGCCGTCAGGACTGGTTTTGTTGTTGAAGAAAATGAAGTGCTGATCAGAAAGCACTTTACCGTCATCACCTACCGCGAACACAGACGCATCCAGGTCAAATGGCTGACCGTCGGTGACACGCGCATCCCAGCCCAGACCAACCATCGCAACATTCATGGTTGGTGCTTCTTTAGTAAGGGATACGTTACCGCCTTTAACGAGAGAAACTGCCATTGTTAAGCTCCTGCTATTAATTAGGGTTTGGGCTGAATGAACAGCCCGGGGACAGAAAAGCGACTTTTATCAGGACGCGTTAATGCCGTACTGAGCACACACGGAAGCCAGGCCACCAGCATAACCCTGGCCGACCGCACGGAACTTCCATTCGGTATTGTGACGATACAGTTCGCCAAACAGCATGGCGGTTTCTGTGGAGGCGTCTTCAGTCAGATCATAACGAGCGACTTCAGTCTGGTTATCGTCGTTCACCAGGCGGATAAACGCACCGGATACCTGACCAAAGCTCTGTCGGCGGGCCTGTGCATCATGGATCGTCACCACAAACACAATCTTATCCACGTCTGCCGGGATAGTATCCAGTTTGATTTTCAGGGATTCATCATCACCATCGCCTTCACCGGTACGGTTATCACCGGTATGGGTAACGGACCCGTCAGCTGACTTCAGGTTGTTATAGAAAATGAAATCTGCGTCATTACGAACTTTGCCACTGGCGCTCAGCAGAAACGCAGAAGCATCCAGGTCGAAGTCCTGCCCGTCAGTGGAACGAGCATCCCAGCCCAGACCAACCAGAACATTTTTCATGGTTGGAGCTGCTTTGCTCAGGGATACGTTACCGCCTTTAGAAAGAGAAACACTCATAGTTCAGCCTCATGCATTAGTAATAGAATTAGTGAAATTCTCAGGAGATTAGCTCTCCTTTCCCTCTGTTTCTGGTTTGCCCGGGAACATGACGCTTGCAATGATCCCGACGGCTAGGACACCCAGCACGACGTACAGGCTGGTGGTGGCCGCAATATTATACCCGTGGTGCCAGATATGGTCTGTTGCGTTCAGCCCCAGTTTGGCAGCGATGAAGAACAGCAGTACGATAACGGCTTTCTCCAGATGCACCAGATACTGCTTCAGGGCTTCGAGTACGAAATACAGGGTACGAAGGCCCAGGATAGCAAACATCATGGCACTGTAGACAATCAGTGGCTCACGGCTGACGGCTATGATGGCCGGGACCGAGTCAAACGCAAACATGACATCGGAGAGCTCCACTACTGCCACACAGAGCATCAGCGGCGTGGCGTAGCGCCATGCTTTCTTACCGCGACCGATGGTCACATCTTTGTTTTCAGGTTTTGCCAGCTCGGCATCCACTTCTTTCTGAGAGAGAAGGAAAGCGTGACCCTGAAGTTTTGGCCAGATCGGGAAGAAGCGTTTAACCATCCGGTATGCAAGATGCTGCGAATAGTCTTCCACTTCCTCTTCATCACCGCCACTTCTGAGCATCATGACAGCCGTCCAGGCCACGATGAGGGCGAATACCACTTCAACATACGGCCCCAGGCTCAGCAGGCCAGCACCGATGGCCACAAAAATGCCCCTGAAGACGATGGCGCCAATAATGCCCCAGTAGAGCACACGGTGACGGAAACGATCCGGTACCGAGAACCAGGAGAAAATGGCCATCATCACGAACAGGTTGTCGACAGAAAGCACCTTCTCCAGTGCATAACCAGTGACAAACAGGCTTGCGACTTCAGCACCGTGGTGAACGTACAGGAACCCGGCAAATGCCATCGCGACAATGACCCAGAACACGGACCACAGCGCGGCACTTTTCAGCGAAATTGGCTTGTCATGACGGTGCATGAACAGGTCAATGAAAATGGCACCGAGTGACAGCGCAATAAACACTGTGACTGTCTCAACCGGAAAACCAATATGTGTCGAAACCATAATTTACCTTTAAAGGATGTATCTCAGAGGCCGAATTCAGCCGGGTCAAAGCCGAGCGCGACAGCGATTTCACGTGCGGCTGCTTTCTCATCCGGGTCAAAGTTACCGTCGCTTTTGCCAACAGCAATACCAACGCGTAATGCCAGTTGTGCGGCTTCAGGCTGATCTTTCAGCGCCAGGATGTACTTCATGGTTTCACCTTTACCAATCTCAACATCGAAATCGAAACTTGAAACCAGTTTGTTGAAGAACTCGATAACCTCATTGGTATCGAAAATTTTCAGTTCTTCGGAAGCACGCAGAAAACCCATCATTTTCTGTTTTTCTTCCGAGCTTACGCCGTCACTGGCGGCAGCAATACGGGCGCAGACAGCGACTGTACCCTGCATGAACTTCTTATTTTTGAAACGGCCAACCTGACGGGTCAGTTCGTCGCGCCCGGAATTAAGCGCACCTTTAACTTTGTCGAAAAAACTCATGGTTAAATCCTTTGATGTGACGTTATTTAGAACCGGCGCTCCAGCGAAAGCCCCAGTTAAAGGCTTTGTCCATTTCAGACTGGCCTTTGAAATACTGGTTGATTCGCTCCACCTTGATGGCGCCATTTTCGTTGACAAGGCGGGCAATCGCACACAAGGTGCGACGGTTATCGCCTTCTGTCAGCCGGGTTTCAATAGGCGGCTGATCCGGAACATGGATGGTGACGATCCCATCTGTTTTATCCCAGCTGGCCGCACCTTCGTAAATGAAGGCATAGATCAGGACCTCACGAACGTGCTTCCATTCGCGGCCGTTGATGTGCAGCCATTCACCTGAAGCATTGTCGCCAGTACGATCATCGCCCTGCAGCTGAACATAAGGTTCGTCATGATAATCACCGAAGGCATTACCCAGCGCCTGTATTACCGATTTGTAACCGTCTTCCAGCTCTACAAAGGCACCCAGATCCAGATCAATCCCTTTGGAACCAAACATGCCCCTCAGTCCTGAGCTGCCGCTTGCGCGATTCCAGTTAAGATTGATACGGATCTCGCCAAAGTTATCGCGTTTGGCCAGGCTGATTGCTGGTTTCTCCTTGGTCAGGGAAACCTTGCTCAGGCTTACTTTATTAGCTGCCGGAGCTGGTGCTGGTGGCGTAACGGCAGGCGGCGCAGTTGTAGTGTCCGGAGCCGGTGAGTCTGCGATATCAACACCAAAGTGTTCCGCCAGCGGCTTTAGTCCGCCATTGAAACCCTGAGCAACGAAGCGGAATTTCCACTCGTTATTACGACGATAGAATTCACCCAGAATGAGCGCAGCTTCCTGACGGCCCGTTAAATCCACGACGCCGCTAACCAGACGGGTTGCACCCTGCTCTACGTCAATAGACAGATTGCGAAGACCAGCAACGGTCTGCCCACCGTCACAGGTAACGGTAAAGGCAATTTTCTGGACATCGGTCCTCAGCCGGTTAAGAGCGACAGTAAATGTTGAATACTGTCCCTCACTCACCAGGCTGACAGTGCCATCATCGTTGCGCAGCTGGCCGTAGAAGACCATATCCGCATCCCCCTGCACTTTTCCGTCTGCATAAAGACGAAACGCAGAGGCGTCAACCGGACCACCTGAGGTGATTCGAACCCGGAGCTCCTGTGATGGTACGGGGGCATTGCCCCCCGGCGTCAGGTTCATTAGCGGACTACCGTTGAAACGATATCGGAGTGCATATCGGTAATGGTACGACCGCGGCATGGGTGGCCATGGGCCGTGAAGTCCCAGTTGCCATTATTACGACGCAGGGACGCAATAACGATGCCGGTATGGGCGCCCTGCTCGGTCAGCTGATAACGGGCGAGTTCTTTGTTGGTCTGATCAACTACACGGCAGAATGCATTATCGACATCGTTGAACGACTGACCACGGAAGCTGTTCACGGTAAAGGCCAGGTACTCGACATTTGCAGGCAGTTTGCTCAGATTGACATTGATCACTTCATCATCACCATCGCCTTCACCTGTCAGGTTGTCGCCGCTGTGAACAACAGCCGTACATTTGGATTTCAGTTGTTGGAACCAGACGGTGTCGATTTTGTTTCCGGCGCTGTCCATGAGGACACATCCGGCATCTAGATCGATGGAACCACTGCCACCAAACAACCCACCCAGCAGCCCTTTTTTCTTAATTGGATCCCAGCCAAGACCAAACTGAAGCTGGCTGAGTGCAGAAGATTGTTTAGTGAGTGAAACCGTCTGATTCTTGCTTAATGAAACCATATTTATTTCCTTAAATGGTGATGAGAAAGTTAACCCAGAGATAACGCTTATCCACTAACGTAAAAAATCATATCATGATGAAGTTCTGAGGCAAGAACAAATTTTTAGGGTTTTTTGATCCAGGGCTGTATTTTCGCTACATTGTTGCGCACTTAAATCTTTCAAGTTGCTGAAATATAAGTGTATAAACTCCCTGCATGATCACAGTCACAGCGTTGAAAATGCCCGCATTTAACAATCATATTATGATTGACATCAACTTAAGACATTCTTAGACTCTCATAACCGCCTTAACAGCTTGAACTTATCAGGTAATAACTTAAAAAATGAAAAACAAAATTTGGCTTATGGAAGGACTTTCATCACAGCGTGATATTATTCAGGGAATGAAGTCTTTCGCTAAATTTAATAACTTCAATCTTGTTGTTTATGCCTCTCATCGTCACGAACGTAATGAATTGCTTGCCGTTGCTGACTGTGCGCTAATCGAACCCTCTGACCCGGAAAGCCGCCTTGCTTTCATTCTCGACACTATCGGGAAACACGGGATTAATGCTGTTCATACGGGACGAAATAGTCAGTGGTTCGAACAGCATCGTGCTGCAATCGAAGCGTCGGGCACTACGCTCACCACTGGCGCGACGGCTTCTGACTGGCTGACGCTTGCCGACGATAAAGTTACTTTCGCTGACTTTATGCAGCAATGTGGACTGCCGGTCGTCCCTTCTGTACGCATCAACTCGATTTCGGCGCTGCAGGACCATCTTGCTAATCCTCCTTTTGCGGATACTCCGCTATGTGTCAAACCCGTCACGGGTATTTATGGCATGGGATTCTGGCGTTTCGATGACGAGGCCTCCTCCATGGCGGTATTCAACAACCCGGAAAACCGGATCGTGAAACCCGGCCAGTATATTGCAGCGCTGAGCGCCGCTAAGACGTTTACCCCCCTTGTTTTGATGCCGTATCTGCCTGGACCCGAATATTCTGTCGATATTCTGGCGCACAAGGGTGAAGTCCTCGCAGCTGTGGGACGTCGCAAAGAAGGTGCGCTTCAGTATCTGGTGAACTGCGGCGAAGCATACGAGCTGGCCTGTAACTGTGCCCGGGCTATGAACGCGGACGGCCTCACCAATGTGCAGACGCGTAATGACCACAACGGCAAGCCAGTGCTGCTTGAGACGAATATGCGTCCGTCAGGTGGGATTGGATACACGTTGCGCAGCGGCGTAAATCTGCCGGGGCTGTTTGCCTTCCACCAGCTGGGCCTGATGTCGAAAAATGAAGTGATGGATAACGCGATGGTTTCCTTCAAGCCTGCAACGGTGCGATCCATTACCGATGTCATCGTCTATCCAGCCGACCTCACCAACCGTATTAATTAAGGCTCACTATGTCACTGTTGAACGAAGACACTGTTTATCGACGTGCATTGTCATGCGGCACGATTCAGGTCACACGCGCCCGGGGCGAGATGTCCCTTAACGATCTTTTTGATATTGCTGAGCGCCATAACCCGAAACGTGCTTTTCTCTTTGTCAGCAAAGTGCTGGGCAGACATATTCCGGTTCCTCCTTCGACAATGCGTCAGGCATACCAGCGTCTGGCCCGCCAGTTTCCGGAGTCCGTTCCCGGACCGGTGCTGTTTATCGGGATGGCCGAGACTGCGGTAGGTCTCGGGGCTGGCGTGTTTGATGAACTTCGCCACCAGTACGCGGATTCCGTTTACCTGACCTCAACGCGCCATCCTCAGGACGGTGAACTGCTGTGTGAATTTAAGGAAGAGCACAGCCATGCGACAGATCATCTGATCTACCTGCCCGCTGAGGCGGAAATGCGCCGCAGAGTGACCGAAGCGCGAACCCTGGTTCTGATTGATGATGAAGCCACAACCGGTAACACCTTCATCAATCTCCTTGCGGCACTGCGCAATACTGGCCGGTTGCCACAGCTGGAGCAGGTTGTGGCTGTCACACTCACCGACTGGAGTGGTGATGCGCTGGAAACGCGTTGTCCTTTGCCGGTGCGCACGCTGTCATTGGTCAGCGGTGCATGGCAGTGGGAACCCATCCCGGACGCGCCCGTCCCGGTAATGCCAGCGGTGAATGTGACTTCCCGGGGTAACTTCCCCATCACCGGCAAACAGTCCTGGGGCCGACTGGGGATGACGGCGCCCGCTAATGACCTGGGCCGTAATATCACCATCTCACCGGGAGAACGCGTGCTGGTGCTGGGCACAGGTGAATTTGTGTGGGAACCGTTCCTGCTTGCTGAGCGTCTGGCCGAGGCCGGTGCGGATGCGTTTTACAGTTCCACTACCCGATCACCGATAGCCACAGGCTTCGCCATTCAGTCGGCTATTGCCTTCACGGATAACTATGGTCTGGGCATTCCCAATTTTTTATACAACGTTGCGCACCAGCGGTTTGATCGCGTTCTGCTTTGCACCGAGACGCCAGCGGCCAGCGTGGACAGTCACCTGATGAAGACGCTGGCAGGAGTAGCCGCCAGTGTGGAGATTATTAGCTATGAATAAACCCGTTGTCCTGAGTGACCTTGATGACACCCTCTTCCAGACCCGACGCAAAATGGTGGATGAGCTCGCGCTGGAGCCCTTTAAAACCGGAGCGCTGGACAGAAGTTTAGCGCCACGCAGCTTCATGACTGAAGAGCAGTCCATGCTGGTGGACTGGTTACTGGAGCAGGCTGAACTTATTCCGGTGACGGCCCGCGGCACTGAAGAAATCAGCCGCGTGCAGATCCCCTTCCACTCTTGGGCGATTACAACCCATGGTGCCGTTATCCTGAACCCACAGGGTCAGCCTGACGAGGACTGGAAAGCGCACATGTTGCAGAGCCTGGCGCAGTACGAAGAGAGGCTTATCTCCATGCAACGTGCGATCACAGAGATGATGGAAGCCAGGGGTATTAACGCCTGGGCGCGACTCAACTATGAATATGACGGCACACCCGTCTATCTGGTGATGAAGCACCGCGACAGCACACGGCTTGATGAGCTGTATGCCATTGCAGACGAGATTGAAGCGGTATTCCCGGTCGCGGACTTCTATATCCACCGTAACAGCAACAATGTTGCCTGGCTTCCTCATCCCGTGGAAAAAGGTCTGGCCGTTACCTGGTTGCTGAACAAATTACGTGCCGAGCGAGGTGTATTCCCGGTGATTGGGCTCGGTGACAGTCTTAGCGATCACCGCTTTATGAAGCTCTGCAGCTGGTACGGGATCCCGCGTCAAAGCCAGTTCGCTGAAGCCGTCTCAATGAAAATTTTTGGAGAACTGTAAGATGCAGCCACTCATTCCTTTTTCGGGCTCTTACGACGCCAGTGATGTCCAGTTCCTGCTCAAACCCATTGAAATGGAAATGACGCCGGTTGACCAAAAAGAGGCGCTGATCCAGTCCGGCAAAAAGCATTATTCAGACATGCTGAGCCAGGAGCCTGCCCCTACCTCTTGGCATCTGGATCTATTCTCACGCGCACTGGATCGTGGCGCGGCCCGACTGGCACACGAAGTAACACAACTTGCCCGCGAACTGGCCAACCGCTTTGGTGATGAACCCATTATTCTGGCAAGTCTCGTCCGGGCCGGTGTGCCTCTGGGCGTGATGCTGCATCAGACGCTGCGGGACATGGGGAAAACATCCTTCCACTACGGGATCAGCATCATTCGTGATCGCGGCATCGATACCGCTGCCCTGGATATCATTGAATCCCGTCATGGCACACATGGCATTGTGTTCGTTGATGGCTGGACCGGTAAAGGCGCGATCACGGGTCAACTGGTTCGCTCCCTGGAAGGACGCAGCGGTTATCCGGAACACCCCCGCCTTGTGGTGCTCGCTGACCCGTGTGGCTGCTCCTGGCTGGCGGCAAGCGATGATGACTGGCTGATCCCGTTCGGGATTATGGGGGCGCCGGTATCAGGCCTTATTTCACGCTCTGTATGGACTACTGAAGGGTTACACGGCTGCGTCGTGTGCGAACATCTGAATGAGTACGAATGCAGCCGCTTGCTGGTCGGGACGGTTGCCGATTATCGCGAAAAACTCGATCCCGCGGCTGTACCCGGGCTCGACTGGAATATGGCAGCGAATACCGGTCTGTGGCAGAAGAGTCGTGATGTGATCGCCCTCCTTGCTGACAGGTATGCGGTCGACAGCATCAACCGGATTAAACCGGGTATCGCTGAAGCAACCCGCGCCGTATTACGCCGGGTACCCGATCATGTGTTTGTACGCTCAGTCAGCGATCCGGATGTCGAGTTACTGGTAGGCCTGGCCCGCGATAAAGGGATCATCGTTACCGAAATGGGTGACGCACTTGGCCAGTACCGGGCCGTGACCATTATTAAAAAGGTGCTCTGATGAAAAATCGCCTCTCGCCCTGGAATCTTGGCGCCACGCTGTACATGCCCGCAACCCGTTACGATATTGAGGGAGCTATCCTGGACGGCAAGATCCCGGGACTTCGCTCGCTGGTCATTTGTCTGGAGGATGCGGTCAGTGAAACAGATATCCCCCGGGCGCTGGAAAATCTGAGACAGCTGCTGCAGCGCCTCAGCCAGGAAAAATTACGTGCCGGTAACCAGGACTGGCCGCTGGTGTTTATTCGCCCGCGACATACGGAAATGGGGCAATGGCTGGTTCAGAATGTCGACCTGAGCGCCGTTGACGGTTTTGTACTGCCAAAATTCACTCTGGCCTCGTTGCCGGAATGGTGGGCGGCAATGGCAGACACGCACCTTTGTCTTATGCCGACCCTTGAAACCGACGACGTGTTTGATGTCCTCCGGATGCGTGAACTTGCGGAAAAGCTACTTTCTCATCCATGCCTTGATCGGCTCATTGCCCTGCGTATCGGCGGAAATGACCTGATGAATGTGGTCTCGCTGAGACGGCCGCGGAATCTGACACTTTACGACGGGCCTATGGGCTACGTGATTAAAATGCTGGTGTCAGTATTCGGTCCGCGTGATTTTGCGCTGACGGCGCCAGTCTGTGAGCATATTGACGATCATGACATTATGGCGCGGGAGCTGGCGCTTGATATGGCGCATGGGCTGGTGGGTAAAACGGCCATCCACCCTGCTCAGATTGATGTTATCGAAAACGCACTGAAGGTATCAGCAGGCGAACATTCGGATGCGCTCCGGATCCTCAACTCCACTCAGGCTGTATTCAAATCGCAGGGCGCGATGTGCGAACCGGCAACGCATCGCCGCTGGGCAGCGAGCATACTGGAACGAGCCCGGATATATGGCATGATCCCGGAACAAAGCGCAGAGGGTATCAGACTGATGCCACTGTCACAGAAAAACTGAGGATGTCGTAATGGGATTTCGATTTCGTAAAACGATCAACATCATTCCCGGCGTACGGCTGAACTTAAGTAACGGCGCACCGAGTCTCAGCGTAGGACCGCGGGGGGCGTCTGTATCCATTGGTAGCCGGGGCACTTATGCCAACCTGGGTTTGCCGGGTACCGGCCTGAGTTATCGCACCAGACTGGATAGCTCAGCCCGCTCACGTACTGCCCGTAGCGCACAACCCGATCCTTCTATTCGGCTGGAGCTCGAAAAGGAAGTGGGCGCACTGATGTCTGTTGTGAGCAGTATTGCCAATATCCATGAGCTGACGCCGGATCCCCGCCAGGGTATCAGCTGGTCCGAACTGGAAACAGAATATCTGGCCAGTCGTCAGAAACCCTGGCTGGTACCGGCGCCGGTACGTCCGGCGAAACCTGAGTTGATGCCCTTACCAGAGCAACCGGATGAGAGCACTAGTGCAGGATTTTTTGGGAAATGGTTTGAATCCGATGCGGCCCGTGCAGAGCGTCTTGAGGAGCTCAGGAATCAATGGCAGCAGACGCTGGCTGATACGGAACGAGAAAATACGCTCCGCCAGCATCGCTATCAGCAGCAGCGCACCGCCTGGGCTGAACAGTATGCCAACTGGCAATTCGAGGCTAAGGAGCATGAAAGCAGGCTGATCGCATCGCAGGCTGAAGCCCGTGACCAGTTTCGCAGGGACAGTGCTTTCTTTGAGTCCCGACTGGGTGAGGTACTGGCGCAAACTGAGTGGCCACGGGAAACTCTGGTGACGTTCGAAGTCAAACCTGAACAGTCCACGGTCTGGCTCGATGTCGATCTGCCTGAGATAGAAGACATGCCTGATAAAACTTACGGTGTGAATGCCCGCGGTACAGAAATCACCGAAAAGGCCATGACGCAAAAAGCACAGCGAGAAAATTACGCACGCCATGTTCATGGGTGCCTGTTGCGCCTGGCCGGTATTGCCCTGCATACACTACCCTTTGACTACGTGGTGGTTTCAGGTTTTACCCAGCGCATCAGTAAACGGACCGGGTATCTTGAAGACGAATACATCCTGTCATGCAAATTTAGCAGAGCACAGATGGCGTCGATTAATTTTGCCGGGATAGAACATGTGGATCCGGTGGAAGCGCTTGGAGACTATCCGGTTATCAGAAAGATGAGCACGACATTTATCTTTCAGGCAATTGAACCACTTTTTTTTGACGCAGGCTTTAACTAACGATGCAACTCAATACGCGACAGGTCCGCATTTTCACTCTGGCTAATTTACTGGGCACCGGGAAACCGGTTCCTGCCGCCGATATCATCACCAGCCTGGAATGTTCAGAGCCAACCCTGACACGGGCCCTTAAAGCACTCAGGGAAGACTATTCAGCAGAAATAAAGTACAGCAAGGCCAGTCACTCTTACCAGATGATCACGCCGGGTAACCTTGATAAAAAAACGCTGCGACGGATGAGTGATGATCTGGCAAAGAATGCCGAACTGAAAAGCACAGAGTCAGGTGGCCGCGTCATTCTGGATAAAGATAAAAAAACAGCGGTCTCTTTATCGCTGCGTATGAAAATACTGCGGAAGATAGACAGGCTTGCGGATATGGAAGGTCTCTCAAGAAGCGAGGCCGTGGAAAAAATAACGGAACGTGTGATTGACGAGCTTTTAAAGGAAAGCCGTGAAAATGAGAAGATTCGGAAAAATGAATCCCCTTAACACAAAGTAACCGACAGAGAGCATAAAATATGCGCACCCGGTAAACCATTACTCCTGCAATGGTAAGTAAAACTTTAACCGGGAGCGTTTATTTATCTTCGACCAAAGTTGCCCTGACTCAGCATTATGCTTGCCATAGCCACTATCAGCGAATACCTTACATCAAAGCTGAACTCAGATTATCTTCATATAAGGGGTAACATTACCCCTGACCCACGCTTATCAAAACACTCTCAAGTAGTCAGGGTTGATGCATTTTAAACCAGGTATATGGTATGAGTTGCCATAAGGTTTTTGTAACTAATTTTGTATTTCTAACTTTTTAACATCATAAATATGCCGGGTAAATCCCTACCTGTGATTCATTTTAAGTATCGTTCCCATCTAACATGTATGAACCCCATGCGACTTTACAACCTGTATACCAAGGCACAATGTCTCAGAAGCTCTTCAAGCGCAGTTCATTCATTTTAAGAAACATAAAGAAGTGAATCCGTTCGACATTGTTCATTAATTCAGTTGGCTTTCTGTTGATTTTATTTTTTAATGTTTCATAATCAACTGAGATTATGATTACTACCCTCTGGAGCTAAAATGTCTGAAGAACTGAAAACACTTAATAACACCCGTTCACTGCGAGCTCAGGCGCGTGAGTTGCCTCTCGAAACTCTGGAAGACATTCTGGAGAAGTTTAATGTCATCGTTTCGGAACGTCGTGATGAAGAAGAAGCAAAACGTAACGAGATTTCGGAACGTACAGAGAAGCTGAATAAGTTGCGCCAGTTGATGCTGGATGATGGTATTGACCCGTCAGAGTTGCTTGAATTCTCCACCGGCCAGACAAAACCTAAAAAAGAGCGTGCAGCACGACCGGCCAAATACCAGTACACCGATGAAAACGGTGAAACTAAAACATGGACTGGCCAGGGCCGTACACCTAAAGTTCTTGCTGAACACATTGCCAACGGCGGCAATGTTGATGACTTCTTGATTAAATGATAAAAAAGGCAGGGAATTAATCTCCCTGCCTTTTTTCTTCCTTTCGTGCATATCAACTGCTCATACTCTGAACATTCGTATTTGTTTCCGGCGCCGCATTGTCTGTTTTCTTTCATTTACTTGATTGGTTCGGCGCGTCTTGGCATCCTCAAGTAACTAGCAGAGTCGGTCAGCTCCGTCGGATTGCCAAAATAAGTGTTACGAACATCCGGCTAGCTTATGATGGTGAACGGCAGGCGTACGGGACCTCTTCATAAACAATTCAGAATTACCGCTACTTATTATTTTCAAAAACAGACAAAGACTAAGGTACGTTGAAATTTTGATTTAGTGGAGAGTCAGATCAATGATCTGTGTTCAATAAAATTGTGTTCAGTAACTGCATTACCATTAAAAACACTAAGAATATTGTTCATTTCAATTAGCAGGCATTTTTTCTGGGCCACTATTGCTCTGCAACCTCTGCGTGTAACGTTCACAAAATTTTTGAGAAGCCAGATTGTAAACTTCTACCCAGGCATACAAACGTCTGTTTAAATAAATAATCAAACAATGCAGCAAATGACTCGTTCGCATATCTCTGGCGTTCATAACGTTGAGTAAAGTGTCAGCCTACTGACCTGGTATCGCTGTCTGGCTTATTGCTATTGTCCGCAAAAAGATATCCGATTAACGTATCGGTTTTTAGACAAACGGCAAACTGTGCTGGGTCAGTGGCTCGTTTAGCCACGTCGACCTCCGCCTCGGCTAGTGAATGTAACTTTTCAACCTAAAAGCAAGGAGCACGTGGTGAAGAGAGGTAATCGAAAAGTGCTGCCGCATCCTCTCCCTTAAATTAACCTTTGTGTGATAATGATGTTCATAATATCCTTGATAATGTAATGCCAGCCAGTTCAGCAAGAAGCCTGCTTTAAACTGACCGGAACATAGCGCAGAGATTAGCCGTTCCGGCTATTCCCCGGTATGTCTTTTCGCATGCCAGTAAATCGGGTGATATTTACGAAAAATACCGGAACAAAGGAAATGGCCAGTAGCGTTCCGCTAATCATCCCGCCGAATACACTGGTACCGATCGCATGCTTTGTGCTGTCACTGGCCCCATGGTAAGCATCAGCGGAACAGTGTTTAATGTGAAAACCAGAGAAGTAATCCGTATTGACCACAAGCGCTGCTTCAATGCAATCAATGTCGCATCAATAAGGGTCTTTCCTTCTTTCATCAATTGTTTCGCGAATTCGATAACCAGAATCGCATTCTTAGCGGAAAGGCCAATCAGGGTTATCTGGCCCACTTTGAAAAAGACGTCATTCGTCATATTCGTTACGGCTAAAGCCAGCACAGCGCCGAGCAATCCAAAGGAACTATAAGCATTTCCGCTAAGGGAACGGACTAGGTTTCGTAAAGAGCAATACCACCAGTATCAAGGCGAGATAGCTGCTTTATCTACTTATTAAAATGTACCTTTGAAAAAGTAGACTTTCTGCGGTACGCTCTGACAGTAAGTTTGCCCCCGATTTTTTACGCAGCGCGCCGGACGGAGCCCGACATGATCCTGATTCCCGATGACGAACCGGAGCTGAGTCTGCCCGCAGCCAGTGAGGAATTCCTGCCGGCGCTGTCAGGTGAGAATGCCCCGGTCAGCCCGGCCCGGGCCTACCTGCTTTCACTCAATTCCCACCGCAGCCGGCAGACCATGGCCTCGTTCCTGAACATCGTCGCCGTTATGCTCGGAGCTGCCTCCCTGGAGTCCTGCAGCTGGGGCAGCCTGCGGCGCCATCACGTGATGGCCGTGACCGAACTGCTGCGCGACACCGGCCGGGCCACCGCCACCGTCAACACCTATCTTTCGGCACTGAAGGGCGTGGCGAAGGAGGCGTGGATGCTGAAGCTGATGGACGTGGAGAGTTTCCAGCACATCCGGGCGGTGCGTAACCTGCGCGGCAGCCGTCTCCCGCGCGGCAGGGCCCTGCCGCCGGAGGAGATCCGTTCTCTGTTTGCTGCCTGCGAGGCCGATGATTCCAGTATCGGTATCCGCGATGCGGCGATGCTGGCCGTCATTCTCGGCTGCGGCCTGCGTCGCTCGGAGGCCGTGGGGCTGGATTTGTGTGACATTGTCACAGATGAGCGGGCGCTCAGGGTACTGGGTAAGGGGAACAAGGAAAGGCTGGCCTATATGCCGGCGGGCACCTGGCAGCGGCTCAGAAAGTGGATCGATGACGTGCGGGGAGAAAAAGACGGGCCGCTGTTCACCCGTATCCGCCGCTTTGACACCCTGACGAACGACCGGCTTACCGACCAGACGGTGTACCATGTCCTGCAGGTGCGCCAGCGCCTGGCTGGGATTGCAAAATGCGCACCGCACGATTTAAGGCGAACCTTTGCGACCTCCATGCTGGATAACGGCGAGGACTTAATCACTGTAAAGGATGCCATGGGGCATGCCAGCGTCACCACCACCCAGCAGTACGATCGCCGCGGCGAAGCGCGCCTGCGCACGGCTCGTGACCGTCTGGATCTGATATGAACTTAATAACATACCAAGATGATAAGTTAACAAGATAGTGTGCAAAGATGCTCGCAGGCTGCGCGATTTTCTCGAATGGTTCAACAGTGGAACTTCCGTTAAAGTAGGTCTGCCGGTTATCCTGCTTCCCCTTCTGAACCGGGGTGGTTTGGATATGCGGGATGGCCGGTCCTTTTCGTTCTTTCGCCGGGTACCATATGTGATTTTGAGGGTTATGAAGCGTGAAAATCTTCTGCAACTTCAGAAAAGTAGCTGAGTAACCGGGTATCTCTCGCTGGCATACGTTCATGAGCCGGTGTTATCAGCCCCATCAGCAGAAAGCGGCCGCTATCCCACATGTGTTCTGTGTAAATGAGATAATGATCTGAGGTACGGTTGTAATTCTCTTGTCTGGCACTCCAGGTGAGCTGGAAATGCAGATTAACGTGAATATGCTGGACGTTAGCATCGACAGCGAATGGCGGGAAATCAAAGGGGGCGTCCCTTCCAAGGAGATTCGACGGTGCGCCAGTTGATTTATACGTGATGAACTCTGCCTGTAGCTGACTCTCCAGCTCAGGGTAAACGGCAAACGTGGGCTGGAAAAACGAATCCCACGTGACATGACTGTACTCAGCCGTTAACGCCATTTGGCCGCAGCCCTGTCGCCTGAATCCAGCAGGTGATTCATGGCCGAGAGGTTGATTCCAGAGTCACGCACTTCTGTCGTTCGCGTGATTTGATCAATCAGACTAAGGTAGTTTTTGGTCGCAAGACTGACCATCTTAATGGCCTTAAAGAACGCAAACTCAACAGAATTCCTGTCATACGACTGAATGATGTTTTTTTCCGGCAACATCAGAACAAAGGACTCTGCGATACCTGCGACATGGATAGTATGATTTCTGATGTCGCTGGCGACTTTGATAGCGCCGGAGAAATCGCTGTCTGCATACCGGGCCAGCTCAATGCGACTTGAGCGTAATTCTTCAGCTACGTCATTGAGAGCAACAGTGAGCTCGCTGATATCGGTTTTGTTGACTCTGGAGCCCATTTCGTAAACCCGTTCAACAATCGTAGGCTGACACGCAACCGCTTTGGGTTGCGGCTGGAAACTGGCAAGAACCAGTGCCACTGCGGCCTGCAAGTGCTGGATTTTAAATTTCACGACGACGGACTCCATAATCATCATCTCTCGACGAGGCGCTGCATTTTACTACTGAACTTAACTATATGCTAAAAAAAGTTGGTTGCATATGTGGCTGGCACAGCAAACAGGAAATTGAAATCCTCTATCTGGCCGTGGCTTTCAGGATTGCTGCCTGGAGTCTTTCAGCGGTTACGGCTTCCGGGAAAACCGTGATGGTATCAGGAGTCGCTCCGCTAACGGGCATGACGATGATCCCCGGCGTTCCGGTGAGTCCCAGCGCCTCAGCCAGGTTACTGTTTTTCTCCAGGGATGCGGTATGGTCGCCAGGAGCTGGGGTGGTCAGTCCCGCCTTTGACGCTGCTCCGTGAATATCCTCCGCCGTCAGTTTGCCTTCATTATGACCGGTGGCGTAGATGGCATTGTGATAGGTGACATAGGCCTGCGGCCCTTTCTTTTGCCAGACCGTCAGCCCCTGCTGTGCTGCCTGAAATGAAGCTTCCCAGCGACCACCAAAAATTGGCCACTCCTTAAAGTGGTAGCGGACGTCCGGCTGCGCTTTCATAACCTTCTCCAGCTCCGGCGCAAAGCGGCTGCAGAACACGCACTGGTAATCAAAGAATTCAATCACCGCGACTTTTGCATTTTCAGGCCCGTAAGCCGGTGTGTCCGGATCATGCAGAAGGTTCGCCTGATTCTCCATCACGCTGAGTGCAAACATTTTCTGCTTACGTACCTCCTGCTGTTCCTGCAGCTTTTGACTGACCGTCACGAGAATCTCCGGGTGGGAGATCAGATAGTCGGCAGCGATTTCTCCGATACGAGCCTCCTGCTCCGGACTGAATACCGCCTGAGGGGCCGAAGCGTGTGCCATTGAAACAAAGCCAATGTATGTTGTAACTATTAATGCAGTTAATTTGTTTGCTTTCATAGATTGATTCTCATGGTCAAAAGGGGATTAACGTTCTTTCTGAATGGTTCGGGTGAGAGTCTGTTCTTCACGCTCCGGCGTGCGGCCGCGTTCAGTATTTTCTGCCGCCCTGAGCATGTCGCGTTCCGCGTTTGCCAGATCTGCAATCACACGCGATGCCCGCGACTGTTCACCGGATGCCTTGTCAGCACCTTCCAGCTCACTTCTGACGCCTGCAGCGGCTTTTATTTCCCGTCCATCGGTGTTTTCCTCACCTCTCACCCTGGCGATTACATCTGCATCTGGGTTGAGTGGTTCCGGTTTACGCGGGTTAATGTCTTCCGGTTTCAGTCTGATCACCTCTTCCTGTGGAACTTCCGCTAGCAACGACTCCGGCTGCCTGCTCCGACTGGCTTCTTCATTGCGAACCAGGTCTGCCAGCATTTGCTCACGCAGCTGCTGTACGCTCTGTTCGTCCGTCAGCGTGGAGACAATACCTGGTGACACATCCTGTTTTGTCCCACCGCTTACCTTAAGCAGCCATGCTGAAGGTGGTTCATCACCGGTTTGCCAGACCACGCCGTCCTTTGGATTATTTCGTACTGCATCGAGTGCAGCCGTCAGGTCGCTGGCCACTATCGTGTTTCCGGACTGACTCCGCTGCAGCACGGCGCCACGGGCGCGTTCTGTCATGACCATCCGGGTCTCACCCTGCGTCATCCGTCCTTCCGGGCTGGCAACCAGGGAAACCAGGGCCAGGCCCGCACTCCTGCCATTGTTGTCATACACCGGCAGCGCCAGCGCCGGTTCAGGAAAGCGCCGGGTGGCCGGGATGATTTTTGCCGTCAGTGACGCATCCTGCATGCCCTGATGGCGCACCCAGGCGCGACCGATGGCCGTTTTATTCACCGGCTGCCCCATTGCCCAGATGGCTTTCGCCTGTTTGCGCTGCGTTTCTGGTGCCAGCGCATCGTGCGCCGTTTTGATATCACGCTCCGGCGTTTTTACCGCCTTAACCCAGTCCGCTTTCCCGTCGGTGTATATCTGGACGTGCTCTTTCACGCGTGAGGCTGAAATGTAGAAGGCACGACGGGAAGCCAGTGCCTTACGTCCGTCTTTCGTGCCCTCAAGCGCAATGACATAATCGCTACTGGCCCCCTGTGCGCCGTAGCCGGTGACGGCCCAGCCGTAGTCGAGATGCTGCTGCGCCCGGACCTTCTCCGGATTGATGGTGACGCGACCGTTCTCCCCCTTCAGACGGATATTCCCCTCCTCGCTGACCGACTCCACCGTATAGCGCTGGTTGGCCATCTGCCCCTGTTCGCGATCGGTCGCCGTGAACTTAAGCAGATCGCCGGAACGGACTTCCATCTCGCTGCGGCGAAACAGCTGCACGTCACCGGTGATCAGCTCCTTCGGTGAAACCAGAGCAATCTTCCCTTCCTCATCACGTACCGTCACCGTGCTGCCGTTACGGTCAACGGCCACCACATCCTGGTAGCGGTCACCGCGTTTAACCACCATTCCCGGCTCCCAGGCCTCTGTTTTATTGAACGCATGGCGGGTATGGGTGATTTTATCGAGCACAGGCACCTTAATGGCCTTCTCCCCCAGTTCTCCCCGCGCTGCCAGCGTGGCATGGATGCCGGCATTTATCGCCTTACGGTCGGCGTTCAGCTGCGCAATGATGAGCGTACGGGACCGCGCCTCCGGTGTCCGGTCCTTCCAGTCAGCCACGATGTCGTTAACAGGCGTTTCCGTTTCCTGAATCGCACTCTCCGGGAGCGCGGCTGAAGCGCTACGCGCCACGCGGTCAGCCGGCTGGGTTTCAATCCGCTGCAGGGCCGCATCGATCCGGTTATCAATGATGTCGTGAACGGCGCCGCGCAGCTGCAGGTCTTTCTGACGGACGATTTGCTTCATGATGGCCACATCCATCGGGCTGCGCTCCTGCATCAGCTTAAACGGCGCGCCCACGTCGACCGCTTCAAACTGGTCGATATCCCCCATCGAGACTGCACGTCCGCCGCCGCTGGCAATGGCCTGGAACAGTGCCGCCGTATCCTGGTTGCCTGCCATTGATGACTCATCGATAAGAAACACCTGTCCTTTATAGTCAGGCTTCCCGCCTCCGGCCGTCGCCTGGTCATGCTCAACGACAAAGGATTTGATGGTCTGCGCCCGGACACCGACGTCGCTCATTTCTTTCACCGCCTGGTGCGTAGGAGCAAGCCCCGTCATCACCGGACGAACGTCCGCCGGTAGGGTCTCCAGTGCAGATATCACCGCCTTCAGTTGAGTGGTTTTCCCCACGCCAGCATAGCCCTGAATCCCGATAAACTGATCCGTGGTACCCAGCACCAGGGTGGTCGCCTTTTTCTGTCCATCCGTCAGGCCGTTCAGCACGGCCTCCGGTACCTGTTCCAGCAACGGCTGCTGCGTACCTTTCCCTTCCTCCACCACACGCAGAATGGCTTTCTCCATCTCCCAGGTGGACCGGGAAACCAGTACCGGCTCTCCCCCTGCGGATACGGACAACAGCTCGCCATTTTTAATCATCGCGCCAATTTCATTCCCGATGGCTTCAAGGTCGGGATGATATTTCTGCGCTTCCGTCGCCAGCTTAAGCTCGCTGATCACCACGGTGCGCTGGTCGTTAATGGCACGCCAGACGGCCAGGCCCGCGTCAGTCCGGACTCTGTCATGTAGTGAATCAACCGCCTGACTGATGTCCTGGTGACCGCTCAGGTTTCTGACCAGCTGCACGGGAGAGGCATTTGTCTTCATGCGCTGCAGCCGGGCTTCAGCCCGGTCCTGTACTTCGGCTGTGAACACTTCCGCCCGGTGGCCACTCTGTGCCAATGAGTTCATGGTCTGGGTCGATATGTCGCGGCTGTTCAGCGCGGCCAGGACCACCCCGGTGTCGTTATCCCGTCCACCCGGCGCGGTCACGTAAGCATGTGACAGATAGAGCGGCTGGTCTTTTGGCAGCGTCAGGGTGTCTTCCCCCCGTTTCACCTCAATCCCCTTTTCACTTATCCCGGTCACCTCAAGACGATCTTTGGCCTTCAGGCTGTGCTCGCGGTCGCCCGCCACGGACAGCAGTTTTTCGCCGGTGGCCACGCTGAGGGTTTCACGGCTGAAGAGACGCCAGTCAGCGCTGATATCACCGATTTTCATCCGGGTCAGCACGCCATCACCATCGATGAGCGAGAGGACTCGCGTATCCTCATGCACCCGGTCAATCACATAGGACTTACGCTCTTTTGCGTCCGCGCGATCTTCAAGCACCATGCCGGGACGGTATGAACCGGGCATGCGGCGCGTTTTGCTGTCGAGCCAGACCGGCTGCCGGGCCTCTATCTCCACGCCATCGCGGCCCAGCTGCCCTGCGTTCTGCAGCGCCTCACGTACCAGGCCCGTCAGCTGTGCCTGTTCACGTCTGCCGACCACGACGGCGGTGACGTTTTCAGTTCCTCCGCTCAGCTCTGCAAACCGGTTGGCCAGCGCCTCGTAACGGTCGCGTTTGTTCGGAATACTGACCACTTCGGCCTCCAGTCTGGGCGCCGGCTCAGTGCGGCGGGAGCGGGCAACCCCCGCGGACTCCAGTACGGACATGGCATTACCGTTCGCCTGACGCCCGGCACTGTCGAGAAAGACCAGCTGTGCGTCCTGCGCGCGCGCTTCGCCCAGCAGAACCAGCGTCTCCTTTAGCCCCAGACGCTCTGCCCCTTCGATAATCAGCGTGCTCTGGGGTTTCAGGTGGAAATCACCGCTCAGAACATGCTGCCGGCTGATAATCCGTTCCCGCAAATCGTCGGATTTCGCCAGCGAAATGGCGCGCTCGGCAGAGCTGGCCAGCACCTGAACGTCACGACCGTTCGCGCCGGCAATACCGGCCAGCTGCGCGGTCAGGTCCCGGATACCCGCTACGCCTGACGGGGCATTCATCAGAACCAGGGCGTCTTTCTCCACGACTTCCAGCGCCGCCGGCGCGTACTGCGCCGGACGGGTGAAACTGACGACTTTTGTGGATTTGAGATGTTCCTGACTCAGCGCCTGGATCGAGAGTTCATCCAGCAGGTGAATACGGGAGGTGAAGACCCCTTTCTCACTGTCCAGCGGCACAATCATGCCGTCCTTCAGCGCCGCATCGATGGCCACGCGAATATCCTGAATCTCCGGCAGCTGTTCGCTCAGCTCCGCCGTGGTCATCATCAGCTCGCCAAAGGTGAAGCGCGTTTTACTGTCGCTGAGCTGCGAGATGGCCAGACGGACAGCCTCAGTCAGTTCCGGGCGGGGTATTTCAGTGTCCAGCTGCGCTGCAGGAAAGCTCCTGGTCGCCGGCGTCTTTTCGGGTCTGGTCTGTGCCGGCTGACTCAGCGTGTCAATCTGCTGTGGTACAGGCTGACGGGACTGGCTCTCCCGTTCTGCGGGTTGAGCAGGTGTATCGACGCTCTTTTCTGCCGTGGACGACGTCTGCAGAGAAGCCAGTTCAGGCCCGGCAGGAACCGGCTTAGCCAGGTGATCTCGCTCCGGATGAGTCGCGGTCTCACGAAGACCTGCATCACGCGGCACCACGCTCTCCTGATACGCCTTCAGGTCAAATCCCTTCTCCTTCATCTGGCCCAGCCAGCGCTCCATCAGGCGCATACGTGAAGGGTCAACTTTCGCCCTGCGGGTGTCTTTGGCGGCCACATCCCGGCTGCGCAGCGTGGCTTCAGCCCCCACGGCCCCCTGAATTTCCCGGCCCCGTGAAGAATATTCGTCCCTGACGTCTTCCGGAACGCCCATGATCTCCCACATACCATGCTTGCCTACTTCTTCCACTTCATGACCGAGTGCTTCAACCCGCTCACGCAGCGCGCTGCGATAGATTTTCCCGAGCGTGACCTGGTGCTTCATGACGGTCTCGATAAAGCCGGCGTTATGGATATAGTCCGTGGCCAGGGCTTTCCATTTGCCCGCATACTCCGTCATGTTGGCAATCAGGAGATGGGTGTGCAGCTGCGGGTCAAGATTGCGCGAGGTATCATGCGTATAGGCGGCCGCTACCATCTTGCCGGTGTGTACGATGGACGTAACGCCGTCTTTCGTATCGCGGGCCGAGATGAGCTTCTCCACATAGCCGGCCGCCACACGGACGGCGTGATTATGCGCCTCCACCATTTCTTTATCGTTACCGATGAGTGCCAGAATAGACACGCTTTTGGGGGCTGAAAAGGTCAGGTCATGACCCGGGCGGTGGACATGCTGTCCGTTAACCTCCTTGCCAAGCCGTGAGCCGTCCGGAAGACGCCCCTCGAGCACGGCCGTCAGATCATCGCCACGGACATTGCCCTCAAGGCCCAGCGCTTTTGCACCTTCCCCCATCCAGAGGCTCTGAAGGCTGCCCAGAAAATAGTAGTTATCGGAATTGCTGTAGTAGCCTGCAGCCTCGCCGGCTGACGCTACTGGGGCGACTGACATCATAATTCAGGCTCTCTGTCGTAATAGTAATGGTCGTTTTCGTCGTAACCCGGATCGCCCGCGTGACGGTGAAGTAAAATGTTCTCTTCTTCCTGCGCCAGCTTGCGATGTGTGCTGTGGGCTTCATCCGGGGTTTGCGGTGTCACTGACTTCCCTGCCGTCGTCAGACTCAGGCCACCGTCAGGCAGTGCCGTCACCTTCATATCCAGGTTCATGGATTCGCCCGCATTCTCGCTGGCCTGATCTTCGCCTCCGTCTGAGGTGGCTCCGGTACTGAGCCGCCGTTTCAGCATTCCCAGCGCGCCAGCCGCAGCAGGCTCGGAGGGAATATCCAGCTGGGTTCTGCTGCGGATTTTTTGCAGTGCTGCTGGAATTTCCGGATTAAGGGACGCGGTCCCTTTTTGATGATTTGGTGCAGGTTTCGAGGGCCGAAGAGAGACAACATTGTCTTTTTTGTCTCCGGTGACAGGGGCTGTCACCGGCCTGTGATTTTCAGTTACTGCTGGTTCTTTTCGCGATATGTCTGGCTCCCTGACTGGTACTGGCTTCCGTTCAGGCGCAGCGCTGCGCGAGGGTTTCGGTTCCTCCATTCGGGTACGAGCCACTTTTTCGACGACCGGTGTTGCCTGTGAGCCGGATGCCCCTGCAGAAGAAACCGGAGCGGGACCGTCATCTGCAGAGGATGTCTCGCTCCCCTTCTCCAGCACTTCGTCACCGGTCGGGAACGTCAGACCTGCAATGACCGCTGCACGCTCATTCTCCTGAATAACCCTCTCCAGCTCCGGGCTGAGCGCATCGCGGATATTGCGCTCGATAAGGCCAGCATGGCGTTTTTTGAATGGACGGTATTTCAGCTTCAGACGGACGACCGGATACTCACCCGGGAGGCGCACGTAGAAGTTGAGGTTTGGCAGACGCATGATTTGCTCGTAGTCGACAATCGGGTTATTCACCTCGTCCTTACCGAGCGACACACCGTCACGCACCTGATCCAGACCGTAGCTGTTCTGCTCACGGATTTTGCGCTTACGCTGGTTGCCCAGCTCCTCTTCAACTACTTTGGCCATCTCGGCGCTCGGCGAACGTCCGTACATACGGGTGTTCATCAGGTCAAAGATGCTTTTTGCCAGCTCGCGGCCGTAGACGTGAACCAGTTGCGCCATGTTCTGCATTCCCAGCACGAAACATCCGCCGAATTTACGTGCTTCCGCCAGCGTTTCAGCCAGCTCCGGGATGCGCTGAAGGCTCGGGGCTTCATCAAGAATGAACCACACGCGGCGCTCACTGTTTTCCCCCATGCTCTGCAGTAACAATGTGGCCAGCGACACCCAAAGTGAGATCAGTGGTCGCACACTCTTGCGATGTCGGGCCTGAGTGGAAATAAACAGCCAACTGTTGTCATAACGCTCCTGCGTCATCCACTCCCGAATGGTGAAAGGTGGCTTGGTGCCGTCATCCAGACCCTGAAGAAATCTCAGCGCTTTGGCATAGTTGGTTACCACCGAGCGAATGGAGATGGCTGTTTTCTCGATCTTCTCCTCAACCAGGTTGGCTGAAGGCGTATTGACAAGATATTCACGCAAACTTTTCATGCTGAGTGACAGCAGGGTTTTGAGGAACTTCTCTATACTCCTGTCCGGGTCAACCGACATCCGTATAGCGAGGTCAGCGCAGATGGTACGTGAGCTTGAAACCCAGAACGGATCGGATTCCCCTTCTACCGGAATGAGGCTGGCTGCCAGGTTGTCATAGTCGACCGCATCAATACATTCCCCCCACATCTGCCAGTTGGCACAGCGTTCGTCGTGGGCATTAAGAATGAAATCGGTGGAGGGGTTGTAGTGGGTTTCAGTGAAGGTGCAGCCGGAGTCGTAAATGATAGCCCTGTCACCACGTTTGCGTATGTAGTCCAGAAGCCAGCGGATGATGGTCGATTTACCCACGTTAATGGTGCCATGCATGAGGAAATTCATTACCTCAGCCCTTTTAACCATGTGTAAATCAGCCACCCGCAGATCGGACAATTCACCGTTTTGGCGCAGCAATTTATTCACTTCCGCTGGCTTGTCGGTCAGCTGCATGCCGGAGAGATATTCATCCTCGCTCTCCTTTCTGCCGATATTCGCGATAAACCAGGTCACGGCGATAAACACCACCATACTGAACAGCCCGCTGGCACCGGCTGCCCAATGCAGCTCACGCAGGCACTGGTCGCCCATCGCCTGCATGTACGGGTCGGTATAAATCTGCGGCAGGGTCATTTTCAGCACCATTGCCGTCGCGGTAGGCGCATACCAGTAGTGAACGTCGTAGATTTTTGGCGTTCCCGATGCCGGCATCAGATCGATAAAGCTGCTGTTGATACTTGCGAACCACCACAGGGAACCGTTATCCAGGGCTTCCTGAGGGATTCGCCAGAGAAAGATGGCGGTAGTCAGTACGGCGAACAGGATGAAGATCCAGAATCCTATCCAGTTGTTAACCTGAATGAACATGCGCCAGCGGTAGGCGGTCATCTGCCCGCCCTGGGTGAGGTTTTTTCCTGCGAAGCTCATAGAGTGTTGTCCAGCCGTTATCGCATCACCTGCGTGGTGATGTTCGTTATCAGAGAAGAAACGTTGAAAAGGGTGATGAAAAAATGTGGTACCGCGTGGGGGGTAATCGTCAGGTTATGCCATCTGACTCAGTTCATACCTGGCCTGCTGACATCCGTCCTCCCAGTCCTGTTTATTAATGTATGCAGCCACAGAACGGACCGACGAGGCCACATCCTTATAAACCGGTGAATGCCACTCCCGGGGCTCCAGATCATAAAGGGTAAATTCATAGCCAGCCCAGAAAGCTACAATGGTCATACCCTGCCCCTCAGGAAGTGAACCAAATACATTCATCCAGGCCCTTGCTGCCATCAGCTCGCTTTCCAGATGGATAAGCGACCAGAATTCAGCTGAGTAATCTGCACGTTCATTTATCTGATGCATCATGATGGACGAACTCCTTTGAAATTAAGGACGCAACGCTCGCCGCAGACAGGGCTGCGCCTGGCGCAGCCATGCGAGGAAGCGTAATTACTGGTAACTGACAGAAAGCACAGACGCACCCGGCTCCGGAAAGAACACGGTGAATATCAGTCTGAGGGGGAACAGGCTGTGACGGTCGCCACAGCCGCAGGTTATTACATGATGCCGGCGATGGATTTGGCCAGCTGAGCTTCCAGGACAGGTTTCGCCTCTTCGAACTTGAGGTTTACCTTGTTGGCATTGGATACCACACGGGTCTGGTATTTGGCGCGGTTGCCCTGTTCTGAGCTGGTTTGTAGCTTGACGCCTGAGGTCCCCTGCTTCAGTGCAGCGTTGCGCCAGCTGAAGACGAGTTATACGCCGTAATACCCGCGCCGAGTGCCGCTCCCATTGCCGCACCTTCGTACCCGGTCTTGAGGAAGCCCTGCGCATCACGCAAATCCATTTTTTCTGCTTTCAGTACGTTCGCCTGAATCCAGTAGTAGGCGGTGTCAGGAGAACTGGTTACGCGGTAGCCTTTGGCGGCCAGTTCATTTGTAATTTGTGCCTGCAGACCGGACATGTCCTTGTCGGAAGTATTACGGATCTGCAAATAAACAGTCTTCTCTGATGATGGTTCCAGCCAGATGGTTTCACTCATCTGAGTTTTGACATCGAGATCACGCTTCTTCACCGCCGTGGACATGGCACCACAACCAGACAAAGCGAGAGTAGACGCGATCAGACCAACAACGGCTAATTGTTTTAATTTCATGAATTCATCCTGTGCATAGAAAAACGTCCCCGTTAGCGTGATATAGCTAACAGAGACGTTATCAGCTGATTTGAAAGGAAATTTAGGTTAAAAATGATTTGGCTTTGATAACTACAATAATTAAGGGGGCCATTGCCCCCTTACTTTCAGTATCCCCGGTTAGGGTCATACGTATTTGAAGGTTCGTTGAAGTTTGTTCCCCAACTGTTTCCGTGTATATCCAGGCCAGAGATGCCACCAACCATTGGCATTCCTGACGCAGGGTTCACAGTTATTCCGTTGCTAAACGAATCGTTGAAGGATGTAGTCATAGGAATATTGGTTATGCCACCATCCTGGATACTCATTTGACTGCCTGAAAAACTGATAATTTTGTTGTCAGTAGTGCTTATGAGCTGAGCTTCATTATCTGTCAAAACATGAGCTCTCCCATTCCGGATAACATATACCCGGCCATCATCTTCATCCTTAAGAAGGGTATTATCCTTGTAAGTAATAGGCCGTAAGACTACTCCCGCAAAGATGAAAGCTATCAGCGAGTGAACAGCTATGCCTGCTATTAAAGCACTTTCGGTATCATTTCCTACAAACTCCACCAAGAAAGTTAGTAAGCCTGCAAGCAGCGTGTTAAACAGGAGAGTCGCTTTTAGGTTCATCCCTTTTTTGCTGCTTCGTAACTTCCAAAAGCAGAAAATATAGATGGCGCTGGGGATTACTGATAAGAGCATGCTCTTAGCCATAAATGGCACGTCAAAAAGTAATTGCAGGCTTAAAGAATAAGCTGCATAAATGCCGATTGGAATGAAACAACAATAAGCACTTACCTTTTTGGTCATTTTATCCTCCAGTTTTCTTCCTTAATTCTGCCACTCTCTGTTGCAGCTCATCTGGTTGGAGATCATTAAACGGATTGAGTTTACTTGATTGATCCAGTTCAGCTTCAGCACGACCAAGCTTGAATCGCCCTTGACCGATTAAGTTTTCTCCTTTCAGGATATCACTGGATGCCTGAACAGTGGATTGTTTTTTATCAATTTCCCCAGCAGATTCGTTGATTTTATGCTCATTTTCAGATCTTTGTTCCGCTACACGTCGCTGGATATCATTTTGCGGTCCAAAACCCTGACCTGACTGTTCATGCAGTTTTGCCTGGTTTTCTTTGAAAGACGCCTGCATAGCATTACCCTGAACCCGCGGCTCCTCAACATTCATGGTTGCATGGCTATGGCTCATGTCGTTCCCGTGGCCTGCTGCTCCTCCTTGTTCCCGTAAGGTACCGGATTGGCGTAATTCCTGCTGCATCCCAGCGCTGGAGTCAGAGCGTTGCCTTTCAGTCGAATGTCTTCCGGTATCATGACCACTGGATTTAATGGAGAGGCTATCCTGTTCGCTTCTGTGAGTGCCTGACTGGATTTGGGAGCTTTGCTCCTGTCTGCCATAGTCAGTATGTACTTCGTTATGGCTGATTTCCCTTTGACCGGCTAAGTTCTCACTGTCTGTTTGATTTTGCGCTAACAATGATGACTCATGGCTACCAGAACCACCTGTTCTCACAGACACGCTTCCTCCCCCAGATGAAACCTGTCCACCGTAAGTTCCCGCATATTCCGTCACCTGGGACGCTCCGTCTGCATGGTGGTTCCCCGTGTCGTTCGAATTATAAGCACCACTCTCGACAGGGCTGTAACGTATACCTCCATCATTACCTGTCGGGCCTGATCCTTGCTGACTGCCGTGGGCTGGCTGAACCACGTGCTCACCACTGAATGCTGCATGCTCCTGACCGCTGGTAAGATCTGAACGGCCCTGCTGATAATCCCCCATGATTTCAGGTTTGAGACGCTCATTCACGAACTCCATCGCCGCTTCGCGCGCCGATGGCGCGCTTGTCAGCATGGACTGCGCCTTATCGCCGTATTTATTGGCCGCCCAGTCAACAAACTCCTGCGTATAGTTTGTATCGAGGCTTGCACTCTGGTTCTGCGCAACAGTGGCCATCCTACTGAACTCGCTACTCTGCGTCGAACTGGTGGTGTACTGATGGTACTGGCTCTCAGCATCATTAAGCGTTGCGGCCAGCTGCTGAACATTGCTGCTTGCAGCATTCTCGGAATGATTCGCGCCATCAGTGATTCGGCTACTTTTCACCATGTCCATACCCTGGCGGAAGTCATTAACGGCCTGGCTGTTCTGATCATGTCGCATATCTTGCGAATGGGAATCTGAATTCTGAATTCCTCTTGAGCTGCCTGTCGAGTGTCTCAAATCGCCCGAAATACTTCCTTCAGCACCAAGCTTAACAACGCCCAGATTAAGTCCCCCTCCGGCCGTACCTTTAATGCCTGCAGATACAGAACCCTGATTACTGATATCCATCAGCTTGTTATAGGCTTCCTGCGTCGAGATATTGTTAGCTTTCGCATAGCTTTCAGCGGCCGACATCATCATGCTCGCGCCGCGCGTTGAGTTAGTGGCCTGGCTGTTTTCACTGCCGCTGGTCAGGCTGTCGCTGGTACCGGTCTGGTGAGACAGCTGTGAGAGCTGCGACCAGCCACTGGTGACACTGTGGTTGTAGCCATCGAGCGCCGTCTGCGCCTGGACCTGCGACTGGCGGGCAGACTCCTGGAAACCACTGCTGGCCAGCTGGCTGAGCTTCATGTTCACCGGCAGATTCGACATTGCGCCTGAGCCGTCGATAACCGTATGGCCACCGGCCGTCTGCGTCTGCGTGGAACCATTATCTGCCTGCCACGTCTGCTGGCCCTGACGCTGCATCAGGTTGGTATCCAGCTTGTTCTGGCTGACATTGTCCATTGACATGTTGTTAAACGACCAGTTCCCGTCCGCCGTGGTTGCTGCCACACCTGCCGACGTGAAGGCGCCCGAACTGAGGACACTGCCTGCCACCTGAGAGCCCATCGCCGCAGCCCCCTTGGTCAGATAGAACGACAGCACCGGAATGGACAACGACAGATACCCTGCCAGATTCGCCACGTCCGAATGCTGCAGTGCCACTACATCCTTGTTGGCCAGCACCAGAGGCGTGCCCCCGGACTGACTCTGCAGCCAGTAGTTGGCAGCATAGTTAAGGATGGCGAACATCACCGGCCACATCTGGAAATAGATAAAACCGGAAATGTATATTTTCAGGGTGTTCAGCCCAAACATAGTGTGATTTGATGCGGCCAGCGCAATCATCAACGGGAACAGGCACACCAGGATAAGCATCAGCAGGGACTGTGCAAACGGCAGAGTTCGGGTGGCAAGCTCATTACCCGCAGCCCAGCTGAGACGCTGTTTGGTTGCAGCGTTCTCGGTGGCCAGGTTCAGCAGGTTAGCCGTGTCGGATGAGCGAGCGGCGAAACCCTTAATCCCCTGCCGAACTGCACTGTTCGTGATGTTGTTCTTCATGATCTGCGCAGCCGTCATTCCCCCGGCATAGAAGAATCCGTAGCTCTCACCCATAGCGTTGGCCAGAAGCGAGGCACCATTCAGCTTGTTGCCGAATACCTTCCGCGTCAGCCAGGTGAACGTCGCACTGCCCGGATTGACGTCGGTATTCGCCAGCGTCTTAATCTCCGTTGCCGCCTGCTGACAGGTCAGGAACTGGCGCGAGGTGGAGGTCATCTTAAAGATGCCCCGCAGCGGGCTTGGGTTACTGGTTATCAACGTCAGCGGGTCAGTGGAATTGAGCAGCTGATTGATGGTGTATTTACCGTTCAGCAGAATGTCGCCGATCACACAGTTTTCCACGTAGTCCGGCAGCATCTGAGCCAGTTCCGGGTTTTGCGTGGTGAAGTCACTGGTTTCCGCCACAATCTGCGAGCCAAACAGCATACCGGTCTTGCTGTAGGTTACCGAGTCAGGTCTGGCCATCAGCATGTCGTACACCGATGCCATTTTGTAACCGATGCTGGTCGTCAGTGACGCGATGGCAGCCAGACCGACCGGTACATTATCGGTTTTCCACACCGCAGCCGGGTCTGAGAGGTCAATTATCTGTACTGAACGTTTCGGTACCAGCAGGATGGTCGTCAGGATCATGAAGATCGCCAGCCACTGGACGAAGACCATCGGGTTACGTTGTTTGATGAAAGTGAGCAATACAGCCAGCACCCCGAAGGTGCCGGCAATACGCATTAAGGTGTGGAAGGTATTCTGACCGACAAGGGTGACAACGGCGTCCAGCGCCGTTTTCCACATTCCCCCGCCATAAATGGTGTATATCTCAAGCATCAGCGATCACCCCAGTGATAGTTGCTTTGATAGGAGCCTGAAACAATGGTGGACACCTGCTGCTGCAGGTACTGCATGTTGCGGTCGATGCCGTCCAGTGCGTTCTGGTCTGCCGCAGACTGCAGCTTCATGTCGGCCAGCAGTCCCTGGGCATGAATGATGTTGTCGCGCAGCTTCGCAGCGGCCTCTTCCGGGAAGTTCTTACCAGCCAGAGACAGGCTTGCCTGTTTCACCAGTTCCTGGAGGTACTGGATCATCAGGTCCTGCGCGATGAAGTCGGAAACCTGCAGGAGGTACGTGGCGCTCATCCCCATACTCTGGGCGTTGGTCAGGTATTTCAGTACCGGCACAGAGGTGGTGTTCACGAAGCCTTTTTCCTGATCGGTCAGCGGTTTGTCATCGACAAGTTTGTTCTGCATCGAGAGCATCAGTTTTTTGACCAGTGTGACCAGAGCGTTGGACTCAGTAATCGTCAGGTTAGTAACGACAGGCCCCAGACAGAGTGTTGCCTCATCGCACCCGTAGACCTTCGCTGTTCCCCCGCGCATCAGAACTTTAATCAGGTCGCGGTTATCGACCAGCGGCGTCAGGATTGTCACGTCTCCGGTTTTGTTGAAAATGATGGAGCCGACAGTACTCATGACCAGCTCCTTCAGGGCGCGATCGTTACCAAGCAGCCCGTTCTTACTGAGCGTGTCCCAGATAAGGTTTTTGTTTTTCAGTACCTGGTCTTTTTCTGCGTCGCCGGCTTTGGCCGTGACTTTATCCCCCTGTCCTCCGACGGTGCAGCCCTGGCGGGAGGCCGCCCAGTCAGCAAACATGTTGGTTTCGCCGGCAATGTCCTGGCAGATTTTCTGCTGTGACACCTGCGTTACGGGCCACAACCCGCCTATGATGCCCTGAGCGGCCTGGCACGAACTCATGTTCATGGAGTTAACATCACTGGCCAGCTTCTGCAGGAAATCTTTCGCCTGCTTCAGCTCCGGGACCATCGTCTGCAGTGCCAGGTCGAATGCATAGCCAGCCGCGTTACTCATGATTTGCTTCACGAATCGCTGAATTTCCTCACCGCTGATCATGCTGAATGACCCCAGGTAGGCATCGATACCGCCGCAGCCGGCGTTCAGGGACGGCAGCTGCATCGAGATCAGCTGAACGTTTTTGACGGGGTTTCGCAGGTAGACCGACCCGCCGGAGAAATACCCGGCCGCCTGCCCCTGCCAGGCCTGCGCCTGAGAGACGTTGCCGCTGTAGCCCAGCTTGCCAAAGAAGCCGTTGAGGTCACCATTGACGTCCGCCTGAGCAGGCAGCGCTGCCAGACCTGAGAAGAACACAACCCCTGCCGTAATAAGCGCCTTAATCATTAGGCACCTCCACAGCTTGCATATCCTTGCCTGCCGGGATGTCAGTCCGGTTCAGTTTGCGGCAAAGATATGTGGCCAGACAGAACCAGCCGCAGACGAGTAAATTCACCGCAATGAGCGCGATAATCGCGGCCATAACGCCCCACAACAGGTACTGTGGATAGTGGATGAGAAGCGAGAGCGTAAACTGTTCGGAGCGGTCAACGGAGATCGCACTGAGCGTTGTGATGGCGCACTTCACGTATACCCTTTCGACTACGGCGGTAAAAATTAAGGCATAAAACAGTTTCAGGGTTAACAAATCCGTCCATTTTCGGGTTTCCGTATCCTCACTACTGTCTTTCAGTATCCCGATAGCCTGGTTTCGGATAAACGTCTTCAGTCTGATGTGCCTCATGCAATCTCCTCCCGGGGTTTCCTGACCAGGGTCTGCCGGCAGACGTACAGCCCGGTGACGGTGAAAAAGAATCCGATACTCAGCGAGATAAGCAGGAGCACCGGAAAGTCCTGCAGACAGGTTGTCAGTTCTGGACGGTTCAGGACGCTGACCACCCGGTGGGCCAGTACCCCATAGAAAGCTGCGGACACAAGCAGCGTCACGCTGAATAACAGCCACACGCGCTCGGTACGCGATAACGCATACGTATTTGTCGTCATTTTGTAGTCCGTTTGTATTACTGAGGGGTGACCTGCGCACTTGCCGGCATGGGCGGCAGCGTTTTCGGATCGACGTTGTCCATGTCAGCCTGAATCAGGCTGGCCATACGGCTCTCAAGAGCGGGGATGTCCATCACACCCTGGGTCAGCGGGTAGGCTTTCAGGGTGTTAACGTTGACCATAAAGGCCGTTGGTGTCGCAATCGGCAGCCCGTTTCCGAAGAAGGTGACAATCTCGTCTGCAATGGGAGAATTCGGGTCCGTCTTGCGCGGGATCATCGGCGTCGGGTAAGACACATCACCGCCGCCGTCCAGGGTGTATGGATAAACCCTGACAGAATGCTCATCAGCCCAGCCCTTCAGCAGCGGGTCAAACTTCGCGCTGTACTGGCAGTGTGCCTGCATAAAAAGCACCACGGCATAATCTTTCATGTTAGCCCGACGTCCGTCCGGCAGCGCCATCAGGCTGGCCGGCGCAGGTACCGGAATGGTGGAGGCGGTGATGGCTGCAGCGTCAGCAGAGGTTGTTTTTGTCGCTTCAAGCGCCATTAACTCCTCGCGCGCCCCGGCGTTCGCCAGCAGGGGCAGGCACATCAGCAGAGCCGTGAGTCCGGTTTTAATGTTCATGATCGCCTTCCTTATGCGTTTGCCCTCTTTCGTCACGGTACCAGCGATAACCTGCATAAATCACCATGCCAGCCGCCCCGGCCCACATCCCATTGCACAGCCACAGCAGGCCCTGCTGTGTATGCTCCACGGACCAGGTCATCAGCTCGCTCAGTACGCGCGCCATCATGCCCCAGAAAATCAGTCCTGCGAGAAGAGTTGGTTTCATTCCTGTGTCTCCTTGTTCTGCCGTACCAGTACAGAATGTGTGTCTGGTGAAATGCGACGCTGAGCGGCCCGGGACAGGCCATATAAAACAAACCACACACCAAAGCCAAACATCACCGAGATAATCCAGGTGTTGAGCAACGTTGCATCTGTCGTACGCGCCCACGAATCGCTGTCAACGGGCCCGAGCTGACATAACACTTCAGGCGGTGCTTTATCTAAAACGGAAGGCACGGGCTTTAACGACTCTCCGGGTTCAGGTGGCGAGAAACGCCCTGCCATCTCATGTTCATTAACACATCCCATCACCTTGCCGGCAGGCGCACCCTCAGTCAGGTGATGAAAGGTCGTCAGGAATTGCCGGGAAAGTGAGCCGTCTGATGCCGCCAGCATCACAAACACATACAGCACCAGTGCCGGGCCGAGGACGAAGGAATACAGGGCAGCCCGCCCTGCATCGCGGATGAGGGTAAACAGTGTTTTTGTCATAAAAGGCTCTCAGGAATTGGGTTTAAAGCCGGTGGCCACGTTCAGGAATCGTTTTGACAGGTCATCCTGGGTCATGAAGCCATAGGACAGGGCACGGTAGTTCTGGTTGCGCGGGTCAACCAGGAAGAGCGCCGGAAAGTGCGTGATATTCATCGACCGGGACTGTCCGGTGTCCGGACGGCTTTGCGGCAGGGTGGCCGCCACCTGTCCGTCAACCGAGACCGGAATGAGTGAGATCCCGTTGGTTTTCGCAAAGTCAGCCACCACGCCCGCCATCTGCACATCAATCGGGTCACTGCCCCGGTAGAAGTAGAACAGACCGTACTGCTGCGCAAGCTGCTCCACGGCGCTCTGCCGCGTCTGCTGGTCACGGGTCTGCATAAACGGCGCCATGCTGTTGTAGTGCGGATACTCCAGGTTGTAGTCGAGGTCCGGATGGCTCAGCTGCGCCGCCGCAAAGGACTGGCTGAACATCGATGCCCGGTCCGTCCAGAACTTCTGCCAGCGCAGGAACGTCGCCGTGTTTTCCCTTGAGGGGTACAGGATGGCGCGGTTAAGCGCCTCCTGTGTATACCCTTTCAGCACCCTGGCCTGCTCCATCGGGGACATTTTGCTGAGATCCGGAATGGCCTGCGGTGCTGGCTGCTGCGGTTTCCGGGGCTGCTCAGGGGGCTTTTTCGGTTCGTTGTACCAGGACCAGCCGGTGAACGGCTCAGCCGGCGTCACAATCTCATCGGCCAGTGCCGTATGGCTCGCCAGCGCCATAAGCAGGCCACAGAGGACACGCTTCATTTGCCACCTCCCTGCTGGTTCACCTGCGCGGCGATGCGATCCTTAATCTGCTTGACCTGCGCGCTGGTATCGGGGATTTTCTGGTTCTTCATCAAATCCTCGTAGAAGTCAGAGAAGTTGATTTTGTCGAAGTCGATACTCTGCAGTTCCGGAACCGTGATCCCCCGGCAGTCCGGGCTGTCACCGCTGCCAAACTTCACACCTAACTGGTCGCGACGCCCCTGCTCCTGAATGATGCGGGCAAGCTTGCCGTCAAACACACAGTAAACCTTACTTTTCTGAATGCAGGCTCCCAGCACCTTACGGTCGCAACGTTCACCCAAGCTAACGGTTATCTTCTTGGCTTTCGCCTTACCGAGAGCAAGTTCATCATCGTTACAGGCTGCCAGCCCGGTATCCTGTCCCCATCCTGAGTCCTTACAGCAGTTTGAGAAGCCAGCAAACGCTTTGCGGCAGCTCATGGCCTTACCCGTGAACGCTCTGACATCTATAGTGCTGTTCTGATCCCTGACATCTTCTGCCGCAGAGGCCAGGCCCGCAAGTTTGGCCACTGCCGTATCAAACCCGTTATCACCGGTACCATTGGTCTCATCACAGGCCCCGGACTTGCAGATGTATTCCCCGCCGCAGACAAGACCACTGGATGACCACGTTTTCTGACACTGATACGTCTCCGACTGGTGAGTACATACCCCGGATTCCGTTGTTGTGCAGGTATGTGAAGAAAGTGTGCAGGCGGGATTATCCATCAGTGAACCGCAGTTTCCCCGGGAACTGGTACCCGTCACGTATTCATCCGACCAGGCCCAGCAACTGTTTGTCTGGCTGTACTCCTTGCCGTCAACGATTACCGTACGGGTGCCACCAGGCTCAGTACAGGTACTGCCAGCACTGGACAGCGCCGTTTTTTTGTCAAAACCACAGCTTTCAGTCCAGGTCGTCTGCGGAACCCAAACCTTTGTACCGGTACGGTAAACGATGGTGATGACAAAATGGTACATATGGTTGGTTTTACCCATCTCCCAGATACTGGCAACCCTTTCGGGTACTTTTTGTTTGTTATTAAACGTGATGGTCAGCTTCTCTCCTTCGGTAAAACTCTTACCCGGGGGCAGGTCATACGACCCGGAGGTTTCGTACATCGTCATCAGTGAACCGAGAGCCGTAATGTTCAGGAACCAGAGATCGTTGCTGAACGCTAAATGTTTCTTGAACGTGTAATTCATCGTCGCTGAATACACCGTTCCTTCCGGCATGCTGTACGACACTTCCGGGCTGCTGACGTCCAGATTGTCTGAATCAATGGTGATGGTCTTATAGCTGTAGTTATCCTCATAATGCCCGGTGATACTGGCTGTTCTTCCGCACGTCTGGATGGTGGCCACATCCCGATCGCAGGTAAAGTTCTCAAACGTCGATTTTGATACCGTCGTCTCCTTACACTGCTGACTGGTGCCATTCATGATCCCGCCTGCCGTACCCTCCGCATTTTTTCCGATGGTAATAAAGGGGGCGTTCGGGTCAATTGTGGGGGCCGGGTTTTTGGTACCGGAACTGATCACCGACTGTGCCGCATCATTTCCCTGCAAGGCCGCCTGCCCTTTGTTTGCCAGTCCGCCGTCGCCGCCATTCACACCGCCGTAATACCCTTTCTCCGGTGGGTTAGCGGTATAGCCTGGTATTGTTCCTGTGACGGTACCCGGATTTTTCAGGACCCCCGTACCGGCGGAGGCATTGCCCTTGCCAAAACTCGCACCCGCCTCAAAGGCTGGATCGGCTGCACCAGCCAGGAGCGGGAAAAGCATCAGCATCGTTGAAAGGAGTTTTTTCATCTGGCAGCCTCCAGGAGATGGCGGGCTGTTGCTGCACAATCACCGCTTTCTGCCACCTTTTCCAGCGCCTGCTGCAGGGGCAGACTTCCCCGGATAACGTCATGATGGCCAGGGCAGGTCACCACCAGGGCGGGCACCGTGGTGATGTTGTACTGAGTGAATAACGTTGGATCGATTTGTACGCCGGCGTCCTTGTCCTCCTTATTCAGCTCAAACATGGCCGCCGCAGTCTGTCGCATGTCGTTATTGACCAGTCCACGCAACGTTGGCGGTATGTTGAAACGACGGGCATCCTTCAGCATGGACAGCAGACCTTCGCGCGGAATACCGAGGCTCACAAAGTAAATAGCCGGGAACGTGTCTTTTTCCCCCATAGCGTTGGTTTGCGCGGCGATATCGCCCTGCAGGCGGCTAATCAGATCCTGTTGTCGCTGTGGCAACACAGACCAATCTGTTGCCGGATGGCCCTGCAGGTCTTCCTTCATGGCGGCCAGCGCGTCCTGCTGACCTTTGATCCAGCTATGGTCGGAAACGGAAATATCGGTCTGGGCGCTCGCCAGAGCCAGCGGCGCGAAAGCAATCAGGACGCCGATCGTCAGCACCCGGAGATAAGCGTTTTTCATTGTCATGTCCTTAGAGGAAGACGCAGTTACGTTTGCGCCAGAAGAGATAGCCGAAGTTCTTTTTGGAGGACGGGGAATTGTGCTTTGTACCCCACAGCTGCGTACTGGCCCCGAAGGGATGACAGTTGTTCGTCTCGGGATACATGTTCACCATCTGATATCGCCATCGTTCTTTCGGGATGATCGGTGACGGATACTGGTTACATACTGCGTTATCTGCACCAATAGAATTCCAGACCAGCCCCTCTCGATGCATCTTGAATGCCATTCGCTCGCCAACCAGCAGAGAGGCCTCAAGCGGAGAAAACTCACCACTGGTATAGCCCGTCAGCGGGTACATTGACCCCTGACTCCCTGCACACCAGAACAACGGCGAGAGCGGCAGACCCGCTGAAGCGGCGGCGGCATCAGCTGCGCACGCGCCCTGAGCTATCAGGTTGCCGAACAGTGCGGCTTCGGGGTTGATCAGCATTGAGAGCGTGCTGTCATTCCAGAGAGGATCGACTTCGGAAAGATAGGCGATATCCATGTCGCCGGTCTGCAGACAACCCAGACTGGTGATGATGTTCAGCCAGAAAATGAGCGGGTACTTATACCAGTGGACGTGGTAGAACGTACCAGCTGCGGGCCTGTCACTCTGACCTGCGGTTCCCGTACCCGTTCGCCCGAGATCGATTTTAAAGCCGCCCATGTTAACCATGACGCCCGGCTCACGGGTCACGTCCACCATGGCCATCGGCTCCCAGAATCCGATGGCCAGACCGATGCGGTACAGAATCCCCACCGGGCAAATCTGGATGGGTGAAGACGGGTTGGACGTGTCTTTCTGTGGCCCGGATGCCAGCTGGATATTACCGAGCGTCATTGGAAACAGGCACTTCCAGCAAACGTCCGTGATCGGATTCACCCATCTGCCGTCACCGGCATTACTGGCTGCGGCCGTTGCCTGGGATGGCATCCAGGAAATAAGAACCAGCAACACACCGGCCAGCCATGAAAAGTGCTTCATTTCACCTCCCGGAGCCACACACAAACCGGGCCATCCTCAGTGTCATGAATGGAGCCCATGAACCAGCCCTCGCCCTCTGGCGCTGAGGGATGCCAGTCACTGACGTCCTGTATGCCCTTTTCCCAGGCCGCGATAACATGGGGAGGCGCGTCATTTTCCATCCAGCGGGTGGCGCAGGTCAGCCTGTGCTGTCGAATCCAGTCACTAAATTCAGTCTGCGTGGCCTCATCACTGGCGGGGGCAAAATAATGAGGGTGCGTCCAGAAGCCGTTGCGGTCACGGGTAACCGTCACCGGCCTGAGCGTTTCAGGGTGAGTCATGGGGTATCTCCGGGCGTGCCGCAGCCACCGGACGGCGGGAGGGCTTAAGAAATGGTCAGTGGTTTTTCGCTTTATCAGCCGCTTTCATGATGAATGTCAGCCGCTGCTCTTTGGACATATCCTCAAGAGCCAGCAGGCCTGCTCTTAACACGATTGAGGGATAATAAAGGGGATTTTCTGCGAGAATGGCCTTAAGCCGTAAAGCCGATTTTTCATCATGACGAACGGCTGTAACATTCCGGCCCTTTTCAGTATCAGGGTCTTTTTTCATGGCGTTACCTGGTCGGGGGTTAATCGGAAACCGGGATGACATTCAGGCTGAGGCGGAGCGCAACGCAGTGAGCACCGAACATCCTGAAGGGCAGCGCGGTTGTATCAGGGCGTGTTTTTTGCAGGCGTCACGGCAAAAGCATAGCCGCTGTCATCTTCGTAGCACGCTCCGCTGACTTCACCCTGTGCAATCCTGTGTGCGGCCTGCTCTATAAAGAAAGCAAGCGTACCCTGTGTATAAAATCTCCCTCCCTGCACCCGGACAATGAAATGCCGGTGTCCAGATGTCATGAAGAGTGGAGAATGTCCTTCGGTGATATCGTCCGGTAGCTCACATCCCGCAGGAGAATTAAACCAGCCAGGCGGCTCGTCAATCTCCTGCTGCCGGACCTCATAATTCAGCCCGCTGTTCACCACGTCAGCGACAGTACACGTCGGGTGATGGGGGAAAGATGGCTGCATTCTCACTTTTCCAGCAACGTCATTGATGATGCTCACCACATCGCTGGTCAGTACAGCCTGTGTGGCCCTGACATTGATGGATACCTGTTTTAGCGGAAAGGATGTCGGGGTGAATTCTGGTACCGGTTCTGTAATGTACCAGCCCTCATGAGCACATCCACGGATAAGTACATTGAGCAGCATGCCAGCGTACCCGTCGTTCACCGCGTCATCTTCAATGTCTTTCGTCCTTTGTTCAGACATTCCTGGCGACATGTACCACTGCCGCGCCCGAAAAACCCAGCGACTGATCGTCAGTCTGTGTTCCAGTGGTATTGCCACCACACGCCGGGATCTATCACGCGTCAGTTTGTAGCCCGTTTCAGTCAGACCGTTTTCCAGCCCGCGAAGCATCGCCTGGTATAATTCCCGGTTAGCAAAGGCATGAACCGCATCGGCATGTCGGGCACTGCCAAATTGCGCCAGAGGGACAGGTAATCCCGGTCTGCTCTCCCACGCCTGACGTACACACCGTGCATCTGCAAAATACTGAACAGCAATCCAGCCAGCGAGTAGCGCAACGACGACAAGAATACCGGTCATGCCCTCAGTATCGCGCAAACAGGTGAGCATCCCCTGCAGTCCCTGGGGACTGGTGAAACAGCTGATTAACGCCATGCGTTCATCTCCTCCATTCTGTTGCGGATAAGCCTGACGAGGTACAGGGGAAACGCCTCGTCACGTTTTTCCGGCATCGCCGGCAGATGCGGGTTCTCAGCGCACCACTGATTCCAGGCACCGGTGATCAGCGCCGGTTGCCATGATGCAATTTCAGGGTACAGCTGACAGAGGCGATTCACTTCCTCTTCACTGCCTTTGGTTCCAGTATTGTGTCTCAGTGACATTCTGCGTTCTCCTGCCCTTCGCCTGCGAACAACCTGTCGAGGCGCTCAGAAAGAGACATAGACGGCCTTTTTTTACGTTTCGCGCTGTCCTCGGCCCGCATGTTCTCCAGTAAGAGGTGGATGATGTAGTCCGGGAAACGTTCATCACGTTTCGACGGCTCCCGGCTGTCCTGCTGGTTCTGCTCACACCAGTGGAGCCAGGCTTTGGTCACCAGTACCGGATGCCAGGAGTCAATTTCGGGGTACAGCGTCTTCAGCCGTTCTGCTGTTCCCATGCGCGGAGTTATCTCTGCGGGTGTACGCGGTTTTCTGGCGTAACGGCGATGGGATATGGCCACCTGACGCATTTCGGGAAACAGGTCACCTAACGTTGTTGCACTCATTTTTTTGCTCCTGATACCGGAATTTCTTCCACTTTCATCACGCGGCCATCGCGCGATATCCGCACGGGGATGTGTTCAAAACCGAATTTACGGGTCAGTACGCCAGACTGGTCGAAGTAGATACGTTCATTAAGCGCATCACTGGTTTCTTTGATGTTGCCTTTCACCAGGATGACCTTCACGCTGGTCTGACCGGCGAGCTGCTGTCGGGTCCAGTTCACCTGCTCCTTATCATCGCCGTCGATAAAAAAGAGCACCTGGTTGAAAGGCACCTTATCCAGAGGATTGACCGTATCGCCCTTCCGGGCGATCACGTTGCCCTGCATGTCAGTGATCGTTTCCATCACGGTAAATGTCGGGTCCCAGGCAAAGCTGCGGTATTCCTTCGCTTTCGTGAGCCCTTCCACCGGCGTCGGACGTACCGCATGCTCCTTCACTCTTTCCGTTGCCTCTTTGCGCAGGCGGTCAAGTTCGCCCGTCTGCTCCATTCCCTTCAGGCGATTCTGGATAAACGCCAGCATGTCCTGCTCTGCAGGCTCGAAGACGTTGCCCCAGGTTCCGAGATCTTTCGCTCCGCTGCCGGCGGAGAGCATCAGCAGCAACATCCCCATCAGCTTCAGTCGTCTTTTCACTGGCCCCCCTGAGTGCGGCGCGCAATGTCGGCACGGATCTCATTCGTGATATCCCGCTGCGGACTCATCACCGCCGGTTTCACCAGAATGATGGCGTTATGTGCTGCCTGCCATTCACCGAGACTGTCTGACAGCGCGGTATTGAAACGCGTTGTCAGCACCCGGGCTTTGTCCTCATCGAGCTGCAGCTGCGCGGACTGCTGCATAAACAGGTCAACGGTTCCCTTCATATCGAAGACCACCACCTCCGGGGTGACGGCTTTCGCCGTCATATATGCCACACCTGTCATGGCCAGAAGTCCCGCCAGCCCCAGCATGCCGGCTTTTACCCAGCGGGATGTTTTGCCGGCGATCGTTGCCCCATCGTTAACGGTATCGCCTTCATACGGCTTGTCCTGTTGTTCACTCATGCTGCTTTCACCCATTCTTCAAGCTCACGAAGTTCACTGCCGAATTTCTTCTCCGCCAGCAGATATGCCGCTTCTTCCGCAGTGGCCCCGGCTTCCTTCTGCAATTTCTGCATGAAGGCAAAGTCCTCACCACGCGAGCTGAACATGGCGCGGGTGACGGGGTCGACGAACAGACGGTGGAAGGAGCTGTATTCGCCGGCGTTTATCAGCAGGGAGCTGTAACCGGTCTGCAGGGCTGGCTGGAAGCCACGGATAACTTCTTTTTCCATGTCCGAGAACTGATCCGGGTTATCGGCAAGGTACTGTTTAAACGCCTTAGCATCCTGCAACAGGGTGATTTTGGTGGAGCTGTTGTTCCAGGCGGCTTCCGCTTCCTTACTGGCGCTGAAGTCCTTGATGCCCTGGGTGATAGTGATAAACGCGCCACGGTGACGACGCACGGTGCGGTAGCCGGTTTCGATAAACCGTGCCGCGTGCGGGTTGGAGCCACCCAGCAGACGCCAGGCCTCGTCGATGATGCAGACTTTTTTGAGGTCGCGCGGGCTGTGGTACATCTTTTCCTGAATCGCCAGAATGAGCGAGAACAGGATAGCGGAGAGCAGCTTCGGCTTGTCTTCCAGGCTCAGCAGCTCCAGCACCGCGAAGCGGGTTTCACCATCGAGCGTCGGGGTGTCGGCGTTAAAGTATTCTCCGTCCGGTCCCCAGGTGCAGTAGGTATCGAGCAGCATGGCCAGCTCAGCGAGACGCGCGATGATGGTTGGCTTGTCTGCAAACGCCTGATTCACATCCTCATTGGTCAGGTAATTATGAACGTCGTCGATACGGGCTTTGTTTGCCTTCTTCTCCCACGCATCCATTACCGCTTTCTGCAGGATCGCCTCGCAGACGCCATCAAGCGGCTGCGTCGGGCTGGCGAGTACCGTCAGCAGACGCACAATCCCTTCAGCAGAGTGCTTGATATCTTTGACGTTGGCGAACGGGTTAAAGCGCAGTTTAGCGCCATCGAGATAAACCCCGCCGGCCTGATGACAGTAGTTTTTATAACTGTCACCCATGTCGATAACCCAGGCGTATCCCCCGGCATTCAGCACGTCGCGCAGGATACCCTGCGTCAGGAAGGATTTACCCGCTCCAGACGTGCCGGTCACGGCGATGTTGAAGTTGGTGCTGCCGTTCTCCTCACCAAACATGTCGTAGAATGCGACCTGGTTGCGATAGGTCGGCAGCGGCATACCAACATTCGACAGCTGGCGTTCTGCCACGACCGGCATCAGACTCACCGCGTTCCATGACTTGGCGCGCAGCGTCGCGCCTGTTGTTTTCAGGTCTTCCCACATCCCTTCCTGCATGACGAACGGGAAGCCGGCCAGCCAGTTACGCATCTGCTGGTACTGTATCGTTACCATCTCCAGCTCGTTCTTGCGGAACACGTTCACGGCGGCCAGCTCACAGGCCTGTGCGTCAGTATTGTTGTCCGGCGCGAACAGAGTCAGGTTAAAATACGTATTGCAGAGTGCAATTTCGTTATTGTTCAGTTGCTCACGGGTACGTCGCCATTCCTCTGCGGCTCTTTTGGTACCGGGAAAAAGTGCGGCGTAGGCTGAGTTGGCCTTTTTGGACAAGTCAGTATCTTTGCGAAATGCCTCACTCTGGCTTTTGGTCTGCTCCTCCAGCTCCGTTGTCCAGGTCAGCATAAAGGGACAGGGTATTCCGAGGTCAGGAAAGCGAATGTTCTGCAGATTGTCCGCCCCCTGCCACAGGGCGAAGCGTTTAGGCGTTTTGGCAAGCTGCATGTTAATGATGCGACATGCCGATGCCGGCAACCGAGTCCCGCGCGCGTCGATGGTTTCGGGTAACGTCATCCGGAGATGCGACGGATAGACATCAAGCCCTATCCCCTGATCAACCACCTGGCGGTTCAGCTTTTCATCCTCGTTGTAGTCCCCGGAGGACGTCAGCACCTGTTCCTGGCGGTAGTTCATCTGCTCGCGTACCGCGGACAGGAAACCGTTCACATCAACGTTCACGCTGTCGATGCGCGCGGCCCCCAGGGAGACGCGGATGGTGTTGCGGATCTGAACCAGATCATCAATCACCCGTTGCGTCTGGGAAGCGCGCTTCAGCGGCTGGCCATAGACAAGAAAGATGCGGTAGTTACGCAGGTAAAGCGGGTATTCGCGTTCGTTGGCCAGGCCGTGCAGCGCAGAGCGCTGCCAGAACGCGCGGGTGATTTTATTGAGGTGATCGGCCATCCCTCCTTTCCACATGTCGTTACTCACACCGCGATCGATACGTTCCCCGACACACTTGCTGGCAAGCATGATGACGGTGACGGGAGTCTGGCGGGGCAGTTTTTTGCGCAGCATGTCATCGAGCGCGGCCATCACCTGTTCGTTCGCGCCAGGCAGCGGGGCGGCTTCCATGATGAAGCCTGCAGAGCCGGCGTTGACGAAAATCTCATTGATGTCGTCGTAATACCGGTACGGCAGTGCCGCAACCAGGGACGGGTAGCCCCATGTCTGGGAAAGATTCTCGCGGGCCGTAGCGGCACCGTCTTCCTCTTTCCCGTTTTTCAGCATATCCATCAGGTTGTCGACAAAACTCATTTTCGACCCTCCGCAGCGGCCCGGATTAATTCCAGGCGACGCAGTTTCTCTTCGTTCATCTGCCCGGTGTGCGCTGCATCACCGGCAGTCTTAATCTGCCAACCACAGCTCACGCTCAGAACGGCCAGCGTTTCATCGTCGGTATCGACTGACTGTGTGGCGGTGATTTGCGCCGTTCCTTTCCGTGTATGGGTGAATGATTTCACCGGATGATCGATGCCGTTCCTGCCGGAAACGTAGTGGCTGCTCATTCCCCACCCTCCCCGATAACGCGGTAGCTTTCTTCATCCCAGTGGGATTTGTTTTTCACGAACTCGACCACAGCCGGCTGATGAAAGTTATCGTCCGTGTCCACCCAGGGGGCAATCCACAGGCGCTGCGTGGCGTCAGGAATACGCTGAACCGGAACGCGGCCCGCCGTGTTAACCGGCTCGGGGGTCACATGACTGGTCGTGGCCAGCGGCGTGACCAGTGAACCGGACGTTTTCGCTGGCGCAGTGGTGAGTGGCTTAGCGGCGCTGGTTCCGGTTGCTGCGACGGAGACAGGACGGAACGGATTCACGACCGGTGCCGAATTGCGCAGTGCCGGCAGGGTTTCACCCGCAGGCTTTTTTGCGGTTTTCTCTGCCGTCAGGTCATCCAGACTTTTACCCTGAGCGGCCAGCTTATTGGCCTCACCGGTGGTCAGGCACTGATCGGTCGCGGTCTTGTTACAGTCGAAATCAGAATTGAGACCGGCGCAGCCGGTCAGTGCGCTGCACAGCAGTGCAGCACCCAGTAGTTTTTTCATGGGGGTAACTCCGGTTGGAATTTCAGGGTTGTGGTGAAAAACGAATGAGAAGGTTCTGGTACAAATTAATTACGTTGACCGTTATTTTTCCGGGTTGCGCTCAGAACCAGTGAAGCTGCCAGCTCGCTGTATTGTTCTCGGATATCGCTGGAGATATCGCCCGGGTCACTGGCAGACAATTCCAGCCAGGCATGCCAGGGGTCTTTATCAGCGAGGGCCTTTTTCTTTGCCACCTGGAAGCTTTCTTCACCGCGCCCGGTCGCAGACCCAAATAAAGAGTCCAGTGCGCTGCCCATCCCGGCGGTAGCAAGATGAGGGGTACTGAATCAGCACAACTGCGGTTGTGCGCTTCATTTGTCCTCCTCATTACATTCAGCTTTCTGGTCAGACTCCCGTTTATCCAGCCATTTAGTGAAACTGTAGCGTTGCCGTTCATCTCGCTGACGCCTGAAAAGCGCACGTGCTTCTTTTTCGTCCTTGAGCCATACAGCAACATCATCAGGCTCTATTGCCCTCTTCTCATTTACGGTGCGGCACAGTTTTTCGAACGCGTCCTGATTCATTGGGCTGTAGGACAGCAATGCCTGATTGATTCGATCCTCCCAGGTGTCCGGGGTATCTTCTTTTCCTGTAAAGAGCCGGAACAGGAGGAAGGCGAGCATGAAGCCCAGAACGACAAATACAGCCTTATTATGAAAAACACCGTAGAGAAAAATACTGCAAGGCAGAAGTGCGAGCGCTGTGGGCATCAAAAACCGCCGGTACTTGTAAATCTTTTTCCCGGCACGCCATTTGTTCAGGTCTTCTTCGATAACATCCAGCCTGGTTTTATACGACATATGCAGTGCCTCCTTAGTTAATGGTGTCGCCGGAATGTGGCTGGCGCCCATCACGAAGAACGGCATCCGAAATGGCGCTGAACTCCGCATCCAGCCACTGTCTGAGTTCTTCCTGCATCAACTCATCCTTATGAAAAACAGAGACGGCCAGGGTACGCATGGCATCAATATCAAGCGGCTCATATGCCCGAATTTTCTTCTGTATTTTTTCTTCCCATGTTTCACCTGGCTGTAACAATCCGGCGAGAATAAATGCTATTCCAATAGCAAAGGAAGCCACGGCAAGCCTCTGATTGCCTGACCAGAAGCTAAAAATCAGCATCCCTGTAGCGGTTAATACTCCTACAAAAAATATCCAGTGGGGTTTTGTTTTTTTTCCTGCAGACCAGTCTTTCCAGTCCCGTTCAATACCCCTCAGAAAATTGATACGGTCATCTATGCGTGGTCCCTTCATTTGCCCTCCTTTTGGTCACTGTCGTTTGGTCCCGGGAGGGGTTCGGCGGAGTCATCTGGCCAGATGGGAGGTCGTATACGAATCAGGACGATGGCCATGAAGATTGCACCAAAGATGCGAAATGCGTATTCCTCCCGTACTCCTTTGATAATGATTGCAATCACCGCCACCCACCAGAGAACCCAGCAAATCGAATAGAACCAGTTAACTGTTATCCTTAATCGACGGTTCACATCCTTTGCTTTGTGGTCTGGCCCGTCCCCCTGCGCTGTTGTTTTCATTTGCCCTCCTTTTCTTCAGGTGCTGAGGGGGAAGGGTGCAGCGTACGCCAAACCATGCCCCCGGGAATTGATTCAGCAAGAAAAAGGTTTCCAGCCAGCCAGATAACTAATCCGGTCAGCTGTATCCACTTAAAACTGGAGTAAAGAGTGGCGAACAAAATGGACCATGAAACGATGAATGTCAGCGCTGGCCTCCATCGGGTTGTTGCCCAAAACAGTAATTTTCGTGCGTCCATCTTCATCCCTCATCAGTTGATGGTGTCACCGAGGCGCAGCTGACTGGCCTGACGGAGAACATCATCCGGGTTGATATTGCCCACTGAGGTGGTGCTGGATGCAGTGGTCTGGCTCGCAGGCTGAGGAGTCACGGCGTTCTGCGCGGCGTTGCCGGCTTTCTGCAGTTCCTCTTTCGCTTTCGCGTCATCGGCATCCTCGATGGTTTCAAGGCGGAAGCCCTTCTGGAAGACCACAGTTACCAGGTTACCAGCGCCGATATCAATCACGGGGTGATACTGCTCGGCGCGCTTAATCCAGTACTGGCTCAGCGTGTCGGCCGCCTTACTGGCTCCGCCGCCAAAGCCCTGCTTAAACACATCCGCAGCTCCAACATCAGCAGTGGCACCGAGGCCGACAGAAGGTGTTGCCGCAGATTTGATGCCTTCACCAAAACCTGACAGGAGGCCTGCTGCACCGGCGTAGCCGACAATCATGCCGTTTCGCATGACTGGCTTGCCGCGAACACCGCCTTTACCCTGGTAACTGACGTGGCCATCGAACTCCATATCGACGTGCTTGCCGTTTTTCAGTACGCAGCTGAGTGATTTCGTCCGGACAATCCCGCGCTCGCTGGAGATGTCACCCCAGATTTCCCCCACCACAAAGCAGCCGTCGGCGCTGTATTCTTTGTTGTTCGGCATCTGGATATTGCCCAGCAGGCGGATAGTGACGGGCTGGGTGTTCTGCTGGCCGGTAACACTGGCGTTGGCGTCGGCACCTTCAATCATGATGGCGTCAGAGAAGGAGCCTGACGGAATCCATGGCAGTTTCGTTGGCTTTTTCTTCAGGCTTTCATAGCTGAACTTTGTGGTGCTCAGCCCGCCTGTCATTCTCTGGCCAGAGCCGCCCGGGTAGAACGCTGCGCCCTGCCCCATATTCACACCAGTGGCGGCCGGTGTGCCTGCGGGGGTCACAGTATATTCGGGTGGCCGGGCCTGACCGGCAGCAACGGGACCGGGGAGTGGTGTTCCGTTCTGTCCGGCAGGTGGTGTCTGCTGGCCAGTGGTCGTTTTGCTGCCGGGGGCTTTCGTTAGCTGGTCATTCAGGCGCTGAATTTCTTCATCCTTTTTGGCCAGTTGTTGCTCGGTGGTGAGCTTGTTCTGTGCAAACTGCTGGGTGAGCGTGGCGAGCCTGTCCTCAAGTGCGGAGGTCTTGGCCTGCTGCTGTGCCAGTGCGGCATCATTAACCTGCTGGTTAAACGCTGCCGTGACCACACCGGTCATGTTTGGGGTGGCGACCGGCGCGGGCTGTTTCTGTTCCTGCTGATGTTGCCCGTACCAGATAACGCCGCTCGTGGCGGCGGCGCCTCCCGTGATAACGGCGGCAAGAATGGCCAGCTGTTTGCGCCGGGTTTTCAGGTTTTTATTCAGACTCATGGGCGGGTGTCTCCGTCATCTGAAAACACAATCCAGGCGTAGCCTTCGCCACCGGCATAAAGCTGGTTCTGCGACAGCATCACGGCCCGGACGCCCTTGTGCCAGAAATCGCGCTCGCGCAGGCTGCGGGTGATGCTGCCAGGGTTGCTCATCCGGTAGCGCACAACGCGCAGGTGGTTACCAACAAACTGGCGTTCCGGTGTCAGGCGTACATCACTGGCGGGTGTGTATGCAGGCATGCGGCTGACCGGATACTCCTGGTAGTCGTCCGGCACCTGACCGTTGACTACGGCGCGGGACAGTGCGACCAGTGTTTTTTCGTAGGTCTGCCCTTCTTCCCATGTCTTCGCATCGTCGTTCTTGCGAAGTGGTGGCGACATCGGAGTGAAGCGCAGTGTTTTCCCGTTACCTGGCTGCGGCCTGATGTTAAGGCTCAGGGATGAGCCGCGATCGGTCTGAATAAACAGCGTGAAGTTCTGGCTGACAAGTGGAGACAGAATGAGTGCTCCGTCGTCGGTCTGGCTCTGGTCATAGGCACCGGTTGGTCCGCTGATGCTGGTAATGAGTTCTCCGTCGACAACAACCTTGCTCGGGTTGGTGTTGCTGAGAGTGACGTTAAAGGCGGCGTCGTTCTCAAACGGAATGGCTGCGGGTGCGGAAGCGGCCCGGAGGCCGCTGTTAAATAATCCCGCTGCCAGAAACACAGCAGCAGCTGCCGGTGAAATACGAAATTTCATGGGCAGTCCTGTTAGTTGGTGGTGGATACCGGCTGGAGTTCTTCGAAGCTGTGGAGGTTAATCACACCGTTCTCATAACTCAGTTTCAGGCGGTAGGTTTTTTCCTGGTCTTTTAATGGCGTGATGATTACGCCGTTAGTGGTGGAGGATTTCAGAACTCCGCTGTACTGCACGGAGCCATCATCCATGACGCGAATTTCTTTCGTGTCGAACTGAGTGGAGATGCCTGCTTTCCTTATGCGTTCAGCTTCAATATCCAGAGCTTTCTTGAGTTCGTCCCGTTCGTCGGAAGGGACGAATCCAAGAATCATTTTCTGGTTGTTGTCGATGTTTTCCGGGGTGACGTTCAGTCGCCAGTAAATAAAGGAGGCGGCGAATTGTGTCAGGCCTGGGGCATCGACACCTTTTGAATCTGATGCGAAGGGGCGGTTAAATGTTAATGGTGTGGTAATGGTTTTCTGGGTGGTGGCAAAATACCATGCAAGCGAACCTGTCAGTACGTTGCCTGCCCCCATAAGTAAAGTTAAAGCTGAAAGACCAATAAACGCATAGCGGAGTTGTTTATCGCGCTCTCCTTTAATATTCAGTTTCATGAAAACTATGCCCTCCAGTGCCGGAAACTAGAATCAGGTATCTGGCGAAAGGTTACTTTGAATAAAAGTGATGGCAGGTGCCAGTAACAGAAATTAAGTAACCAGTACGACCCCTGCCCTTTTTTCAGATATCTGACGATGAACCAGAGGATTCCCGCTATAACGCCAAGTTCAACTGACAGATTGTTAAGCACCCCCAGAATGAGAAGGGGTGCGGTAACAATTAACTCATCAACTGGCAAGCCAAAATAGCGGTCCTGCTGGTTCATTGTTTCCGGGAAGTTATATTTATCTTCTTCCCCATTCATCGTTTAACTCGCGATGCCGAAGGCGACACGGGTAAAGATGATTGCCATTACGATACCGACGAATACCAGCGGTGAGCGGGCCTTGATGTAAATAAACAGGCCCATGATGATTTCGGCGATATAGAACCATTTAATCAATGAAGAGCCAGAGCCGAAGGTGGAATTAACCGTGGTGTTCTGTGAGGAAAGAAGGTCGGTTCCGCCGGCAAATGCCGGGTGAGTGACCATAAGTGCAATTAAAAAAGCGCCTGCTGACTTTAAGTAAAATTTAGCTTGGCGATTTTCGCGTGCTTTGCGGAATAAAGACGCTACCGCCCATCCCTTACCGACGTTAAGGGCACTGCCTTTGGTTAACATGATTGTTTTCTCCGAAGTAAACAAAAGTGACTCGCGTAAGTGCTTGTTTACGCGGGCGCAATTTTCCCATGACCCTAAAAAAAAAAAACTGTGACACATGTCACACTTTTTGGAATCATTCAGATTTATCCGAATATGTAAGTGAGTAGGCTTGGTTGACCAGAAAGTATGGAAATGGCCTCCGGGATCTATAGCTATGAAAGTTAAAGAGAAATTGTTGGATGGTCGCGGCCGTCCACGTAAGTTCCAGCCAGGTGAAGCGGTGGAGTGGCGGTTGCGTGCTCCGGATAATCTGCTTATGGAGCTGAGAATATGTGCCAGAGCTGGCAACAGAAGCGTGAATGAGGAAATTATTGCCAGGCTTTTATTGTCGCTGAATTACCAGCCAGGCAAGCCTGTCATTAAAAATGCGGAGGGTGAGCGTCTCATTGCACTGGCGGTGAAATTTGAGGAGTGGCTGGGTAAATTACTTGATGGTGAATCCGTTGATGTTGCGGAAGATGTTAAAGTCCCGCCCAAACAGGAGCAGTTGTGGGTGTGGCGTGAGGGTGAAAGAATTTTACTTCCAGGGAAAACAACTGGCTACAGCATGCGTATTCCTGAGAATCTCGCGGATGAAATCAGGGCGATGGCGAAGGTTCATAACCGTAGTCTTAATGACGAAATGCTTACCCGTCTGATGAATACGCTGGGTTATTTTACGGAAAGGTTACTTGACCAGAACGAGGATGCGCAGGCGCTTAAAGTTCTTTGTATGGAGTTCGAGGTGTTTCTGAAGGAAAAAATAAGAGAGGTGGAGAAAAGTGACCTTCCGTGGGATGAAAAGTCATCCCAGTGATCGATTCGAGCCGGGGTTTCCGGCTCGTGGATTTATTTCTTTTCGTTGATGAAGTGTCTTGTTTCCGCCTCATCCTCGGCTGTGTTTATGCCGTTTAAAATCATATCAAGTGTATCTTCCAACCTTCCTTCGCCATCTTTTCCTGTCATTTTTAAATACATCTCAGCAAGTAGTGTGGCAATAAGAACTGTACCTTCGCGTGAACCTGCTGCTTTTCTTATGAGGTCCCTTCGGTATCCTTCTATATCGAAATGATTGCCATCCTCGCCATCGCGTTTATAAACCAGAAGCCCAAGCCTGATTAATTCGTTGCAGGTGGCTGACATGTTTGCTTCTCCTGCGGTGGCACCGTTTTGCAGGTCTTGTTGAACAATATCGCGAACCTCGCGTTCAATTTTATCTTTAAGGTAGATACCGACTCTTCCCATATTTCTTACCTGTTTTAAGTTAGTGTCGGAACCGACACTACATATGGCCTGTTGGTGGTTTATCAAAATGCTGTGCAAAGGTGTAATGGGTTGATACTGCTGCGAATCTCTGTTTTGTACAGTAGTACAATCCAGCACCAGGATGTGCGACAGTGTGACACTGTGCGATATATAATTCAATGTAATTAAAGCATATCTACAATTGTACGATACATGTGTGACATACCGACACTAACAGGTATCAGGATTATACGATAGTGTAGTGTCGGTGTGTGCGACATTAGACGGTCACACTTCAATAACGCGCAAATTTATCACAGATATGCACCTGAAATTAAAAGAAAAATCTGCAAGACAAAGTCTTGCGTGGGGTGTGATGTTTTAAGGGGTTAATAAAGAGCGGCGTGTTAATACCGTCTACTGCTCTGATATGTTTATTTCGGACGGGTGTTAAATCCCTTCAGGAGAGCGCTCACGCGCGTTTGTAGTGAATTAACTTGATTACGACGATCCGTCGGGGTATTTTTTAAGGCGACTCTCCAGAGCCCGTGTATTTCGTTAAAAGGCCAAACCATGAAAATATCGATACTACCTGCGGCATTGCTGACCCTTTCCATGTCTGCTGGCGCAGCTCCCCAGATGTGCTTTGATCAGGCCGGGAAAGATTATCAAATTGATCCGCTGCTGCTTATGTCAATTTCAATTAAAGAGAGCAGACTTAAGCCGGGTGCGATAAATGGATCAAACAGGAATGGAACAGAAGATGTCTGCGGGATGCAGGTGAACAGTTCCCATTACGGTAAACTTAAAAATTTCAATATTACCCGTGAGCGACTGTTGAATGATCCATGCATCTGCGTTTATACGGGTGCATGGGTACTGGCGCACAACTTCAGGTCATACGGAAAAAACTGGGACAGCGTAGGGATGTATAATACGGGGCCGAGCAAAAAGCTCATTGCGCAGCGCAAGGCGTATGCTCAGGATATCAAAAATATATATCGTGTATTGCTGGCCAGAAAAAAGCTACTTTCTGAACGTCTGGCGCCAGCTGCGGGAAAGGAGCATGCAATGCAAATTGCGGAAACGACCTCGTTACATAGCGGGCAGTAAAAAGCCGCTCTGTTGAGCGGCTTAATTTTCAGGCCTTCAGTTTTGCAAACTCCTCCGCCATTTTCCAGAGCACCTGATTTAATTTGATGTCACCATCAATTCCGGTGACTTCCCGCGTTCTGGCCACCTTCCCTTTTTGCGTTCTGCCACGAATCCCCCCACGGATCACATTTTCCTGTACTACGTTAAACGTGGTCCATAAATCCTGGCCTCTGTCGAGTACCCGGCGTGGGTTAATAATTTGCTCCGGCGTAATCGGCGCTGGTTTTCCATCGTACTTAAGTTCCAGAGCGGTCGCACCAAAAAGTCGCTGCTCAGGCAAAGTAAGCTGAATGCTTTTCATGAGGTCAATATTTTCATCAACCGCGTCAAATGTTTTCAGCACCGTGTAAGCGCCTTCAATAACCTGCCCGACAATATCCCCTTTGTGGGGTACGCGGATTTCACCAAAATCCTTCCATGCAACCAGACCATTACTGCAAACCTGACGGAACATACCGGGGATCATTTTATAGCTGCTTGAACCATCATGGCTATTCAGCAGAATAATTTCCGGTACTTCTTTCCCGTTAATCTGGTCATGACGACGCAGGCGAAGCATATGTTTTGTAAATTCTCGTTTATCCTGGTCACGTGTGCGTGACTGCGTTGCATAATACGGCTGAAACCCTTCATCACGTAAACGGTCAAGAATATTTATGGTCGGGATATATGTATAACGTTCAGAGCGTGAATCGTGTTTATCCGATGAGAACGCGCTCGGAACGATGAGCTGTAATTCCTCATTTGTCAGCGGACGGTCTTTACGGATCGAGACAGGCATACGATAGCGGCTTGCGAAACTGACCATTTTTATTTACTCCTGATTATTTAGTAAGTGATGAAGGAATAACGCGGTGAAAATTATCCAGCGGCATTGCAGCTGCCACCGGGCGACCATCTACAACCCAGACAGAGATATAATCCGGGCATTCGTCATTAATTAACGTCAGCTCAGTGGCATTCTCTGGCGGCGTAAAAATTGTCGGTTGTGGCTCCCCTTCCGATGCTGCCAGGACCCAGCAGAACAGATCCGTGAACTGGGACGTGGTGAGGTTTGAATCACATCTTCCGGTAGATTCTTGAGCGGCGGTTTTGACGTTGACGTTTCGTGTGTGCATTTTGGTTTTCTCCTGTGGTGATGGTTGTCCATCTCCCTGGTGAGTTCTCTCGCGGCAAAGGGCAAAAGGAGCGACGGCGGGGTGGCAGGAGAAGGGCGCAGACAAAAGTTTTTGCGGCACGCAAAAACTTTTGTCTGAGTGCATTTCACCCTTCGGATGACGACCCGACGGTGCTACGACCAGCCCTCCGCGTGAGGACGCACGGGGGATGGCCTCACCGGGTGAACAGGATGCACGCACCCGACACGGCGGAACGGCGTGGCGGCCTTAAAGCGACGGCTCCGCCGGCGCGCTCAGGGCGGCCCGGCCTCCGGCCGGTGCAAGCCAGGGGGTTGACCTCAGCCATCAGACCCTAGCGTCAGCCCGAAACCGCTTGCGGGTTCGGCGGAGCCCGGCGGGTGCGTCAGAAGCCGACCTGGCGGAGTGGGGCTCGACGACCGGACCGCCACGCGGGCCGGGAGCCGAAGGGGGCCATCGCCCTGCCCTGCTTTCGGGTTATGGCCATAACAAAGCTGCAGCTGAGAAAGTTGACCAGCAGGACGCCGGTTCTGAAGGCAGGTAAGGAGAGAAGTACGGTAGCGGGGAATGGCAGGAGCGCCGGAGGCGCTTTCGCCCTCCCCGTTTCCCCGAAGGGGAAGCGTTTTTTTGCGGTTGCCCTGATGGCATCCACCAGGGCACAGACTCCCGATCAAACTGGTTCTTCGCTGTCACCTCCGTTTTCCTGCTCATAATGCATCATGGCCATATTCAGCAGGGCATTAAATCCGTCGATACCTGCCCCGTCAGGATCGCACTGTTTGCACAGGTGCAGAAGATTGGCCAGAAAATCAGTGATGACGGTTTGCACGCTCTCGCTTTCCCTGTTCAGCCCGGTTTTTCGGGCAAACTGCCAGAGCACATCTGCAGCCAGTGCAGCGTGATCGTCGTTGTTGCGGATTTTTAGCGGTTCAGGCTGGCCGTTGAGGCATTCTGCCATGGTCTCCAGCACGGTCGCCGGAACAGCGTTCAGTGTGTTGCTTGTCATTTTTATCTCCCTGCGGCAGGTCTGCCCTGCCGCTCTGTCAGTCAGGCGGCCACGGTGGCCAGAAAGTTCTTCATTGCATCCAGACGACTGCGAAATGCCAGACGGCCCTGCCAGTCATTGAAGTAATACACGGGGGTGTAACGCACGCGGTTCGCTTTCAGGGTCAGCGTATTACCGGTCACGACTTTCGCGGGAATACCCAGCAGAGCCAGCTGGATAAAGGCCATATCAGCCACCATTGGATCGATGTCGGTGCAGGTGGCATATAGCTGTTCAGACGGGTTATATCCCGCTTCAGCCATCCAGTATGCAAAGGCAATGACCATACCGGCGCTGCCGCAGGCTGGCTCATCGAGCGTCATCCACCCCTCACGCTTTATCGTCTCCTGAGCGCCGGGCATGAGTAGTCCGGCCATCAGACGGGAGATGCAGGACGGAGAGAAATACTGCCCCATTTCGTCCGCGCCCAGCTCCTGCTCCATATACAGAGCGCCGAGGAAATCATGAATGTCACCCGCCAGCCCCTCAACCAACAGGCAGAACAGCTGCTTCATGGCGTCTAAATCGTCCGGCTGATACCGTGCGCAGATGCGACGGCTGTTTTCGATGTTCTCCGGCGAACGAATACGGGCCAGATCCAGCTCGCTGGCTGCCAGGGTGATGAAGTCACTGAACACTTCGGAACGGCGCATATTTTTCGCCGTTTGCCGGAACACACTGGCGAACTGTTTACGCGCCTCAGCTGGCGACAGCATCCGGGCCGGTGCGGAAGCCCGCGGCTGCAGATCAGCCTGGTCTGCCAGGAACAGGGATTCAAAACTCAGTTGTGACATGGTTTCTCCTTACCGGCCGCCCGCAGGCGGCCGTCTCCTGTTAAGCCAGTCCAAGCGCCGGGTAGACGCTGACAGCCAGACCACAGTCAGCATCGGTGGCGTAGCCCGTTTCGGCATTTACCACGGACAGGAACGGCTGCCACTGTGAGAAGCGCAGCGCGGGTACGCGAGCGCGTTTTCCGGCGCGGAGGGCATTTACAAATGCCTTCGCCTGTGCGACAGTTTGCGGGTCAAATTTCACGATCAATCTCCTTACTTTGGTTGTGATTGCCGGTTCACCGTTGCTGCGGCTACCCGGCGTTGAGAAAGCAGGGGCAACCCTGCTTTTTTAATGCGCGGAATTCAGCGGCGCATCGAGACAGAAACGGGCGATCACGTCGCCAATCAGCTCCCGGTGATGGCGGGTGTGCAGGTCATGGCACTCAAAGAAACGCGCGCCGTACCGGACGAAAATTGCGGTCACATCCCCGCCCGTAAACTCCATCGATTTGAACGACTCCCCGCCATACCCTCTGCACCAGTCCACTGGCGGCAGCGTTTCCAGCTGGTCGATGTACCGGGCCCCGGTGATTTCCACCCAGGGACGGCGATAGCCGTCATTCTGCTTTTCCTGAACCAGAGTCGCGGGGATCAGCTCCGCATCCGGATAGAGACGGCGCAGGGATTCCAGCGTTATCGCTTCACGCTGAGTCACCCACTGCCCTTCCAGCTGGGTTGCGCGGTCATAAACGGCGTTATGGGACGGAACGAAAAAGGCCATTGGTGCAGCGGCCGGGGTGTTAACGTTCATATTTCTGGCTCCTGTCTTATGAGGTTCCGTGCGGCGGCTGCCGCACGGGGTGAACCGTGTTTAAATGTCGATACCTGCACGCGCGATCAGGCGCACAAACTGTTTGAAGTGGTCAGCTTCAGCCACATGGATATGGCGGAACTGTTTATCGACGCCGCTGCTGAGGGCGTAGAAATAGGTGCAGCGCATCGTTTCGGGGCAGCGTCTGCGCAGTTTCTTCAGCTCAGCCAGGCTGCTGAACTCCAGAACATCAGGTTCCTCCGCTGAGTTTTTTTTCTGCTCAGCGACGAGGATCGTGTACGACACGGTTTTTCCCCCTATCTTCCTGGAAGATTCGGGAGCGGCGGTTTTGACGTTGACGTTTTGTGTGTGCATCCTGGTTTTCTCCTGTGGTGATGGTTGTCCATCTCCCTGGTGAGTTCTCTCGCGGCAAAGGGCAAAAGGAGCAACGGCGAAGGGCGGAAGGAAAGGGGCGGAGACAAAAGTTTTTGCGGCACGCAAAAAGTTTTGGCGGAGTGCATTTCACCCCTTGGATGACGACCCGACGGTGCTACAAGCAGCCCTCCGCGTGAGGACGCACGGGGGATGGCCTCACCGGGTGAACAGGATGCACGCACCCGACACGTCGGAACGGCGTGGCGGCCTTAAAGCGACGGCTCCGCCGGCGCGCTCAGGGCGGCCCGGCCTCCGGCCGGTGCAAGCCAGGGGGTTGACCTCAGCCATCAGACCCTAGCGTCAGCCCGAAACCGCTTGCGGGTTCGGCGGAGCCCGGCGGGTGCGTCAGCAGCCGACCTGGCGGAGTGGGGCTCGACGACCGGACCGCCACGCGGGCCGGGAGCCGAAGGGGGCCATCGCCCTGCCCTGTTTTCGGGTTATAGCCACGGAGCTGCAGATGCGAAAGTTAACCGGCAGGACGCCGGATATGACGCCCGGGATAAAGAACATCGGGCACACCAGGCTGAAGCCCGGTATGAGCAGGTAGCTCACAGAGTTTCGAATTCAACAAAATCAGGCAGGACAGGCAGGGGGGAGGATCAGGCAGAGGGAGCAGAGGGGCAGCGCCGAAGGCGCGTCCCCCTTCCCCCGTTCCCCGCAGGGGAACAGCCCTTCCCGGAGGTTCAGGCGTGCGGTCGCGTCGGGAAGGAAAAAGGGGCTACCGGCGAACCGGCAACCCCTTCATAAAGGCGCTTCAGGCATGTCCACACAATCTCAGCCCCTGAATGGCGGGGGTTTCCCCCCGCCGGGGTTAGCTACTTAGCGGATTCGTAAGCCATAAAAGCTGCCACCTCCCTGTCCGTGTCCCTGTACCGGATTTCGCAAAGCGATTTCCGTGTCAGGTAAGTGAATATCAGCAGTGTGAGACACACTATTAATACGCACCAGAGCAGGGTGTTTCGCGGCAGTTTCATGGCCTTCTTCTCCTGTGTAAGTTCACACAGATATTGCAATTGCCTCAGAACACTAAAGGAGGGATTGCCAGATGTTGATGCAGCATATCGGTGTCGGCTATTTTGGGTATTACCGAGCAACTGCTTATGCGATGAAACACTCTCTTATGCCCGAGATTGCGAAGTTAAGAATGAAGGCTCTGAACTTCTGGGATAAGCACGGGATCCGTGCCGCAGCTGATGCTTTAGACGTATCAACGCGAACACTCTACTGGTGGCGCCGGTTACTGCGCACCGGTGGTCCAGAAGCACTAATTCCAAGAAGCAAAGCCCCTCTGGTTCTCCGTTCAAGGCACTGGCATCCTGATGTACTCAAGGAGATCAGGCGTCTGAGAACTGAGTTACCCAATCTCGGCAAAGAGCAGATTTTTGTCAGGCTGAAACCATGGTGTGAAGCGCGGCATTTTACCTGTCCCAGCACGTCAACCATTGGAAGAATCATTGCTGGTGCTCACGATAAAATGCGGATGATCCCCGTACGCCTCAGCGCCAGGGGCAAAGCCCGGTTGATAAAAAAACGCTCAGTGAAGCCCAGAAGACCAAAACAATACCGCCCGGTAAAAACAGGCGAACTCATAGGGATGGACGCGATTGAACTCAGGATGGGGGACCTACGCCGCTATATCATTACCATGATCGACGAGCACAGCGACTATGCGCTGGCCCTTGCGGTCCCTTCACTCAACAGCGATATTACCAGCCATTTCTTCAGCAAGGCCACAAAGCTCTTTCCTGTCGCTATCAGACAAGTTGTCACTGACAACGGTAAGGAGTTCCTCGGTAACTTTGATAAAACGCTACAGGAAGCCTCGATTAAACACATCTGGGCCTATCCGTACACACCGAAAATGAATGCGACCTGTGAGCGATTTAACCGGACACTTAGAGAACAATTTATTGAATTCAATGAATTGTTGCTTTTTGAGGACCTGAATTTGTTTAATCAAAGAATGGCTGAATATCTGGTGCTGTATAACAGCAAAAGGCCACATAAATCACTCGAACTGATGACGCCAGTGGACTATATTTTACGTGAGAGTAAAAATTGCAATATGTGGTGGACCCATACATCTCCTGTCAACGCAAAGCAGAAGTGTCACCATCGGTGCGAAACAGAGATGTCATGCTTTGGTTCAGAGAATGCGTTTGACCGCCTCGCTATATACTTCCGAGCGTTCTCTTTTCCCAACAGAAATCACGAAAACGACAACTTTCTCGTCTATAACCTGGTATACAAGGCGATAGCCTGAAGACCGGAGCTTAATCTTGTAACAATCAGGCATACCACGGAGCTTGTTTGCTTCAATCCGGGGTGACTCAAGTACTTCAACCAGCTTCTTTTTCAACTGTTCACGTACCGTCGAGCCCAGCTTTCGCCATTCCTTTAGTGCCCGCTCGTCAAAATCCAGAAAATACGCCATCAGAGTTCATCCAGCGTCACACGTACTGGCTTAGGATTACGAAGTCGTTCTTTCACTATCTCCACAAGTTCAGCATCTTCATCACTCAGGAGTGTCTGTTTGAACGGCAAGCGTTCATTGTCAGCGATATACTCGAGCATGAGACGAAGCGCTTCAGAAGGAGTTACGCCCATTTTTTCAAGCGCGGCGTAAGAACGCGCTTTAAGTTCATCGTCAATACGTAGGTTAATGCTACCCATGTCTTACACCCCTTGTAATTACAAATGTCATTACAAGTATCGCACTACAACATGCTTAGGGCAAGTCACGAAGTAAGTCAGAAAGTAGTCGTAAGAACGGTGATCACTGTCCGCTTTGTGCCCAGGCTGTGTGAAAACTACTGATCACTTTTTGGTCTAAGTAGTGGTTTTATATGATCAACCATTCTTGATAAACCAATGCAGAAACTTACTTTATTTAATAAAATTAGAATCATACGATTAAATAAA
>NZ_JAJFTC010000017.1:0-62099 GCF_020733125.1 Enterobacter cloacae complex sp. 2021EL-01169
AACTCATCAAGGCGCGGGAATAAAATCCCATTCAGACGCCGGATAGATTCAAGCAAGCCAACTTGTCGTCAAAATCGGTGTTGCAAAAACGGGAGTGACCATAGATTCCGTTTTCTGAGACGACCCCTGATCGGGCTGAATGAGCAGGAATTTCCTGGCGGCAAACCCGATGATGTTTACAGCGTTCGCACATCGATGAACACCCCTCCGGCCGAAGAGGAAATCGAGGAGGAACGTCGGCTGTTTTATGTCGGTATCACTCGCACAAAACAGCAGCTAAATCTGGTGGTCCCTCTTGATGAAGGGCTTGCGCGGTGGCTCAAAAACCGCTGGGATAGCACCCCGAAGAAGTCACCGATAGCTACTCGCTTCGTCTATGAGGCTGGCTGGACTGCTTGTGCGGTTACCAGTGATGCGATCTATAACAGCACGGTAGAGAAACAGAAGGCTGACTTCAGCAAGTTTCACCAATGGTATCTAAGAGATCTTCAGCGGCTAAAAGTCTAGGGCTACCGATACTTTTCGATTTCAGACAGGTGCTCGTTATCCAGATCAATTGTGGCTTTTCTTTCAGAAGCGAGCTTCTTCGCTCGCTTTGCATACTGAAGCCCCTTGGCTGGCTGCTCTCCGCGTAGGATCTGTTCAGCCTGCTTGCTCGTGCTGTGCCCCAGAAAGCGTTCGTACTGCTCGTCAGATACCTCAGTGCCGATCAGTCGTTCGATCCAGCCGCTTTTCGGCGGGTAACTTACGCCCAGCGCAAGCAACTGCCTTTTCTGTACCCACTATTTCCGGCGCGGCCGGCTTCAATCAAGGCTTTGGTTAGAACTACAGCCATTTGGGGACTCTCATACACAAACCTGAACCATGCGGGTCTGATTGGCGGTCAAGATAGCAGCGCATCGAAATCAACACTGAACTCTGCTTCTAAGAACTCAATCGTGGCTGGTTGGCTATCGAGCGATGCTTCCCGTGTAGACTCCAGTGCGCACTCCAATCGACGCAGCAGAGTAAACGGCAAAATGATCTTGCCGAAGTCGGTATGCTTGAAATCCCCCCCCACAGGTCTTCCGCGTTCTTCCAAATGAAATCAGCTTGCGAAGCAGCCGAACCTACGAACTCTGCCATCTTGGCCTCCAACCAACTTTTGCACGAAACGGCACATCTTCCAAAAGAGGGTTGTCAACCAAGTTTTGCACAAAACGGACTTTGATCCATTTCTAACTAAAATCTACAATCCAACCTCAGATTGCAAATAGCCTATGTTTATTACAGATGGTATGGTTCGTGTTTTTGTTTATTCGATGGCAACTGTACTCTTTCTGCCGCTTGGCTTGTTGAAAAGCACGTGGTGGTTTTCACCATTGTTTGCGATAGCTGCTATTGATTACTTAATGTTTCTGCGTCGACAAGGCTAGTTGCTGAACCTCATACCTCAGAGCAATCTGTATGTTTTTTACACCACTGGTTAAAAGGTCAGGCTACGTTCCTGACGTTTTTTAAAAAACAGTTTTATGTTTGATGCGTTACTGGTCTGTCTGGTAACCCAGTGGTACATTACCATTATTAAGGCTGGCTGGCGGTGGTGCATCATGCTTAAACGACCCTCTCTGAGCGTACTTTCCGACAGTCCTGTGCACCGCACCACTTACCCGGCAGGCCTATGTCTTGGTTATTCTTCGTTGTACCTTTTTCTTCAGCTTTATCCCTGACATGTCTGTCTGAACAGTTCTAAGCAAACCGGAATGTTGTCATGGCCAAAGTACAAGGGCTCTTTGTTGGATACCGAAAATTCGCTGTTGATCGCGACTGGCTTCGTCAGCAGGAAGAACAACGTTATCGGGATCGCCAGCGACAATTTGATGAATGGTCCAGGAAATGGGTCACTGTAACCAGGCTCAAAGAGACTCGTTTATGGACTGACGGAGCCATCAGGCGATGGTTGGGTGAACCTCAGCAGCAGGGTAAATATAAAGTTTTCCCCGTTGAAGCGGTTTTGGCTGCTGAGAAGTTGAATGAGTTTCGGCTCTGGCTTAAACCCCGACTGGAAAAGAAACGTGCCCAGCACCACCACTTTTTAATTCCATTTCTGTAAAGTAGAAACAACGGCAGTTCCGGCCGCATTCAAGGCTTCGGCATCTGGTCAGAAATAAAGCGCCATTTTTCAGTATAAGGGAGGTTAGATAGTGGAAGGTATTGAGACACTGAGTTTGCAGCTTGATGAGAATGAAACTATGGCCCTTGCTCAATTAGTTAAACGTCTGAGCTGGAGCGATCTTCGTGGCTGTGCTGTGAGTGACGAAGAAGCCTGGGTAATGAAAAGCGCAATTGAAAAATTACAACAGGCGTTAAGGGAAGAAGGTTATGCGCCTCGATGAGGCTGGCTTCGTTCTTTATTCCGATAACAAATTTGCTTAAGGACTAACTATGAGCCAGCACTGGTATGAGGTGAAAAGCAATCAGGGAATTGTTCAGGTGATTGTTGGGAGAAGATATTAATGTAATGCGTTTCTGCATTACATCAAGCAGATTAGCTTTTTCTGGTCAAAATAGACGATGTGATTTTTCTTTAGCCGAAGTCCATCCGCTCCCCACGCAACCGGTAAAGGTTCGCAGGTTTAATAAAGATAGGTTTCGTATCTCCCTAAGGGTGGGATAGGTAAACTCATAATGGCATCTGTGTTTACTATGTAAGTATTCGGGTAAAATTCATCTAATACAGTAAAGTTTAGTTTCTTACAAAAGCTTAATAAATATGGGTTTTTCACGTCTTCTATTACAACATCGCACCAGGGATTCGATTCACAGCAAAGCTTCAGAAAAGACTTAAACCATCCCTTGTTTTGTATTTCTTCCGGAAGCCGTACCACATGTATGGTCAGACAATCTCCATGATAACGATTAGTACTTTGTCTAAGCCCTACAACAATCCCCTTTTCTTGAATCTGTACACCTGCCTGATGCTCTTTCATGTCGGGCGTATAGTGCCTTGCTCTGTTTAACCAGGCCACCAGCTGCTGAGCCGTACTTGGTGATTCTTCAGCTATCCATTTCAGGTACTTGATGCGGTCCATATGCGCCTCCCTGTACGATTTCCAATGAACAAAGGCTCTACAGTATTAAGCTGCTGTAGAGCTCATTCAACCAAGCTCAAACTGTGCGTATTAAAGGATGCCTAACCTTTTTGTTTCATCGATCCACGGTCTGAATTCTTCCAGTAGATTATCATATAACTTTTCATCGCTAATCGAACCGAAATCATCCATGGCAAAGAAGTGGGTGTTATCAACCCGGCGGTCAGTAAAGTCATCCAGATTTTTGAGGATACCGTAGCTTGAACCACCCAGGCCGACAAACTTCCAGAAGATGGGGTAGTTGGCAGAACGCCGGATTGCATCTTTAATCGCCCGGGTCTTGCTGATCCCGCCATCGGTAATAAATACAACATACACCGGGATTTTCGAGTCCTTAAAGTAGTCGACTATTTCTTCCATCACAGGAGGCTCGTTGTTTGTCCCTCCGAGGCCCGGCAGGTTCTCCCAGGCTGAACGCTTTCCAGCCCCGCGAATGGACTGAATATATGTGTCCAGGTTGTCCAGTGTGACGTTTGGATACTTCTTATGCTTCTCTCCAAATCCCCAGACATCCATTTCACCGTCGTCGTCGAACTGGGCGGCAAGAACGGCGATGCGGTCCAGCACAGACTGAACGTTACCCTTACTGAACTGGCCACTCATTGAGCCGGATGCGTCAAGTACAAATGCAACCGCTGCCTCAAGGGTGTCCAGTTTATTTTTAGTAAGACTGACCGAGGCTTTTTTAGCGAGGCTTACAAGGCGCGGAGATCTGGTTTCCAGTTTCTTTTCCAGACTGATACGAGCAGGCTTTGCTGGCTGCGGAGCTGGCTGTGCGACATCAACGCCATAGCTAATGGCCAGAGGCTCAAGACCACCGTTGAAACCCTGCCCGAGCGCACGAAGCTTCCAGGCGCCATTGTGCCGATATACTTCACCCAGGATAATTGCTTTCTCACTGCGGCCCTGAGTCTCAGCCTGGAACTCAGCGATTCCTTGAGCCTGCATGCTCAACGAACTGAGCCCACTGATGGTATCTTCACCATCAATGACAACTGTGATTGCAATTTTACTGATGTTCGCAGGAACACGATCCAGTGCTATCTCAATGCTGGACTGCTGAGAACCGGTAACGAGCTTTACTGCCCCTTCAGGAGAAGACAGATTATTGTAAAAGATAAAGTCAGAATCGCCGCTGACCTTTCCCTGAGCATTAAGCAGGAACAGGCAGGTATCGGGTTCGCCTTTAAAGCCGGATTTGGTAGGGTACTGAAGATTCAGCCTGATCGCAGATTGCTGAAGTGGTATGTTTTGTCCGGATTGTAGATTCACATTAACTCTCCTGATTTTTGATTATTTTAAAGCGCAGCGTTTATATAGGTTCCCCTGGCTTAGTTCAGGACGCTGGATTTCTGGTGAGGCGTATATATGGTGTGACACCATATTTCATCACGTTGAAGTTTCTATACCTGTTGAATTGGAATTTCCATTGGTCGGGTATTTTATCTTCCAGAACCCGTGCCTTCATAAGTCGCAAACGTAACATATATCAGAGGGGCATGCTGTTGATATAAGGCACGGAATACAGGCTTTAACCAGCAACCAGAGAAAAATCCGTTTCCTGCCTTTAAAAGGCTCACGTCAGAATTAACATCTCTCTGCTTTCTGAGATTCCCGAACCCTTTCTGCCCCCCCCCTCCTGATAGCGGATCGCAACCAAAAAAAACCCCGGCATTGCCGGGGTATGATTCAGCGTTATTTTAGATGTTAACGCCGTGCTGGGAGGCAAGAGCCGCCAGGCCACCGGCAAAGCCCTGACCGACAGCTTTAAACTTCCACTCAGCGCCATGACGATACAGTTCACCGAAGACCATAGCGGTTTCGGTTGAGGCATCTTCAGACAGATCGAAACGGGCAATTTCCGTGCCGTTGTCGTTGTTGTAAACGCGCATGAAGCTGTTGCTCACCATGCCGAAGTTTTGTTTACGCGCTTCTGCATCATAGATGGTAACGGCAAACACCAGTTTTTTGATATCTGCTGAGACTTTGGTCAGATCGATTTTGACCTGCTCATCGTCGCCGTCGCCTTCACCGGTACGGTTGTCGCCCTGGTGCTCTACCGCGCCATCAGGGCTGGTTTTGTTATTGAAGAAAATGAAATGCGCATCTGACAACACTTTACCGTCTTCGCCTACTGCGAACACGGAAGCGTCCAGGTCAAAACCCTGACCATCGGTTACACGGGCATCCCAGCCTAGGCCAACCATAGCAACATTCATGGTTGGTGCTTCTTTGGTCAGAGATACATTGCCGCCTTTTACGAGAGAAACTGCCATTTTTAGCTCCTGCAAACAGTTGAATGAGGGCTGCATTAACAGCCCCGGGTAGAAAAGTTACTTTTTGATCAGGACGCGTTAATGCCGTACTGAGCACATACAGATGCCAGACCACCAGCATAACCCTGACCTACTGCGCGGAATTTCCACTCACCATTGTGGCGATACAGCTCGCCGAACAGCATGGCAGTCTCAGTGGACGCATCTTCGGTCAGATCGTAGCGAGCAACTTCAGTCTGGTTATCGTCATTAACCAGACGAATAAACGCACCGGATACCTGACCAAAGCTCTGGCGACGAGCCTGAGCATCGTGGATGGTCACAACGAAGATGATCTTGTCAACTTCAGACGGGACGGCGTCCAGTTTAATTTTCAGCGATTCATCATCACCATCGCCCTCACCGGTGCGGTTATCGCCGGTGTGCGTTACGGAACCGTCGGATGACGTCAGGTTGTTATAGAAGATGAAATCTGAATCGCCGCGCACTTTGCCGTTTGAGGCCAGCAGGAATGCTGAAGCATCCAGGTCAAAGTCCTGACCGTCTGTTGAACGCGCATCCCAGCCAAGGCCCACCAGGACGTTTTTCATTGACGGAGCTGCTTTACTTAGGGAGACGTTCCCGCCTTTGGAAAGAGAAACACTCATAAAATAACCTCTTCGATTAGTAATTGTTCAGGTTAACACTTAAGGGGATTAACTCCCCTTTTCCTCAGATTCAGGTTTGCCCGGGAACATGACGCTTGCGAGAATGCCCAGCGCCAGTACACCCAGTACAACATACAGGCTGGTTGTTGCCGCGATGCTGTAACCATGATGCCAGATGTGATCGGTCGCATTCAGGCCGAGTTTTGCCGCGATGAAGAACAGCAGCACGATAACGGCCTTCTCCAGATGAACCAGGTACTGTTTCAGTGCCTCAAGGACAAAGTACAGAGTACGCAGGCCCAGGATAGCAAACATCATGGCACTATAGACGATAAGCGGTTCACGACTGACGGCAATGATTGCCGGTACCGAGTCAAACGCGAACATTACGTCCGAGAGTTCAACCACAGCCACACACAGGAACAGCGGGGTCGCATACAGCGCCGCTTTTTTACCACGGCCAATGGTGACATCGCTGTTTTCTGGTTTCGCCAGTTCAGCATCCACTTCCTTCTGGTTAAGCAGGAAGGCATGCCCTCTGAGCTTCGGCCAGATAGGGAAGAAGCGTTTAACCATGCGGTAAGCCAGATGCTGGGAGTAATCCTCAATTTCATCATCGTCATCACCGCTTTTAAGCATCATGACCGCTGTCCAGGCAACGATAATAGCGAAGACAACTTCAACATACGGCCCCAGACTCAGCAGGCTCGTACCGATGGCGACAAAGATGCCCCTGAAGACAATGGCACCAATGATCCCCCAGTAGAGAACACGGTGGCGATAACGATCCGGAACGGCGAACCAGGAGAAGATGGCCATCATGACGAACAGGTTATCGACCGACAGCACTTTCTCCAGCGCATAACCCGTGACAAACAGACTGGCAACCTCAGCACCGTGGTGGATATAGAGGAAACCGGCAAATGCCATCGCAACCACAACCCAGAATACGGACCAGAGCGCCGCACTCTTCAGCGAAATAGGCTTGTCATCACGGTGCATAAACAGGTCAATAAAGATGGCACCGACTGAAAGCGCAATAAAAACAATGACCGTTTCAGTCGGGAAGCCGATGTGTGTGGAAACCATATTTTACCCTTAGGGATGTGGATCAGAGGCCAAATTCAGCCGGGTCGAAGCCCAACGCGATAGCGATCTCGCGGGAGGCCAGTTTCTCGTCCTGATCGAAGTTACCGTCACTTTTCGCAACGGCAATACCAACACGTAAGGCCAGCTGAGCGGCCTCAGGCTGATCTTTCAGCGCCAGGATGTATTTCATGGTTTCGCCCTTGCCGATTTCAACATCGAAATCGAAGCTTGAAACCAGTTTATTGAAGAACTCAATCACCTCATTGGTATCGAAGACCTTCAGCTCTTCTGAAGAGCGCAGAAAGCCCATCATTTTCTGCTTTTCTTCCGAACTTACGCCGTCACTCGATACGGCAATACGGGCACATACAGCAACGGTGCCCTGCATGAATTTTTTGTTTTTGAAACGGCCAACCTGGCGGGTCAGTTCGTCACGGCCTGAGTTAATGGCACCTTTAACTTTGTCGAAAAAGCTCATACCTGTTTCCTTTGTTGCTGTGTTATTTAGAACCGGCGCTCCAGCGAAATCCCCAGCCAAATGCCCGGTCCATTTCGTCCTGGCCTTTGAAGTACTGGTTAATTCGCTCGACTTTAATTGCGCCGTTTTCGTTTACGAGTCTGGCAATGGCGCACAATGTGCGACGGTTTTCACCTTCGGTCAGGCGGGTCTCAATGGGCGGTTGATCCGGCACATGAATGGTGACCACACCATCAGTCTTGTCCCAGCTGGGAACACCTTCATAAATAAAGGCGTAAATCAGCACTTCGCGGATATGCTTCCATTCACGTCCATTGATATGCAGCCACTCGCCGTCTGATACATCACCCGTCCGGTCATCGCCCTTGAGCTGAACATACGGTTCATCGCGATAATCACCGAATGCATTACCGAGCGCCTGAATGACCGATTTATACCCGTCCTGAAGCTCAACAAAGGCCCCCAGATCCAGGTCGATTCCTTTGGAGCCGAACATGCCTGCAAAGCCTGATTTGCCGCTGCCCCGGTGCCAGTTCAGGTTGATCCGGATTTCACCGAAGTTATCCCGTTTGGTCAGGCTGATTGCAGGCTTCTCTTTTGTCAGCGATACCTTGCTCAGGCTGATTTTTGTCTCAACTGGCGGAGGGGTTACAACCGGAGGAGTCGGGGCTGCGGGAGCCGGTTCGTCGGCAATATTTACGCCGAAATGCTCTGCCAGCGGTTTAAGTCCACCGTTGAACCCCTGCGCAACGAAGCGGAATTTCCAGTCATTATTACGACGGTAAAATTCACCCAGAATTAAGGCTGCTTCCTGACGGCCGCTCAGTTCGACACTGCCGCTAACCAGGCCGGTAGCCCCTTGCTCCACGTCGATGGAAAGATTACGAAGACCGGACACCGTCTGCCCACCGTCACAGGTCACGGTGAACGCAATTTTCTGGACATCAGGTTTCAGCCGGTTGAGCGCGACAGTAAAGGTTGAGTACTGGCCTTCACTGACCAGGCTGACGGTACCATCATCGTTACGTGGCTGACCATAAAACACCATGTCCGCATCACCCTGCACCTTCCCGTCGGCATACAGGCGAAACGCCGAAGCATCCACCTGGCCGCCCGAGGTGATCCGGACCCGCAACTCCTGGGCTGGAACGGGGGCATTGCCCCCCGGCGTCAGGTTCATTAGCGAATAACCGCTGAAACGATATCGGAGTGCATATCGTCAATTGTGCGGCCGCGACAGGCATGGCCAAGGGCGGTAAAGTCCCAGTTGCCGTTATTACGGCGCAGCGAAGAAATAACGATCCCGGTATGTGAGCCCTGCTCAGTCAGCTTGTAGCGAGCCAGCTCTTTGCCGGTTTGATCGACAACGCGGCAGAACGCGTTTTCGACGTCATTGAACGACTGACCACGGAAGCTGTTTACCGTAAACGCCAGGTATTCAACGTTTGCAGGCAGTCGGGAGAGGTTGACATTAATCACCTCATCGTCACCGTCACCTTCACCGGTCAGGTTATCGCCACTGTGCACAACAGCGCCGCAGGTGGATTCCAGTTTGCGGAACCAGATGGTGTCAATTGTTTTACCGGTGCTGTCCATTAATACGCAGCCAGCATCGAGATCGATTGAGTCGTTGCCTCCAAACAATCCTCCAAGAAGACCTTTTTTCTTAACCGGATCCCAACCGAGACCGAAATGAAGCTGGCTTAATGCAGATGATTCTTTGCTGAGTGATACCGTCTGGTTCTTAACTAATGAAACCATGTTTTATTCCTTAAAATGGTAATGACCGAGACAATCAAAGGTATATTTAGTAACTGACGAAGAAAATCATATCATGATGAAGTTCTCTGACAAGGGAAATTTTGGTAGTTTTCTGTAAAAACACAAAAAGAAATCCTTTTCAGGGTGTTAATTTTCTAAGTTTAATTTAAATATCAATGTGTTATCAGGAATCCAAAAAACCTGACGCACTCCATAACCACAGGAGTTATAAATCATATTATGATTGACATGTAGCTTAGACACTCATAGACTCACTTCTCAATCATAAATTTGCATGGCGTTCCGGATAATTAAAAAAAATGAACAAGAAAATTTGGTTTATGGAAGGTTTATCCTCCCAGCGAGATATTATTCAGGGGGTAAAATCATTTGCAAAAAAAAATAATTTTGCCATTACCGTTTTTGCCTCCCACCGTAACGAAAGAAATGAAATCCTTTCCGTTGCCGACTATTCTTTGACTGAACCTGAAGATCCTCAAAAACGTCTTCAGTTTATCCAGGAAACCATTCAGTCCTACGGCATCCACCATATTCATACTGGCCGTAACAGCCAGTGGTTTGAAGAACACCGTTCAGCCATTGAATCGACCGGTGCCACCCTTACTACCGGTGCAACGGGCGTCGACTGGTTAACTCTGGCTGACGAAAAAGTTACTTTTGCTCAGTTTATGGAGCAAAAGGGTCTCCCGGTCGTACCATCCTGGCGGGTGAATACGCTGGCAGAATTAAAAACACACCTCGCGGCCCCGCCGTTCACTGACAGCCCGGTATGCGTGAAGCCGGTGACGGGTATCTATGGCATGGGATTCTGGCGCTTTGATGACAGTGCTTCGCCTATGGCCGTCTTTAATCATCCCGAACATCGTCTGGTCAGTCCGCAACAGTATATTGCAGCAGCATCAGCTGCTGAGTCGTTTAAACCCCTTGTTTTGATGCCGTACCTGCCAGGCCCGGAATTTTCCGTCGATATCCTCGCGGATAAGGGCGAAATACTCGCAGCCGTGGGACGCCGTAAGGAAGGGGTTATCCAGTATCTGGTAAACGAAGGAAGCGCCTGGGAACTGGCGTGTGACTGCGCCAGGGTTATGAAGGCCGACGGGCTGGTGAATGTTCAGACGCGAAACGATGTGAATGGCAACCCGGTGCTGCTTGAAACCAACATGCGTCCGTCAGGGGGGGTGGGTTATACCCTTCACAGCGGGGTGAACCTTCCTGGGTTATTTGCTGCCTTTAAGCTCGGTCTGATGTCTGAAGATATGGTGCGCCAGAGCGCTAAAAACACCTTTTCTCCGGTTGCGGTGAGATCCATTACGGATGTAATTGCATACCCGGAATCACTCTCTAACCTTCTGAATTAAGGCGTATTTATGTCTGATATCCTCGAAGATATGATTTATCGCCGTACCCTCTCATGCGGTACGATTCAGGTAACCCGCGACCAGGGTGAAGTTTCGCTCGATGACCTGTTTGACATCGCTGAAAGACGTAACCCGAAACGCGCCTTTCTGTTTGTCAGCAAAGTACTCGGCAGGCACATTCCCGTGCCACCCTCAGTCATGCGGCAGGCCTACAGACAGCTTGCCAGCCAGTTCCCCTCGACACTGACAGGACCCGTACTGTTTATCGGTATGGCTGAAACCGCCGTTGGGCTTGGGGCCGGTGTATTTGATGAAGTGCGCCACCAGCATCCTGAATCTGTCTATCTGACCTCTACCCGTCACCCGGTTGATGGCACGTTGCTTTGCGAGTTCAAGGAAGAACACAGCCACGCCACCGATCATCTGATCTATCTGCCAGATGATGAAGAGAAAAGACGTCGTGTTACCAACGCACGAACGCTGGTTTTGATTGATGACGAGGCAACCACCGGTAATACCTTTATTAACCTGCTTTCAGCCCTGCGTAATACCGGCAAGCTTCAACATATTGAACAGGTTATAGCCGTTACGCTTACCGACTGGAGTGGCAAAGCCTTGTCCGAGCGCAGCACCTTACCAGTCACTTCGGTTTCTCTTGTAAGCGGTAAGTGGGGATGGACCCCATTACCTGATGCACCTGTCCCGGACATGCCGAAAGTCAACGTAACTTCACGAGGAGAATGGGACATCCAGGGAAAACAGTCCTGGGGCCGACTGGGGATGCTCGCACCTGCGGCCGATCTCGGCCATGAGGTCTCCGTCCACAAGGGGGAACGTATTCTGGTTCTCGGGACCGGGGAATTCGTCTGGGAGCCGTTCCTGCTTGCTGAACGGCTCGAAGCTGCCGGAGCACAGGCATTTTATGGATCGACCACCCGCTCCCCTATCGCCGTTGGTTATGCCATTGAGTCCGCCATTTCCTTTACGGATAACTACGGGCTGGGCATCCCCAATTTTGTCTATAACGTCGCCCACCAGCAGTTTGACCGCATTCTTGTGTGTACTGAGACACCCGCAGAAAGTATTGACACGCAGCTTCTTAAAGCGCTGGCTGAGGTTGCGGCCGTCGTGGAGATTGTTACCTATGAATAAACCCGTTGTTCTGAGCGACCTTGACGACACGCTCTTTCAGACCCGTCGTAAAATGGTGGACGAGCTGGCCCTGGAGCCATTCCGTACCGGTGCCGTTGATCGCACCCTGAATCCACGAAGCTTTATGACGGAAGAACAGTCCATGTTGGTGGACTGGCTCCTGGAGCAGGCTGAACTCATACCCGTTACCGCACGGGGAACTGAAGAAATCAGCCGCGTACGGATCCCTTTCCACTCCTGGGCAATCACCACTCACGGGGCCGTCATTCTCACGCCAGAAGGCAAACCCGACGAGGAGTGGAAGGCCCATATGCTCGGCCAGCTGGCTCCCTATCAGGAAAAGCTGACATCGATGCAGCGTCTGATCACTGAAATGATGGACGCAAAAGGGATCAATGCCTGGGCAAGGCTGAACTTCGAATACGGTGAAACGGCGGTTTATATGGTGATGAAGCACCGCGACAGCACCCGCCTTGACGAGCTCAATGCCATTGCAGATGAGATAGAAACGGTGTTTCCGACCGAGGGCTTCTACATCCACCGCAACAGTAATAACGTGGCCTGGCTTCCCACCGCGGTTGAGAAAGGGCTGGCAGTCAGATGGCTTCTTGAAAAACTTCGGGCTGAACGCGGAGTCTTCCCCGTAATTGGTCTGGGCGACAGCCTGAGCGATCATCGTTTTATGAAACTGTGCAGCTGGTTTGGCATCCCGCGTCAGAGTCAGTTTGCAGATGCCATTTCACAGCGAATTTTTGGAGAAAATTAAAATGCAGCCACATGACACATTTACCGGCTCATACCAGCCCGGTGACGTGGAATTTCTGCTAAAGCCGGTAGTCATTGAGATGACGCCGGTTGAGCAAAAAGAAGAGCTGATTCAGTCAGGGAAGAAACATTATTCGGACATGCTCAGTCAGGAGCCAGCGCCAACACAATGGCATCTTGATTTGTTTCACCGGGCGCTGGATCGGGGCGCAGAGAGACTTGCAAAAGAAGTCACACAGCTCGCTATTGCTCTGGCCGAACGCTTCGGTGATGAGCCCATTGTACTGGCCAGTCTCGTCAGAGCTGGCGTGCCGCTCGGCGTTATGCTGCACCAGGCCCTGCGTGACATGGGGAAAACCTCATGGCATTACGGTATCAGCATTATCCGGGATCGTGGAATTGACGGTGCAGCCCTCGACGTCATTGAAGAGCGCCATGGTACCAGCGGTATTGTCTTTGTTGACGGATGGACAGGTAAAGGCGCAATTACCGGAGAGCTTGTACGCGCACTGAAAGATCGCCCGGGCTATCCTGAGCAGCCGCGACTGGTTGTCCTGGCCGATCCCTGTGGCTGCTCCTGGCTTGCAGCCAGTGATGATGACTGGCTCATTCCTTTTGGCATCATGGGTGCGCCGGTATCAGGCCTGATCTCCCGGTCAGTATGGTCCTCTGAAGGATTACATGGGTGCATGGTTTGCGAGCATCTCAGTGAATTCGAATGCAGCCGGATGCTTGTCGATACCGTCGCCCATTTCCGTAAGAAGTTAACCCCGTCATCCCTCGCTACCCTGAGCTGGAATATGGAGTCAGCCCGGGTCTTATGGCAGACAAGTCGCGACGTTATCGCGTTCCTGGCCGATGAATTTAAAGTGGACAGCGTCAATCGTATTAAACCCGGTATTGCTGAAGCAACCCGGGCTGTATTACGTCGGGTACCGGACCATGTATTTGTGCGTTCTATTGACGACCCGGACGTTGCCTTGCTTGTAGGGCTTGCTCGTGAAAAGGGAATAGTTGTTACAGAAATGGGGGGAACCCTCGGCCAGTATCGGGCTGTAACCATTATCAAGAAGGTACTCTGATGAAAAATCGTCTTTCTCCCTGGAATCTGGGAGCCACGCTATACATGCCTGCAACACGGGAAGATATTGCTGATGCCGTCCTGCACGGGAAAATCCCGGGTTTGCGCTCTCTGGTGATTTGCCTGGAGGATGCTGTCAGTGAAGCAGACATCCCCATCGCCCTCAAAAATCTGGAGCACCTGCTGCACGAGCTCAGTAACAGCATGCGTAGCCTGGGTAAAAATGACTGGCCTCTGGTGTTCATTCGCCCTCGGCATGCCGAAATGGGCAGATGGTTAAAAGCGCATTATGATCTTTCCGCTGTCGATGGGTTTGTGTTGCCGAAATTTACCCTCAGTTCGTTAGCTGAATGGTGGGATATCATGGGCGGGACTCACCTGTGCATGATGCCAACGCTGGAAACAGAAGACGTCTTTGACGTGGTTCAGATGCGCGAGCTGGCCACTCGCCTGGTGGAACATCCCTGCCACGACCGCATTATTGCGCTTCGAATCGGCGGCAACGATCTTATGAACGTTGTGTCGCTTCGCCGCCCCCGGGACCTGACGCTGTATGACAGCCCGATGGGCTACGTCATCAAAATGCTCGTTTCAGTCTTCGGCCCGCGTGATTTTGCCCTGACCGCGCCCGTATGTGAGCATATTGACGATCATGCCGTTATGGCCAGAGAGCTGGCTCTTGATATGGCACATGGGCTTGTTGGGAAAACGGCCATTCACCCGGGTCAGATAGAGGTCATTCAAAACGCGCTGATGGTCACTCAGGGTGAGTATTCTGACGCTCTGCGGATCCTGAACTCTACCCAGGCCGTGTTTAAGTCGCAGGGAGCAATGTGTGAACCCGCCACACATCGCCGCTGGGCGGCTGGCATTCTGGACAGAGCTCGTTTTTATGGGTTACAGAACGAGCAAAGCGCTGATGGAATCAGATTACTTACCGTGACCCAGCATCATTAAGGAAATCATAATGGGGTTCAGGTTCAGAAAGTCGATCAACATTATTCCTGGCGTTCGCCTCAACCTGAGTAACGGTGCACCGAGCCTGAGTGTCGGGCCGAGAGGTGCTTCCGTTTCTTTTGGTAGCCGGGGGACCTATGCCAATCTGGGCTTGCCCGGTACCGGGCTGAGTTACCGTACCCGGCTTGACCGGGCCGCGCGTTCCGGAGGTGGAAACCGGACGGCAACCGACCCGGGGCTCAGACAGGCGCTTGAGCAGGAAGCCGCTGAACTCATGTCAGCGGTAACCGCAATCCGTAATATTCACGAGCTGACGCCGGATCCAAAAACAGGCATCAGCTGGGCAGAGCTGGAAGCAGTATACCTGCATAACAGAACGTCGCCTTTTCAGGTTCCGGCACCGGTGCGTCCAGAAAAGCCAGACTACCTTGCATTGCCGGAAAAGCCTGCCGAGAGCGAAGGCATTAGTTTTCTGGGTAAATGGTTTGAATCGGAATCAGCTAAAGCTGAGCGCCACGCCGAAAATCTTCGCCGGTGGCAGCAGGAGCTGATTGATGTGGAGCGTGAGAATACCCTTCGACAGCACCGGTACCAGCAACAACGGACGGCCTGGGCCGAACAGTATGCAAACTGGAAGTTTGAAGCAGAAGAACATGAAAAACGGCTCGCCACGGCTCAGGCAGATGCCCGGCAGCAGTTCCGGACAGACGCCGCGTTTTTCGAATCATACCTGGCGGGTGTGCTGGCAGAAACTGAATGGCCGCGTGAAACGCTTGTTGCATTTGAAGTAAAGCCGGAGCTATCAGCAGTCCTGCTGGATGTTGATTTAGCTGAGATTGAAGATTTCCCTGATAAGATTTACGGCGTTAATGCCCGGGGCACGGAGCTGACGGAAAAAGCCATGACGCAAAAAGCCGTACGCGAAAACTATGCCCGCCACGTCCATGGCTGCTTGTTCCGCCTGGTCGGTATCGTTTTACATACGCTACCGTTCGACAACGTGATTGTGTCAGGCTTTACGCAACGGGTCAGTAAGCGGACCGGCTATCTGGAGGATGAGTATATCCTGTCCTGCAAATGCAGTCGCAGCCAGATGTCGTCAGTAAATTTTGCAGGCTTAGAACACATTGATCCGGTTGAAGCGTTAGGCGATCAACCGGTTATTCGAAAGATGAGCAGTACCTTCATTTTTCAGCCTATTGAACCACTAACCCTTTAAGCAGGCTAAATCTTACGATGCAATTAAATACCAGACAGGCCCGGATTTTTAAGCTTGCCAACTTACTGGGCACCGGCAAGCCCGTTTCCGCTGCCGACATTATAACCAGTCTGGAATGCTCAGAGCCGACATTAACCCGGGCACTCAAAGAGCTACGCGAGTCATATTCTGCGGAGATCAAATACAGCAAGGCAGGTCATTCATACCATCTCGTTAATCCGGGCCAGCTGGATAAAAAGACCCTTCGCCGGATGAATGAAGCGCTCGCACAGAATGCTGAACTGAAAACCGGTGAGTCCACAGGGAAGGTCGTACTCGATAAGGATAAAAAAACAGCCGTGTCATTATCGCTACGCATGCGGATTTTAAGAAAAATTGACCGTCTGGCTGCGCTGAGTGGCTCGACCCGAAGTGAAGCGGTAGAGAAGCTGGCTCTGCACTCCGTTGATGAACTGATAAAAGAATACAGCGCTAAAAAGTCCTGACGCTAAATCTCAGACCGGGGTGAAAACCCCGGTTTTGTCATATTTCACCTCTGTATCTGCGTGACGGAGTTTTGATCTATTCTCCTCCCGCAATGTCAGCAGCGCCTTTCTGCCTACAAAACCTGGTGTCTTGACATCCTCTTGTGCTACACATCAATCTTTGGGCGATTTACACTCCATTCATGCAGATCTGTGATGTATGATGATTTTCATACATAAGAAAGTTTATTTTTGCCGGAGTTTTTTTCAGAAATCTTATATTCCAGTACGGTCTGAATTTTTTTCTCTGATAAGAGGCCATTCACATGTCGGTAATTCAATGGTGGTTAACTTATTTCTTTAATGCCGCTTCTGAGTATTTAATCTCCACCCGACAGATGTCGTGCCGTTTTATCAAATCTACAAACTCTGGCCTCTTCCTGAAACTACTCTCCTCTTCCGATCTCTTAAGAAGGAATTACATTTGAGACGCTTACCCGTATATCTGCTACTCGACACGTCCGGCTCTATGCACGGAGAGCCTATCGAAGCGGTTAAGAATGGCGTTCAGACGCTGCTTACCACGCTGAAACAGGATCCGTATGCACTCGAAACGGCTTACGTGTCAGTGATCACCTTTGATTCTTCAGCCCGACAGGCAGTCCCCCTGACAGACCTCCTGAGTTTCCAGATGCCAGCACTAACAGCCAGCGGCACCACCTCTCTTGGCGAAGCGCTTACCCTGACGGCCAGCTCCATTGCCAAAGAAGTACAGAAAACGACGGCTGACACTAAAGGTGACTGGCGTCCCCTTGTATTCCTGATGACGGATGGAAGTCCGAATGATGACTGGCGTAAAGGCCTGAATGACTTTAAAGCGGCCAGAACCGGCGTTGTTGTGGCATGTGCAGCCGGGCATGATGCCGATACCAGCGTCCTCAAAGAAATCACTGAAATCGTGGTTCAGCTCGATACAGCTGACAGTTCGACGATTAAAGCTTTCTTTAAATGGGTCAGTGCGAGCATTTCGGTAGGCAGTCAGAAAGTGGAGTCCAGCAAAAAAGAAGTGATCGGTCTTGAAGACCTGCCACCGCCGCCGCCAGAAGTAAACGTGGTCTTATAATTTTATTAATTAAGGGGATGTCATGTCTGTCAGTCTGAGCAAAGGCCAGGGCGTAAGCCTGAAAAAAAATGAATACGATCTCTCGTCCGTTACTATCGGCCTGGGTTGGGATATTAATGAGGAAAAGAAAGGTTTCCTCGGCGGGATCTTTGGTAAAAAAGAAGAAGAATACGACCTTGATGTGATCGCTTTCCTGTGTAATTCAGCCGGAAAGGTGACCGATCTCGGCAATGTGGAAAATGGTAAACCAACGCTTGTGAATGGCGATATCATCTTTTTCAACAGCCTTCGCCATAAGTCAGGAAATATCTGGCTGACGGGCGATAACCGAACCGGAGCCGGTGACGGTGACGATGAGCAAATTATTGTGCGCCTGAATTCCCTTGACGCTCAGTACGAGAAAATTGTGTTCATCGTTCAGATCTACAATGGTGAAAAGCTCCAGCAGCACTTTGGTAAAGTTCAGAATGCCTTCATCCGGGCAGTAGATGCCCGTAATATTGAAATGGCACGATTCGATCTTTCTGGCGGACCCGCCTTCGCCAGCCAGCGCTCCATGGTTTTTGCCGAGCTGATACGCGAGGCTACAGGCTGGAAACTCAGGGCAATTGGTGAGCCTTCAGAATCAGATTCGTTTGTCTCGCACCTGAGGAATTACATGTGATGCGCCGCCTGCCTGTTTACCTTGTTATCGACACATCCGGCTCGATGCGCGGTGAGTCCATCCATTCCGTTAACGTTGGAATTCAGGCGATGCTTAGCGCTCTTCGCCAGGATCCCTACGCCCTCGAAAGCGTTCATATCTCCATTATCACCTATGACAATGGGGCGCGTGAGTTCATTCCTCTCACGCCGCTGGAAGACTTCCAGTTTTCTGACATCGTTGTGCCAAGCGCAGGCGGGACGTTCACCGGTGCTGCCCTTGAATGTCTGATGCAGTGTGTTGAACGGGATGTACGTCGCTCAGATGGTGATACAAAAGGAGACTGGCGTCCTCTGGTATTCCTGATGACTGATGGAACCCCTTCTGATGCCCTGGCGTACGGTGAAGCGGTAAAAGCGATTCGCGGCCGGGGATTCGGATCCATCATTGCCTGCGCCGTTGGTCCTAAAGCAGGCCATGAGCACTTAAAACAGCTCACCGATAAGGTTGTGTCTCTGGAGACGCTAGATTCAACCGCGTTTGCAGGTTTCTTTAAATGGGTATCGGCCAGCGTGTCTTCCGGCAGCACAAGCGCGGGGATCAATAACGGAACTGATACCCTTCCCCCTCCTCCACCAGAAATCCAGCTGGTGCTCTGACAGACAGAAAGGTGCTGCTTTCCGGGCAGCACCTTTCTGTACAGCAACGTTTTCTGCTGGCCGTACCAGCCGTACGAGGAAAATTATGAGACGCCTTCCCGTGTTTTTTGTCCTGGACTGTTCAGAGTCCATGATTGGTGAAAACCTGAAAAAAATGACTGATGGTCTGCAAATGATCGTCGGAGATTTAAGAAAGGATCCACACGCACTTGAAACAGCCTGGGTTTCGGTAATCGCATTTGCCGGTGTAGCCCGTACGATTGTACCTCTTCACGAAATTGCCTCGTTCTACCCTCCCCGCCTTCCCGTTGGCGGCGGTACGAGCCTTGGGGCCGCATTGCGTGAGCTGACCGTACAAATTGATACCCAGGTCAGAAAAACCACTCATGAGGCTAAAGGCGACTGGAAACCCGTCGTGTATCTCCTTACCGACGGACGTCCGACTGACGACACAACCGCAGAAGTGAAGCGCTGGAAGGATCACTACGCGAGTAAAGTGAATCTCATTGCCGTTGGCCTGGGGCCGTCAGCGGACCTGAATACCCTGCGGCAACTGACAGAGAATGTCATGCTGTTCACCGAGTCTCAGGAAGGGGACTTTACCCGCTTCATCAAATGGATCACAGCCTCGGTTACGGCGCACAGCCGCAGCGTCGGAGACGACAAACAACCTGAGCTCAGCCAGACTGAATACATAGTCCGGCTGGCCAAGGACGAGCCAGTAAAAGCGTACGACGAAAACTGCGTTACGCTTACCGGCCGTTGCAGCAAGACCCGTCGTCCGTATCTGATGAAGTATGAACGGCCACCAGCAAGGATTTCCGGGCTCGATTTCAGCCTGAACCTGAACAGCTTTAATATTGCCGGATGCTATCCCATCGATGAGGACTATTTTGCATGGTCAGATGCCACCGCTACCGGTTTGCAGGTAAACACCAGCGAACTGCATGGCGTACCGGGTTGCCCTCACTGCGGTAATGCCAGTGCGTTTGCCCTGTGCTCATGCGGAAAATTGCTGTGCATTGACGGCCCGGATGACGTGATCTGCCCGTGGTGTGAAACAGGTCTGTCATTCAGCAATGATGGCGGAAACACTAACTTCGACGTAAACAGAGGGAGAGGTTGATGTCGCAAAATGCTTTACTTGAAGAGAAGATTATCCGCTTAGTGCTGTCTGAGCTGGGCCACCCTGTAGAAGGTGAGCGGCTTTTTCTTCTATCGCACGACCCTTCCCTTACTGAAGAGATTATGCGGCTTAAAGAGCGGATTGAGAGCCTTGCACAGGGTTTATCTGCGCGGGTTAGCGAAGGTTATAACGACGCAGAGATCGCCCCCTCGTCAGCATCCAGCCTTTCCGATCAGCAACAAACGGTCGTAAGTGATGCAGATAACCCGGGCATTGACGCTACCGATACACCATTACTGCAACCCCTGCCAGAAAATGAACCTCATCCTCCGTTCTGGAAGCTGATGCCTTATTACGAATTTGATAAACCAGCACAGAGGGAAGACGAAAACCTGTCTTCCCTGGTATTAAAACCCGGGCAGATACCGACAGGCCAGCAGCGGGCCGGATTAGCTGTGCCACCTGCCGTTCCCCCGAGAGCTAAAATAGTTATTCCCAACGCCCGCGCAGGCGAACGTTTCTCTTCGCCGGTTGCTATAGTTCTGGATGAGGGCCAGCAGGCTACTGTCAGGGACGTTGTCTTTCCCAGGAACATTGGCCTGACCTTTGACAAAGAGCATAAGTTGCTGACAGGTACACCCACCGAAAGCGGCGATATAGAGCTTTCAGTACTCTGGTCATGCGCTTCGCACGACGAATGCGAAACAAAACAGCTTTTTATAGTCAATCCCGATCCGAGAAGCCTGTGGAAGGTGGTAGAGCCACCAGCAGGCGCTTCCTACCCTAAGTCCCATCTGGACGCTGCTGGCCTGGTCAGGGGTGACATACGTATTGCTGCCGCCAGTCGCCGGGGACGATCTCATGAGCATGCCGGGAGCTTCAGAGATGACGACTTCTATATCAACCACTGCCAGGAAACAGGATGGTCTGTCATGCTGGTCGCAGACGGGGCCGGTAGTGCGGTAAATTCCCGGGAAGGCTCCCGGATTGCAGTCCAAACGGCTGGCGATTACCTTTTCAATCAGCTCAGTGGTTTGAAAGGCGTCCATCTAAAGCAGCACATCACGGCGTGGGAAGGGAGCGATCAGCAGGCAACCATAAACGCCATGCTTCATCATTTTAAACAGGCAGCTACGCTCGCGGTCAACAGTATCCAGAACGAAGCCATTTGTGCAGAACAACCTGTGAAATCCTATTCAACAACCCTACTGGCAACTGTAGCGCTACGAACTGATAATGAGCTGTTTGCGGCTGCATTCTGGCTTGGTGATGGTGCGATAGGTGCATACAGCCCTTCCGGTAAAGTCAGGATACTGGGAAATCCCGATAGCGGAGAATACGCAGGACAAACCCGCTTTCTTGACCAGAGCATTATCGCAGACCCCTCGTTTAGCGGCCGCATCAGCGTGGGTAAATGGAATGATGTATCTCACTTGATCCTCATGACAGATGGCGTATCAGACCCTCTGTTTGAGACAGATAACGGGCTTCGCAGTGACGAAAAATGGACCCGTCTCCTTGATGAGCTCATCCCTGTCCTTACAGACGCCAGTATTGCGCCTGAGAGGTTAGGCGACTGGCTTAACTTTTTCTCCACAGGGAACCACGATGACCGCACTATTGCGGTGTTGTGGTAAGGGATACGCTTCTTCGGTGATCAATATGGCAAATATTGTTACGTGCAAAACAAAGGACGGCGAAACAGTCCAGTATGTTGACGAGGTAATTGGTTCGGGCTCGATGAAGGATGTTTACTTCTCGCCTGATAAATCATACGTCGTCGCTTTTTATCATAAACCGCAGAACGAGCAGGCCCGGGATCGGATTGATATGATCACCGGACGCTACAGGCAAAACATTTTTGGCCAGTCCGGAGGTGAATACTGGAAGGACCTGTTTTGCTGGCCGACCCACGTTGTTGAGCATGGGGATAAAATCGGCATCGTGGTTCCAACCTACAAAAGCTACTTTTTCTTTAAATACGGCTCTAAAAACGATGATTTTCTTGGCATAAAAGGCCGTGAAAAGGAAGGCAAATGGTTTGCCAGCGCCAGCAACCAGAATAAATTTCTCGACCCACGTGAACGAGGCAATACGCTTACCTATCTCAAGGTCTGTCTGCTGCTAACAAGAGCCGTCAGAAGGATGCATGCGGCAGGTCTCTGTCACAGCGATCTAAGCTATAAAAACGTGCTTATCGATCCAGAAATGGGACATGCCTGCATCATTGACGTAGACGGCCTGGTTGTCCCTGGAAAGTATCCTCCCGACGTCGTGGGCACCCCGGATTTTATCGCTCCGGAAGTGGTGAAAACCAGCCATCTTTCCAAAGAGGATCCGAACCGCGTATTGCCAAGCATTTCTACTGACCGTCATGCGCTGTCGGTGCTTATCTACATGTATCTGTTCTTCCGTCATCCGCTACGTGGCGGAAAAATACATGACATGTCGGATGAAGTACGTGATGAGACCTTATCTATGGGTGAGAAGGCACTCTTCATTGAACATCCGACAGACAAAAGCAATGCAGTCAAAGTCAGTCAGCTATCGTCCTTTTCACTGCCCTGGGCTGACCCGGAGAAAATTCCTTACACCATCATGGGCCCTTATCTGACACCTTTGTTTGAGCGCGCCTTTATAGATGGCTTACACGATGCCACTAAACGCCCGACCGCCGATGAGTGGGAAAGCGCCCTGGTTAAAACAGTCGATCTGATACAGCCCTGCCAGAACAAGGCGTGTGAACAGAAATGGTACGTTTTCTCGGGTAAGACAAAGCCGGTTTGTCCCTACTGCGGTACGCCATACAAGGGTAAATTACCGGTTCTAAATTTATATTCTTCCCGAAAGGAAGGCAGTTATCGTCCTGACGACCACCGGTTGATGGTGTGGAGCGGGCAGTCAATCTATGCGTGGCATGTGAATCGCCTCATTGCGCCAAATGAGCGTACAACCGATTTGCAAAGGAAACGAGTTGGGTATTTTGTTTTCCATAACGATCAGTGGTGGTTAGTAAATGAAGGCATAAATGGGCTTATGTCATTACCGGATAAACGACAGATTGCCATTGGGGAAAAAATTGAACTGACGAATAACGCTCAGTTTGTTCTGTCAAAGGAGGAAGGCGGCAGGCTGGTCGTCGTTCAGTTAGTAGAAAACTAACGGACGCCCATAACGACTAAAACGTTCTGGCAGCATACTGAACCTGTTTAATGAATCACTATATTAAGCTGTGTCAAATTTAAGCTGCCAGAAAAACTGACTGTCTGTGCCGGATATGCGGTACACCTCCTGCGGCAAGGGTTTAATGCGCAAAGCCCAATTTATTTATAAGAGTGAATAGTTTTGTGGCTCTACCCTGCCGCTCTCCTTTCCTGTGTCATGGTTTTTAACATCTGAAATACTGACATTGTTAAGCCGGTGATTGTATAAGGCGATGCGGACAATCTCATGAAGATATTCAAGTTCGTTTTGTGTCAAGGACTGGCCTTCCTGGGTTTTTGAAATCATTTCCTGCCAGCAGATCAGTCTTTCGTAACTGACATGTTCGCTGTTTTCCAGGCAGTGCAACCTGAAATAGCGAAGGAACAAAGGAAATTCATCGGTCTGAGCGATGTCATAAGCCCGAACCGTTAACCGACACAGACATACAATCGTATCCTGCTGTAACCTGACTAACGCGTTATGACTGCCCGGAAGGATATCAGGCAATTTCATCTTACAGTCAGCAAGGCGCTGAAGAAGAGGCCCTTCCTCTGAAGGCTCCCGTCCCCGATACTCCTGAAGAGGTTCAGATTCAAGTTCATGCATTAATGGATGATATAGCCATTCCCGGGAACTGGTCTCATCAATGATCAGGCTTTCAATGCACTCACTGTATGTTGTTTTACGTCGCCCGAGCTGCACCTGACTGATTTCATATTCAATATCTGGAAGATCGATACGCAATGCGGCAACTCTTTCGGAAGGATGAAGGTGGTCAAAGGTTAACTTCGCAGAAATGCTACGATCCCTGTCCAGAAAGACGGCCACACATAAATCATTAACCTTTACGAACAGATCAGCTGTGCCTCCGAACATACTGCCGCTTCCAATAACCTCATTCAGTGAAACCGGCCCACCATCGTCGCCAGCGAGAAGATTTGGGAAACCAAGAACCTGGTGCTCGTTGATGACTTCAATAATTTTTCCCCGGATGGCTTCCATCAGACCATCACAGTCACCGGCTACAGCAGTACTGTGTGAGAAATGCCAAAGCTTGACCTCCCCCTGCTTTGCTAACAGATCAGTTTTGCAAGCGGGGCAGATGCAGTTACAGTCGATACCCCGGCTGACCTCTGTAATATCTAAAAAGAGTCCTGATTCTCTCTGGAGTCCAAATGGAATACCAAATGTGTAACTCTTACGCATGGCTGCACCCCGTTTTTGATAATTATTCAAACTATATCCGAAATAACGGAGGAGGATTTCTGTAAAACGAATTAAAAGAAATGATTTTTTAGTTTTCCAGATTAATGTTTGACAAGAATCAAATGAGAGCCTTACAAATATGGAGAGAGAAGTTTAGGTAAAGTAACTTTTATCACAACTTCTAAAATTAAGGAGAATATCGGATGTATTTAGCAGTGGGCTTGGCTTATGATTAAAGTCTTTCTCCGAACTTAATAAGAAAGTTAAAAAGACAGGCTATTACAGTGCCTTTAGCCCCGAAAGGGGCATAAACTATTTTCAAATCCAGACACAGTCTTTTTGTTGTGCCAATATCAATAATTACTCGCGAACAAAGGTCCACACACTCGCAGGAACTTTGTCATATAACTTTTTCATTGTCAGTTCAGCTTTACGATGATCATAAGCACCAGAAATTTCAAGAGAGGCGACACCCGAGTTTTTTTCACATAACCTTTCAAATACTTTTTCGAGCGTTTCGAACGAACTACACTTACGGAATTTCATTAAATAAGACTGCTTTGTGTCAGACATAATCAACCTTCTTTAGACAGGCCTCAACTGGCCAGGGATAATCTTAATATCATTTTTCACTTAAGCCTAACGATTTCACAACCTTTTTCGTTGTTTCCACCCTGTTCATAACCAGGTACATGAGTGCTAAAATGACTGTAAATAAAACCAGTGTATCCCGGTGAGCAGGATGAAGAATCAATCAGTGATCAGACAGTTTTCGGAAAGCGAATTGCATCAGCAGCTGGAAACGTTCGGCAACCATGATAAACAGCTTTCACGCTTGATCCGTTACTTTTCCCATCTGAGATACAACACAGCTAAAACCTATCTGCACTGGCTACGAGTATGGAACGAATGGTATCAGGCGAATGCCCGGTTGCATACAGACTGGCCAGTAAGTTCGCTCCCCGTGTCTGAGGAAGCTCTGCTGGCGTTTATGGGGCATCTTGAAGGCAAATTGTCACGAAGCAGCATAAACAGCTGTCTTCAGGCCTTAAACAGTATCCATAAAAAAGGGCTTAACCTGCCCGGGATTATTACGTCTGAAGCATGGTACATGCTGGAAGCCTTAAAACAATCGGAAGCCCGGAAGCGAAAGACGACTAAACAGGCAACTCCCTTTCTTATTGGCGATCTCAAGGCTCTGATAAAGTTACGCAGTACTACAAACTCAGTTCGTAAGCTTCGTGACCTGTGCCTGATCTGGACAGGCTTTGAAACACTGCTCCGTTCATCCGAAATTCGCCGTATACGTCTGAAAGATCTGTCTCTGGATAGTATGACCGGTGAATTTAACCTGACGGTATACCGTACAAAAACGAACATCAGTACACTTCTTACCTACCGGCTGACACGTCAGTTAACTAACTGCCTCTTGAGATTGATGAACCTTGTGAAAATGGATCAGCACAGTCATCCGGATGAATACCTTTTCCAGGCCGTAAATTTCCATGATACAGGCTATATGCCACCCGGCTGGAAGCTTCGGAGTAAAGGGAATGAGCTATCTGAGCTTCTTAAACGGCATAACCTGCCCTACCGTGCTAAACAAAGTCTTCTGAACGATGAAGATGAGGAAGACACTGTGGACGATGCCGGTATGCTCAGCAAAAATTCCCTTTTACGGGCATTTAAAGAAATGTGGAATGAGCTTTATCCAAATGAGACTAAAACCCGTTACTGGACAGGGCACAGCGTTCGTGTAGGCGGTGCGATACAGCTGGATATTGAAGGTTACTCGCTACCACAGATTATGGAAATGGGGAACTGGTCGAATGAAGAAATGGTTATGCGCTACATTCGCAATATTGAAGCTGGTAAAAAAGCCATGATCAAGCTTATGCGAAATGCCTTTGATGAATAGCGCCCTCACGGGCGCATAACTTTATTTTTTCTTGAACGGGTTAAGTCTGGTGAGATTAGAGAGTGCCCCTCCCGGAGGCAAAATTCCCGTCCTTTTATATTTGTACACGCCATTTAATTTCATTGTCTGGATTCCAAGATTAATAAGCGTGACAAGTTTAAGGGTATACAGGAGTGTAAATTGGGGAGCAACCTGAATAAAAACTAATAACAAGCCTGCACACATTACACGTAGCCATGCCGCGTACTCCATGCTCAGCGGACGCTTGAAATAGAATCTTTCGAGCAAATCAACTGTCTTATTACTGATCCACGCCGCCGCCACTGAGAGTAACAACACGATGCACACCATAATGCCCAGTTCCATTTTCACTCCCTTCTCTTTTAGTCTGTTTAAGTTGAGGCTTAGCCACAGTAGTTTTGTTTTTTGCTTTTTTCTTAGGTTTGGTATGGTGAAACAGAAAACAATCCACCATTACCCAACCATTTTTATATCGAGCCACCAGCATCTTCTGGCTGGGGTAATGAGCATGAAACAGCATTTTCACGTCCATGGTGCCCATCAACGACTGTTTGCGCTTTAGCTCATCCTCAGCCATCTGAAATTCTTGTAAGAATTCTGAAGACAGACGCTGACGCAGAATTCTTATGGCACTGGAGTTTTCATCATTCTTTGCCAGGTGCCCGAAGCGTACAAGTGCCTTGTGGGTTATCTGGATGGGTCCCAGATGAGAGCTGAGCTGTTCGTACTGCCAGAAGTAGGTCAAATCCACCTTAACCCAGCTGATGCTGTCCAGCAGAGCCTCGTTCATGATGGTTCCGGACATAGGTACCATTGTCAGCCTGGCCAGACGCATATGTATGTAGTCCGTAAGCAACCTCAGCGACTCAGGAACGTTTTTATTGAGTAGGAGATGCTGAAGCACCGGGGTTGCGGTCTGCCAACACAGATTGCGCCCGTCAGGCAGGAAAGCAAACTTTTGATCGTCAGGCGCAGAGTTCGAAGCGTTTTCCTTACGAAGCAAAAAATAATGGCCGCACAGCAGCTCTGCTCTTACCTGGTCCTCGTCAGGGTCATGTCGGGCTTTACTTAGATCAACGGTTAGCACAACGCGGTTAATCGCATCAGCGTGATATTTTTTTACCCAGACGCAGACACGATAGAGACGCTCATCGATTTTCTGGCTGGCTGTGGAAATCCATTGCATTGTTGTTCCTTAATTTTCGGGGCTGACAATGAAAATGCCCAGCTCAGCCCCCGGCACGAGTTCTGTATATTTCAGGCTCAGCTTCCGTTGGTTGGACGGACCCTGGCTGTTTTCAGGAGCCCAGTCAGAGAGCGTTTTTAATTGAGGTATGTTGCCTGCTGCGAAAATGGGCAAGGATGCTTTTACTACTGAATAATCAGTCTCAGCATATTTATTCCCGTTTCGTTCCTGCCCTTCAGGCCTAAATGCAAAAATGTGAGCAATCGGAACAGGGAAAGAGTTAGTTCGACAAAGGCGATAAGATTCGCCCTGCTTCAGTGGGTGAAATTCAAGACGGTGTAAAGCCTTATCGATATTAGACACGACATTCAAATTGGTAGTTGCTACATTTTTTACTTCTGAGGCTCTCCTGCGCTCCAACAAACTCACAAGTTGCTCTGCTGTTTTAACTTCCTGGTTTCGGTTTAGCCGCCATGAAAAAGTAACTTTTTTAAGCTGGGACTTGATGAAAAGGATATTTCTTGTTGAGTGCATAGCGACAAGGCCCGGGAGCTTCTTGTGCACTTTATCAAAACGGACATTCTTTTTATTATCGATACGCCTCATTGCCGCAGCAAAATCATTTTTTGCTTCGTTTATAGAAGTGATCAAGCTTTCGAGAAGATCTGCTCTTTCGGGGACAATGATTAGACCCGGGTATTTAGTGGTTACTTTGGTGGAATCATGACTTAATGACTCTATGTCATCCACACAGATGTCAGTAAGTGCCTGAATAATTTCCTCAACCGAAGCATCGTCTTTAATACTAACCCTGATGGGTTTAACCTGCTTCAAGCGCTCTTCTGTTCTAGATACGGTGGAGACAGTCATCAGGTTTGCCATCATCGGGGGGGTGTTCGAAAGAAAACACTTGAGCGAGTCGATGCGTTCCAGAATCTGGTCACGAAAATAGGGCAAATCGTCATAACTCATACGTTTCTCCAGGCTCATGTTATTTCCAATCAATTTTGCTGCCCAGGCTGACCTTGCAGAACATAAATGTCATGTAAACCTCTAAAGAAGTCATTTTGAAACAGCTTTCACAGCATGCGATTTATGTTCGATAGGGCTCATGAACAAAGGATGATAATGGAGACGCCATGGATAGTGGATAGTCTTACCCACCTGGGTGATCCGATTGAGGCGAAAACGACCATTTATACAGTCAACTGACCAAAGCCCGGGAGAAACTAACCTCTTCCAGCGGTAAAAAGAGAAACCTGCAACACAGAGGTCATGCTCCAGGAAATGTTGAGTTTCGACGACGCGAACTTTTATCAAAAACCCCAGCATTGGCGAAAACCAGATCAACAACCATGTTGGCGGCAGGATGACTTTGTTCAGGAGATGATCTGTCATAAGCAAGGCAGATAACATCAGAAAACTGATAGTCAACCACAGGGCCATCCAACCGGCCCATACGCGGCTCTGACAGGGTTTCCATTCGAGAAGAAAAAGTTTTTTATGCATTCTGCCCCGCCTAATTTTAATGTATTGCCGAAGTATGCTGCATCATGATGGTGGTGCGGGGAAAGATTTCAAACTTCCACAATTCTGAAGCCGTGTTCCAACCATGAAAGATCCCGTCTCCACAGCGAGTGTTAAAAGCAAGAATTTCATCCCTGACCTGGTAAGCGAGCACTTCTGGCATATCAATAAACTCAGGTAAGGAAAGAAGAATTCCATGGATAACTTCTCCGGTTAACTTACTCATAACCTCTTCCTCAGACAGGGCAGCGTCCGGGAACAAACACAACGGAAGTGAAAAACAACATAGGTCAAGACCAATAGCAGCCCTTCCTGCGTCGTAGCCTTCTTCATTAACGACAAAACGAAAGAATTTTTCTGTCTCACCCCGTAATGATGACGGTCCTTCAGACGGAACTTCAATACCACTGAAGACTTTATCGGTCCAGTTGGTAAAAGGACTGGTGAAAACCCAACAAATTAAGGATAACGCCAGCTCTTCCTTAAACATACGTTCAGTGCCGGTAGTTCTGGAAAGTTGCTTTTGAGTACTCATGTTTTACCTGTTGCATGAAATTATTGATGTTATATAAACACAACCGGCATTTTATCTAATAGGTTTGAAAACACTAAAAATCGCAAATGCTGGTACCTTTCTGTTTTAAGAGATTTTCAAGGTAAAGTGAGGCTAGATCAATTGGCTGGTTCTCTTCAAGACAGGCTCGCACAAGATCTTCAATAGAGACCGAATCAACCCCCCTTCCCTGTAAAATTTCTTTAGCAGATGCCAGCGTTTTATGAACGCTTCGACTTAGTTGTAATCTGACTTGTGTGCGGGTATCAAAAAGACAATCTTCTGTGACACTTTGTGAAACGGTTCTACTCATTAAAAAATCACTCCATTTCTGGGATCGAATGAAAATTAACAGCTATAGATGTATCAGGTTTCCCATTTTCTACGATACTCAACCACGTACGCGCTGAGATTTGTTGTTCACAGACGAGTATGTAACCTGTTCCCTGTTGATGATGTAGCTCAAGAGCTTTTAGGATAGGCTCTGAATGAGGTCCGAGAGCATCACGCGTGTGAATAAGCGTTTGCTCTGGCAATACGTTGCTAAGCATAGACAGCAGAACATTACGCTCATCCTCATTATCCGACAAAACAAGAATTATACGAAAACCCGTTTTTATACGAAATCTGATTTCTGAAACTAACTTTCTTAATCTTAATTTATATATGACCAGGCGGAATCGAGTCATCAGTAAAGAGACCACTGTGAAGATAACGATTACTGCGCCATATTTTGACCTGTAGAACCACCAGTTAAGGCCTCCAGCAACTATCAGGATTAACATTAAAATTAAACTCCCATAGAAAAAAAGTGCTGGGTAGCGAGTTGTCTTTCCTTCAATTAGTGCTGAGGCAAATATCAAAATGGATATTCCGTAAATTACCCAGTCAAAAATACTTTCTCCAATCATTCTTTAGTGAACATCCTTAAAAGTGGAAATGTAGGTTTATGGGTTTATGCATTTTCCTGATGGCCTTGACAACCAAGGATTTCACAGAAATTGTCACAGTGTGAAGCTGTAACAAAGCGCTCTCCACGTTCGAATCGCTCAACCAAATCCTTTCTTACTTCACTTCCAGGTTTCTGGAAGATGTACTCAAGCTGGAGATCCTCGGCCGTTGAAAGTAGTCGTTCTATGCTGAAATCAACATGGTAAAAGCAAAACTGATTATCAACCGGGGGAAAGTTGCTTTTGGTACTGTTCTCGTTTTTGGATTTTAGTTCATTCATGAGCTCTCCTTGGTTGAGAACAGTATACAAATCTCTTTAGGGATTTTTTTTCGTTAATAGCACTTTTTTGAGTTTAAAGAGTATGTTCATACCAGAGCATTAGAGGCTACGAAAAGGATAATGGAATTAGAAAGATAGATTTTAAGTGGTGATGTAAGGTGGGATAGGTAGAAGAGGAGTAGACGCTTGTAAGCGAGGCAAAAAAAAGGCACGGAAACCGTGCCATAAGAGTATGTGAGAAAAAATCAAAATCAGGGAAAGAATCAAGCAGCTTGTGAAACTGAATCTCCAACTGCAAGATTTAAATTTCTTAGGTTATCGAAAACTTCAGATACTAAGTCATTACGGTCGTGGATTTTAATCCGCCCACCGGTTAACTCTGAAACATAAACGGTATGGCAGAGGTCAGTAACCACTTCGCCGTATTCATCAACGACTTCCAAAGATGCAATCATCGGAATATAAGAAGCCGCAGCATAGCTCTCATAAATACTTATTATGGAGTCATTGTTGCGTCGAGAAATTACCCTACCAGAAGGTAAAGCCTCATCTTCCATATAGCAATCAGATAGGTCCTCACAGAAGTCATTTTCTTTAAGTGAAATATTAAGGGTCAATTCACTGTTGATAGAGCGTGAATAAGAATATTCACTCAGTTTATAGCAAGCCAAACTTATATCACTAAAAGTTTCATAAGCTTTATAGAGGCTCGATGTTATAGACTCAGATACAAATGTTATTAGTCCAATAAAATGAGTATCCCAGAACTGTTGCAAAGCAAAACGGGCAATCATAACCTGACCATCAACCTGCATCAGTCTGTTATATTCATCCCGGTCATAACCTTTCGACTGAGAAACATCATTAGACATGCTAAGAACTTCACTACAAACATCATCATATTCAAAACGGCTAGTTGCAAAGTGTTTTCCTGAAATCTCAAGGTACTGACCAGAGACTGCGTCAAACACCTCAAGAAAGTAACAGAGTCGAGATTTTAAAGATTCTCTGTTTAAAGCTTCTATTTCATTCTCAGAGATACTATCGACATATAAATCAACAGCATTCTTGAGTTCAATAGCTTTGATATTACAGGTAAAAGAAAGCTCGTCACTTTGACAATGGCAAACACTTAATACTATATCCGCCTCATCAAAATCTATGCCAAGATAGCTCAGAACTGCTCGGACATAGTTTTTATCATCAGATGAATGTGTCATATACACTACCTCAAATTTGAGAGGAAGTGCCCCAGAAGGGAAGCGACTTCCCCACTGGGTTAGATAAAAGTTTGGTTAAGCTAAAAGAAGATGCCAGCGACAGATTTTACATTGTCATAGACAAGTGTCTTCAGCCAACCAAAGTTACTTTTTTGGACTGAAGCAAAAGGATCATTGAGACGCGTTACGAAAATCGTCAAAAGCTTCAGTTATTAGTAATGTGCGATCAGTTACTCTGTATCGGTCATTACTTTCGAGAGATACGTAAGTTGAATGCGAAGAATCACAGACAACACGCCCTCTTTTATTGATCAATCTTACTTCCATCATCACCGGCACATTGATAATTGAAGCAACATCGGTATAGAGGGATATGAGGGCATCATTGTCACAATATAACGCCCCGTTCCCATCAAATGTATCGTTAAACTTAATATATATATCTGGCATATTTGCCGGATAATCATCAGTATTGAAATCAATGCATAACTTTAAGTCATCATTAATACGGCGATTAATCTTATGCTGCCCAACACGTACAAAGCCATGTTCAACAGCTTTGATAATCCTTAAAGTTTCATTAAGACAATCTGTAATTCTTTTCTCGACAAATGAGATAAAGTCACCAAAGTCGGAATGAAAAAACTGTTTAAGTGCAAATTTCGCAACTAACACTTTCCCATCCACCTTCATTTTATCGAGATAAAGATTTCTTATAGCATCAGTAGAAGAATTAGCTTTAGATAACTCTTCACAGTCATTAATAATCATTGAAACAATATCAATAACTTTAACTGGGCTTAAAGTATTACTATATCCGCGAATATCAAACGTAAAAAATCCGAAATTCTTAAATACTCCAAGAAAATAAATTATTTTTTGTTTCAAAAGAATAGAATCGGAGTAAGATGCGTTGTGCTTTATTAGTTCAGATATGTAGAGATCCAACATACAATTTAAATTATCGATATCTACATCGTAATCAAAGGTTACTTTGTCGAACGAAGTATCAGATAATTGAACGGTTATATCGTCAGCGGGAACATTAAGGCCTAAATTTTGATAAAGAAAGGCACTAACAAATTCCACGTGGTCAGATTCTTTAAACATTTACACTACCTCATGACTAAAAAGGAAGTGCTTCCCACCGGGAAGCAAGTTCCCGGATGGGTTAGATTAATTATAAAAGAGTTCTTCAGAAGGTACATGCATTTCTGGTTTGAACTGTTTTAAGGAGTTGTTTATAGCTTTTCGATATAACCCTGAAGAGTGTGGCTTAAACATTTGATATTCCGTAACGAGCAGAGGAGACGTAAAGCATCCTAAGTTCACTAGTGAAATATTTGATGTTTCTTCACAAACATCTAATTCAGCGTATATCCGCCTCTTCATTACCCTGCCTGCTAAATAGCGACGAACATGATTTATAAACTTGTCCGCATCTGATATAGAATTAACTATATAATCAGATGTGACTATCTGATTAGATACAGTTTCAGGTATAGCTTCGGCTATTATTTTTACGTTCATTTCATAATCAACACTATGGAAGCAAGCAAGAATTTGTGGCTTCGCGCTTTCTAAAATCTTTTCAAGAACAGAAAAAATCAGAGAGAACTCGTTTAAAATTCGCTTTTGTATAAGTCCATGTAGATGTTTTATGAAAGGAGAACCGTGTTCAACAAGGCCTAGTATAAGATCCTTAGAGGCCAAATCTGAGCGGTAATAAACGTATTCTAGATTATCCCGGTTAAATCCTTTGATAAGCAAATCAGGCTGCTCTGAGACCAGTCGTAAATGAGTTGAAGCTATAGAAACTTCAAAACGAAAGTTCGCGAGATTTACAGGGCCTGCTTTTAATGTAGCCGCTTCGGAAAAATAAATGAAAAGAGGATGCAAATCATCGTTACCACAGTAAAGATGGTCTGCGCCCTTAAGATATTTCACCAAATGAGGTAGAAAAGATATTACTGGAATATCAGCCACAAATCGAATATGCCGAAATGGTTTTGAATCCAAATATATATTTTCCACTACAGCGCCAACAAAACCCATTTTAACAAGAATAGATTCAACTAACTTTTGTATCGCATTCATTTAAATACCCTCTTAATAGAGGGATTTCTCCCAAAGGGAGAAATCCCTATGGGAGAAAATAATTTTAATTAATAATTGTAGCGAAGCGCATGTTCTTTTTCACTAAGATGGTTTTCATATTCCGACTTACCAGAACTTAAACACTCTTTGAAAAAGACCTTTGAAAAATTCTTCAAGTCACTTCGGTTGTTAATTTCTTTGTCAGACATCAACTTAGCTGAGTGTGAGGTATCCACAGGCCCCAACCACCATTCATATTTAATATAAACACAATTGGTTTTTGTATGTCCATTTAGAAATCGTTTTGCATTTCTAAGTATTTTTCTACAACCGTTAAGGTCTGAAAGTAAGATATCTGGAGCAATGAGCTCTTCCAGAATATGACCAGGTAAGCCTTTCCTAAAAAGCTCAACATCGTAACTACAATACCAGTCACGATAATTAAAAGCTTTAATAAGTCTTTCAGGTGTATCCAAAGATATCTTATTCAGGATTTTTAATGCAAAGCATACAGCATCTTTTAACAACTCGTGCACCTCAACATTGATAAATGAGAAAAACGAGCTTAATTCTTTCTCTAAGGAATTATACAACTTACCGTAAATATCCTGAGAAAAAAGATACTGCAATCTTTCTTTATTATAAGTGCAATTCGAAATTGAATAGACTTCTCCTCTTTCGATTTTGCACCCTTCCCTTAAAACTATAGGAAACCTCAAATGGTTAACAATGAAAGAATGATTCTTTCTTTGCTTCAAAGCATCTAATTGAAATTTCGTAATTTCCTCCAGATTTGCATCTTCAAAACCTGGAAAGGGAATATCACAGAAACAAGAACTATATGCTTTTGCTGATTCATACATAAACTCCAGTGAAACATCAGCATCAAAAGACATACCAGAGAACATGCCCTGCCCATTGTCTAAAAATGTAATGTTTTTAACCTGTATTTTTTTATGTTGAACAACCAAAAAGGCATTAATGATTTTTTCGATAATTTTCATGTGATCCTCTCTCAATAAAAAAGGGATCACTCCCATATGGGGTGTGATCCCCACATGGGTATAATTTAATTAAAAATCTGTAAGACCTAAATCTTTATTTCTACCACAAACTGTAGAAGATATAAGACGTTTTACTCGCTTTCGAGCACTTCGGCCTGACGTATCTTTCAAGTACATCGGTAATGACAATGATGAGATTTGATTACTTCGCTTATGATGGCAGACTATATAGCCCTGCCTCCACCCCGAACGCACAAACTCACGGATGCGGTTAATATATGCCGAAGCTTGAGATTTTGTACTTATCGATTCAGAACACTTTAAGTTCTGTTCGATAGAGTAAAGCTCAGCCGCCATTAATTTCACCTCATACAGGTCATCCCCATAACTTATAGTTTTCAACAGCTCTTCCTTTTCCCGAATGAAAAATACTTGCTGCATTCCAAGGATCAGGTCATAGGCCTCTCGAAAGAGGTCGATAAGCTTATTACGAACATAAATCATAAACTCCTCAAAGTGCTGAAGCCAGAAATAAGCCGCATTACTTATTTGTGAATTGTGAGAACAAACAAGCCCTTTAGCAAGCTCGACCTCTTCCTCCCGAAAAGTAAAGTTACTTTTCTTAAACCGACTTTGTTCAAAAATGCTTTGATGCATTTCTATCCATACAGAAACAAAACCGAGGGATTCAAATTCTTCGTTTAACAAATGTAAACTTTCGAAGATTTTCTGAATTTCGATCCCGATGTCATATGACAGTGGACATTCTTTTATAGAATAAACATAACCGGGTAGGAAGTGAGATAAATGCTCAGTTCGCAAATATAAACTGAATTTAAGTTCTGTCAGTGGTTGTTTCAAAGATAATTTAGATGATTCGCTTATATTTACTGGTTCAACACCATTTCTAATCAAAATAGCTTTTACCAGGTCCGTAGCTAACTTCATACAGCCTCCAGTCGTTATTGAGGCCTCCCTGATGCAGGTTGGCCATCAGGGAAAATATGTAAATCAATTAGCAACCAATCAGACCGTTGCCATTACATTGTCAATGTATCTGACAAGGGATGGGCGGTCGTCCTGTAAGGCAAAACGGCGAAGGTCATCAAGATTATACGCAGGAAGATAATCAGCGTAACCTCGAATACGAAGGTCCTCAACCACAACTTTTATATACTCAAATCGTCCAAGATTTCCTTTTAATGGGGGTTTTCCTGGACTAGACAGCATATCGTCTGCTTGCTCCCATGTGATTTCTTTAGCTTCACCACTATGTAGATCAAGATGGACATATATGAATGACTTATAATCTCCACGGCAACGAAGATAATATTTCGGATAGAAATATTTGTCACAACGCAACAAACACGTTCCTGAAGGACGAACTACGTACAACAGGTTTCTGTCATTTTCTAATATGCCATGTTTCAAAATCGTTATATCTATCTCATTATCATGCAGCAAATAGCATGACGATGGTTCATTGACGATGCGCGATTTTATAACAGCAGCAAATTTATTAAAAACTTCGTTAGTTTGAAAATTCATTAAAATGCTCTCCGATGTAAAACGACGAGCATCACCATAACGGTAATACTCCCGTTATGGGTTTTAATAGTTTATGGAATAACCATGTCATACAACCGACCATAGCCAGTAGTACCGCACATTTATTTAACTGAGCAAGCATCTCAGCCGTGAAAAGACCTTAAAGGCAGGTAATTATCACGAAGGAAAGCGGTTATCTTATCAATACAATTTAAAAAATAATATTGATAAGATAACCCCCCCCGCAAAATGCGGGGGAGTTATCGTTGTTACAGCTGATTAAGACATTCAGGAGCCCAGTGAATCGGGAATCCATCCTGCCCTGTTAACTGGAGAACATCGTTCCAGTCGATACCCTTTTTCCCATCAGGAATATCTTGTGCTGGTTCGAAGACTTCAATTGTCAGCTTTGATGCGGGATATCGTTTAGCCAAAAACTCAACCATGCGGCTTTGAAGTCGCTGAGCAGCTTCGATACCGGCACGAGTGCCTTGTGAGTTAGCAATATCCTTATCCGCCCAGATATAAAAGTTTATATATTTTACATCCGGCGGAGGCAGTAAAAAATCAGGAACAGTAACGTTTTCAAGGCACCATGCGGAGCTGGCTGCCCAGCATGGTGTTGAAGTCGCTTCTACAACAGAAAGCGCATTCTCGATCCCTTCAGCCACTCCCAGTGTCCAGGTCGAACTACCTGAATCATAGTGAGGGTCAAACAACTGAATTGAGCCACCTGTCATATCGGCAGGAGGCTTCATCATCAGCTTTGGATTTTCTACAGGTGCCTTATCACCGTTTTTGTCTACGTATGTTCTATGGATAGTCAGAGGCCGACCTCGGGTGTCACGATAGATTGCAATCATTCCCGGATAGATAATCGATTTCTGCTTATCTTTATCCCAATAGTAGATCCGGTTATTAAAGCCTAAATCCTTTGGTAAGTGACTCAGTAAGCGGGAGATCCCACGATTACGGAGGTACAAAGCAACAGGAGTATTAGGCTTTATTTCACCGGTATAGTGATACATCACATCAAGTTTTCGCATTCGCTTTGCCACTTCCTCTCGGTCAAGAGTTTCTGTGGCACGAACTGCTGATTTATAGCGTCGTTCATTTTCAATGTCGGCGTCAGTTAACGGAGCATGCAGATCCATCCCGAAAAAATCTGAGAGAATCTTTTTGCAAGTCTGCGTTTTACTTAATTCATAATATTTCGCCAGAACATCAATTCCGTCGCAAAACTCATTTACCGGAAAGTCATTATGGATCGCACATCCGGTATAAAGGTCTTTTTGCCGGAAACGAAACTTCGATTTCCCTGCGCCAGTAAACGGGCAAGGAACCTGGCTCGGGGCTTTTGCACAAGCGTCTTTGAAAGCAGGTATTCTTTCGAATATATACTTCCAGCCAGACACTTCAGCAATTCGAGCATGAACGAGTTTAATAAAGTGTTCAGATACTTCCTGTGGTTTACGACGAAGAGCCGGGGATGCATAAGTCATGATGATCTCTCTTATCTGGCATTGTGAGTTTCTCAATGCCTTCTGCGGTGCAGAAGACAGGGAGAAACCCACAACGCAGAATTTAAGAAAGAGGGCCCGGGGGCCCTCAACATTTATGCTTCAGTCGTGAAGCCATTATTCTCAAGACGCTGTATGTAGTTATCTACAAGTAACGCAGCCTGCTGGCTATTACCCTCCGCTATAGTGACTTCGCGGAAGATTCTTTCCTGAGGGCTATCATTGCTTATAACTTCACCAACACGTCCGAAAATACGGACTTTATGCATCGCACCGACTTTTTCATGTTCTACACGGTAAGTTTTTATCTGAGTCATATTTTGCTCCTTATTCCTTCATGGAGCAAAAAGACCCACCGGGGCCTTTTTGCCCCGATTGGGTAGAGTTTATTAAGAAAGTATTTGATGAACTAGCTTACTGACTTCAATAGACAATAAAGAAGTATCATCAACTGTTACGAAAGTGTCCGTTTCAAAACCAATTATTTCATCAGTCTTAATACCAACACCAACGATTTCTATTCCATTACATTTAGCCTTTTCCATAACTTCGACGATAGTAAATTCCGATTTATTCGGATAACCATCAGTTATAAGAAAAATTATTTTCCTATCGAATTGGCTGTCAAGTAACAGATCAACAGCTGCCATTAAAGCAGATCCCGTAGGGGTATAATAACCCTTACATCCAAGAGTGAATTTCGATAGAGATTCCTCAACGCTTTGATCAAACGTTTTGATAATCTCAAATTCACTTTCCTTGAAGGGAAAAACTATATTGGAGACATGCATTTTTGACAAACTTTCAGCGGCCATCGATAAAGCAAGATCTGACTTAATGGCATGAATATATCTTTCATCATTAGCCATTGACGCTGAAATATCACGAACTAATACGAGGCCAACATGCCCTCTATTTTTAGATTCGCTTTGAGCTCTGAAGACATCACGAACTCCCATTTGTGACAGAATTAATCGATTTCCATCGAAGGTAATTCCACGCTCATGAGTTTTGTTTCGGCCACGCATTTTAACCTGCTGTAAAACAGACAAGTCGCTACCGATTGAATGACTCAGAGACAAAGCCTCATTGTAAACATTCAAATCGATAAGGAGATCAGGGATATCCCATTCAGAAGCACCGAATTCGGCTTTCACGTCATCGGATACTTTTGATGCAATACCTTCAATCTCTTTAGCCAAAGCATCGTGATAATCTTCGCTATCCTCATCACTGCTAAGAAAGGCATCCAACAAATCTGCCAGTATCTCCCATTGAGCCGATGAAAAGTTACTTTCATCTTCAACGTTAGTCGAACTGGCTTCATCTGATTCACTCTCGGAAGGGTTAATCGCATCAGTATCGTCTTCAATAATGTTATCACCCGTGGGATTGCCACCGGTGGGTTCATTATTTCCCTCGTTATCTTCAGCAAGTTCTGAAGGCTCAGAACATCCCTCTTGAGCAAGATCAGCGTTATCGGAAGTATCTGCCTGACCTTCACTATCGTCCTCAGAATCATCCTCACGACTATCAGTCGACGTAAGCGATTTATCTTCTGATTCGGTATCGGTATCGGTCTCGGATTCATCATATGCCTCCTGCTCCTCCTGCTCTGTCTGCTGCTGTTGTTCCTTTGCCTCATCCCGCAGTCTCTCTAAAAGAGCCAGGGTCTTACGAGCAAGGGATTCACAGCCCTGAGTATTTTCACAACCAAGAGCATCATGAAAAATTTCCTCAACATCAGAAATTACTGGAGAAAGTATCTTTTGGGCATAGTCAAAAAACGGATCGAGGGTTTCTTTGTGACCTACCTGCTGAAGGACTTTTACTCGCAATGAGTTAAGCAGATACCACTCAATAAATAGGACAGGATTTTCCGGACGAGAAGATATATCAGGAGTCATCCTTCCGGCTTTAACCATCAGTGCGTAAGTGGCTGCAAGCCGCCGCTTTGCATCCGGATAATCGTTACCAACCTTCTCTTCCATCTGTACATCATCGAACAGATTTATAAGCCCGGTAAGACGTTTTGCCCTGCTATAAGCTTTACGTTTCTCAGCGAGGCTCTCAAACTCTGCATTCATTCCGTCATCGAAGCGTGTAAACCCTTCAGATGACATGAGAACACTATTAAAGGCGTCACTGTAAACCTCACTGACGGTATAGCGACCATGACCAGCTTCATGACAGGTAAAACCTTCAATCAGACTGACAAAGTCATCATCGCTATAATCGCCGTTTGGTAAAACACAAACTTTATTGACAGGATCAAAATACGGTCCTTTGGTATTGTCGTCTATTACAACTCTTACATCGCCTAAGCCGCTAATGACTTTTGCTATATTCTGTAAACGCTTAATATGGCGCGGCGATGATTTAAGATCTAATTTCATAGAATACCTCTTTATAAAAAAGGGGTACTCACCCAGATGGTGAAGTACCCATCTGGGGTTTTTAATAAAGCAAACAGTTACCAGCCTTTGAGCTCGATATCAAAACCATTTTCAGCATTGTCTTCCTGTTGCGAAACTGATTTCTCAGGTTCAGCTACAGAATCAGTGTTTGAAAACGTGCTGTTTTTTATATCGTTCTCTACGACAGGTTCAACCTGAAACACATTTGTTGAATCTAAAATAGCTTCAATACCTGTGTTCTGTAGCGCGTTCGGTTCTGTTTGTGAGCTTTGATTAAATGATCTGGTAATAGATTCCAACCAGTCAGTAACCTTTTGCTCTCCTGAAATAATACGCTTTAACATTGAAGCATCACTCATGAAATAAAACCACTGCTGTAACACCGCAACGTCGCGAGGTTCAGAAATGGCACCTTTAGGTAAATTATTCATTATGTGTTTTATAGCTTCTGCAAGTACTGCCGCCTCTTTATGTATAAACATGAAGCTAATGATCTTATTTTGCATTTGCTTCAGTCGGTCAATAGTACTTGAGCGCAAATTATTATTTTTACTAATTTTTTCATAAACCCTCATTGCTTCTTCTGCCAGATCTGTTATCAATTGTTCCTGATAGTAGTCCTGGGTTTCATCACCTTCAACGCTAATAGGCGTAAAAGGAATAAAGTGAGCAATATTAAATCTAAAGGATTTTATGAAATCATCTTTAGTTAATTTCAACTGATCAATCAAAGAAGACATTCTTGGGCTTCTATTTTTTTCAGCCTCAATATGCATCTCATAATTGTCTACAACGTTTTGAATACCTGCCTGAAACTCTCGTTCAATCTCTTGGGCCCCTTCCAGAAACTCTTCCATACTGGAAACTGGTAAAATCCACATATTGCTATAGCGGATGCACAAGCGTGAGCAAAGGGTTGATATTCTGCTGGTAATCGTACTTTTGAAGCTAAGGGCTTTTATGTCAATCCAACGTACTTCGCTTTTAGATACGCTTTTTTGATCCGTAATATCATCTCCATCATAAGACAAATCGATTTTATCGGTTCGACGCGATCCTTGACAGCCACTTATTTCAATTTTTGTTATAACTGCACCTTCCAGTAAATCTGGATATGATTTTGCAAAATTCTCAGAGATTTGTTTTGCAGATACTTTGTTAAGCATTGAAGTATTTAAAGTCATGGGTTTCTCCAAAAAAAAGGGGAAACCCTCCCCAACGGGAAAGATTTCCCGATAGGGTTGATATTAAAGCTTCTCTGGTGCAATTAAAAGAATACCGGGAAACTCAGCGGCAACATCATCATTGCCCATTGCTCCCTGATACATATAACCTTTTAATTCCATTTCTTTAATTAGACCTTCCATATTTATTTTACCATCATGATAAAACAATAAAGAATAGTCGTTATTCAGTTGCATAAGTCCAGTAAAATTAGTTCCGTTTTTTGCTATAGCAATGGTAGCAGCACCATCCGTACTTAAAAACGCACTAAATTCAAGATGGGATAACTCTGAGATACAAATATCAGAGGTTTCATAACAAATCCCATCTAACTCGACTTTTTTGCTGTGAAATACTCCAGCGATTTATCCTTGTCTTCGCCAAGAGAAAGATCTATAGCTTGAAGAACAAGATCGACCACATGTAAAGGTAAAGCAGAAGCAAAAGCTATTTTGAAAGTGTCAAGAAGACTAAAGGTTTTTAACGTCATCGACGTGCCAACCCAAGCTACTAATTGACGAATATCCATCACACTGTCTTCTGTACCAGAGTCATTTACTGCAATCGCTACTCTTACGAACTTCTCAATGACCTGAAAAGGCAAAGAGCTATATCGTTTAGTAAGCACATTGGTTAAAGCAACTTTGTCGGGCTTCTCCATTTCAACTATCAAGAACCGCTTTATAAAAGCTGCATCTTGACGTTGAGAAGAAACGAACCGGCGAGCGCCTCCACTCATGTTTGTGTTTGCAGTACCAATAAATCGCGTGTAGCCATTAGCAGTTATAACCTCACCACCATTAGCACTGAGTGACCAGGGCTTACGTTCAATGGGCATGTGAAGTTTTGCTGCCGTATCAGGATCGATTTTGTCCACTTCATCCAGAAGAATGAGGTGACCATTACGAAATCCCGTTACCAAATCGCTGTGTACAAAACCTGTATTACCACCATTAAGACTGCGCTCACCTTCAAGCTCATCAACTCGAATATTGCTGTTGATCTGCTTAATTGTCAGCGGCCAATTCATCATGTGGCTAATGTACATTACCATTTCAGTCTTGCCAGAACCGGACTCACCTTTAAGACACACACTTAAATCTATATCCGGACTGATAAGCAGTTTAACCACTTGTTCAAGTATTCGGGGATTTGGTATGTAGTCTTTGTTCAGCGGAGCTCGATACGAGGTTTTAGTTTTGAAAACAGGCACAGCCATCTTTGGATCCATTTCTGGAATACCAAAAAGGTCCTTTGCTAGAACTAAAAGATACTCACCTTTATCCACATAATGTTTTAACTTTATAACATCCGGGGAAAGAAGAGCTTCTAATTTTTCATAAGCATCAGAAGATGTTTCATTTAACTTCATAGCGGCATTAGACATTTTTAACTCCGGTAAAATGCAAACACCGCCCTCTGGCAGATGTTTGCCAGTGGCATTTTATTTGAGATTCATTTGGCAAATAGTTGCCATCAGTTTCCTGATTTGAGGCACATTATAACCAAGATGATTTCCCACTATTTCAAAAGCTTCAGACATGATCCATTCAAAATGATTTTCGAATATTGGATTTATTTCTAACTTGCCAAAAGCGTTTCGTTTAGTTAACAGATCACATGAAACAAGCTCGTCAAACAACTCTAATGTGGATTTAAAAGCTTTTATGTAAACATCCATAATTTCCCTGTCAGTCCATTTAACAGCCAGTTTTTTTTCTGACATTAAATAATCCTGATCAAAGAAGATGTCCCAGCCCATATCGTCATTGCAATCATGCAAAATGATTTCATCATCATTCCTGCATTCAGCTAATTTCGTGTTTTCACTAATCGAACGATGCGAATGATAATAGAGCCATGATTTTAATTCCGCTCTAAATTCACATGCATCAAGTCCATGAGATAAACAAGTGTATTCAAATGATTTTGACATATACCACCGTGTTTCAGCTTCTAAAAGTGGATTCACTGTGATATTACCATTGTCATCTTTGAAGAATAACTTTCTCCTCAACACTAGTTCTTTAATGATTTCCAAAGACTCTTCCATAGCGGATAGAAAAACAACATACACATCCTCAGGGGTCCATTCTATTACCAGACCACCCAAATCTGGGTTATATTCTTCAACCGAATATAGATAATCTGTTTCTGCTGCAAAATTAATTGTATGCAAAATCTGATTTTTAAGTAATTTGGATTTTTCATAAAGGTGATTTTCACGCCTTTCAGAATCATAATTTATCTCAGAAATGTTACTTTCATCTGATTTAAAGTTTAATCCGGACGTGTATGCATCATTTAAATGCTCTTTGGGTGAATCAACTATTTGCGTTATTTCATCTTCATCTATATCGAATATAGAAAAAAAACTAAGTTGATTACTACTTATTGCAGTAGCCCTAAATTTTTGTTTCATGGGGACTCCAAAAGGAGAAATCCCATGAAGGGATTTCTCCCCTTTAGGGTGGGTTTAATGTCAGATCTGATTAAAGCTACTTTGTCCAAAACCTTTTAGAGGTTTAGGTATGTGAGCCAACTTACTTGTTGCTACCACTCTCATGTAGTCAAGAGGATGTTCTCTCCCTTCAATCATAATAGTATCGACAACAATATAACCGGAGACCATCAACTCATCACCCTGATTTATACCAGTGAAACAGGTTGAATACATTTCAGGCGACACCTTGATTTGAACTGAAAATTCTCTCTCAGTGATTTCACCATCAACTTCTGTCTTCATCCTATTTTTGAGCTTTATTAACAAACCTATACTCTGGTCAGTCATTTTTTTCTCCACAGCACTGATAACTATCCCGGACACTTTTACTTCATTGATATATTCAAGATATGACATTTTCCGCTCCTCGATTTGTTCAAAGAGAAGCCCCGTTAGGGTTCCCCCTTAACAGGATTAAATAAATTTATTAGTTACATACATGAACGTGCAGACTACCAAACAGGCAATTCCGGCAATATGTAACCAATTTCTTGTTGGTTTAGTTGGTGCAATCGCTAAAGAGTTCTCCAACTTCTCTGTTACAAGACGTCGATTCTCTGCTTTAGCCGCATCATCTAAATATTGAGTTTCACGCTTAGCGAGAGTCTCAATTTTCGATTTTATTGCATGGTCCCATCCTTTAGTTTCAAAAACGCTTAACTCACTAAAGGTGTGCGTCATGAGATCTTCTGGGAAACCCAGTTTTTTCATTAACGGACGAATGGTATCATACATTTTTTCTACATTTTCGTAGTGGGCCTTTACTGCGACATCAAAACGCTTACGTAAAGTTAATTTTTCACGTTTGCAAATGATGTCCGAAACCCAATTTATTAACTGCTCATTTTTGAGTTCACTGGCTTTTTCAAGTGAGTAATCCAGATTATCCACGTCAAGAAATGAATTTAATCCGTATTTTTCAAACTCCTCAACAAGATATTTATCCAGTTCAGTTAAGCTTTTAAAAAGTGGTACATCTGGGGAAGCTTTAAGAAGCTTATAAGCTCCTTCGAAATCAATTTTCTTGACCACGAGCTCCACAACATCCACATGATAATAGCTTGAATAAGCAGAAAGCTTTTCGGCCAACAAAGACACAGGCTTAAGAGACTTAAGTTCAATGATATTTGGGCCGTCCTCATTCAAAATAACAATCAGTTCATTATCACGTTCTGTATATTTCATCAGAACTTCTAAGAGCTGTTTGTTTAGCGCCTTATCCATCTCTGGAATAATTTCACTAAAGGTTTGATGAAGGGCTTTACTGCGAGCTTTATTTTTAGACATTTGGGGTCACCTATATATAGTAAGAAGGAAGAAACAAATTTTTGTTTCAACACGAAGGCAAAGCCTGTCATTCATCTCCCGTAAGCTATGAACCGCCTGATTTATACTATCTGGCATTAGAAGTACGCAACAAAAATAGCCCCAGGAGGAGCTAAATTAGTTACGGTTTGGTAAATTCAGATTGCCTTTTGCAGTCATGGGAAGTGCACCAGCGACAAAGGTGACATTTTGCCGGTGGTGTCTTACAGCTTGTTTAAGCTGGCCGCTTTTCACGGCTAAATCAACGCTTAACGCGAAAGTAACTTTAAGCAAAGTTACTCAAATTTGGGAGCTGATATTTAAGCTCATTGTTTTTATACTATAGCTTTAAGCATAAGTAAATGCCCATATCGAATTATTCTGTATAAAGTGGAGAAATTCGAATATTAGCTGCTTCTTTTATCTTTTCTTCACTGCATTCTCTTAAAAAGAAAGAAGGATCACCATACCACATTACAAAAAGTTGCTTTTCTGCACGCGTAAATCCAACATAAAGCAAACGTCTTTCTTCTTCTATTGCCTCCTCCCCAACTGATCTTTTACTTGGTATCTGATCCGCATTACAACTCATTATTATTACTTTATTCCACTCAAGACCCTTTGAACCATGCAAGGTTGATAGGACTACTTTCTCTGGGCTGTATTCCTCGTCCTTCTTCCTAGGGCCTAATGACATTGCAGCAGCACGATTTATCATATTCATCCAACCAGTCTTTTCTGCCCACTGTTTACAAGTGTCTAAAGCAATTTTTGTTAAGGTTGCTGTACCTTTATTACTCCTCATCTTGATTGACGACGATTCCATCCATTTCGTAAGGTTGGCGAAACGTTTTGCTATCTCAACTTTATCAGAACTTTCCTGGGTAAAGCGCACGAAGTTTGAATGTAATGTTTTTGTTTCGAGAGAACTGTCCTCCGGGATGGCAAGGTCGCCAAAAGTAACTTTTCTTCCTCTCATACTCAATGCCACTTCATCCAAAACTGATTCCTGTTCTCCAAACAATGCCAATACTCTCTTCATTAAGCGAGGATCATTTGATTGTCGGAAAAAGGCCATAAGGCTTAACACATCGCTTGTTTCTTTTTCATCCCAGAATGATTTACCTCCGTAACGAATTACTGGCTGTTCGATCAAACTTTCTAGCTCATCCAAGTGAGCATTATTGCGGCTTAGAATTGCCCATCCATGTGGATCCTGATTTATAAGGCTTAAAATACCCTGTATCTGTTCCTCCATATCTACATATGAACGAAAAGTGACCTTTCCCCCTCCCTTTTTTGCCGAGCGTAACTCTTTGGCATAACGGTAAACATTCTTTCCTATCAGTGCTCCGGCCACCTCTAAAATTTCAGGTTCACACCTAAAGCATGTGTTTAAGTAAAATATGTTAGGTCTGAAGTGTTTTTCAAACTGTTGAAATATTTTGACTCCTCCTGAGGATCTGAAGGAGTAGATGGCCTGATCATCGTCTCCAACTATACTCGTATAGACTCCAGCTCTTGTATGCAATGCTATCCATGAGAATTGTATAGAGTCAGTATCCTGAACTTCGTCTACTATCAAATGTGTCAAATCTAACGTGCGCATTTTTCCCGAATGCATTTGACCGACAACAAATTTTGAAAGAGCATTGAGGTCCGCCACATGGTCTTTCTGGCATAACGCCTGATAGGTATTAAACAAATGGATCTGTTGTCTGTTATGCCGAACTGAAATCACATCCGTATCCATTTCTCTGCCGATAGCATCAATAACGAATTCAGCTTCAGCAAACTTCATCGTTACACCGGATTCTTTCAAAGCCCGGTGAATGACAGATCTCTGTGCTGGCCCTATCAACATCTTTCCCGGCCAGCGAATCATGTCCAGTTGCTTCTTAACGAGTCCGTGAAAAGTATCCACCAGCACCCGGTCAAGATCCTTCTTGCTCAATCGCTTTTGTAACTTTGCTGCAAGTGCGTTTGTTGCAGCGCGAGTAAAGGTCACCATCCCGATTCTTGCATATGGATACTTTTTGAGAATCGATATAACCGCTTCTATCATGGTGAACGATTTGCCTGATCCAGGCGCTGCTATCACCATATTGTTTGCGCTAGCATTCTCGATAACAGGTCTTTGCTCTTCTGTTGGCTTACCCATTTCAACCTCATTACTTCGTTTTAATAATTATACATTTTTATAAAAGCGCTTTTCTTGTGTACTGCTGGTTCTACTGGAAATCACTTTTTTTCCTTTTTTATGCAATCAGGTTGTTTGTGAAACGCGTGACTATGGAATAATGGTTCCATCTCCAAAAGACATTACAAAAAGGGCTTTAAATGAAACTTTTACGTTTAGTATCTCTGGTCTCTTCTGTCGTCATTGGTTTTTCCCTATCGGGTTGTGCCGGTGACACCGGCACTACGCCAGGCACCGCTCTGAATGCGTACAGTCACGGCCAGTACTGGCATGCTAATGCAAATGATTCTGTCGCCAAGAATGCCTATTCGTTTGCTGGTTTCGACGTTAATTTTAAGGAGCAAGAGGTTACTCCTGGAGGGGATGCCGACAACTTTCTTTCTAAGTATCTCATCAATAGTTCGATGGGCTACGTAACAGGCGGTCTAAAAGGTTTTGGGATCATGAGCCTCAGCTCTTTGTACAGTTCTTCTGACGCCGAATACATCCAGGTCAATCAATACCTAGTGTTCGTCCCCAATCCAAAAAAATTGCCTTACAATGATGAAAGTTTGGTACGTGAGGGAGCTAAGTATGTTTTTGAGCATACAAAAGCAACTCAGGCCTCATTTGGATACAACCCTGAAAAACAGAAAGCAGCTCTGGCCACATGTAAAATTGATATGGCAGTCGTCAATAAATGGAGTACCTGTGATCTGCCCTCTAAGCCTGATGCTGATGTTTTCCCTACAGATTCAATGTACAGCTTTCAGGCGATTCGCCCCGCAACAGGAACCGAAATTCCTGAGCTAAACCTTCCCGCTGGTGATTACGCTGTAATTCGTTATGTGTTCATCCCATTTAAAGGAAACGAAACAAGCGCTGATTTTTCGGGTATCATTTTCCGTTCTGATAGCCCAAATACAACAACTCCAGGGGGTGTTGCAGCCTCCATCAACGGAAAAGATTATTACCTCTTTACCGGTGAATACGGTAAAAAAGGCTTCCCAGAAAAAACATTGAAAGCCAAGTAATTAAAAAAGGGGCCTAACGGCCCCTTCTTCAATATTTCGGCAACTGCTTGCCCGTAACCGGATCCAGCGTAGTTGAACCTACCTCACATATGGCCGGTCGAGGTAAATAGCTACAATCTACATTTTCCTCTTTTATAGCCTGAGCATTTTCTTGTCTGGCCTTTATCATATTTTCTTCACCGCCCATTGCTTCCTTGGTACGTTCTGATGGAAGTTGATAGTTCTCATTCTGGAATGGTAAGTTTTCCACAATTGATTCTTCGGAGAATTTTGAATATTGATCAGGAACTTCTCCTACCTGAACTGCATCATTAATCCACTCCGTCAGATCAATTTTATCGAAATCCAGTTGCTGTATTTGCTTTATTGATAGCCCCACGCAATTAGAGGCGACAGGGTCTATTCCTAATTGCGGATAAGCTTGTTGCATAATAACGCGTGACAACATGGAATTATAACAGCACATGTCTGTTGCTTTTTTAACGCATTTCTTTGTGAAACCAACATTCAGATATTTGACGCATCGTTCCGTATCTAATGTAAAACAGGATTTTTGATTCTTATGAATAGAAGCTTCCATCTCTTTCTGGTCGCATGCTACCAACATTTCTAAAAGCATTTTAGTGACCTGATAGGCTGTATAAATCCAACCGATCACGTTTAATGCAAGCATAAAGTTTTGAACCGCAGCCGAGAAGACAACCTCTCCTCCGGTAGTAGCAACGTTCTTAAAGACAAAGTCACGAACTGTATCTGGTAGCAATTCGTAGGCTTTCTTCATTGCCATCTGCTTAAGCTGACCTATACCGAAGCTGGACATTGTTTCCTGTGCCAACTGGCCAGCACCTCCTGCCCCTCCAGAAGTTGCGGAAGACCCAACTGCCCTGCTTAGATTACCAGCGACGTTTTCATATACGCTCGTTAAGGAGCTCGTGACGTTGTTCCACATTTGCCCTACTGTTTTACCAGCTGATGCAGTCCACTCTCCGACCGCATTAGACATAGAAGCCCATGTACCTGTATCACCGCCGGTCCATTTTATTAGCTGAGCATTAACTCTGGTCCAGTTTGTGTTTCTGATCATAGATCCGGCAAGCATGATACCTTCAAGTGCTCCTGCGGTTCCCTGTGGTGCTTCGCAGCAGTCCGTCTTTGCCAGGCCATTTACAAAGCCTACTGAACGACCACACCATTCAGGTTTTCCTTCAAAGACGGAACATGAATTGGCATCGTTAGGGTCTTCGCATTTGGCTTCGCCCTGCATGTACTGAACCATGTTTGAATAAGCCGCAACTTTTCCAAAATCGTTGTTCTCTTCCTTTGGCCCAGTTTCGCATGTTCCACCTGAACATGGGATCATGCCAACACAGGCATTTGTAGAAGATTCAACCTCCCGAACTACATCCTTCCCTCTGTCACAGGTGTATTTCTGTTCATACATGTAGCAACTGTTAGTGCCCTCATCGAACCAACCCTCTGCACATGTTTGTTTATCGAGTACACATGCTGCATCATTTTTATAAGCACTACATGCATCAGGCATACTCTTTATTTCTTCATAGTTGTAACAGAGGTCCTTTCCATTAGCGTCTTTCATAATTTTTCCACTAGCGTCATAAGAGCAAATTTTGTCTTTGGCCAATGGATCACAAAAGTAGCCTTCAAGGTTTGTCTTCCAGGTAAGAAATCCTTTATCACCTTCATACAGAGGCTTTGCCAATGAAAGCACGCTTTCCGGAAGCCGTTTTGTGCCAACATCCATATCTTTAAACCGATCGAAACGGCAGAATGTATTCGGAGCTTGTACAGCATCGTAACAACCAGCTGGTTCCTGGACGTGCTTATCTTCGAGCTTCATATTTTCAAAAGTCAGCTCAACCTCAAAATACCCTTCACCCTTCCCACCAACCCATACTCTGGATGCCATTGTCACTTCTCGATCAGGCTCCTCATACACCGATTTTCTGACCTTATCAGTCACATCGTAAACCTTGTCGAGTTTCCACGATTTTTTTAACTCCCAAGATCCCTTAGGAGCCGGATAGTCACTTTCTCGATATGCACCATCTATGTGAGCAAAAATCTGCGTGCCATCAAGTGTTACCCGCATGTGGTCATCCCACTCCGCGTTAACAATCTTTGCTGAGGCCAATTTTGCATCCGGATGGAATTTTAATGTCAGTTCGTTATCATATACCCCGTCACTCCAGTAGTTGTCATCACGGCGACCAAACCATATACGCACACAATTATCGCCGCACATCGACATGTCTCCGTTTCCGCCTGAAATGTAAACAGGGACTGAAAAATCACGGGTTATCGTGCAGCTGCTGAAGTTATCTTGCTTAGGCGAGTTACAGTAGAACTCTTTGTAATCAGGATAGTGTGTGGTTACTGTTTTTTTAGAGGTCTCAACATTACAGTTCTGAAGCCAGTTTCCAGTACCAGCAACAGCATTTGTTATCTCATTTCTCCCCGCAGTAAACATGGGATCGTTAGGCTTTATAGATGATGCCGGGTTGTCCTTGTTAGCATTTACGAGGGTGCGGTAGGCAACGCCATCATAACTTTGAGCATCAAATAACTGGCTTTTCCGATTCTTTATATCGTTTACAAAGCCATCCTCATCCCCATAACGATCTGCGGCATTGAACTTAATATCGCTGTGCTTTTGCTCTGAGCTGAAAATCTCTCCGGTATTTGTTTTGGTTCCAGGAGTAGTATTGGGATTACTGCTTATACCAATGTTGCCATTAGCATCCCGAGAGAGCAGCTTTGCCCCTTCCTTGGTATAGTTTGAATTGATTGTCCCTCCAGACATACTCGGCAGTTGTACGGCGCTACCAATGGACTTTCCATCGGATGCGGCATTTTTCATGACACTTTCATTTGAGTTCCCTGCCCCATACTTTCCGAGATTAAGATTAGCGGATTCGGCTTTACCCACGTATTTCTCGGTGATCTTCCCACTGACATTCTCGCCTGAATCCGCATTCTTGTACTTCTCAACAATGTCCTGAGCACTGGTTGTCGCATTGCGATTTGCGTTAGGATTAGCAAGATTAAAGTTACTTTCGAGCTGGTCAAATATAGCGTCTGCCGCATAAATACGAGGAGTCATTACCATATTTATGAGAGAGATATAAAAAGCCCAACTCATAGTATTGGCAATCATTGATGCAATAATAGTTGAAGCTATCGTTTTTCTAAGTTTCATTATTTTTACCCTTAGAAATCAAGCGCCTGGTATATATCTGACGCAACAGTCATTGTAACGCCACAACATATAGACATAATTATCATTGCCTATTTTTTTGCGCCCACCTTTAAGGGTTGACCAGTCATGTACCGAATCACCAAGACGATGACAGCAATCCGGCCCTTTCGCCTCAGGAGTTGGGAAAAGCATTGAAAGCCGATACTGGGAACGAGGTGTAAAGTATTCCCACGTTTTCTCACACATTGCGTCTGCTCCCATCGTTCGCATCAGCATTCCCTGGCGATGTAGTTTAGTCAGAAGACGCTGGGTTATCAGTGAACTCGTCCTTACAGCGTCATCATTTGCGTAAATGTGGCCGGTTAATGGATAAAGGTTGCCATCGCATCCGGCACAAAAGTATGCAGCGAGATTATCCTTTCCTGCTGTTACTGCTACACAGTCAGCAGCGCACACCATTGAGGCAATTGGGTTTGCAAAAACTACTGCCTCTGGATTCAGGACGAGTGTAAGCAGATCACTTTCCCACATAGGGTCCACTTCGCTTATATAGGTCAGGCTGGCATCTATATAGGGTTCAGCAGTGCACTCGCCAATAATCAGTAATTTGAGCATTGTCATGATTGGGAACTCCCAAAGATGAACATCGTAAAATCCGGCTTCAGTTGCTGTCATTGGCTGATTTGTGTTGCTTTTACCAATATCAAACTGCGATTTTTGAAGCATCGTGCCTTCAAGAAAGGGGCTGCACCAGGGGCTCTTTACAACTTCAACAATCTTCACCGGCTGAAAGAAGCTCAATTGCCAACCTATTTCCGGTACGCCGTTCTGATCTGTGCAGTAGCAACCCGGACGTGAAGGAGCAGCGCCTTCTGGAGCTGCCCCTATGCCCATTATCCTCATGGGAAAAATGCAGCTCCAACAGATATTCTTAATCAAGCCCTGCCACACTCCAGCTGACTGACACATAGCCCCAGGGACTCCAGCATCTGCTGCCATAGCCATACCCGGTATAGAAAGCGAAAGCATAACTGCTACAATGAACTCTAAAAGTAACTTTTTGAATTTTTTCACCATCATGCTCACTTGGATGTAATAAATGTTGCAACACTTTCGATATAGTCGACGGCTTTGGTAAAATAACTTCTCATCTGGTCCGGATAATTTAGCGTCAGCCATGTTGCAAAGAGAGCGCCTATAATAAATCCGAGTTTCATCTTATTTTTCCTCTGAAAGATTTGGGGCTCCGATACCACGGACTTCTGCCTCGCTAAACAGGGTGATCCGGAATTTATCTTGGTCAGTAGTTATAAGCGCAGGTGTGTTTTTAATCTGAAAGCGTGAGATGATCTGTTCGTTAACTTTAAACACCTTACCGTTAAATTTTTCACGTAAATCATTTAGGTGATCCCATCCATTATCTTTTTGGATACGGGTAAACATTGGCATTACTTTTCCACTACCCAGACGTTGTCGATACTGCTGCTCAGCCCATACCAGCTGGCCCGGATTGAGTGGATCGAAAATTATCATCGTCAGGTTTTGAGGAAATCTCGAAAGTGGATTAATCAACTCACCGGCGGAAGCTATTACACGGCCCTGCTTATCTTTTACGTCCTGAGTGACCCTCACTGTAGGGTCAATTAAAAATTCTTTGTGTTCCTGGGCAGGAGGGAGGTCGACCATCCATTGATTTTTCCATGTGTCAGAAACGGCCCTTTTTTTTGCACCTTCCCAGTCATATTTTTGTGCACGTTCTTCCAGTTCTTTAATGATGCTCTTTTCTTCAACGGGATAAGTGGTACCAGCAACCGGGAAAATATCCTGATCGGGTTTTTTAGCAAGTTCTCGCTGAAAAAACTCAACGTTGAAGGAGCCTACCATTTTTGCAAAACGAGCTTGCTCCCTAGAAATAATTGTCGGTACTTGAGTTACTTGATACTGACTGAAGCTATCAGGATCAATTGTAATCAAAGGAGATTCAAATTTTCCTTTGACAATCATTTGGTTTATTGCTGCCTGTGTCTCTGGTAGCCGAGTAGTTCCTTTCTTTAGACCATTGAAAACTACACGAGCTTTATGCTCTGAGGCCGTACGTAGAAGGTCTTCCAGTACATAATCCGGCAAGCTAAATGAAGCAAAGATCGTTATTCCATTTTCAGTTGATAGTGCTTCTTCACGTGTGCTATCCATTTTTCTTTCGAAGTCAGCAGCTGTGATGCCCGAGGAACCAAACAATTTTTCGATATTTTTAGATTGTCCTCGCATGACTTCCGGCTTATTTTCCACAGCTTTCAGAGCCGCTTCATTAAGGCTGGCGTTTTCTTGAATTTCATCACGTCTTCTAATTATATCGTTGACAGCTTCAGAGTTATTACTTTGGGCCCTGATAGCCTGGGTATGGTCTATAACTGCTTGAACACTATCCGCATTCATACCGGGGACGTAACCACGGTTTATTTGCTTGCTCAGGTCCTGGTTTTTTTGGAGTGCTTCAGCTTGCGCTATGTACTTCTGCACATCTGGTGATTTTAGCGTAGCATCAAGGCTAAGAGCCCCATCTGGCTGCTGTGCACCTTTAGCCTGTGCCCCAAGCCCTTTTGCTTGCTGAGCGATTAGGTCAGCATCATGTTGATACTCAGTGCTTGCATTTGTATTACTTAAAACTGCACATAACGCAAGTCCAGGAAGTATTGGTAAATATTTTTTATTTACATTAAAAGATCGCATATGTTTTCCCAATTACTGAATTCAGCTTTACTGTTCCCCAAAAACGGGAATCCCATGAGTGATCGGTTTGCCCAATTAGGAAAACTTCGCCTTCAGGAATTATCAATTCTTTTTCAATCAAAATGGACGGAATATTGTATTTCTTCGAAATACGACGTGCATTAGCTTCAAAAAATTTGTCCCCGTTATAAACCCCATCCATTGTTACTTTAAGTTTGTCACCGCCCACACCGGCAACAATTTTTATGACTCGTTCATTTTCTGGGATAAAACGTACCGATTTCGGCATGTTAAATGCTATGAGTTCACCAGTTTTAATACTTTTATCCGAATGATCAATCATATAAAAATCAGCAGGCAGGCACCCATTCAATAAACCGTATCCAAATGTATAACGGGTGAAAAAGACACACATAACGAGAATCAGCAATAAAATATTAAGGGGGACATACCAATCCAGTATAAGCAGCCCTCTCTTTTTAGGTATGTAGTCGCTCATATTTTTCTCACTGGCACTGAAGAATATTTTTACTAGGCAGATGCACCTCTATCCAAGTAACTATTATCCATGTTTTTCAACGCTCGGAAGTCTGCAAACTAACCTAATATTCACCTATAAGAATGTTAATTCCTCAGCATGTATACGCAGCTTTGTTAGCGGCCATGAAAGATGCCTTTGGAGCAAAGTTACTTTCCGACATTAATTTTTCAAAGGTCCAATTATTGGGTATAAAAAAGCCGGGACATAATGTCCCGGCTTTATATTTAAAAATTAACTACTCACTGCTTGGTATTGATACAGTGTTTTCAGACTTACTTGCCTCTTCAGCCGGTCCGAAAACTGTCACGTGCTGTGTTGCAAAGTCTCCACTATCATCATAAGCAATTACTTTTATGTCCTGCTTACCACGGTTAAGGTTTTTAGAAAGTGTAGCCGTACTACCGAAAACGTTCCTTAATTCGCCGTTGATGAACCATTCATATCTAACCATTTTTCCATCAGTATCATCACATTTATTGGTAAAGCTCCAGCTTAGGTTGGTTTCCGTGTAGCTCAATGTACAATTAGGCACTGCGTTTTTAACGACATCAAACTCAACAGATGCTGAACCTCTCTGTCCAAGTTTACTAACAACATCAATTGTAATCTCGTATTTCTTTTCTTTTAAACCCGAGATCAGTTGAGCCCAATAATTTTTGCCGCTGGGTATTACTTCACCGTTCACCTTGTATGTGACCGTATCTATCGAGTCCGCCGAATGAGATAGCTTGATGTTTGACCTTAAGGTTACATCGAGTGGAGCTCTCATATATTTGTTAGAGAACTTGGGTGTCATCTCAACGTTCATTGGCGTTTGTTCATCGACAACAAAGGTATTTTCGATACGCTGTTCATTGTTTCGGTTATCTTTGAAAACAACCATCAATGTATATTTGCCAGGATTTTCAATTGTAAATTCTTTGGTGTCACCTTCATCTTTAGTGATTACCAGATTCTCTTTGTCGTAGATCCATTCACGGGAATAAGTAACACCAGGATAGTCTCCATCCTTAATACCGCTCAACGCAACGCGTAGGGTGGTCGGTGCCATGTCGTATTTAAGTTTGGAGCTTATTTTCATCTCGGGAAATTTATAAACCCACGATTTGACAGAAACTCTACGGGTAGAAACCGTATTCTCCTTATTGTCCGCTAACCATGCACTGTATTCAAAAGCAGCATATCCCTGTTTATCCAACATTTGCTCAGTAAGGGTAACAGACAGTGAAGAGCCCTTAAATGTCTGGCCATCCGGTGTTTTCCATTCTTCAACTACGTTATTACCATTCTGGTACTTACTGTTAGGGTTCGTGAACTTACCTTCCAAAGTAACTTTTTGACCAACCTCTACCTTTGAAACCCCCGTTACCGAGACAGAAAGGCGCTTGGGTTTTGCGGCTGCCAACCGAGCAGACGTTTCCTTCCATGAAGACTCCTCTGCCAGTTCATCGGAATCAAGGTAACGCATCCGGGCATAAATCGTAGACGGTAGGGTATCAGCTGAAGCCACAGTGTAAGTTGTATCTCCCTGCACCCAGTTGACTTTATCCTCTGACCAGAGAACCTCAGCGGTGCCTGCTGGTATAGGTTCATCGTTATCAAGCAGGGTTACAGGTATATCTGAGCCCTGAAGAATGTCTGTAACATCTATACTGAGCTTAGGCTGCTTGTAGGTAACTACCGTTAAGGCATCTGTGTAGGAAATCTTGGATGTGAATTTATTAGTCATTTTTGCCCTATAAAGCCACTTTCCTACTTCTGTCTTTTTGATACTTACACTTCTCTTTCCGGTCATGTCGGAAAGCATGGTCCAGGTTTGACCATTATCAGAGGACTGCTGCCATTCGGTGGGGGCGAGTGCATCAGAGTTAGCCGTACTGGCAGATTTGAAGCTTACCAGAGTACTAAGTGGGATCCTTCCGATAATAAGGCTTTTCGACAGGTTACCCTCCAGTTCCTCACCTTTATAGATTCGAATGCCTACAGCACTGGTCTCACGTTTCATTTCAAAATCAGAGAATGGCGATCTGACCTTAGCCACACCAACCAGACGCATATTACCCAGATCCATATTTTCAATTTTAATCTTGGTTTCGACAATGCCCGCATCATTGACCGGCAATGCTTCAGTCAGCGCAGTTCTTTCGTATGTAGTTTTATAACGGCCTGTTTCTGGATCTTTGCCGTATACACTTTTTTGAGAGTATATCGTGACGTCCCATTCTCCCATTGTTTTACGGTCAAATGCACTTTTACGTGTGGAGTTGTTATAACGCCCCACTGTTACCTTTAAGGGCACTTCAAGAGATGTGGCTGTTTTTTTGTCATCCACTTCCATCGATGCTCGAATATTGAAATCAGGCACCGTATATACGTTGAGGGTGTCTGTAGTTCTTAATTCTGGATCCTTTGAGTATTCTACAGCTATGTCAAAGACGTTCTTTGTCCACAATGGTGCAGCAGCAACCTTGACCCTTTGTACAAAGGTCGTTGCATCGTTGTTTGAGGAACGATTTTTAAATGACGTTTTGACAGCCTCAGAGCCGTTTTGAGAGACGATCATCGTAACGTCAGCTGGTACCACCTTCGCTAATATTCGAGCGGCCTCCCCCCCGGTCGTATAAGCCAGAGCAGTGTTCGGATTGATGCCTGCTATGACTTTATTCTTTTTGTAAGAGATGATCGGGTTGTATGGTAATTGTGTGGTCAGAGTACGGCGATTCCTTGCGGAAACCGCTTTAGAGCCCTTCCCGTTAATCATATAGACTTGATAGTCGAGCAGATTCTCACCTGTTTTATTAAAGAATCCAGTTAGACCCGGGGTACGTCCTTTAAAATAGAACTCCAACCCATCAGGGACATTGTTCCACTGAGGGTAGCATGCTGTAACATCTGATTTTTCCCCATACCAGGCGAGGTAAGCATTCGCATTTTCCTCTGTGGTAAACAGAGTGCATTTATCACCAGCTGTTTGACTAAGCAGGTCCGTATACTGACGTACGCGCGAGTAAAGAGTTACGTTTTTTTCCAGATTCTTAAGAGTGAATCCAGTAGGTTGATAAGTGAACACGGTACTGAAATTTACGTTTTTTCCATAAAGGTTTTCAGCCACCACAGTAATCTCGTGATCCGAATTAACTGCTAAATCGTCTCCAACCGGCAGGTAGTAAATACCTTTATAATTTGTAGGTGTTAACGAAACTACTTTGTTGTCTATTGTTACTGATTTTATGTCAGCAACCCCAGCCTGCCCCTGGAAAGCTGCAACGATAATCTCGTTCAGGAAGTATACGGGTGCTCGTTTAGTTAATACCTGCCCATCTTTGAGAACCATAAGCGTTGGGTTATCAGACAGCATCAGTTTGCTTTCAGGCTCAGTGTACGTAGAAGAGTTTTTGCTCGTATTTTCTACTGTAAAAGTCGCTGCGTAGGACCCGTTTATAAGATCCGTTAAGTCAAAGATATAGAGGTACTCATCACCGACTTTTTGAGGTCCACTTACCGGCTGTAAAGTTCTACGTAAAGGGGTTGCCCAGGACTGTTTGAAATCAATCTCAGTGCCATCATCTAAAGTCACTTTAGTCGTCGGCTTAAACACGCCATCCGGAGTCATAGTGAGCGACATAGCTGTTGGGAGCCACCATTCACCTTCTGTTTCTTGCTGGGGTACCTTAACGGCCACAGCAACGGTTTTGGCTCCGGTATAGATGTCCTGGCCACCTACTTTGATTGTTTTAGCCTCATCGGTAAAATTCCAAAGTGTATGGTCTACTACAGGAGGCCGATAATCCCAGTTAACAACAAGCTTTTTGGATTCAGGAGGTGCGAAATAATTATTCTTAGAGTTTGCTGTAATTGTGATATCACGTGAACCCAAAAGTTCATCTGTATCACTGGCCTTAATGCTTCCAACTTCAATGGTACAGGAAGTTCCGCCAATAGGTACTTCACAGGCGGAGCCTGAACCTATTGAGATGTATTGAATATAATTGCGGGGTTCAACAGAAACAGCGATATCTTTGATCGCTTCATCCTTTAAATACGATTTGAAAGAAAAGCCGTCATAGACTAATCCGTTCAGGGATGATTTAAGACCGGTGATAGTTGGTTTTACCGGTGCCACACTTTTGATTGAATATTCACCTTTTACTATTTCAACTTTTTTCCGTTCAGAACCAGAGAAGTAAGAAATCTTGTAAGGTAGTTTTAAATCACCGGTGGTGTTGGGAACGCCTGAAAGAGTGAAGCCGTTAGAAGTTAATCCCAAGGTATTGGGTAACCACTCAAAAAAACAAACGAGGTTATCAACAGAGGAAGTCGCTCGATCATCAACCGTTACATTACAGGCTGTGCCTGCACCTGAGGCAGTGATAGTGTTAGAATTAACGTATGCAACAAAGTCGCCCGGCCCCGGGTCAAAGGATACGGCTGGCAAATCAGCCTGTAGCTTTCCTGAAATCATAATCGCTTCAGCATAGACCGCTTTAATCGGAGCAATTAAAGAAAACAACAGGGCTAAACCTAAACCTGATTTTCTCATGACGAATACCTGTTTTTCTGAGCAAAATTAAACTCACTTTACGATGAAAAACAGAAATATCCGTTCGTATAACATTTAAAAAAACCTGTATTTTTCCGTATATTCCGTATGTTAATGCGCTATTTTGAATTCTTGGCTTCAGATAAGCGAAGCGCGGTAATTATAGACTCGGAGCTTACCCAGGGCGTTTTTTGAGCAAGATATCCAAGTATGTAGAGGCCAATTTTAACGCAATCCATTTGTGAGACGGGGACCATGTGCATGAAGGGTTTTAAGCCATCTTTATCGACTGGAACTATCCCTGCGGATAACAACAAACCGCCCCTCTCGTTTGGGGTAACGCTTATATTTTTGTATACGACGTGGCCATGATGTGAGGTTTTCCTCTTATCAATCTTTAAAGTATGCATGATTCTAAGAAATACAGATGCCATCTGCATAACTTCATTCGTCGACAATTTTAGAAGTACAGAACGGTTTGAGCCCCAGTCATAATCTTTTTTTGCGTTCCTTGGAGCGACGTGCAATGTAAGATAATAATTATCAATCTCATTTGAAAAAGGTGAAGGTTTTGATGAGCTAACATCTTCATTGTTCATCTCAATGACAAGGGCTGCATCCTGACCAAATGCTTTAACATTATGGTTTTTAAGAGCGAAGTCTGAAGTTGCCATATAAAAAGTCACTTTTGATAAAACCACATACCGCCTAATGATTCATCATCGGCAAGATGCTTGAAATTTGATAGTGTAAATCCTGTTTTGGTTTCAGAAATCACCAGGCTGTAAGATGCCGTATGTACAAGGCGAGAATTGTTTAGATCAAGATCATCACAAAAACCAGGGCTTTTGACGGGGTCAGCCTTTTCAACAAAAGTTACTTTTGAAGCGATGCCGTTGATCACGATTTTCTCGTTATCAGCAATTTTAATGTTTAAAGAAGGCGAGCTTTTATCACATGGCAGGAAGAGTGATGTCTTTTTAAATGTGTTTCCAGTGAAGTCCAAAAGGTCAGGTTTAACCGGAACATTGTTTAGGATTTTATAAACTCCAGCAAATGCACATAACACAACAAAACCAGATAAAACATATCTAATCTTAGACTTCATCCCCCAGTTCCTCTCCTAAATGTTTTAACGCGCTTACGCACATAAGCCTCAACTGATACAGTAAGTTATCAGCGGTTATTCCACCAACGAAGGTAACTGTACGTCGTATTGATGCTCCGCCAGGCTCGCACTGGATATGGCCAATACCAGAATCACGGAGGAAGTCATTTTCTGCACTTACAAGGTCTGACTCTACAGGTGGAATGATAACTTCAATGAGTATTGTATCAACTGGGGCCCACTCCCAATCGAACTTAAGAGAGGAAATTGGGGATATAGAAACAAGAAGCTCATCAATATTAAAAATTACGGGTTTTATTCCCATAACCTCAGACTGAATGAAGTGGCTTTCTACCATAACTACCGGAAACTCTGAAATAGTCAGAACTCCGATTAACTGGTCTCGGCGTAAACCATGTATTAGTGAGTTGCGAGATAGCATTCGATCAGCCTTTATTATAATAATCAATCATTTGGGACAAGGACAAAAGGGATTACAGAAACGAAGATTCTACATGAACATCGTTGTCAGTGACCTTAGGTCCATCGGGTATAAGGGTATCAAAAAATCCTTACATAACCATTAAACCACAAAGACTTTTTACGTAAAATAATAATTAAGTACCAGATTTATTAAGATAATTCTTAGGTTTTTTACAAATTTAGGAAAAATCCGCACTTCCTGTAACAGCATCCAAATTAACCTAAAATACCGTTTCATTAACAGTAATTTTACAGATTCAGCTGAAGCCTGAGTTTATTATAACAAAAAAAAGGCCAGCAAGTATGCTGGCTTTCCTGGTAAGACAAGTTGAACTCAGAAGTCGATTGTACTGTCTCTCACCTATCTTGCCAAAGTCGCTAGTCGCTTGTTTGCCTTAGCTTTAGATTTTATGCTTATGGAGGCGGTTTGATTTTCATCCGATACTTTTTCTAGCACTGGCACCACAGAGGAAATGGACTTTTCTTTTGAAATTTTGGATGCACCTGGGCTTTGTTGAATAAATCAGATTTCGGGTAAGTCTCCCCCGTAGCGGGTTGTGTTTTCAGGCAATACGCACGCTTTCAGGCATACCTGCTTTCGTCATTTTGTTCAGCGCTCGTACCAGGGCCATA
>NZ_JAJFTC010000018.1:0-55351 GCF_020733125.1 Enterobacter cloacae complex sp. 2021EL-01169
TTTAATCGTATGATTCTAATTTTATTAAATAAAGTAAGTTTCTGCATTGGTTTATCAAGAATGGTTGATCATATAAAACCACTACTTAGACCAAAAAGTGATCAGTAGTTTTCACACAGCCTGGGCAAGGAGCGGACTGTCAGAGTAAGTCCGGCCCTAGGCCACACCTCTGTCAGGCCAGATCTGAGCTAATCCTCAACGCGCTTCTGGCCACAATTGATGAATCTGAACTTTCTCCGGAGCAAGTCAAAGCATTAAGGAAATGTGTTGACAGAATTAACCTGGCAAGAGAAAAGGGGGTTCAGGCGTGAGCACGTAAGACACTGATCGCATAACGATTTGAAGGTTTTCTTCCTATTTTTATATTATATTTTTCATTATTTAAATTTTCTAAGCTACAGACTTTATGAGAGGTAATGATGGAAAAGGACTTAAAGCCAGAACAAATCGAAATCGTAAACCGTATTGTCATTGAGCAGATAGACAAGATGCAGGCTAGGGTAGCCGAGATTGTTGCTGAGACGGAGAGAACTGCGCATCAGCAGTTGAAGGATCACGGGATTGATATGACGGAGTTTTATCCGGCGAATAAGGATTTTTTGATGGTGACCCTTGTTCAGCACTTGATTGATCAAGTGCATGGCGGCGATATGTGTCTTGCCCAAAAGGTGATCACGATGGAGGCGAGACGGCTGAACATAAGCATACATGTCGACGCTGATTGAATATCTCAAATAAGGAATGAATAAATGGGGTCATGTTTGAGAGCATTCAAATTTTGTGATTATTGCTGAGGCTATCAGCTGCTCACCGCTAAAGTTCGGCTGGCCGCTGATAGTTTCTTTTATAACCAATTAGAAAAATTATCACATTCTTATGATTACGCCATTTGGGCAGAGCATGAGGCTTTCTAACAGTTTGCAATATCTCCTCAGGAATCGAGCATCAGTTCACTTCATGATTTGCGCAGATTTCAGAGCAAAATTCCATAAAGGCTTCGACAGCAGCGGGGGGCAGTCGACGAGATGGCCGCGTGATATATAGCGGATAGGTTTCGCCTGGCCATTCCGGAAAAAGCTCGACCAGCATTCCGTCAGCGATCAATTGCGTAACGCTGAGTGAAAGTACTTGGGCAATACCAACACCACTTACGCAGGATTGAACCATCAGGTCAACATCGGTTGTCGTCAAATGACCACGAGTATCAATTGTCAGTACTTCTCGACCACGACGGAATTCCCACTCAAACGGTTTTCCGCGGCGAGGATCGATATACTGGATGCACTCATGCGTGACAAGTTCTTCAGGGTGCTCAGGTCGACCATGCCGTTTCAGATATGCCGGTGATGCCACAGTGAGTACGCGCGTCTGAAAGAGCAATTTCGAAGAAATAGTTGAGGGAAGTTGCGGACCGAAACGCACCGCAACATCAATTCCCTCTGTCACAAGATCGCCTACGTCAGGCTGCTGGACTACTGTAAGTTCCAGTTCCGGATGACGTTCGCGCAAAAGAGGCAGTTTCGGTGCCAAAATATAACGGGCAAAGATTGGATTAACGCTGACCCTTAATGATCCTCTCACTGCAATGGCTGCGCCGGATACGTAGCTTGCAGCAACTTCAATACCTTCAAGATGTGGAGAGGCGCGTTCATACAAAGCCCGGCCCTCGTTCGTCAGATTCATCGTACGCGTCGTACGGTTTAGCAAGCGCACTCCGAGCCTCTCTTCAAGACGATCTATCGATCTGCTCACGCCAGAAGCGGACAGTCCCAGCACTTCGCCAGCGCGACTGAAACTACCCGCCTCGACAACTGCGGCCAACACGCTCAATCCTGACAGTAGCCTTCCGTCAAAACTCATAGAGACTCACCTTTGAATTTACTCAAATATAATTTGCATAAAACTACCTTTATCAAAAATGGTGCGCAACCTATTGTGTCAGCCAATTCGTTGCCGGGCGCTATTTTCCCTGTCTCCGCCAGGGAGAACCTCGCAACGAACGGCATCACTTAACCCTGAGGAATACGAAATGACAACGACGCGCACTCTTTTTAAAGGCGGCATCATCCTTACTTTGGATGCCGATATACCCAACCTCTCCGTGGGCGATGTTCTGGTCCATGGCGACCGTATCGCAGCTGTGGGTCCGGAACTGCAGGCGGATGATGCCCTGGTGATTGATGCAGCTCGCCATATCGTTATGCCCGGCCTGGTGGATGCTCACCACCATATGTGGCTTGGCGTAATGCGCCGCATGATGCCAAATGTCGACGATCTGTTTGCTTACATTGATGTGGTCGCAGAGAAGCTGGGCAAACATTATCGTCCACTGGACATGTACCTGAGTACCAGGCTCACGGCACTTGCCTCACTGGATGCCGGTATTACTACCATCATTGATGCCTGCCACAACTCGCGCAGCCCCGAGCACACTGATGCAGCACTAGATGCTCTGAAGGAGAGCGGCATCCGTGCGTTACATATGGTCGGTGCAGCAATGGATAAAGAAGCTTCATCGGCGCATTTGCCTGCCGATTTGGAGCGACTCTCGCGAAGCTGGAATACAAATGACAGCCTGGTGCACGTTGGTCTGTTTGGTCAGCTCAATCTTGACTGGTGGAAGGTCGCTCGCAAACTCGATATGCGCATTCTGACCGAATTCATCGGCGATCTCGCCAATCTCGGCCCTGAGTTTGCCACGCCGGGCGTACTGGGCACACATAACATCTTCAACCACTGTTCAAGGGTTCCTCAGGATACCTGGAAGCTCTTGGCCGATTCAGGAGTAAACATCACGGTCAATCCACGGTCGGATGCGCTATTTGGCTTTGACGATGAAAGTTTTGCCTATCAACAGGCTGTTGATCACGGCTTGACCCCGGCATTGGGCATTGACCTTGATACTGCCTTTGGCAGCGATATGTTCGGGGAAATGCACGCTCTGTTCGGGCAACAGCGATCGGCTATGCGCTACCGTCGCTTCCGTGGTGAAGACAATGTGCCGTCACCCATCACGGCCGAGGACGTCCTGAAAGCGGCAACTGTTAATGGCGCGCGTGCGGCCGGTTTGGAGGACCAGATTGGCACCCTCACTCCAGGTAAGCAGGCAGATATTATCATGGTTCGCACCAGCGGAGCCGCTGTTTTCCCGGTATCCAACGTCATTGGTACCGTCGTGCAGGCGATAGAGCGGTCGGATGTGGATACCGTGATGGTGGCCGGTCAGCTTCGTAAACGTGCGGGCAAGTTGGTGGATATTGATCTGGCGGCGCTCAGTACAGAGATAACCGTTTCACGTGATTACCTGCTCAACGCCAGCGGCTATCACATCGATCTTTTTTAAGCATCCTGATGACAGAACGGCCTGATACATCGGGCCGTTCAACCCTCTTAATCATATTTCATAAAGGATATTTACATGGGAGCCCTCGCCATAAAGCGGCTCGCGGAGGATAACTCCCCGCGCGTCCTGCTTCCCCGCCCGGCAACGGGTGTTATTGCCGCACTTTTCTTTGGTTACCTGGCAGTCGGACTGCCATTGCCGGTGATTCCATTGTTCATCCATGGCCATCTCGGCTTCAGCAACCTCGTGGTGGGACTGGTGATCGGCATCCAGTTTCTGGCCACCGTTCTAACCCGCGGCTATGCCGGACGGGTTACAGACCAGCAGGGAGGTAAACGCTCTGCTCTACAGGGAGCAATCCTTTCAGCGATAGCAGGGGCGTTGTATCTGGTGGCTTCGGTAACGGAGCTATCACCTGCGGCTACCCTTTGCATTGTTATCGCAGGTCGTCTGATGGCTGGTTTTGGCGAAAGTCAGTTCGTGACGGGATGTGTGTCCTGGGCAATTGCCTCAGTTGGCCCTCAGCGCGCCGGTATGTCAATGTCCTGGACCGGCATCGCGATGTTCGCGGCGCTGTCGATTGGTGCTCCTGTTGGCATGGCTTTATATCAGCATTACAGCCTCGCAATGGCGATGATTGCCTGTATTGCTGCACCGATGTTGGCCGCTCTGGTTGCATTTTGTACCACATCATATATATCGCCTGGAGGTCCGCGACTGCCATTCCATCTCGTAGTAGGGCGCATCTGGCGCGAAGGACTGGGATTAATGCTGCAGGGCGTTGGGTTGTCAGGACTAACCGCTTTTGCCTCGCTGTATTTTGCGGCACATCACTGGCAGAACGCCGGCCTGGTAATGACTGCGTTTGGTCTGGGTTTTATTTTCGTGCGCCTCGCCCTGGGGCATCTACCAGACCAAATAGGCGGCTATCGCGTTGCAGTTTGGTCACTGGTGGTTGAAGCGCTGGGCCAGGCAATGTTGTGGTTGGGTTTAAACGAATGGATGGCACTTGCAGGTGCTCTGGTTACCGGACTGGGCTGTGCACTTGTTTTCCCCGCACTGGGCGTCGAAGCCTTAAGACGTGTTCCACAAGCCAACCGCGGCAGCGCAATGGGTGCATTCGTTGCATTTCTGGATGTCGCTTATGGAATCGCCGGGCCAGTAGCTGGCCTGATCGCCGGTCAGTTTAGTTATGCCGCTGTATATCTGTCTGGTGCGGTCTGTGCGCTGCTGGGGGCGCTGATTGCGAGCGCGTCTCGCATGCAGCAATCCTGAATCAACATTCGAGCCGGCAGCGCTTGCTGTCGGTTTAATAATCTGGAGAAATTATATGTCACGCATTTTCATCTCCGGTTCGTCCACAGGCCTTGGTCTGATGGCGGCCGAACTGCTGGTTCAACAAGGACATCAGGTTGTGTTGCACGCGCGTAATGCGAACCGTGCAGAAGATGCGCAACGCGCCTTACCCCAGGCTGAAGCCGTCGTTGTCGGTGACCTGGAGACAATTGAAGGTGCCAGGCAAACGGCGTTACGTGTCAACGCCCTGGGACGCTTCGATGCCGTCATCCACAATGCTGCCGTTGGCTACAATGAAGCGTATCGCGTGACCCGCGACGGGCTGCCGCATGTCTTCGCGATCAACACGCTCTCGGCTTACATACTCACCGCGTTGATTGAACGTCCGCATCGCCTCGTCTACCTGAGCTCTGGAATGCATCATCATGCCCGGGCAAACCTGGATGATATTCTATGGCGCAAACGTCGCTGGAATGGGTCTGACGCCTATGCGGAGAGCAAATTGCACGACGCTATGCTGGCTTTTGCTCTGGCGCGTCGCTGGCGTGATGTATGTAGTAACAGCCTCGAGCCTGGTTGGGGGCCGACAAAAATGGGGGGACCGAATGCCCCGGACGATATGGACCAGGCGCACCTGACACAGGCCTGGCTTGCCGCCAGCCGTGATTCTGAGGCTGATGTAACGGGGAAATATTTCTATCACATGAAGCGCATGAGAGCTAATCCGCAGGCGCACGATGTTGCATTGCAGGATCGCCTTATCGATATTTGTACCGAGATTTCAGGGATTGCGCTGCCGGAGCAATAACTAAGAGTCTCAAGACGAAAGCTAATACGGACATAGTAGTCAAAAGGTCTGCATGCGGCTGTACTCAGCCGCATTATTAACTCTCTTACAATTCATGGAATTGATCTGAGTATTTAGAATCCCTCCTCACCAGTAGTGCAATTCACACCATAATAAATTCACTCTGTAGTTTGTCTGGCGATTTCATCATCTTGGTGATTTGAGAACTGTAAAAGCGTTGCAAAATCCGTGAGATACGTTTGTAAATATACTGTGTATATATGCAGTAATTCATTGCGGAGGGAAAAATGAAAATTGAGTTAACCATTGATCGCATGAAGAAACTTCCTGATGGAGCAATACCTGCGCTCGAGTCTGAACTGCTCAAAAGACTCAGCAAGCAGTTTGATGATTGCCAGCTTACGATTAGGCGTGCCAGCCATGATGGGCTGGCTGTTTTCGGAGGTGACAAGAAAGAGGTAGAACATATCGTGCAGGAGACCTGGGAAAGCGCGAACGAGTGTTTTTATTAATCGCGTAAATTTCATTGGAGCAGTTTCAAAGAGTATCGCTGTTTGCGTTCCCCGGGCTGTTCCCGATTACTGTTTATCGCGTCAATAAGTCGCTCTGGGGGAAATAGTGTGTAATGCGGATGCCTTTAATGCAGATAATCATTGGTACGACGTGGTCAGAAGGGCCGATAAAGCAGCTATCTATAGCTTCCCGGCGGAAGGGAGATATATCGAGTAAATGGAATAGTTTCATTACGACCGTTGCTTGAGGATGAAGAAATATTCACTCTTAACGGGTTTATGCAATTTGCAAAACGACTGGGGTACCGAGTTACACCACCGTCTGATATTATTCTTTCATAGGCCTGAACAACCTATACCTGATGCGCCACGGAGATAACCATGGCGCTAGAATTACAACTTATCAAACACCACTCAGGAATACTGATCCCGGCTACGCCCGAGACTAGGGATATCCTGTAATCCAAAACCCGGCTCGGCGATGTTCTTGTTGCCGAGTTCAGGCGGGTACGAAACCCGGCATTCCATCGGCGCTTTTTCGCGCTTCTTAATCTCGGTTTTGAATACTGGGAACCAACCGGCGGGGCCATCTCAAGTAACGAGCGGAAGCTGATCACCGGCTACGCCAAGTTTCTGGCTTCTTATGGCGGGAATGAGGGGGCTCTGATCGATGCTGCTGAACAGTACCTGGAACAGGTTGCTTACCGGCGCGTCACGAATGGCATTAGCCTGTGCAAATCCTTCGATGCTTATCGCTCTGGATGCCGGGGTTTAGCCACTGGTGATGCATCAGCTAGCCACCTTCGCGTTCGAGGACTATTCCCGAAGCGCCGCAAGCGTGAAGCAGTGCGATGACTGCAATGGGAATGGGTTCATTGACGCTGAGGTATTCAGCATGAAGTCTCACACTCCGGCAAGAGAGAAGAAGTTCGTGAAGATGTCTTTGAAAATGGGCGTCGAGCATATTCGTCCTTCTGAGTATGAGTTGCGCAGACATGTCAGGGAGGTTGCACGGGTTCTCTGCCCTCAGTGTAAGGGGAAGAAGGTTGTCAGTTGCGCCTGTAATGACTGTCATGGACGCGGAAAAGCCGTTAATCAGGCTCTTACAGAACAGCAGGGAGTTCCGGTATTGGCTGATTGCAAGCGCTGCAGCGGGCGGGCGAATTCCTTCCACTGAGGCTTACGCCGCGGTGTGTCAGATAACGGATGCAATCAGCCTCGATACCTGGAAAAAGTCTGTTAAGTCATTTTACGATCAGCTAATCACCAAGTTTGATATCGAAGAAGCTTGGGCTGATGCGCAACTCAAGCAGATAACAAAATAGAGCATGAATTAATCGTTAGCTATTTACTTTTTCCGAAACTGTGGTAATTTTGCTCTAACGATGGGTTATTGCCTTCGTTTAAAGCCCTGCGGTTAACCCCGTGGGGCTTTTTGCTTTATAGCGATTTAAGAATTTCTAAAACCATCAATATTCTTTGCCTCTTTTACTTTCTGTATCGAAGAGGAGGGGGGAATGATGAGAGAAGGCTATTACTGGATTCAGTACAATGGCAGCAGGAAGATCGCTTACTACGTGCACGAAAAAATCGACGATTTAGAGTCGGGTGAAACTATCTACGGTGCATGGTATGTGACTAGAGGAGATGATCTCGCTAACAATGGAGAGGTCGAAGTGATAAGTGGACGTATTGAAGAGCCAAAGCTGTCACGAACGTAAATGCCTATCAAACCTCGCTATCTTGTTATTTTCTCTGGACATAAATGACGATTATCAATCTATAGTGTATAATCGTCCTCTTTTCAATAGGTAACCCCATGAGAAAAGTTGTTTTTGCATCACTATTTTTGGTTTGTTCCGCACATGCTACTAGCCAGCCTACGATGTTAGTTTTCAAATGTACTCCCAATCATTCTAAAACAAGCACCATCGTCACTTGGCAGGACGTTAAAAAAGAAGACGGATGGCATCGATATGCCAGTTGGAAAGACAAGGTGGGGCAGCACTATGGTATCGAACTTTATTTCAATGGTTCCGTACCTAATGCCGATGGTCAGATTGAAAATATTAATGTTTTCGGCAATATGGATAGCCAGAAAAAATTATCTGGCCCTGCTATTTCCATGATATTCAATAAAAAAGCAAAGCTTATAACCTACAAAATCACAAATGATTCAGTCGGATCGGATGTACGCAATCCTCTGGAACATGGTGAATGCGTCCTGAGCGATAAAAGTTAATACTTTCAGCTAACAACAGTGCTGGTAGTTACTTCCATAATGCCGCCATTTGGCGGTTTTTTTCGATTCGCTTAGCGAAACTATAATCGCTATTCCCCCTGCTAAACCCCCTTATGATCATAGCCTTTCAAACACTGCACCCGCCTGAAGCGAGGTGAGAGTATGTATCGCATGGACAAATTAACCACAGGTGTTGCTTACGGCGCCTCAGCTGGCAGCATCCTCAACGGCATTCTAAACGCCTTCAGTCCCGAGCAGTGGAATGCTATCGGTGTGCTGGCGGGTATCGTTATCGCTGTACTGACTTATCTGACGAATCTCTATTTCAAAATCCGCGAAGACAACCGCCGCAGCAGGAGCCGTGATGAACCCTACACTGAGAAATAAGCTGGTGGGCGCCATTGTTGGTGGATCAGGTGCAATCTCTATTGCAGCTGTCATGCTGGGTAATGCGGATGGGCTGGAAGGGCAGCGTTATTACGCCTATCAGGATGTCGTCGGCGTCTGGACTGTTTGCGATGGGCACACCGGTGCCGACGTTCGCCGCGGTCACAGATACACCGATAAGGAATGTGACGCCTTGCTGGAATCAGATCTGCGTAAGGTGGCAAATGCTATCGACCCGCTAATCAAGGTTAGTATTCCTAAGCCTACCCGGGCTGCGCTTTACTCCTTCACTTACAACGTGGGAACTGGCGTATTTAACAGATCAACGCTGCTGAAGAAACTGAACGCCGGAGACGTTCTGGGAGCATGCAAAGAGCTGCAGCGCTGGACGTATGCAGGTGGCAAGCAGTGGAAGGGATTGATTACCCGACGCGAGATTGAGCGCGAAGACTGCGAGTGGGGCCAGAAATGAGCCGATTAACAGCAATCATCTGCGCTGTCATTATCTGCCTGCTGGTTTCTATGGCATGGGCGATTAACCACTACCGTGACAACGCCATTACCTACAAAGACCAGCGCGATAAGGCGACGGTCCGTGCAGAAACATCGGAGGCGATCACCAGCAACGTGATCACCACGATGAACATCATCCGTGACATCTCACTGGCTACCCAGAATGCAAAGAACGAACTGGCCCAAAAAGGCGAAACGCGCATTGTTTACATCAGGCAGGCGCTTGAAAGAGATCCGTGCGCTAACCAGCTTGTTCCTTCCACCGCTGCTGACAGCCTGCGGGAATACGCAGACAGTTTACGCTCCGGCCCCGGTGGTACCGATAAGCGCTGACCTGACAGCAGACACGCCGATCCCCGGAATGGGGGTTCCGTTCACGTGGCAGGCAAGTCTGGAGTTAAACGCTCAGCTCTATACGGCGCTGGGTCAGTGCAATCTTGATAAGGCGGGGATAAGGAAAATAGAAGCTTCACGCGGCTCACAATAGCCAGTTTAAAGCGGATCTGATGGCCGCGCTAGAGGTTGATAATTATTGCTAAACACCTATTTTATCCAGGGCAATAGCCACGCCAACACTTAGGACCTGATTAGTTATGTTTTTAAGGACTTCAATGCTCCCGCTTCTAACAGCATCATTCAGTTGCTTACCAGCTGAAGGCGACAAGCTATCAGGAGTATTCTTTAAGCACTCCAACCCCTTTGCTGTAAGCACGGCGTTATAAAAGGCGTATGGGGTACTGGAGCTTACTGATATAAATCCAGACTCAATGAGCCAGCTTGACAGTACTTGCAACAAAGCGCCTTTGATAATCGCGTGCTATAACTTCCGCAACTGCATCTTCTGAGTTAACAAGTGGTTCCTCATAGTTTTCTGTCTGAATTTCAAAGGGCTCAGGAAAGGAACAGTATAAATCCGCAAATATTCTTCCCGTGACCTCGTCAAATTTATCAATGTTTGTATGTGACATGAAAAACTCTCTGTTGGAAAAAAGTAGGATGGCAGGCTACCCATAAATACCGCGCCTCGTTAGGCAGAAATTGCCAATTTCAGCATTTAGCAAAGACTTCTTGAAGGCCATTGAGAATGGTAGCCAGCAGCCTTATCCCTGCGGGAAGTATTATAGCCATCACCATGGGTAGGCTCATCGTAACGGCAATAACCCCATAAGCGGATAAAGAGGCCCTCAATGTCCGACATCTACCAAATCACGCTAACTACCCAAACAGGCGAAACCTTCACGGGCAAGATGTAACGACGTCAGCCTGAGCGGGTTAACGGTTTTGTGCCGCTGGTGACCGAAACGGGATAGTGGCTGTATTTCGCGCCTGCCGATGTGAAGCGCGTGGAGTTCACGCCAGTACATGCAGAGCAGGCTGAACAGCCGGAAGAACAAGCAACGGAGTAACCCACGTCTAATCTTTAATGGGAGCCCATAGAGACACGATGTGCAAAACCTCCGAGGAAAAATCTGAGTCAATTAGACGATCAAAAATTGTCAGTAAGGTAAATAGAGAATGACACTTTAGTATTCAAAGTGTCACTGTTCTTAATCAACGCTAGTCAAACGCCGAGAAGGGCTATTGCTGCTGGTAGTAGTGTTAACACTGCGCCAATAATTATTTTGGGGCGGGTAGTTATTTTAAGGTTGGACGCTCCAGCCTGCAAAGATGTAATTCCCAGTGTTAAAAGAACAACAGATAACTGAGGTTTACTGTCTGCAGCTATACATGAAAACACTATTGCTACGACATAAATAATGGCGGACACAGCGAACACAAACACCCGAAGCCCATAGTGCTCAGGTAGAAAATCATCTCTAAAATTCATTTTTTCACCATTTTGGATATGAATATGGCACTCACCGACAGGCAAGAAATGTTCTGTCGCGAGTACCTCATCGATTTGATCGCCACGCAGGCGGCTATTCGGGCGGTTACAGCGTAAATACCGCCCGTAAAATTGGCAGTGAAATCCTCACAAAACCAGACGTTCATGATTACATTACTGAACTAAAGTCACAACGCTGTGATTTGGTAGGTCTCGACGCTGCGTATGTATTTCGGCGTCTTACCGAAATTGATCAGATGGATGTTCTAGACATACTCACCTCTACCGGTGAACTCAAGCCAGTGTCGAAGTGACCGAAGGTTTGGACGGAGGACTATGCTTTCCGGGTTGATTGTGATTGAGGTGTTCGTCGAGGGAAACACCTCGGCGCAGCTCAACAAAATTAAGAGTACTTATAAGATGAGGAACCTTGTTCTTCTCTGAAAGCGGCATACAGGGACACTCAGAGAAACAAATGAGGCCTGGAATGTGCATTAGAATGTTAACCATATGCCTGGCGACGATGTTTAGCGCGAGTTGCGGGACAACTTGACCCGTAAAGGTTGAGGTAGTGGACACGGCTTGCGACTGGGTTAAACCCATCTACGGCACAGAGCATGATTGGGATGTGCTGGATAAGCAGACGAAGAAAGACATCCTGGCGCATAACAAAGCTTGGGAAAGGAACTATCAACAGTTTCAGTAACCCTTTATTTAATCTCAATTATTTTATACCTTTATTCTCCACAGATATTCAGGAGAAAAAACATGCCACAAGGTAGTAGATATTCAAAGATCATTCCGGCCGTTGGTAACTGGTATCTTTTCGTTCAAGGTAAGGAAGAGCTGAAAACATCAGACGCAATCTATCCGATAGCTGCGTGGGCTGAAAGTGATGATGGTAAAATCGTCGGCCTATCTACTGTTGGCAAGTACCAACCAGCAGAACTATATAGCCCCCCTCCTGGTTTTACCTGCTACTACTTGCGGGAAGAAGAGTTGACGAAAGAGCAAAGAGATCTCATCGGGCGTTAGGCCAGTACAGTTAGGCATTACAGCAGGCATTCACTGAGTGCCTGTGATAATGCACAATAACTCCTCGTCATTTGGAGGGGTTATGGAAGAGAAAGAGCAGTGGTTTTTTTCATGGAATGCTTACGATGCAACCACATGGGAGCACTTACCGGCGTATTCGTATGGTGAAGTCTACAGTTGCGATGGTGGACAATCCTCAGGTGAAATATTCGAGTCCTTAATGGCTGAAAAACAGAGGCTGCGAGAAAACCTCTGGATACAGTGCGTAGCATTCAACAAAGTTTAACCGCCTCCGGGCGGTTTTTTTATTCCCATATGAATCGTGTCGTTTGGGGGGTGAAAGTTATAGTGGCTTGGTTCCAGTTTTTTCCGGCAAGAATTTTCTCTATGCATTGTGTAGCGTAAAGGGCATCTGGTGGAGTGAAAGATATATAGTCGCTTTCGCTGGTTAACTTGAAGTCATGTATAGCTGCGATTGCTGTACGTCCGTCATAGTCAATGCTCCGAAAACAGGTAATCCTCGCTTCGTAAAACGTGTCGGGTAAACCCTCTAGCATGCATCCAGTGGCCCATTGCAAAAGCTGTTCATCTGAATACTCCGGCTGAATGGTGGGAGCTTCCTGCTGCTTACTTATGAGCCGCTTAAATGTATTGAGAAAGGAAAACATGTCACCTCCGTGGTGTTTATAACAAGCATACTATTGCAATCCACCCGGAGAGGTCCATCGTTAGGGTAAAATCCCTGAAACGGGATGACGACATGGATATCCTAATCGGAGGAGAAGTCCATAAAGCACTGAAGCGGATAGTCCGCCGCCGAAAGGCAGTGCAGCAGTCATGATGCTGCCCCGAGTCGCGTAATAGCGAGCAGGTATAGCATACCGATGTGAGGGTAAATAAGGGAACATGCTCCGGTAAAGCAGCACGAACGCCATACGCGCACCGGTTATAAGCGGCGATGAAGCGACAACAACTCAAGGGCATGAGCGTGGCCACTGCGAGAGTGTGGCTGGCATTACAGCAGGCATTCAATGAGTGCCTGTGATAATGCTCAACATAGGAGGGATTATGGCAAAGCTAACTGTTACGTTGACGCGTCTCGAAGAGTGGAAAGACGGGGTGGTTTACGGGAAGGATGTAACTTTTAAGGCTATTCAATCAGGGGTTGTGCTGATTGAAGACAACGTATCGGGTAAGTGTACTGCTCCTTACTGCCGCAGCTATGATGTTGAAGCTGGGGTGGGTGATATTGTTATTGAGCACAACCGACCAGACCTTCACCATCTGAGTATTACTGCAAGTCTTGAAGGCTAACATTTATTTCATCGCCTGCTTTTAACAGTATGCCTCGGGGTACCCAAAGGAGACATATATGTTTGTTGCAGAAGGATTGAAAGCTGATATTGATAATGACGGCTGGGTTAAAGGCTAGGGGGGAATTCGTAATGCTCCATGGCACCTTGCTGGTGTTTATGCGACGAAAGATGTTGCAGAGACAAAAGCAGGGATGTTGGGTGATGGTTATGAGGCTCGCTACGGCTCCCACAGGCTTGGGAGCGTCTTAGCCCGCATCAGTAAGCATAATACTTTGAGCCACTGGCATCCGCTGGTGGCTTTTTTATTGGAGTAAGCAATGGCAAAACCGGACTGGGGCGAGCTTCAGCAATGGTTCCTGTCCGAACATGCCGCAACGCGATATCCGCTGCAGGGCATTACAGCCGACATGGTGTATGCCGTAGCAATGGCACAACCCTTTCAGGGACAACTGCTGAGTGAGTGGGCGGATAATCTGGAATCGGACAGGCTGGCGCGGATCGTGAATGCCGTACGTCGGTGGTATCTTGCCGGCGACACGGTAGAGACCATCGCACGCAGTGTTCGCGGCCACGCCAATAAAGATTATCGGGACGGCGCGCTGCAGATGAGCAGGGCAAACGCCGCCAGCATCGCAAAAACAGCTGTGAATCATCTGGCTGCCACAGCACGCGACAGCTTCACCAGCGCCAACAGCGATATCGTGAAAGGTAAACAGTGGCTATCGGTGCGTTATTTGGTTTTTCTGGTGGTGGTTTGGTCCCCGGTTTTGATGGAGGCGGCTACACGGGAGATGGGGGTAAGTACCAACCGAAAGGCGTGGTTCACGGTGGTGAGTTTGTGTTTACGAAGGAAGCGACCAGTGCATTGGGTATCGGCAACCTCTATGCACTTATGCGTGGAGCTAAGGGGTATGCAAACGGAGGTTATGTTGGCACTGCTCCGCTGTATGGGATGCAAGGAGATAGTTCCGCTATACATGTAAATGTTGGCGGTGTTGTGATTCAGGGACGTGAGCAACCAACGAAAAGAGCGGCTCCAGCAAATAATGTGGATATCATCAAACAGCTCAAGCCGGCAATAGTTAACGTAGTATCTGAGCAGGCGCAGCGGCCGGGGACGCCTTTATGGAATGCAATAAAAGGAACGCGATGAGCTTAATCAATCCTTCGAAACACCGTTCCCGGGCTCTAACGATTAGCACTACTAACAGCCCACTCAGGTGGGCTATTTGTCGGTGACCAGTTGTAATAACTTACAGTGCTCGTCAATTGCATCCCATATCAAATCCTGTTCATCTCCGTCCCACTCTTCAACCATCGCAAGTTCGGAGCGGAACTGTTTGAGCCTGATGTGAATGGCGGCTCTCTCATTGCGGCCACATTTCTTAGCCATTTTAATCAATGATGCTTCAGGTGTCTTTTCATAGGGAGACAGCCCGGCCCTAGCTTTAATATATAGTGTCGTCAGTCTGTTCATAGGAACTTCAATCGCGAATGATGGGTTGCTCTAACCTAAATCTATGGTGGGGTGTTTTTAACTGCCTGAGATAGGTTTCTTTTCTTAACCCGCATTTAGCTTGATATGTGAAGGTGTAACCGCTTCGACTATTTTTGATTTCCATTATCAAATCACAAAAACACACGGTTCGTCGACAACATTTCAAAAGATTAATGTTAAACGAATCCCACTGTTGTTCTTTGTGATAACTAGCCCTTCAATTGGAGGTATTTAGCATTCTTTCTATGCGATAATAGTGTTTATGCAATTAATGGATGAATGGCGATGGGATTTTCATATTGGTTTACCGTATGTGCTTGTTTTTTGTTTGGTCCTATAACATTGGCTCAATCTTTCGGCTACCTGCGCAAGGGAATCTATACCAAAACATTCAAGGGAACGAGTCGAAAGGAGTACATTCACAAGGATGCCAGGCCTATTGAATACTGGTTCAGCATTATCTTTGAGTTTGGAGCGGGCTTCATGCTAATTGGCGTAGGGTTGTGGCTCTTAAGGGATATCCCCGCTGTCAACGAATGGTACGCTGAAATCCGCGCGATGTTACCTTATTGATTTTATGGCCAGACAGCACTTCAACATTGCTCTAATTAAGACCACATCATTTTTGATAAGCAATTGACCCGCTTCGGCGGGTTTTTTATACCCGGAGGAAAGTTGGCGATCGAAACATTTTCCTGGCGAACCCAGATTCAGGCGGGAATGGAAGGGGAGCTCACTTACGCAACACGCTCTGCATCCTTCGGAGACGGATTTGAACAGATCGCCGGTGAAGGCATCAACCCTGAAAAACAGTCATGGCCGATGACCTTAACGGGAAAAAAAAGCTGAGATGCTTGCAGCTCTCGGTTTCTGCCGCAAACACATCACAAAATCCTTTATCTGGACGTCTCCTGTCGGCGAAACCGGTTTATACCGGATTGAAGCTGATTCTATTAAAGTCCAGCCGCTATCCAGCAAAGTGATGACCATAAAAGCAACCTTCAATCAGGCATACACACCATGATTACTGAAGATTATCAACGTCTCCAACCGGGTCAAAAAATACGTCTTCTTGAGGTAGACGGTTCTGCGTTTGGTCTGGACGACGTTCTGTGCTTTCACGCTTATAATGACGACGCTTGAGGAAATGAGCCCCCGCGTCGAAATTTACAGTATCGATGAAGCTTTTTGCGACCTGACTGGCGTTCGCAACTGCCGGGACCTGACGGAATTTGGCAAAGAGATCCGCGCTACGGTTCTGAAGCGTACGCACCTGACTGTCGGGGTTGGCATCGCGCAGACAAAGACACTGGCCAAGCTCGCAAACCACGCCGCCAAGAAATGGCAGAGGCAGACGGGCGGAGTGGTTGATTTGTCCAATATCGATCGCCAGCGTCGGTTGTTGTCTATTATGCCGGTTGAGGACGTATGGGGCGTTGGCCGCCGCATCAGTAAGAAGTTTAACGCCATGGGTATTAAAACGGCTCTGGACTTATCAGAACAAAGTACCTGGATTATTCGTAAACACTTTAACGTGGTACTCGAGCGAACGGTCCGGGAGCTGCGTGGCGAACCATGCCTCGCTCTGGAAGAGTTTGCACCGGCAAAGCAGGAAATCGTCTGCAGCCGGTCATTCGGCGAACGCGTTACTGAGTATGAACAGATGCGCCATGCTATCTGCAGCTATGCAGCCCGTGGTGCTGAAAAACTGCGGGGTGAACATCAGTACTGCCGCTTTATCTCTGCGTTCGTGAAAACCTCTCCCTTTGCGCTTAACGAGCCGTATTACGGTAACAGTTCGTCCATGAAGCTTCTTACCCTCACTCAGGATTTACGCGACATCATTAACGTCGCGGTAAAGTGCCTGGACAAAATCTGGAAGGATGGCCACAGGTACCAGAAAGCCGGCATTATGCTGGGTGATTTCTTCAGTCAGGGGGGGCCCAGCTTAACTTGTTCGATGAAAACGCGCCGCGTGCCGGTAGCGATAAACTGATGGAGGTTCTTGATCAACTCAATGCCAGAGACGGCAGAGGAACGCTCTATTTCGCCGGCCAGGGCATTCAGCAACAGTGGCAAATGAAGCGTGAAATGCTTTCGCCGCGGTACACTACCAGGTATTCCGATCTTCTTAGGGTAAGATAAACCTTATTTGTCATTCCTGCCTCAGGCATATAGATGCCAGAGGAAGGAATGATGAACAAGCTAATCTATACTTCCGCCCATACCTTTAAACAGCACCTGATGCTCTACATCAGGCACTATTTATGCTGGCCGCTATCAGCCTTGCCAGCGAGACTGTCGGATAATGCTACAGAAGTTCATAGGCTTGAAGAGTGCATCCTTGTCTGCCAGTACATCCGCTTTTACGTTACCAAATGTCGTTTGCGGCTTGTGTTTGATTCCGTCATAAAAGGCCTGAATTATGTCTTCCTTAAAATTTGGTGTGCGTGGGAACTGCTCAGTAACTGCGCTGATTTCTTCCTGTGAGAAGGTATCATAGTCAATTCCCAGGACGTCCATTTCTACACCTGCTGTTAGCAGTGCTATTTCAGGAGCCATGAATTCCGGGATACCAGGCGTGGTGTGGAGGGCAATGGCTGTCCAGACCTTATCAATATCCTGAGTTCCGATGCCATAACTTTCCAGAAACTTCCGTGCTTCGTTAGCACCATCTACTTCAAAACGTTTATCGCAACTGCAATATTCGCGAGTCAGGCCAATGTCATGGAACATACATCCAATGTACAGAAGTTCAGCATCGGCTTTAACCCCTCTCTTCTGACCGGCCAGCGCCGCCCAGTGGTAAACGCGGCTTGAATGGTTAAAAAGCAGATCGGATTCCGTGTCACGAATGAACTCGGTGGCTTCACGGGCCATTTTGCTGTCCGGAATACTGATATCTTCGATTGTGCGAATCATAAAAAACTCCTCTTCTCTGTTGTAGGGATACAGCATAAGATTTACCTTTAATGTCCTAAAGTGTATTTTAAAGACTTTGTAGGACATAGAGATGATTCTGGACTCCGGAGAATTAAAATGAGTCATGACGTTTTTATTCTGGCGGTGCCAGGCGTTCAGATGCTTGATGTCTGTGGCCCCATAGATGTGTTTGCTGAGGCGAACAGGGTGCTTAAACGCAGCTTTTACTCGCTGCGCGTAGTTTCGGTTACCGACCCTGTAATTCGATCTTCGTCAGGCGTAAAGATGACGTCAGATTTAACCCTGTCAGACTGCGGTGGACTTACGGCAGATACATTCCTTGTTGCCGGCGCACCGGATATTGCTGATTACCAGCCGGATAGCCGTGTGCTGGATGAAATTAACGCACTATGTGAGTCAAGCAAGCGGTTTGGTTCAGTATGTACGGGGGCATTACTCCTGGCGCTAACCGGAAAGCTCAATGGAAAAAGGGTGACCACGCACTGGGCATGTGCGAAAACCCTTTCTCTCAGGCATCCTGAAATAATCGTAGAGGCAGATGCGTTGTATGTTGACGATGGCCGAGTGAGAACGGCGGCGGGCGTTACTTCAGGCCTAGATCTGGCACTGCGACTTGTTGAAGAAGATCTCGGTAGGGGGGTTGCGGCAGAAGTAGCCGATCAGATGGTCATGTTTTTCCGACGTCCAGTTAACCAGTCTCATTTTATGAGGAGCAATACTCTTTCGCTTGATGGTCGTACAGCTCTTCAGGATCTCCAGAGATGGGCAATCGCGAACATTAAAGACGTAACAACGGTTGCTGCGATGGCAGAGCATATTAACTTCAGCCAGAGGCACCTTACGCGGATATTTCGGCAGGAAATTGGCCTTACCCCGGCGCAGTGGCTCGAACGCGAGCGCGTATCTAAAGCAAAAATGCTGATTGAAAAGGGAAAAATGCCAGCTAAGAAACTTGCCGTTGAATGTGGCTTTTCTGGGCCGGATGTTATGAGGCGGGTATTTTATCGCCTGACAGGGATGACACCTAATGATTACCAGAAAATAACGAGCCGTGAATAGCTTTGCGAACAGGAGAGAATGTGACTTAAACTTTGCGAGTCAGTTAGCCACCTCGATTAACTCCGGCCCCTGATTTTTAACATTACCCACAGAGCGCGTCACGGCGTGCCATATAAACTTGTCTGCTGGAACGGCACCGTCGGCTGCTATCTCTTCAACTTCTTTCCTGCCAATATCTTGCCGCATCCACTCACGTGCCGCTTCTGGTGACAAAACAAGTGGCCGACGGTCGTGAATGTCGACCAGACCTTTATCCGCTCCGATGTCACTATAAGAAAACCCTCAGCTTTATCACCGCGCTCAAATGGTGTACTACCGATCGCCGCCATGAATATCGGCTGGCCATCTGCACGATGGATAAAGTAGGGCTGTTTTTTGTCGCCTTCTTTTTTCCATTCGAACCATCCATCGGCGAAGCATATCGCCCGGCCATGCTGCCAGAGTGGTTTAAACATTCTGCTAGTGGCCGCCGTCTCGACGCGCGCGTTAATCAGTGGCGGCTTACCCCACCACACGGGCGCGTAACCCCAGAAAACAGGATCAAGGTGCAGTTTCTCGTCGCGTTCGCTCAGCAGCAAAACCTTAGTGCCTGGTGCCACGTTCTACCGCCCAATAGGTTCCGGGTCATAGGCAATGTCGCGATCGGCTTCATCGGCAAGGTAAGCCAGATATTCTTCACGGGTTTGGGCTTGTGCAAAACGTCCACACATAGAAACCTCCAGTCAGTCAGACTGAAAGTATAGGGCAGGGAGAAAAAGAGGTGCGCACCGAAACATTAAGATTATGAAACAGGGACATTATGGAAGTCAGGCAGACGGTAAAGCGTGTCGTTGAGAAACTGGAAGGAGCTACGCAATGTTAAAGTGTTAGGCTATTTACGTTCCGAAGCGTTTGTCGTTCATTAATTGAGCGAAATGCGAATTTTTAGAGTGGGTGAAGGGGCATTTTTGAGGGAGATTCTTCCTCAAAACGATACGCAACCTACTGAATAGCATGAGGTTCTATTAGGAGCGAAAATGGTGCAAATCAATGCCTTGATTACAAGTTAATTTATTGTTTATAAAGAATAAAAAAGATATATGGATAGTATGCTTTGCCCATATTTTTGGCGGCGGCTATGCGGCGGGGTATTACGCCTATCTGTGGACGCGAATGCTGGCCGACGACGGCTATCAGTGGTTTGTCGAGCAGGGCGGGTTGACGCGTGAAAACGGGCAAAAATTCCGCGAGGCCATTTTGTCGCGCGGGAACAGCACAGATTTAGCCGAACTGTATCGCAACTGGCGTGGGCACGATCCGAAGATTGAGCCGATGCTGGATAACCGCGGATTGAGCGAATAGAGTCAATGCCGTATGAAAAAAGAACCGGGCTTTACGCCCGGTTTTTTATACGCCTGTAACCGTTACAGCATAAAAACTAAGATTATGTTCTTTATAAATAAAACCGGCGAGGTTAAAGGTCACTCCCTCCGGGAGATGTATTTAACCGAATTCAGGCTGTAAGAGAGCTAATAATTTGATCTGGATTGTAAAAATCAAATGTTCTTTAAGCTTAAGGGTTTTAACTATAAATTTTTATTATTCTTTGCCGATAAATAAAGGTGGCATAAAAATTGACGTATTAGCAGTATAAGAAGGCGAATGATGACCCTACCTCTGAACAATCCCGGTTTTACGGATGCCGAGCCTTCTAAGGGGCTGATAAATAAAACCTTTACCTATATAGTGACATTGTTGATAAGTATTTTCATTGCGGCAATAATTTCCCTGCTATTAATAAAAAATAATGTTAATAAAATCAGCGATAAGCACGATGAATTTTTGTTAAGGAAAGCCCTGGATTCCCGCCAGGAAAGCATGCGAAGTCACTTGAAAGATAATGCTGAATGGGGAGATGCCTACAAACATCTTCATTTGAACACTGACGTTCACTGGGCATGGGATAAGCAGAACCTGGGTAAGTCCCTGTATGACAACTTTGGCTACGAAGGGGTGTTTATTCTCTCCCCGGAAGGAACCACGCGATACAGCGTGCTTGACGGGAAACTGAAGCTTCAGGATCTCGGGCGCTGGTTAGATAAATCAACCAAGGAGCGATTACTCCGTGAGGTGAGCGTTAACAATGGATTGCCGGTTTCTATGCTCACGCTTATCGATTCCGTTCCAGCCATTGTTTCTGCTGAATGGATAACAACGGGCGATGACGCGAGCGTGCAACCCTTGCCGGGGAAACCGTCAGTAATGGTGTTTGTAGACAAGTTAACGGCTAAAAAACTCCTCGCGATTGGGCAGGATGCCGGTATTAAAAATGTTCGTACGTCACCTGTTGCAGTCACTTCTCAAATAAACAATCAAACAGAATTTACCTTAAGCACCCAGAATGGTGATGTGCAAATTATCTGGGACGGTGAAAATCCCGGCCAGGCGTTGATTATTTATTTTTTACCATTACTCATTCTTTCAGTTATTCTGACGGTATCGATGACGGTTATTCTCATGCGCCATATTATGCAGAAGGCGAGAATGCTTGACGAAAATACCTTTCTCCTCGAGCAGGCGCGGTTGAATCTTATCACCAGTGAAAAACGATTCCGGGACGTCAGTGAAACAACCAGCGACTGGTTCTGGGAAACAGATTTATCGTTAAAGATAACCTGGCTTTCAGGTCGTTTTTCTACAGTAACGGGATATGAAAATAGCAAATGGATAGGCCGCAGGCTGGATGAGCTCTTTCCTTCTACAACCGGATTATTACAAGACTGTGTGAGGTTCAGGGAATTAACTGAACGCTTTGAATTTAAGAGCTGTCCTTATATTCATGCGCAACAATCTACGGCCTATTGCACGCTTCTGGCAAAGCTTTCTGCTCAGCCTGATGGAACGGTGGTCTTGCGAGGCGCGGCAACCGACGTTTCTCTGGAAGTTGAAGCAACTAAACGGGTGGAGTTCCTGTCACGTCATGATGAATTAACCGGTCTGCCGAACCGCTATCATATTAAGGAATTTCTGGCAGGCCAGTTGGCTAAAGAAGACCTTAACCATTATCCCTTTGCCATGATTTGCCTCGATTTAGACAAGTTTAAACCCGTCAATGATATTTTTGGGCACTCCACGGGGGATGCGCTGCTTGGCGAGGTCGCTCTACGTCTTAAAAATTGCGTTCGTCGAGGTGATTTTGTCGCACGGCAGGGAGGGGATGAGTTTATGCTTCTTCTCGGCAATACCAGCCAAAAAGACCAGATTGATGAGGTGTGTCACCGCATCGTACAGGAACTCAACCGTCCTTTCTCCATTGAGGGTAATGATGTCGCAATAGGCGTAAGCATGGGGATTGCGCTGGCTCCCCTGGATAGCAGCAGCGCAAACGATCTTTTACGCTATGCCGATATTGCGCTTTACCAGGCTAAGCAATCCGGCAGAAACCGATGGGTCTATTATCGCCCGGATATGTCGGAAAAGTTAACTGAACGGAGAAAACTGGAACTCGAACTGAAAACCGCGATTCGCGAAGAACAACTCTATCTGGTGTACCAGCCCCGTTATAACCTCCGATATTCTAAGATAGAGGCCGTCGAAGCGCTGGTACGTTGGCAGCACCCGCACCGGGGGACGATGATGCCCGATCAGTTCATCCCGCTGGCTGAAGAAACAGGTCTGATTATTAACCTCAGCAACTGGGTCATACGCAAAGCGTGTGCGGAGACGAAAGATAAATTGCCGGGGCTATCGGTATCCGTAAATATTTCCGCTATCGAATTCCAGGCAAGCGATCTTGTTGAAAGGATAAAAGAGATCCTGCACGAAACAGGGCTAGAACCTGACCGACTGGAAATAGAAGTGACGGAAAATGTCACGCTTTCCGATCCTGAAAAGACCTTGCAGACCATGAAGGCTCTCAAAAAAATGGGCGTCCGTATTTTGATTGACGATTTCGGTACCGGCTATGCCTCTCTGAGCTATCTCCGGAAGTTTCAGTTTGATGGACTCAAGCTCGACAAGAGTTTTATTTTTACCCTGGCCGATTCTCCACAGAACCAATCAGTCGTAGAAAAAATTATCGATCTGGGTAAGGCCTATTCGATGGCGGTCACTGCAGAAGGGGTGGAGACCACCGAACAGCTCTCTTTTCTTAAAAAAAATAGATGTGATGAAGTTCAGGGCTACTTGCTTGGAAAACCGGCCGCCATTACGGAATTAAATTTAAACGCAAACAGAATAGATCTTTAAAGTGTGCTTCCATCAGCTTCACACGCTTTACGCCGGGAAGCGAAAATGAAAAACCGGGCTTCTCGCCCGGTTTTTGTCATCTGCTATCTGACCGTATACAGAGACGCAAGCGCGATCTATCTAACGACCAGCACAGGACATTTCGCATGCCGCACCACTGCCGCAGCGTTCGAACCCAACAGATAGGTCGAGATGTCCGGCTTATGAGAGGCAATGATGATCAGGTCGGCGCCGATTGTGTCAGCGAGCTTAAGGATTTGATCCTTAGGCGATCCCGTCACGGCGTGAGTCTGTATCTTATCTGCAGGAATTTTGAATTGCTTAACAATCTCATCCAGTTTCGCTAAAGCAGCGTGCTGGAATTCTTTCATCTTCGGCATTTCCACGGAGTAGGCCAAACCTAACGATGAATAATAGGGAAGCGATGGAATGACAGTAAGAAAGTGGACCTTGGCCGTGTTAAGTGCGGTGTGTGCCTGAACGAACGGGATAACCATGTGCGTCAGGCTATCCTCGGAAATGTCAATGGGAACCAAAATTGAGTTGTACATGTGTCCCTCCTGAGTGTTTTTCACACAACTCAAGGTAGATCGTTAATTTCAGCAAAACAGAGAGCAGGGTGTCATAACGGGGACAAATTTCGGTTATGTGATAGGCGTACAGTCGAACCTGTCCGTGATCTTGCCAACGTGGCGTGACAACGAACAGGGACATCCGGGGATGAATCTCTTCGCGTCACGGTCCGTTTTCTGCAAAACGGCAAAGCCTCAACCGGGCGCAATGCCCGGTATCGTGTTCATATTGCGTGGCAGCTTACGGAAGCCATAATTTTATTCCCGCCGATATTACCCATAATTAGCTCGAGTAATTTCCGGTATTCCTCACGGGTCATTACCTCGGCCCGTATTTCAGTTTTTCCTTCTGCTTGCGCCGTATCGCAATAAATGGCTTTCAGACTCAACGTCAACTCTTTCGCCATGTTGACCACACTCTGCCGCACCGCATCTTCATGCTCGTCATCACAGGTGATTTTTAGGACATAGCATTTTTCGCCTTCATGGAGCGCGGGCAGTTGATTAATCCGCTGCGCAGCTTCGCGAAGCAGGATGTTGGCGCACAGAATAATCACGCTGGCCATACCAGCATTCCAGAATTGACCTAATCCACATAGCACGCCAATTCCGGCCGAACACCACAGCGTCGCTGCGGTATTAAGACCGCGAATATTCATTCCCTCACGCATAATAACGCCAGCGCCAAGAAAGCCTATTCCGGAGACAATCTGCGCTGCAATACGTCCCGGGCTATCGGGTGACGTCGAGAGGGAACTTAAAATAAACACGGCCGCACCCGTTGCAACCAGAGCATTGGTGCGAAGCCCGGCCATACGCTGGCGCCACTGTCTTTCCGCGCCAATAATTGCGCCCAGCAGCATCGCTGCGAGCAGATGAGAGATATAAGGGAACATCAGCCTGTCGCCTGTTAACATGGTTACACGATAAGCGTCAGCGCTTCACAAAGCAGAGTATGACGCCGTTAAAACGCAAAGCATGTCAGCGCGAGGGCGGCGGAAAGAGTGAATGATTAAACATGAACATCGCGATGCCCCACAAATTTGGTCGTTCTTAATGTATTGGGATGCAATCACGTCAAGAGGATTGCTGCCCACCGTTAAGGTAAGCAGCGAGAAAATCGCGTCAGCTTACCTTCGTATCGACGATAAAATGGCTTTCCAACGAAGGACTCCTGTGAAATTTTTTGCCAGTATAAGCATGCGCAATAATGAGTAAAGTAAAAAAACAGCGCCCTTGATGTATTGTTTAAGTTTGCAGGGAATATTTTTCAGACGTCATCTGATTTTCAAAAATACCCGGTATACTGCATTTTGCTTATTTCAGGCAATAACAGGCAAGGCAGGAAGTATGTCTCTTCGTTCGCTGCGGGCGTTATGCCTGACAAGTTTTTTCATTGCTGATGTTCGTGATGGTCTGGGGCCTTTCCTCGGTATTTTCCTGACCGAACGCCACTGGACCCCTGATGATATCGGCATCCTGATGACGGCCGGCGGGCTGGCGGGGTTACTGGCCACGCTGCCGGCGGGGTTCATCACCGACACCTCCCGCAACAAGCGCGCTGTGCTCGCGCTACTGTGCATTCTGATCACGCTCAGCACGCTTCTGCTCTGGTTTAGCCAGCAGAGCAGCGTTGTCGCCGTGTCGCAAGTCGTCACCGGTATCTGTGCGGCATTTGTCGGGCCGTTAATCGCCGGGATTACGCTGGGGTTGACCGGGCAGGGCGGGTTCAGCGCGCAGATGGGTAGAAACGAAGCGTTCAATCACGGCGGCAATTTTGTTACAGCACTGATCGCGGGCGGCATTGCGTGGTACTGGGGCGTGGGCGGGATTTTCCTGCTGATGACCAGCACCACGCTGCTAACGCTGTGTGCGCTGCTTGCCATTCGCAACAGCGATATCGATAACGACGCGGCGCGCGGGCTGTCCTCTTCAGCGAGCCTGCCGGTCCCCGGTTTTGCCGTGCTGATGAAAAACCGGGCGCTGTTTGTGACCGGGCTGACGCTGTTGCTGTTCCACCTGGCGAACGCCGCGCTGCTGCCGATGCTGAGCATGAGGGTTGCCGCGGCACCTGCCGCGATCAACCCGGGTTTGTATGCGGCCGGTACCGTCATCATTTCTCAGGCCGTGATGATCCCCGTCGCCATCTGGGCCTCGCGCCGGATCGAACACTATGGCTACTGGCGCTTGATTATGCTGGCGCTGCTGGTTATGCCGGTGCGTGCGGCGCTGGCGGCATCCACGGATGCGCCGTTAATGATGATCCCGGTACAAATTCTCGACGGCCTGGCCGCCGGGATCCTGGGTGTCGTCGTACCGTCGTTTATTGTGGTGCTGCTGCGCGGAAGCGGGCACGTCAATGCCGGGCAGAGCGTGGTGATGTTGATGCAGGGAGTAGGGGCATCCATGAGTCCGGCATTAACCGGGACGATCGCCGGTCATTACTCGTTTGCGACGGCATTTAGTGTCCTGAGCGCGATTGCGCTGGCTGCCGTCCTGCTCTGGTGGCGCGTTGCGCACCGGAGCTGGGAAACAAACGCGCCGGGTGAGGCTTAGCCGCCCACCCGGCGTAGCACTTAAGCCAGCTCGTTAGGGCACGCTTCGCCCTTTTCCAGCTGCTGCAGGTTCCCCAGCGTGGTTTCAGAAATGCTGATCAGCGCTTCGGCCGTCAGAAACGCCTGGTGACCGGTAAACAGCACGTTATGGCAGGCAGAGAGGCGACGGAACACGTCGTCCTGGATGACGTCATTAGACTTGTCTTCAAAGAACAGATCGCGTTCGTTCTCATACACGTCCATCCCCAGCGCGCCAATCTTCTGGGTCTTCAGGGCTTCGATAGCAGCCTGAGAATCAACCAGCCCGCCGCGGCTGGTGTTGATGATCATCACGCCATCCTTCATCTGGTCAAACGCCGCCTGGTTAAGCAGGTGATAGTTTTCCGGGGTCAGCGGACAGTGCAGAGAAATCACGTCGGACTGCGAGAACAGGGTCGGCAGGTCGACGTACTCCACGCCCAGATCCAGCGCTGCGGCGCTTGGGTACGGATCGAATGCCAGCAGACGCATGCCAAAGCCTTTCAGAATGCGCAGGGCAGCCACGCCAATTTTACCGGTGCCGATTACGCCAGCGGTTTTGCCGTACATGGTAAAGCCGGTCAGCCCTTCCAGCGAGAAGTTGGCGTCACGGGTGCGCTGATAAGCGCGGTGAATACGACGGTTGAGGGACATCATCATGCCAATCGCATGTTCAGCCACCGCTTCCGGGGAGTACGCCGGAACGCGCACCACCTTCAGACCCAGCTCTTTTGCCGCGTCGAGGTCCACATTGTTGAAGCCCGCACAGCGCAGGGCGATGTACTTCACCCCCTGTTTTTTCAACTCTTCCAGCACCGGGCGACTGCCGTCATCGTTTACGAAAATGCAGACGCCTTCACAGCCGTGCGCCGTTTTGGCGGTTTTTTCGGACAGCAGAAAGTCGAAAAATTCAAGCTCAAACCCGTAAGCCTCGTTAACATGTTGCAGATACTTTTTGTCGTACTGCTTTGTGCTGTATACCGCGAGTTTCATAAGACTTTCTCCAGTGATTTTGCATTCACGTTAGCATGATTAAAATTATCTTACAATTTCTAAAATATTATTGAATTCAATAAGTTCTATCAATTATTCTAGAGCATATGTGCACCCTAACTCCATGATATTCATATCCACCGATTTCTTAAGCGGGACTGACACCAGCGACATGTCTGCTTGTTTTACTCTAAGGGGGCTATGGGGGAGACTAAAGTCACAACAAGTGCGTATGTTTGGGTAAGTGGTTTCCCAATGCTTGAAAATGTGACTACCTTTAGCTGTTAAAATGACGTAGCTCTTTGAATGTCCTAACATCGAAGGTAGTATTATTACTATCATTTTAAAATGACAGGGAGACCGAATGTACAACCATAATCGGGATAAAAGTCATTTCGAAGAGAAAGTCTTAGAGATTGAAAATCTTGCGCAGCGAATTGCCACAAAGCATTTGCTTTATGGTACCGCTGGTATGTTTTTTGAAACTCAACAACTTGTTGCTCACCTGAGAAGGGAGATCGAGTCGCATTGCTTGACCTGGTCAGGCGGGATTCAATTACTTGATGAACAGATACATCATCTTAAGGAACAGGATGATTTACTCACCTTCAATAAAGCTAAGTTATTTATTGTTGTTGAAAAAAACCGAACAACAACGACGACTTTAGCGCTTAAACAGATCGGTTTCGTTGCCGGTGGGGCGCAAGTGTATGGGGGCGCTAGTTTATGCGTCGGTTCGCTGGGTCTGGCCTGTGCTGCGTATGGTGCACCTATGATTACTCATGGGCTAAACAACATGTATGAAAATGGATACTATCTTCTTTATCGTGAAGATCGGTCTGGCACGCTAAGAGATGCTTATCGTTACGTAGCAGCGAAACTCGGCTATGGGAATAATGAAGCTGATATTGTCTATGGAGTAGTTGATATCTCTTTATCAGCCTATGGCGCGGGCAGGAGAGTACTGGCTCCCCGAGAAAAATCCTGGAGTCTGTTTCGCAACATTGAATCTGATTATATCAGAGGATGGCAAGAGGCTTCTAAAACAGCGATGGCTCTGGATTTAACCAGTGGAAGCGTCACAGGTTGGCAGATGTACCAGATAGCTAAAGAGAATTAATTATGTCGGAACAATTCGAGTTGTCATTAACCCCACCGATTCTACCTGCCGTATGCTATTTTATTGTATCTATTGTCGTTTTTTTCTTGTTGTACCTCGGGAAACTCAAGGTCAACAGGCTTCATAAATATCCTCTGTTCATTGCCTATACGCTATTTGTGATAGCCATCGCAGCCATTCAAATTAACGTTTTTGCCAACGGCTATGAGTTTGTTAGCGGTTTTTTACATATTGATTTTGATCCCTGGCGGTACGACTCGGTGTATTGGGGGTCATTGATATTCGCCATGCTTTACCTGCTGGCAATGCCACGGAATAGGTATTAATGTCGCAAATCTGCTCTGCGATTATTCTTGAACTTATGCGTAACCAATTGAACCGAAACTATATTCTTTAGGTTACGCATAGCAAAAAAATTACCGCTTACTATTACAGCATCTATTCTTAACTTGGCGTCAACTTCAACTCAACCGCTAAACATGCGACAATGATCGGCACTGCCGGCTTAATTCTTTCGCTAAATCAGGATATTAACTGCCCATGAAGGGTAAATACAAAGCCGCTCTTGCGCTTTTACTGCTGTTCATATTGTTGCCGCTGACGCTGCTGATGACGCTCGCTCAGTGGGTACCGACGCTCGCCGGGATCTGGCTTCCCGTCGGGACGCGCATCGCGTTCGAAGAGAGTCCGAAACTGACTCGCCGCGCGCTGGTGATCCCCGATCTTCGCTATCTGGTGGAAGACTGCGAAATTGCCCGCATCGATAACGTGACGCTGTCACACCCCAGCCGCTGGAAGCTGGATATCGGCGCGCTGGATCTTAACACCGTCTGCCTGAGCAAAATTCCCCAGTCGGCGCCCTCAACGGTCGCCCCGAAAACGCTGGCACAATGGCAGGCTGTGTTACCCAATACCTGGCTCACGATTCACCGCCTGACGCTGTCGCCCTGGCAGCAGTGGCAGGGCGAGCTGCAGGCGTCGCTAACCCCCTCCAGCCAGGAGATCGCCTATAAAGGCGAGCAGGTCAGCATTAAAGGCACGCTTCGCGGTCAGACGCTCTCGGTCAGCCAGTTCGATGTTCAGCTCCCGGATCAGCCGCAGCCGATTAAGCTGGTGGGCGAGTTTACCCTGCCGCTGGTGCCGGACGGCGTGCCGGTGAAAGGCCACGCGGTGGCGACCTTTAACGTGCCACAGTTAACGTCTCTGGTCGATGCCGATCTCGACTGGGAAGACAATCAGGGACAGCTGGTGGTGATGGCGAGAGACAACCCCGATCCGCTTCTCGACCTGCCGTGGCAGATCACGGCGGAACAGCTCTACATCAGCGACGGGCGCTGGAACTGGGATCTCGCGGGTATGCCGCTGAGCGGGCGGGTGTCCCTTCGCGCCGACAACTGGCAGCAGGGGCTGGAGAAAGCCACCCTGACCGGACGACTGAACGTGTTGACGCAAGGCGATGCGGGTAAAGGCAACGCGGTACTGAATATTGGGCCCGGCAGGCTCAGCATGGAAAACAGCGACATGCCCCTGCACCTGAGCGGCGAGGCGAAGCAAAACGATCTCATTCTTTACGCCAAATTACCGGCAAAACTGACCGGCAGCCTGTATGAACCGCAGCTCGCCTTTGAGCCGGGCGCGCTGCTTCGCTCGCGCGGGCGCATCATTGACTCGCTCGATATCGATGAAATCCGCTGGCCGCTGGCGGGCGTGAAGCTCACCCGGAAGGGGGTGGACGGTCGTTTACAGGCGATTCTGCGCGCCCATGAAAACGAGATGGGCGATTTTGAACTCCACCTGGACGGTCAGGCCAACGACTTTTTACCCGATAACGGCCTGTGGCAGTGGCGCTACTGGGGCAAAGGTGGCTTTACGCCGATGCATGCCCGCTGGGATGTCGCCGGGAAAGGCGAGTGGCGCGACAACCTTATTGAGCTGACGGCGCTCTCCACCGGCTTTGACAAGCTTCAGTACGGCACGATGGAGGTCAGCACGCCGCGTCTGGTGCTGGATCGGCCTGTACGCTGGCTGCGCGATGCCGAAAAACCAACCTTCAGTGGGGCGCTGTCGCTCAACGCAGGGCAAACCCGTTTCTCCGGCGGCAGCGTGTTGCCGCCCTCGGTCCTGACCTTCAGCGTCGACGGCACCGACCCGACGATTTTTCAGTTTAAGGGTGACCTCCATGCGGACAACATCGGCCCGGTACAGGTTAACGGACGCTGGGATGGCGTGCGCCTTCGCGGGCAGGCCTGGTGGCCGAAACAGTCTCTCACCGTATTCCAGCCGCTTATTCCGCCGGACTGGAAAATGACGCTGCGCGGTGGGGCGCTTTATGCGCAGGTCGCCTTCTCGGCGGCGGCCGATCAGGGCTTTGAAGCGGGCGGGCACGGGGTGCTGAAATCCGGCAGCGCCTGGATGCCCGATAACCAGATTAACGGCGTCGATTTTGTGCTGCCGTTCCGCTTCAGCGAGGGCACCTGGTCTCTGGGCACGCGCGGTCCGGTCACGTTGCGCATCGGTGAAGTGGTTAACCTGGTGACCGCGCGCAACATTACCGCGGATTTACAGGGCGATTATCCCTGGACGGAGGACAATCCGCTGCTGCTCACCAACGTGAAGGTGGAAACCCTCGGCGGGAAGATCACCATGCAGCAGCTGCGAATGCCGCAGCACGATCCGGCCCTGCTGCGGGTGGACAATATCTCCTCGAGCGAGCTGATTAGCGCCGTCAATCCGAAACAGTTCGCCATGTCGGGGCCGGTCAGCGGGGCGCTGCCGTTCTGGCTGGACAACGAAAAATGGATCATTAAGGATGGCTGGCTGACCAACCCGGGGCCAATGACGCTGCGCATCGACAAAGATACGGCCGACGCCATCGTGAAAGACAATATGGTCGCGGGCGCCGCGATTAACTGGCTCCGCTACATGGAAATTTCGCGTTCGTGGACGAGAATCAATTTAGATAATCTGGGTGAATTAACCATGCAGGCGACCATCAAGGGGACCAGCCGGGTCGATGGCAAAAGCAGCTCCGTCAACCTGAACTATACCCATGACGAGAATGTCTTTACCCTCTGGCGCAGCCTGCGTTTTGGAGACAACCTGCAAACCTGGTTTGAGCAACACGCGGCGATACCCGGTCTCCGCAGTTCGACTGGCAAGGAAAGTGAGGAATAACAATGAAAAAGATGGCTGGTGCGCTCACCGTTGCCGTTGCCGCGCTACTGTCCGGCTGTACGCCGCGCATTGAAGTCGCTGCGCCAAAGGAGCCGATTACCATCAACATGAATGTCAAAATCGAACATGAGATCCACATTAAAGTCGATAAAGACGTTGAAACCCTGCTGAAATCGCGCAGCGATCTGTTCTGAGGATGCCATGAAACGAGTAGCTCTGATTTTGCTGGCGCTGGGAATGAACGTGCAGGCGGCTACGCTCACCCTCAACGATGCCCGGGCCCAGGGGCGCGTGGGGGAAACCCTCAGCGGTTATCTGGCCCCGATTCAACAGGATGCCGAAACGCTGGCGCTGGTCAATCGCATCAACGCGGCGCGCACGGAAAGCTACCAGAAGCTGGCTGACAGCAATAATTTGCCGGTCGATGAAGTGGCCAAAATGGCAGGGCAAAAACTGGTTGCCCGCGCCCAGCCGGGCGAGTATGTGAAGGGCATTAACGGAAAATGGCTGAAAAAATAGCTAGCGGTAGCGCCTGCGGTATTCACCCGGCGAAACGCCAAAGCGCTGCTTAAACGCCGTTGAAAAATGGCTATGGTCGGTGAACCCCCAGCTGTAGCCAATGCCCGCCAGCTTTTCGTCATCACCGGCTGCGCGCAGCACCTCCGCGCAGCGATCCAGGCGGCGGTTTTTAATGTACTGCGCAACCACCAGCCCCTTCTCGGCAAACATACGGTAAAGGCTGCGCACGGACATTCCGCTCTCGGCGGCAATCCATTCCGGGCGCAGCGATTCAGACTGAATGTGGTCGTCAATCAGCGCCACCACATGCTGGAACTGGCGCTCCTTACGCGGCTGAATGATTTCGCGCTGCTGGAAAGCGGGGCGCAGCAGGCAAATCATCGCTTCGAGCGCCGCTTCACTCTCCCGGTCACTCAGGCTGGCATTGCTCATGCTCTCCATCAACAGGCGATGGCTTAGCTGTACCGTGGGCAGCGTGCGGGAAAGGGCGGTGGCGCAGCTTATCTCCTGAAAACGGCACTGCTGCTCAATAATCTGACGGGGAACCAGGAGCGAAATCTGGCGGGATTTTTCCTGCCAGTTGATCGAGCAGGGGCGTGAGGCGTCAATCAGCGTGATATCCCCGGTTCTGAGTACCGCGCGACGGTCATCCTGCTCAATCTCCGCGCTGCCTTCGAGCTGAAACACGGTATAGAACCAGGCATCGTTACTCTGTTTGATCTCCTCACGGGAGCGGAACAGGTTGACACCACCGGCGGTGACGGTGCTGAGCTTCAGGCTGCGCGCATAGCTGGTCTCCAGCTCGCCGTAGAATCTGCCCCCGGTGGGCTGCGCGTTAAAACGCCCGCAAACCTGGTTAATTTGCGCCAGCCACTGCTGATACTGTTCCTGCTCGCTTGCACACGCCATCGTTTCTCTCACTGCACCGTCAACGTTTTCGCATTGTTGCATTTGTGTTGCATTTTGTCAGAGCTATGAGGCTGACTATAGGAAAGAACACTCACCGGTAACAGCGATATAAGCGGCAATTATCGCGATTTGCGGCGCCTGTCACAGGTGGCAAAGCGAATGTCACAGAGACAAAAGCGAGAATGCAAAACCCCTCTTAGACTGGATGAACACCCTGCGAAGAATAACGAAGGAGTATCCTATGTCTGAATCACTGGTGGCTATTCAGCCTGCCGTGCAACAATTTTTAGACCGACAGCATGGCCTGTGGATTGAAGGGCGTCAGGCCGCGTCGGACAGTGAAAAGCGGCTTAATGTCTACAACCCGGCCACGGGCGAGGTGATTGCTTCAACTGCCGATGCCAGCGTCGACGACGTTGATCGTGCCGTCATGTCCGGCTGGCGCGCCTTTGTGGCCCGTACCTGGGCCGGAAAGCTCCCGGCGGAGCGCGAGCGGATCCTGCTCCATTTCGCCGATCTCGTCGAACAGCACGGCGAGGAGCTGGCTCAGCTTGAAACGCTGGAGCAGGGCAAGTCCATCAACATCTCCCGTGCCTTTGAAGTCGGCTGCACCCTGAACTGGATGCGCTATACCGCCGGGCTGACCACCAAAATTGCGGGCAAAACCCTCGATCTCTCCATCCCGCTACCGCAGGGGGCACGCTATCAGGCGTGGACGCGTAAAGAGCCGATTGGCGTGGTGGCCGGGATCGTGCCCTGGAACTTCCCGCTGATGATCGGGATGTGGAAAGTGATGCCAGCGCTGGCCGCGGGCTGCTCTATCGTCATTAAGCCGTCGGAAACCACGCCGCTGACCCTGCTGCGCGTGGCGGAACTCGCCAGTGAAGCGGGCATCCCGGACGGGGTGTTCAACGTAGTAACCGGCAGCGGCGCGGTGTGTGGCGCAGCGCTGACCTCGCACCCGCATATCGCGAAGGTGAGCTTTACCGGCTCAACGGCGACGGGTAAGCAAATTGCCCGCGCGGCGGCGGATACGCTCACCGGCGTGACCCTGGAGCTCGGCGGGAAAAACCCGGCAATTGTACTCAAGGATGCGGACCCGGCGTGGGTGATCGAAGGCCTGATGACCGGCAGCTTCCTGAACCAGGGGCAGGTGTGCGCGGCCAGCTCGCGTATCTACATAGAGGCGCCGCTGTTTGACACGCTGGTGAGCGGGTTCGAACAGGCGGTGAAATCCCTGAGCGTCGGGCCGGGCATGTCGCCGGAGGCGTTTATCAACCCACTGGTGTCACGTGCGCACTGCGACAAGGTGCAGTCCTTCCTTGATGAGGCGACGTCGCGCAACGCGGAGCTGATCGTCGGTAACCGTGGTCCGGAGGGCAAAGGCTATTACGTGTCGCCGACGCTGGTGGTGAACCCGGATGCCTCGCTGCGGCTCACCCGTGAAGAAGTATTCGGTCCGGTGGTCAACCTGGTACGCGTCGCCGACGGGGAAGAGGCGCTCCAACTGGCAAATGACACCGAATATGGCCTGACGGCCAGCGTCTGGACGCAGAATATCAGCAAGGCGCTGGAGTACACCGACAGGCTGCAGGCGGGCACCGTGTGGGTGAACAGCCATACGCTGATCGACGCCAACCTGCCGTTCGGCGGGATGAAGCAGTCCGGGACAGGGCGTGACTTCGGTCCGGACTGGCTGGACGGCTGGTGTGAAACCAAGTCGGTGTGCGTGCGGTATTAAAAAGCAAGCCGGGTGGCGGCTACGCCTTACCCGGCCTACAACGACTCGAACCGTAGCTTTTATCTACAGCGACCACCGATCCCGCCCGGCCTTTTTCGCCCGATACAGCGCCGCATCGGCGCGGGCGATAATCTCGGTGCCCGCGAGTCCCCCCGCCATCCCCGCAATCCCCATGCTCACGGTGACATGGTCGCTGACCGTCGAGGCGCCGTGCGGTATGGCCTCTGCGCGAAGGCCGTCCTGGATACGCAGGGCGACCTTTTCAGCGATGTTCTCCGGGCAATTAAACAGAATCACCAGAAACTCTTCGCCGCCGTAGCGTGACACCACATCCTCAGGTGTGCGCACCGACTGCTTAAGCACGCGCGCCACGCGCGTCAGACAGTCATCACCCGCCTGGTGCCCGTAGGTGTCGTTGTAGCGCTTGAAGTAGTCGATATCCAGCATAATCAGCGAGAAGGGCTTCTTCTGCTCAACCGCGTTCTCCAGCACCACCTCCATTTTCCGTCGATTGGCGGTTTTGGTTAACGGGTCCTGATGCGCCAGCGCATCCAGCCGCGAAATCAGCAGCTGATTCTGCTGGTTACGTCGCCAGGCTTCGTCAAACCAGCTCAACAGAATAAAACGCCCGCAGATCAGAATCAGCGTAAAGACGCTCCAGATAACAACGAAGTGAAGGTTGAGACCATCGTTTCGTATCCAGCTTGCTATCGGCAGGGTGATCCAGAGCGGGAGCACAAAGGCGAGCAGCCCTTCAGGGTAGAAATAGAGCGCCGTCAAACCGGCGAGTAACAGAATAACGCACAGCGGCCAGACGTGCGGGAGCAGCAGTTGGGTGATAAACCAGAAGCAGGAGACCGACCAGATGGCGCTGCAGATAAACAACACCACGCTGATGCCGGCGATGCGCCGCCAGGCCATAAGGATCAGCGCAGCCGAGAGGATGATAATACCGAGCATGGAGGCATCGACGATTCTCGTCAGCTGCGGCGAGTGGGGATAAAGAGGATCGCTGGCCTTAAGCAGAACGTGTCGCAGCAGAATCATCACCGCGAAGCTGATATTGACGAAGGCCAGCCACGGCAGGTTCATCGCCAGTCCATGCATGACCATGGCCTGGCGCGTTGGCCAGGTTGCCCGTTCCAGCGTCGGTTTCTTTCTTTTTTCCATAAAGCCCTTTCCCGTCCGGGGGATAAATCATGCAGGTGAGATATCAGTAACTATAAGCAAGCCAGGACGATCCTCAAACGCCAGGGCAAAAAAAACCGGGCAATTGCCCGGCGGATGGTTATTTTTCGTCTTTTTTCTTCCCGAGCGTTGGCGTCTCGTCGAAGAAGTTCCACGGTTTAAGCAGGGTATGCACCCATTCCGTCGGCATGATCGGCCACTCCTCCGCGCGCGCCACGTGGGTGGTGCCGGTGGTCATCCAGACCACGTCATCCTGATCGTTCAGCGACTCGTTATCCTTGCTGTACTGCCCAAGGCCCGTGTCGTGGATGGAGCGGTTCGGGAATTTCCCTTCCGGGTAGAGCTCATCCGGATGATAACGGGTCACCCACAGCTGTTTGTCCATAAAGCTCAGGCGATGGTAGATCCACTCGTCCGGCGCGAATTTCGCGCCGGTCGCCACCGGGTGCGTGCCCCCCGCGTAAGGGATAATCTGGTATGAGACCGGGTTGCCCATGCGGTTCTCTTTACTGGTGTTGCTCAGCAGTCGAATCGTGCCCGGGTCGAATTTCTGCGCCGCCTGCTGCTCGGTATCAATATCGTACTGATTAATCTGCATGGTGCTGGTGCGCGGGCCCCCGGCGGTATTCGGCTTCACTTCCGGATCCATCGCCACCAGCTTGTTGTTGATGCCGTCCACGTCCATATCAAGACGGAAGTTGTAGATGTGCTGGTGCGTGGTGCCCACGATGTTGTGGTCGATCAGCGTACCGTATTTAGTGTCATCTTTGGCGGTGGCGTCGTGCATGGTTTTCGCCTGAACGCCTTTCACCGCCTCGATACCCGTCGCGCCGGCATCAATGCCGATGGTGCCATTTTCATGAAACACCCAGTCGAAGATGTAATCGTAGTTGCCCACGGTACTCACCCAGCGCACCACCAGTTCGCGGCGCTCGGTGCTGACGTTAGGCTGGCCCATCTCCTGATGCTTATATTCCGGCCCCGCGTAGCGTTCGAAAATCGCAATCGCGCGCGGGATCTGCATCGGCGCGCCGGTATAGTCCGGGATGGTTTCATTGAGCATCACCGCGTTGGACGGCACGTCTTTACCGCGCACCAGCGGCGAGGTCAGGGTGCCCATGCCGTAGTCGCCGGAATCAAGATAGGCCTTGAAGTACCAGCCCACGTCCGGATCGCCGTAAGGAACGATCATGCCGCCGAGCGACCCCTGATACATAATCTGGCGTTTTTTGCCGTTGTCGTTATACGTGACGGTTGAAATCATCGGGCCGACGCGGGAGTCCAGGCTCAGGTGGAAATCCCAGTTCTGCCAGTGCACCATATCGCCGGTAATAGTGTAGTTCTTGCCTTCCGGCTCAATGATGTCGAGCGGTTTTTTCGGCGTCTCTATACGGTCGCGGCCATCGTAGGGGCGCGGCGTCATCGGAACCGGAACAACGGCACCTTCCTCAATCTTCTGGATCTTTTTCTGCTCAAGATCGACCACGGCCACCAGGTTTTCAATCGGGTGCGCCCAGTAGTTGCCGTCGCCGACGTCGAGATAGCTCACCACCTTCAGCAGTCGATCTTCCTGCTTCAGACCGTCTTTACCGTCGAAATAGCCCACGGTCAGCGGCGTGGTAATCACTTTTTTCGGGTCGGTGATGCCGTGTTTTTTAAGCACCTCGGCAAACTCCGTGCTCTCGTTAACGATCTGCTGCACCGCAGTGAAATCATCCAGCAGCACCATGCCGTGCGCGTCTTTCACCGGCTCCCAGCGCAGGATTTTTTTATCCTTCAGATCCACCACGCTTTCGATAACATGCTTCCCATCGAGCATCACAATCTTCGCCTGACGCGGGGCATCCACAGCCGTACCGTTAAGCACAAAATCCCACACTTTGGCTTTCTCTGGCTCAGCAAGGGCAATCTGGGTAAAGCGGGTATTCGGTTTAAAATCCGCCGAGGCTTTGACAATCTCAACGGCTTGCTTAATTTCGTCCGCCGTCAGCGCGTTCAGCGGGTGAGGGCGTTTTTCAACCTGGAAAGTCTGGTCAAGACCGGACTGGAAAACATCATTGATGAAGCTGTCAGAGATAAAGGCTTTCTTGCCTTTCATCACCACCGGCACCTCGAGCTTGAGGGTTTTCCCGTTGACGATGGCGGTTTTAGCGCCCGGTTTGACCTTCACAAAGGCGCCGTCTTTCGCAATGGTGAACATCTGTGCGTAATCATCCCACTGCACGTCCGCACCAAAGTCCTTCAGTGTTTTGTCCATCGGGACCATATGCGCCTCGCTGCCGTGGGCGAAAACAGGGGATTGCCAGGCGCAACACAGCGCAACGGCCATAGCCAGTGCCGTTCTACGGGCAGAAAAAGAAGAATTGCTTCCCATCGTAGACCTCATCTTGTTGTGTTTATAGTGTTGTGACAGTCCTATCCTGACAGGCGCCTGAGAAAAGCGTTTGCCTGCATCTGCCAGATTATTTGCCAGTCTTGCCAGGTTAAAAAAAGAGCGGGGCGATGTCACACCCCGGCTGGTCGTCGTAGGCCGGGTAAGCATCGCGCCACCCGGCAGGAAAGGCGGTGAAGGGAAGGTGTCAGAAATCCCCCTGCTGGCGCGCCACCAGCGTCAGGATGGAGTAGAGCGCCACGGCCTGCTGGTGCTGGTTGAAGATCTCAACCGCCCATTCCACCACGCCGGTTGGTTTTTCATCGGCACTGCGTTGTTTCTTCAGCGTTTTACGCTTGCAGGTCAGACGCACCTGAATGGTATCGCCCGGTTTAACCGGCTCGATAAAGCGCAGGTTTTCCATGCCGTAGTTGGCAATGACAGGCCCAACGCCCGCATCAACGAACAGCCCTGCCGCGGCGGAAATCAGGAAGTAGCCGTGCACCACGCGCTCGCCAAAGATCGACTCTGCCGCGCCGATCTTGTCCATATGGGCGTAAAAGTGGTCGCCGCTCAGGCAGGCAAAATTCACGATGTCCGCTTCCGTCAGGGTGCGGCGCGGCGTCAGCAGGCTGTCGCCCGGCTGCAGCTCCTCAAAGTATTTGCGGAACGGATGCACGCGATCTTCCTGCACCGCTGCGCCACGCACCCACTGCTTGCCGATGGCGGCCAGCATGGTTGGACTGCCCTGAATCGCGGTGCGCTGCAGGTAGTGCTTCACCGCGCGCAGGCCGCCCAGCTCCTCGCCGCCACCCGCACGTCCGGGACCGCCGTGCACTAGCTGTGGCAGCGGGGAACCGTGGCCGGTGGATTCTTTCGAGGCTTCCTCGTTGAGGATCTGAATACGCCCGTGGGCGCGCGCCGCGCCGAGAATAAACTGGCGGGCAATGTCCAGGTCTGCGGTGACCAGCGTGCCCGCCAGGCTGCCGCCGCCCGCGCGGGCAAGCTGCATTGCGTGCTGTGCGTTGCGATACGGCATCAGGGTCGAGACCGGCCCGAAAGCCTCCGTTGCGTGGACGGCAGGGGTTTCATCCGGCTGCGGGCAGAACAGCAGGGTCGGCGGGAAGAACGCGCCCGCGGCCTGCAAATCCGCTTTGCCGCCCAGGCGGACCTGGCAGCCTGCGGCGATCAGCCGATCCACTTTCTCCTGTACGTCCGCACGCTGTTCGGCGTTGACCAGCGCGCCCATCTTTACCCCTTCCTGCGCCGGGTCGCCCACCGCCACCTTTTCCAGGCGGGCAATCAGCGCCTGGCTCACGGCGTCAATCTGGCTCTGCGGGACGATAATGCGGCGGATGGCCGTACATTTCTGCCCGGCTTTGGCGGTCATCTCGCGCACCACTTCCCGAATGAACAGGGCAAATTCCGGCTGCTCCGGCGTGACGTCTTCTCCCAGCACGCAGCAGTTCAGGGAGTCGGCTTCCATCGTGAACGGAATGGCATTCGCCACAATATTCGGGTGCACGCGCAGGCTTTGCCCGGTGCTGGCGGAGCCGGTAAAGGTGACCACGTCCTGGCTGTCGAGCTGGTCGAGCAGATCGCCCGCGCCGCCGCAGATCAGGCTGATAGCGCCGTCCGGCACCAGCCCGCTGTCGACGATGGACTTCACCATCGCCTGCGTCACCTGCGCGGTAGCGGTGGCAGGTTTGATGATGGCGGGCATGCCCGCAAGCCAGGTCGGGGCCAGTTTTTCCAGCATTCCCCAGCAGGGGAAGTTAAAGGCGTTGATGTGCACCGCCACGCCGGACTTCGAGGTCAGGACGTGGCGCGCGGCAAAGCCGCCTTCTTTTGACAGCGGGATCGGCTCGTCTTCCGGCCACACGGTGTCATCCGGCAGCTCGCGGCTGCCCAGGCTGGCGTAAGTGAAGAGGGTGCCGATGCCGCCTTCGATATCGACCCAGCTGTCTGCTTTCGTCGCCCCGGTCTGGGCGGACAGGGCATAAAACGTCTCTTTCTCGTTAAGCAGATGCTTTGCCACCGCCTTCAGCATGGCCGCGCGTTCGATAAAGGTCATCGCGTGAAGCGCTTCGCCGCCGCGCTCAATCGCATAGCGACGGGCGGCCGCCATGTCCAGCCCTTCGCTGGTCACGCTCCACAGCGCTTCGCCACTGATGGCGTGATGAATAGTGCGTTCGCGGCCCCGGCCAGACTGCCAGGTGCCGGACAAGAAGCTGGCTAACTGCTGCATCGCTTATCTCCAAATGTTACGTGAATTACCTATTAATAGTTTGATCGTGAATCATAAAAATCAAGCTGAGTTTTTAATGAATTGTTAACGATGTGATCTGGAAGGATGAATCACAGAATACCAAGGCCCGCTTATCAAGGCTTTCAGCAAAAGCCTTGCGAGCAGCATCACAAAACAAGGAAACAATTCTTGGGGTTATATTTAACCTTTGTGTAACTTTTAAAAAACAAAGTGATTCAACATTACGCTTTAATTTGCAAACTAACGAATCATAAAGGTGATGACGTGACGCAAGAACAACGGTTTGAGCAGCGCATAGCGCAGGAGACGGCGATTGAGCCTCAGGACTGGATGCCTGACGCCTACCGTAAGACGTTGATCCGCCAGATTGGCCAGCATGCGCACTCCGAAATTGTCGGCATGCTGCCGGAAGGGAACTGGATCGCCCGCGCCCCGACGCTGCGCCGCAAGGCGATCCTGCTGGCGAAGGTGCAGGACGAAGCCGGACACGGGCTTTACCTCTACAGCGCGGCGGAAACGCTGGGCTGCGCGCGGGAAGACATCTACCAGAAGATGCTCGACGGCAAGATGAAATACTCCTCCATCTTCAACTATCCGACCCTGAGCTGGGCCGATATCGGCGTGATCGGCTGGCTGGTGGACGGCGCCGCCATCGTCAACCAGGTGGCACTGTGCCGCACCTCTTACGGACCGTATGCCCGCGCGATGGTGAAAATCTGTAAAGAAGAGAGCTTCCACCAGCGTCAGGGCTTTGAAGCCTGCATGGCGCTGGCGCAGGGCAGCGAGGCTCAGCGCCAGATGCTGCAGGACGCCATCAACCGCTTCTGGTGGCCGGCGCTGATGATGTTCGGGCCGAACGACGACAATTCGCCGAACAGCGCCCGCAGCCTGGCCTGGAAAATCAAACGCTTTGGCAACGATGAGCTGCGCCAGCGCTTTGTCGACAACACGGTGCCGCAGGTGGAGATGCTGGGCATGACGGTGCCCGATCCCGACCTGCATTTTGATGAAGAGCGCGGTCATTATCGCTTCGGCGAGATCGACTGGCAGGAGTTTGACGAGGTCATTAACGGGCGCGGCATCTGCAACCACGAACGCCTGGCCGCGAAACGTAAAGCCTGGGAAGAGGGCGCGTGGGTGCGGGAAGCCGCGCTGGCGCACGCCGAAAAACAACGCGCCCGTCAGGCCGCTTAAGAGGAAATAACCATGAGCAATGTCTACTGGCCGCTGTACGAAGTGTTCGTACGCAGCAAACAGGGGTTGTCCCACCGTCACGTGGGCAGTCTGCATGCCGCCGACGATCGCATGGCGCTGGAAAATGCGCGTGATGCCTATACCCGCCGCAGCGAAGGGTGTTCTATCTGGGTGGTGAAGGCGAGCGAGATTGTCGCCTCCCAGCCGGAAGAGAGCGGCGAGTTCTTCGACCCGGCGGAAAGCAAGGTTTACCGCCACCCGACGTTCTACACGATCCCTGACGGCATCGAGCACATGTGAGGCAAAGAATGAACTCAGTGACTGCCTATGCCCTGCGTCTGGGCGACAACGGTCTGGTGCTTTCTCAGCGTCTCGGCGCCTGGTGCGGCCACGCGCCGGAGCTGGAGATCGACCTCGCGCTCGCCAATATCGGCCTCGATCTGTTGGGACAGGCGCGCAATTTCCTGACCTATGCCGCGCAGCGGGAAGGCCAGGGCGATGAAGACACGCTGGCGTTTGGCCGCGACGAGCGCCAGTTCAGCAATGTCCTGCTGGTGGAGCAGCCGAACGGCAGCTTCGCCGACACGATTGCCCGCCAGTACCTGATGGATGCCTGGAACGTGGCGCTGTATGAACGCCTGACCCAAAGCCGCGACGGCCAGCTTGCCGCCATTGCCGCCAAAGCGATTAAAGAGGCGCGCTACCACCTGCGCTTCAGCCGCGGCTGGCTGGTGCGGCTGGGCGACGGGACCGAAACCTCCGCGCAGAAAATGCAGCAGGCCATCGACAGCCTGTGGCGTTTTACGGCCGAGCTGTTTGAAGCCGATGACGTCGAGCGGGAGCTGATTGAGTCCGGCGTGGCGGTTGACCCGCGCCTCCTGCGTCAGCCGTGGGAAAGCGAAGTGTATGCCGGTCTGAATGAAGCCTGCCTGCAGGTGCCCGCCGAGGTGGCGTACCGCACCGGGGGCAAGCAGGGGCTGCATACCGAACATCTGGGCCCGATGCTGGCGGAAATGCAGTATCTCCAGCGCGCGTATCCCGGTCAGCAGTGGTAAAGGAGAACGCTATGCAACGCCTCGTCGACATCTCGCCCGCGCAAATCCCGCAGATCTGGGCGCTGTTAAGCCAGATCCCCGATCCGGAAGTGCCGGTGTTAACCATCACCGATTTAGGCATGGTGCGCAGCGTGAAGGCGCAGGGTGAAGGCTGGGTGATTGGCTTCACGCCCACCTACTCGGGCTGCCCGGCAACGGAACACCTGCTGGGGGCGATCCGCGAGGCGATGACCGCGCACGGCTTTACCCCGGTGCACATTGTGCTCCAGCTTGAACCCGCCTGGACCACCGACTGGATGACCCCCGACGCGCGCGAGCGCCTGCGGGCGTACGGCATCAGTCCACCGGCGGGGCATAGCTGTCACGCGCACGCCCCGGTGGAGGTGAGCTGCCCGCGCTGCGCCAGCACCGACACCGCGCTTATCAGTGAATTTGGCTCGACGGCCTGCAAAGCGCTCTACCGCTGCAATTCCTGCCGTGAGCCCTTCGACTATTTCAAATGTATTTGAGGCTGCCATGACAACGTTTAATTCATTAACAGTGGCAAAAGTGGAACCCGAAACCCGCGACGCGGTGACCATCACCTTTGCGGTGCCGCAGGCCCTGCAGGAGGCCTACCGCTTCCGTCCCGGCCAGCACCTGACGTTAAAAACGACGCTTGGCGGGGACGAGCTGCGCCGCTGCTACTCCATCTGCCGGAGTACCGCCCCGGGCGAAATCAGCGTGGCGGTCAAAGCGATTGAAGGCGGGCGCTTCTCCCGCTATGCCCGGGATGAGATCAAAGCGGGCATGGCGCTGGAGGTGATGGTTCCTCAGGGTCAGTTTGGCTACCAGCCCCGGGCCGAACGCGAAGGCCACTACCTGGCGATTGCGGCAGGCTCCGGGATCACCCCGATGCTGGCGATTATCTCCGCGACGCTTGTGACCGAACCCAACAGCCATTTCACCCTGATCTACGGCAACCGCAGCAGCCAGAGCATGATGTTCCGCCAGGCGCTGGCGGACCTGAAGGACAAATACCCGCAGCGGCTGCAGCTGCTCTCCATCTTCAGCCAGGAGCGGCTGGACAGCGACCTGCTCTATGGCCGCATCGACGGGGAAAAGCTGCAGGCGCTGGCGAAAACCCTAATCAACTTCCGCCAGTATGACGAGGCCTTTATCTGCGGCCCGTCTGCCATGATGGATGACGCGGAAGCCACGCTGAAGGCGCTGGGGATGCCGGAGAAATCCATTCACCTTGAGCGCTTTAACACCTCCGGAATCACCGTTAAGCGCACGGCGCACGTGCAGGCAGAAGGACAGAAAGTGACCGTTCGCCAGGACGGGCGCGACCGTGAAATCACCCTGACGGCGGACGACGAAAGCATTCTGGATGCCGCCCTGCGTCAGGGGGCGGATCTGCCGTATGCCTGCAAGGGCGGCGTCTGCGCCACCTGTAAATGCAAAGTGCTGCGCGGCAAGGTGGACATGGCAACCAACTACAGCCTGGAGCCGGACGAGCTGGCCGCCGGGTACGTACTGAGCTGTCAGTCGCTGCCGTTAACCGCCGACGTGATCGTCGACTTCGACGCGAAGGGGATGGCATGAGCGAACTGATTATTACCCGACATGGCCGCGTGCTGCAGCTGACGCTGAACCGTCCAGCGGCGCGCAACGCCCTCAACAACGCGCTGTTGACCCAGCTTGCGGAACAGCTTGAGGCCGCCGCTGTGGATGCCGACATCGCCGTCTGCGTGATTTACGGCAGCGAGCGCTGCTTTGCCGCCGGGGCCGATCTCAATGAGATGGCGGAGAAAGACCTTTCTGCCACCCTGAACGATATTCGCCCGCAGCTGTGGGCGCGGATCAACGCATTTCCTAAACCGCTGATCGCCGCCGTAAATGGCTTCGCGCTGGGCGCGGGCTGCGAGCTGGCGCTGCTGTGCGACGTGGTGATTGCCGGTGACAACGCCCGTTTCGGCCTGCCGGAAATCACGCTCGGCATCATGCCCGGCGCGGGCGGCACCCAGCGTCTTATCCGCAGCGTCGGGAAATCCCTGGCCAGCAAAATGGTGCTGACCGGCGAGAGCATTTCCGCCGGGCAGGCGCTGAGCGCCGGGCTGGTGAGCGACGTTTTCCCGGCGGCGCTGACGCTGGAATATGCCCTGAAGCAGGCGGCCCTGATGGCGCACCACTCGCCGCTGGCGCTGCAGGCGGCCAAACAGGCGCTGCGGCAGTCCCAGGAGGTGCCGCTCCAGGCCGGTCTGGCACAGGAGCGCCAGCTGTTTACGCTGCTTTCTGCCACCGAAGACCGCCGGGAAGGTATCGACGCCTTCTTACAAAAACGCACTCCCGACTTTAAAGGACGCTAATTGTGGAATTTATTCTCAGTCATGTAGAACAGGGCGTGATGACCCTTACGCTGAACCGTCCGGAGCGTCTGAACAGCTTTAACGACGTGATGCACCAGCAGCTGGCCGAGTGCCTGAAACAGGCCGAGCGCGATGACACTATCCGCTGCCTGCTGATCACCGGGGCTGGACGCGGCTTCTGTGCCGGTCAGGACCTGAACGACCGCAACGTCGACCCCAACGGCCCTGCGCCGGATCTGGGCATGTCCGTGGAAACCTTCTACAACCCGCTGGTGCGCCGCCTGGCAAAGCTGCCGAAGCCGGTCATCTGTGCCGTTAACGGCGTAGCGGCGGGCGCGGGCGCCACGCTGGCGCTCGGGTGCGACATGGTGATTGCGGCGCGCTCCGCCAGCTTTGTGATGGCCTTCAGCAAGCTCGGTCTGGTGCCGGACTGCGGCGGCACCTGGCTGCTGCCGCGCGTGGCCGGACGCGCCCGCGCCATGGGGTTGGCGCTGCTCGGTGACAAGCTCAGCGCTGAACAGGCGCAGGCGTGGGGGATGATCTGGCAGGTGGTGGATGACGAGCAGCTTTCCACCACGGCACAGCAGATGGCCCTGCATTTTGCGTCGCAGCCGACCTTCGGGCTGGGGCTGATCAAGCAGGCTATCAATGCCGCGGAAACCAACACCCTGGACGCCCAGCTCGATCTCGAGCGCGACTATCAGCGCCTGGCCGGGCGCAGCGACGACTACCGCGAGGGTGTCAGCGCCTTCCTGGCGAAGCGCGCGCCGAACTTTACGGGGAAATAAGATGCTGAATATACGGACTGTCGCCGTGATCGGCAGCGGCACGATGGGCGCAGGGATTGCCGAAGTGGCGGCCAGCCACGGTCATCCGGTGCTGATCTACGACATCTCCAGCGACGCGATATCGCGCGCCATCGACGGGATCCGCCAGCGTCTGGCCTCCCGGGTAACGCGCGGAAAACTCTCTGCCGATGCCGGGAGCCATATCCTTGCCCGGCTGGTTCCCGTCACGGATATCGAGGCGCTCTCCGCGGCCGATCTGGTGATTGAAGCGGCCTCAGAGCGGCTGGAGGTGAAAAAGGCGCTGTTTGCGCAGCTGGCTGAGATCTGCCCGCCGCAGACGGTACTGAGCAGCAATACCTCGTCCATCTCCGTCACGGCGATTGCGGCGGACGTCCACCACCCGGAGCGGGTCGCAGGGCTGCACTTCTTTAACCCGGCGCCGGTGATGAAGCTGGTGGAGGTGGTCAGCGGGCTGGCGACCTCTCCGGAAGTGGCCGACGCGCTGTGCGAGCTGGCGCTGAACTGGGGCAAACAGCCCGTTCGCTGCCAGTCCACGCCGGGGTTCATCGTCAACCGCGTTGCGCGTCCGTTCTATTCCGAGGCCTGGCGCGCGCTGGAAGAGCAGGTCGCGCCGCCGGAGGTGATTGACGCCGCCCTGCGCGAAGGCGGCGGCTTCCCGATGGGGCCGCTGGAGCTGACCGACATGATTGGTCAGGACGTGAACTTTGCGGTGACCTGCTCGGTCTTTAACGCCTTCTGGCAGGAGCGTCGTTTTCTGCCTTCGCTGGTGCAGCAGGAGCTGGTGCTGGCAGGCAGGCTGGGCAAAAAGAGCGGGAAGGGCGTTTACGACTGGCAGGGTGACAAACCCGACGTGCAGTGGGTCAAGGCGGTGAACGACAGCTATAGCCCGATGCGCGTGGAAAAAAGACGTGACGGTGTCACGGAAATTGATGATGTGTGCCTGATTGAAACGCAGGGGGAGACCGCGCAGGCGCTGGCGCTGCGGCTCAACGGCCCGGTGGTGGTGGTCGACCGCATTGAGCGCGACGTGGCGGTCATTGCCGCCGCGGCCAGCAACCCGCATACCGCGACGCAAAAAGCCATCCGCTACCTGCAGCAGCAGGGGCTCCGGGTGGTGCAAATTGCCGATTATCCCGGCCTGCTGATCTGGCGAACGCTGGCGATGATTGCCAACGAGGCGCTGGATGCCCTGCAAAAAGGGGTCGCCTGCGAGAAGGACATCGACACGGCCATGCGCCTGGGCGTGAACTACCCGAGCGGGCCGATCGCCTGGGGCGAGCGCCTGGGCTGGCAGCGCCTGCTGACGCTGCTGGAGAACCTGCAGCGCCATTACGGCGAAGAGCGCTATCGCCCCTGTTCACTGCTGCGCCAGCGCGCGCTTCTGGAGAGTAGCTATGAGTCATAACGCCTGGCATAACGCCCGCACCATGTACGAACGGGACGCCTGCGCGCAGGCGATGGGGATGGACATTGTCGAGATGGACGAGGGTTACGCGGTGGTGACCATGACCATCACCCCGCAGATGCTGAATGGCCATAAAACCTGCCACGGCGGACAGCTGTTTTCGCTGGCAGACACCGCTTTTGCCTACGCCTGCAACAGCCAGGGGCTGGCGGCGGTAGCCTCCGGCTGCTCGATTGACTTTCTGCGTCCGGGCTTCGCCGGGGACACGCTCACCGCCACCGCGCGGGTTAAGCATCAGGGCAAACTGACCGGCGTGTATGACATTGAAATTCAGAACCAACAACAGAAAACCGTCGCCCTTTTTCGCGGAAAATCTCACCGCATTGGCGGCAGCGTGACAGGAGAGGCCTGATGCGTGACGCATTTATTTGTGATGGCGTTCGAACCCCGGTGGGCCGCTACGGTGGCGCGCTTTCCGCCGTTCGAACTGACGATCTCGGCGCCGTGCCGCTGCGCGCGCTGCTGGCCCGCTACCCGCAGCTCGATCTGGAGCGGATTGACGACGTGATATTCGGCTGCGCCAACCAGGCGGGGGAAGATAACCGCAACGTGGCGCGCATGTCGTTGCTGCTGGCCGGTCTGCCGCTGACGGTCTCCGGCACGACGATCAACCGCCTGTGCGGATCCGGGCTGGACGCGATTGGTTTTGCCGCGCGCGCCATTAAGGCGGGCGACGGCGACCTGCTGATTGCGGGCGGGGTGGAGTCGATGTCCCGCGCGCCGTTTGTGATGGGTAAAGCCACCGCCGCGTTTCAGCGTCAGGCGGAGATCTTCGATACCACCATCGGCTGGAGATTTGTGAATCCGCTCATGCATCAGCAATTCGGAACTGACAGTATGCCGGAAACGGCAGAGAATGTAGCTGAATTGTTAAATATCAGCCGTGCCGATCAGGACGCGTTTGCCTTGCGCAGCCAGCAGCGTACCGCGCAGGCGCAGCAGAACGGCATTCTGGCGCAGGAGATCGTGCCGGTGCCGGTGTCGGGCAAAAAAGGGGCGGTCAACGAGTTCAGCGTGGATGAACATCCGCGCGCCGACACCACGCTCGAACAGCTTGCCGGTCTGAAAACGCCGTTCCGTAAGAACGGGGTGGTCACGGCGGGCAATGCCTCCGGCGTCAACGACGGCGCGGCGGCGCTGATCGTCGCCAGCGAGAAGATGGCGCTGGCGCAGGGGGTAGTCCCGCGCACGCGGATCGTGGCGATGGCGACGGCGGGCGTGGAGCCCCGTCTGATGGGGCTCGGCCCGGTACCGGCCACCCGCAGGGTGCTGGAGCGCGCCGGACTCAGTATTCACGATATGGACGTCATTGAGCTTAACGAAGCTTTCGCCGCGCAGGCGCTGGGCGTGCTGCGTCAGCTGGGCCTGCCGGATGATGCCGCGCACGTTAACCCGAACGGTGGCGCGATTGCGCTGGGCCACCCGCTGGGCATGAGCGGCGCCAGGCTGGCGCTGGCCGCGAGTAACGAACTGCACCGACGCGGCGGGCGCTACGCGCTGTGTACGATGTGCATCGGTGTGGGTCAGGGCATTGCCATGATCCTTGAGCGTGTTTGAGCATAAAAACAATGTGAGTACCCTACAATGACAAATACAACAAAGCTTGATCCGATTGAAACGGCCTCCCTTGACGAGTTACAGGCGCTGCAGACCGCGCGTCTGAAATGGACGCTGCATCACGCCTATAACAACGTGCCGATGTACAAACGCAAGTTTGATGCCGCGGGCGTTCATCCTGACGATTTCAACGAGCTGGCGGATATCCGTAAGTTCCCGTGCACCACCAAGCAGGACCTGCGGGATAACTACCCGTTCGATACCTTCGCCGTGCCGATGGAGCAGGTGGTGCGCATTCACGCGTCATCCGGCACCACCGGCAAGCCGACCGTTGTCGGCTACACGCAAGGCGACATTGATAACTGGGCCAACCTGGTGGCGCGTTCCCTGCGCGCGGCGGGCGGCAGCGCGAAGGACAAAATTCACGTGGCGTATGGCTACGGCCTGTTTACCGGCGGGCTGGGGGCGCACTACGGGGCCGAGCGCTTAGGCGCGACGGTGATCCCGATGTCCGGCGGCCAGACGGAGAAACAGGCGCAGCTGATCCGCGATTTCCAGCCGGACATGATCATGGTGACGCCATCCTACTGTCTCAACCTGATAGAGGAGCTGGAGCGCCAGATGGGCGGCGATGCCAGCGGCTGTTCCCTGCGCGTGGGCGTCTTCGGCGCCGAGCCGTGGACGCAGGCCATGCGCCGCGAAATTGAAAAACGCTTAGGCATTACGGCCCTGGACATCTATGGCCTCTCCGAAGTGATGGGGCCGGGCGTGGCGATGGAGTGTATCGAAACCGTCGACGGCCCGACCATCTGGGAAGATCATTTCTACCCGGAGATCGTTAACCCGAACGACGGCACGCCGCTGGATGACGGCCAGCAGGGCGAACTGCTGTTCACCACGCTGACCAAAGAGGCGCTGCCGGTGATCCGCTACCGCACCCGCGACCTGACGCGTCTGCTCCCGGCCACCGCGCGCAGCATGCGCCGTATGGACCGCATCAGCGGCCGCAGTGACGATATGCTGATCATTCGCGGCGTTAACGTCTTCCCGTCGCAGCTGGAGGAGGAGATTGTGAAGTTCGAGCACCTTTCTCCGCACTACCAGCTGGAGGTGAACCGTCGCGGACATCTTGATTCACTTTCCGTGAAGGTGGAGCTGAAAGAGAGCAGCCTGACGCTGACGCACGAGCAGCGTTGCCAGGTATGCCACCAGCTGCGCCACCGCATTAAATCGATGGTGGGGATTTCCACCGACGTGACGATCGTGAACTGCGGCAGCATCCCGCGCTCGGAGGGGAAAGCCTGCCGGGTGTTTGACCTGCGTAAAGTTGCGGCCAACGGCTAAGTTTCCTCTCACCCCGGCCCTCTCCCAAAGGGAGGGGGTTAGGGTGACGGGCTATCCCAGAATCCTATGCTATGATTCATCCAGGACAAAAATAACAACAGAATGAATCACATGAATAAACTCGACGCCTTTATCCAGCACGCGGTCAGCTCCGTTCCCGTCAGCGGGACCTCGCTTATCTCCTCGCTATACGGTGACGCGCTTTCCCATCGCGGCGGTGAGATTTGGCTCGGCAGCCTGGCTGCCTTACTGGAAGGCATGGGGTTTGGCGAACGTTTCGTGCGTACCGCGCTGTTTCGCCTCAACAAAGAGGGCTGGCTGGACGTCTCGCGCATCGGGCGACGCAGCTTTTACCGCCTGAGCGATAAGGGGCTGCGCCTGACGCGACGCGCGGAGAATAAGATCTACCGCGCGGAACTGCCCGCCTGGGACGGTAAATGGTTATTGCTGCTCTCCGAGGGGCTGGATAAAATCACCCTGGCCGACGTTAAAAAGCAGCTGATCTGGCAGGGGTTTGGCACGCTGGCGCCGAGCCTGATGGCCTCGCCGTCGCAGCATCTGGCGGACGTGCAGTCCCTGCTTCACGATGCCGGCGTGGCCGAAAACGTGATTTTTTTTGAAGCCCACTCGCCGCTGGCGCTCTCGCGCGCCGCGCTGCGTTCACGCGTAGAAGAGTGCTGGCAGTTAACCGAGCAAAACGCGATGTACGAGTCGTTTATCAACTCGTTCCGGCCGCTGCTGCCGCTGCTGAAAGAGGCCGCGCCGGAGGAGCTGACGCCGGAACGCTGCTTCCAGATCCAGCTGCTGCTGATTCACTTTTATCGTCGCGTGGTGCTGAAGGACCCGCTGCTGCCGGAAGAGTTACTGCCTGCGCACTGGGCGGGGCAAAGCGCCCGACAGCTCTGCATAAATATCTATCAGCGTGTCGCGCCGGGAGCGCTGGCGTTTGTCAGCGAGAAGGGCGAAACCTCCGTCGGCGAACTGCCCGTGCCCGGCACGCTCTACTTTCAACGCTTCGGTGGTCTTACAAGCGCATAAGGAGGGAAGATGCCTGTTTATCAAATTGACGGCCTGACGCCGGTCGTGCCTGACGAGAGCTATGTTCACCCAACGGCGGTGCTCATTGGCGACGTGATTCTGGGCAAAGGCGTGTATGTCGGTCCCAATGCCAGCCTGCGCGGTGATTTTGGCCGTATCGTGGTGAAAGACGGGGCGAACATTCAGGATAACTGCGTGATGCACGGCTTCCCGGAGCAGGACACGGTGGTGGAAGAGGACGGACACATCGGCCACAGCGCCATTCTTCACGGCTGCGTGATCCGCCGCAATGCGCTGGTGGGCATGAATGCGGTGGTGATGGACGGGGCGGTCATTGGTGAAAACAGCATCGTCGGCGCGGCGGCGTTCGTGAAGGCCAAAGCGGAGATGCCTGCCAGCCATTTGATCATCGGCAGCCCGGCCAAGGCGATCCGTGAGCTGAGCGAGCAGGAGCTGGCATGGAAGCAGCAGGGCACGCGGGAGTATCAGGTGCTGGTGGAGCGCTGCAAGCTCACTATGCACCAGGTCGAGCCGCTGCGTGAGGTTGAGCCTGAACGGAAACGGCTGACGTTTGACGAGAATTTGAGGCCGAAGTCGGCGGTGTAAGGGGAGATCCGCTTCGTGCTGGAGCGGACGTTGCCTTAGAGCGATTATCGTTTTAAAAAAACTGACAAAATGTAAAAGGACAATCACTATGCTCCTGGAGAAGCTTATTGGACTTGAATGTTCTCTACATGGCGAGATGCGAAAAGACAGGGAATGGCTCGAACAGATACTTCATAAAGAATTCAGAGAAATAACGCGTACAGGTGTGTTAGTCACTCGTACTGAGACAATAGAATGCCTTTCTGATGAAGTAAACGCGCCGACTATTCTCAGCAGCGATTTTCAACTCATTAGCGTAAGCGATAATATCGCAATATTATATTACAGGACGTTTAATCAGGATGGCAGTCGTGCTTCTCTTCGTTCTTCATGTTGGGAGCGTTTTGATAATGACCAGTGGAAGCTGGTGTTTCATCAGGGAACACCCGAATCGCAATAGAGTTAGATGTAAATAAGCTCATCGTTCATTCTTTTGCATTGCATAGCGCAATATACCTATCGACTTAGTTTTTTTGGTGAAATGTAAGCCTTAAAAAACTCGTATTATATATTTTTAATGGTGAAGTACAATGCAGTCGCTGTTTTAGCCAGCTGTAAATGGCACTAACGGGAAGATGTTCCCCCGCCTCACCATGCTATAAATCCTCCGACACAGACTCATCACGATAAAGGACGCAGAGTTATGCTGAGAGGAAAACGCGCTGTTATCACGGGTGGCGGTGGGGGATTTGGTCAGGCGCTTTGCGTCTGGCTGGCGCGAGAGGGCGTTGACGTGGATTTTAGCGCCCGTCGGGTCGAGGATATTGAAAAAACCTGCGCCCTCATCGCGGCTGAAGGGGGTGTGGCAAGAGGGTATCTCTGCGATTTAGCCCAGCCGGAATCCATTTCTCAGTTCTCTTCACAGGTCTTACGTTCAGAAAAGCCAATCGATATTTTAATACTGAATGCTGCTCAGTGGCTGTCAGGGACGATAGACGAACAATCGAGCACAGAAATCGTCAGTACCGTCAGTTCAGGCCTGACTGGTTCAATCCTGCTCACCCAAGCGCTGCTTCCAAGATTGCGATGCTCAGAGAGCGCTGACATCATTGCGATTATTTCCGCATGCGGTATTCCGAATTTTACAGATTCCATTGCCCATCCCGCTTTTTTTGCCAGCAAACACGGGCTCAGCGGCTTTACAACGAAACTGTCAGAACACTTATCCAAAGAAAATATTCGGGTAACCGGGTTATATCCGCCTGATTTTGAACTGACCGGTTTAGATGCGCATGTCGATAATCAAACAAGAATGGGGCAGCGTCTGATGAATGGATGGTCAATCTGGGAAACGATGCGTTTTGTACTGACTCAGCCTCGAAGTTGCCATATTAGTACCATCTACTTTCAGGGGCCGACTCGTGAAGATCTGGCACATCAGGCCTGAATCTGACGGCGGGCGTTCACCGTTATTGCTGATAAACGCGCTCAGGCATCCTATTATTCGCAAAACGGTTGCCAGAGGTAATAAGGCCGTCTTTTTTCGCCATATCCATCAAAAGCGCGATGCCAATGTAATTACTCCAGTTAAAGGTATTTTGCAGCACCACCACCGCATTGCCTCTTTCTTTGTCATAACCGATAAAGCTGGAGTAGCCGCCGATATAGCCGACCTGATAGGTGATTTTTTCCAGACCGATAAAGTCGGTGGTCCAGGCAATACCCTGTACTCCGTCAGGTCGTTGAATGTCGGTATCCCTGACTTCGGCAAAAACGCTGTCCAGTAAGCGATTGTGAGTCGTCGATACGTGATAGCGTGCATAGGCCGCCAGATCTTCAGCGTTGCTGTATAAGCTCGCTGCCGCCACCATATTATTGGAAAAATGCCAGTCCGGTGTGAGCTGCCCGCGTGGGATAAATTTCGGCTGATCGCCCGCGTGGCCAAGCGCACGCTGGGGGTACCCTTTTAGCTGCCGGGGCGTAAAGCTGCTGTTAGCCATTTGCAGCGGATGGAAAATATAGCGCGAGGCTAAACTCTGGATATCTTCGCCGGTCTTGTGCTTCAGGATATAGCCGATCAGGGCGTAGCCGGTATTGGAGTATTGCGGCACTTTATTCTTTGGCGCTCGCCAGTCGGCGAGGTAGAGCAGCACGTTATCGCTATCCAGCTCACCGTAGAAATTATCGCCGGTGCTTAAGTAGCTGATGAATTTCCCAAGCATCGGAACATCCATATTCTGACGCGGCAGGCCGGAGGTGTGGGTTACCAGTTCAAGTAGGGTGATTTTTTGTGCATCCGCGCTAAGCGCCGTCTCCGGCGGAAGCAATGTCGCCAGGCTATCGTTCCAGTTCAGTTGCCTTTCATTCACCAGACAAGCCACTACTTCTGCCGTTATCCCTTTGCTGATCGAGCCGAGCGCAAACAGGGTGTCGGGCCTGACAGGATAGCGATTGACCGCATCGGTTACGCCCCAGGTGTAAAACTGCGGTGAGCCGTGATTATGGATCACCGCGACCGTCATCCCGGGAACGGATTTTTGCGCCATGTAGTGACGCACCACGCTGTCAACGTCGCCATCCAGCGAATCATGAGTGAGAAGTTCCTGAGTGCCTTCCGGGGAGGACATTTGCGAGAGCGTGCCACAACCGCTGAGGAGTGGCAGAGTAAGCAGAAGCCAGCGAAATTTTTTTGTTATGTTCTGCATACCTGATAGCGAGTGTGGTGGTCATGGCGCGCCAGGAATGTATCACAAATAGCCTGCTTGAATGTAAACTTTCTACACGGTGACGGCCCTGCGGGTGGTCACCATGACTTTTCGGCCAGCTTTGAGGGATATTAGTATGACTCGCTTTTATCAACTTACCGCCACCCGTCTGGATGGGCAACTTATCTCTATTGCCGACTATGCGGGTAAGGTGGTTCTGGTTGTTAATACGGCCAGCCAGTGCGGCTTTACGCCACAGTATGCGGGGCTTGAAGCACTGTACAAAAAATACGCCGATCAAGGGCTGGTGGTGCTTGGCTTCCCCTGCAACCAGTTCGGTAAGCAGGAACCCGGCGGTGCCGACGACATCTCAAAGACCTGTTACATTAACTACGGCGTCAGCTTTCCCATGTTCGAGAAAGTCGAGGTCAACGGTGCCGCAGCACATCCGATTTTTCGTTATCTGAAAGACGAATTGCCCGGCGTGCTGGGTGGGCGGATCAAGTGGAACTTTACCAAGTTCCTTGTCGGGCGTGACGGTAAACCCCTCAAGCGCTTTGCACCGATGACTACGCCCGAGAAAATGGAGGGGGCAATTGTTGCGGCACTGGGAAGGTGAGTGTTTTTGTCGCCAGAGCCATCCGTTTGTTGGGGATAGCCGATATTCTGATGTCCGCTCTGTGCCCAGGCTGTGTAAAAACTCGGTTTTTTCAGTATCTGAGGACTAACACCAGCAGGGATGCAAGATATTCCTGATATGGGCTGTATTCGCAGTGATTTGTATGTTGAGGCAAAACGAGACTTTGTGGCTT
>NZ_JAJFTC010000019.1:0-44609 GCF_020733125.1 Enterobacter cloacae complex sp. 2021EL-01169
ACCGTCACACCCGGTGGGATTGTTGGGTTTCTCATCGTGAGTTACCGGTTCAATATTCCAGACAGACTCGCGGTTCATTTAAGCATCCATGCCCGCCCTGAACTCCGGGCACACTATAAGTAATATCGGTGACCCAGACCTGGGTGGCCCGGACAACGGTGAACTGCCGCTGCACGAGATTAGGAGCAACGACTGAAGGCCTGCCAGCGATACGACGTGGCGCTTTATAGCCGCGCACAGCTTTAATCCGGTCCAGTTGCATGATCCGACCCACCCGGTTTCTACCACAGGTTTCCCCGATTTCGTTCAGATCGCCATGAACCCGCCGGTAACCGTATACGCCTCCGCTCAGGGAATATGAGTCGCGGATAAGCATCAGCAGGCGCTGGTTATCTTTATCACGCGCCGAGACAGGGTTATGCAGCCACGCATAGAACCCGGCCCGGGCGACATTCAGTACCCGACACATCGTCATCACACCCCATACAGTTCGGTGCTCATTGATAAAGCGGTACTTCAGTCGGGCTCCTTTGCAAAGTACCGCGCGGCCTTTTTCAGGATATCCCGTTCTTCTTCGGTGCGTTTTAGCTGCGCCCGGAGTTTCAGGATCTCGCTTTTAGCTTCCAGTAAATCCCGGGCATGCTGCTCGCTGTTATCAGGTTTGATAGCCCGTAGCCACTTGTAGAGGCGGTGTGCAGAGACGCCCAGACGCTCAGATACTTAGGCGACGGAATAACCGCGTTCCGTTATCTGACGGACGGCTTCTTCCTTAAATTCAGGTGTAAATCGTGGTGTGCCCATACGCTCCTCCTATACTCAAACTATAGGGCAGGATCGTCTACCGGGGCGGGGTCAGTCCAGGGAGCCGTTAACGACCTGATGGCGGTTGTTCTGGAAAGCTATCTTCGGGAGGAATTCCCCGATACGGGCAAACGAAATGAGTCGCAGAAGAGGTCAATCGACGACACCATTTCGATAGTCCGCTCCTATCTCCGTTAACTCTGCCAGGCAGATGTCTGATGGGGTCTAAAACTGTAATGAAAGGAAATGACATATGAAATCACGTGCATTATTCATCTGTATTTTTTAATTGGTACCCGAAACCGCCTGAGTGTCGCCATCAGCTGGGTCTGGAACCACAGCGTCGCGTACCGGGGAGCCCGCATTATCACGGGAGCCAAATCTCCGGTCCCGGGTACGCCGCCAGCCAGTTCTCATACAGAAGGCGGATCCGCAGGGTACCGCTGAAACTTCAGCGGTGTCCCACATGGTACCACCGGGCCCAGCTTCAGCAATCTGTTTCCAGTCACACAAACGCTTTTTTCGACGGGCTTTCTGATCGAGCGGTCCGGCACACCAGATACCGTCACAAGAGGTGGCCTTATTAAGAGCGGACACACCTAGCACAGGAAATTCTATGGCAAAGAAACTTTTCGGTTATCATCCCATCCTGACTGACGACAACAATTCAGTTGTGATTCGCGGTGCTCGCGAGAACAACCTTAAAGAGGTGGATGTTTCCATTCCGCGCAACGCATTGGTTGTTTTTTCGGGTGTGTCAGGCTCGGGTAAGTCTTCACTGGCCTTTGGCACCATTTATGCTGAGGCGCAACGGCGCTACTTTGAATCGGTTGCCCCCTACGCTCGTCGCCTCATTGATCAGGTCGGGGTTCCGGATGTGGATGCCATTGACGGACTGCCGCCAGCCGTTGCGCTTCAGCAACAACGCGGTGCCAGTAACGCGCGCTCCTCTGTCGGCAGCGTGACCACCTTATCCAGTCTGGTGCGAATGATGTACTCACGGGCGGGCGCTTATCCTGCCGGACAACCGATGCTGTATGCCGAGGATTTTTCTCCCAACACGCCGCAGGGGGCATGCCCTTCTTGCCATGGTCTGGGCCATATCTATGAGGTAACTGAAACACTGATGGTGCCCGATCCCTCACTTAGTATCCGTGAAAAGGCTATTGCTTCCTGGCCCCCGGCCTGGCACGGACAGAATCTGCGGGATATTCTGGTGACGCTGGGGTATGACATCGACACTCCCTGGAAAAATCTGCCAGCGGAAGACCGTCAGTGGATCCTTTTTACCGAAGACACCCCCACTGTACCGGTTTTCCCGGGACTGAGTCCGGAAGATACGCGCGAAGCCGTCAGGAAAAAAATGACGCCGGGTTATATGGGGACCTTCACCGGGGCACGTCGTTATGTGCTACATACCTTCGCCAGCACGCAAAGCGCGTTGATGAGAAAACGAGTCTCCCGTTTTATGGAAGGCAAGCTGTGTCCGGTCTGTCACGGGAAAAGACTGAAGTCAGAATCATTGTCCGTCACCTTTGCCGGTGTGGACATTGGTGAATTTATGCAGATGCCCTTAGACCAGCTGGCGGAATTGCTCCTTCCAATCTCCCGGGGGGATTTCAGTGCCCACCACGCCGGCGCAGATGCCGACAGGGATATCACCCGTCGGGATCTGACAGAGCGTGCTGCATCCGGAAAAGCGGTCCATTCCGATAACGCCGATGTCTGCCGGACATCGGCGTTATCGGAAGAGAAACGACTGGCGGCACAACGGCTGACCGGTGGTGTCATGGCCCGGTTGTATCAGTTGCAGAAGCTGGGGCTGGGTTATCTTACGCTGGACAGAGCAACCCCAACTCTATCTGCAGGAGAGCTTCAGCGACTGCGTCTTGCCACGCAACTCAGTTCGATGCTGTTTGGTGTGGTCTATGTTCTTGATGAACCGTCTGCGGGTCTGCACCCCTCAGACAGTAAAGCGCTTTACGATGCGCTTGAGAACCTTCGTGATGCCGGCAACTCGGTGTTTGTCGTTGAACATGATCTTAACCTGATGCGACGGGCGCAATGGCTTGTTGATGTGGGACCGTCGGCTGGTGAACAGGGAGGACATGTTCTCTACAGTGGTATTCCTGAAGATCTGAAAGCCGTCACCCAATCTCGTACCGCGCGTTATTTATTTGATGAAGTCCGGCCACCACAATCTTTTGCCCGTATCCCATCCGGGTGGCTGAAACTGCAGGGGATCCATCGCCACAATCTTAAGTGGATCGATGTTGATATTCCTCTGGGTGTGCTGACAGCCGTGACGGGAGTCTCTGGCTCCGGTAAATCCAGTCTGATTGCCCAGGCCTTACCGGAACTGGTGCTTTCTTCACTTGGCGGTGAGCCAGAAGACGTGCTTTCCGAAGCCAGCGACGCTGAGGGGCCATCCGTAACGGAGAAAACGTACGGTACCCTGACCGGTGATACCGGACTGGTAAAGCGTCTGGTTCAGGTTGACCAGAAACCGATAGGCAGGACCCCCCGTTCAAACCTGGCGACATATACCGGGTTGTTTGATCCTGTTCGTAAGCTCTTTGCCGGAACGACTGACGCCAAACTCCATCATTACGATGCGGGTCAATTCTCTTTCAATGTGGCAAAAGGCCGCTGTGCAACCTGTGAAGGTGAAGGATTCGTCAGCGTGGAGCTGTTGTTTATGCCGAGCGTGTATGCACCGTGCCCGACCTGCCATGGCGCGCGGTATAACCGGGATACTCTCAGGATCTGCTGGCAGGACAAAAATATCGCGGAGGTCCTGCATATGACGGTGGATGAAGCCAGTCAGTTCTTTGCGACTGAAGAACCAGTGGCTCGTCCCCTCCGTCTGCTGAGTGAAATTGGTCTGGGCTACCTGCGTCTGGGACAACCAGCAACCGAGTTATCCGGAGGGGAGGCGCAAAGGATCAAGCTGGCAACCGAACTACAACGTAGCCAACGTGGCCACACGTTGTATATCCTAGATGAACCGACAACCGGCCTGCATGCTTCAGACGCCGACCGCCTCCTTGTGCAGCTGCAGCGGCTTGTTGATGCAGAAAATACGGTGATAATGATTGAACACGATATGCGGGCGGTTACTCAGGCAGACCAGGTTATCGACATCGGTCCTGGAGCGGGACATGAGGGAGGACGCCTGGTTGCCGCAGGAACTCCCGAACAGGTATCGCAGGTCAAAGAAAGCCGTACCGCACAGTATATTGCCAGGGAACTCTCACGGAACGGTTAAAAAGGGCTGTGTCGTCATTGCGTCAATGGCGGCACATTCCCGGCGTGTTCTGTATCAGTAATCTCCCGCAGGTATAATTTCAGCGCATCCCACTGGTTCAGCGCGTACGCGAACGCCTTCGACAGCTCCGAGTGCCGTGACAGCGTTTTCTGCTTTTCACGCAGCCAGCCCTCCAGCGCGGTCAGCAGCGGTACCGCTTTTTCCTGCCGAATGGCCAGCCGTTCCGCCGCGCTTTTGCCCCGGATGCCCGCCTCGATGCCATACAGCTCGCCGATACGGCACAGCGCTTCGGTCGTGGTGTCAGAGGGCGTCCGCACGTGCACGTCCGCCTGCAACACCCCGCTGAACCCCGCAAGATGCGACTGCGGATGTGTAACGCTGGCGTGATAGAAATTTTAAGTCAGTCATCAGGTGTCCACCTAATTAGGGGTCAGTTTGGATATCGAAAATTATTGTACGTCAAGGTTATTTTTTGACCTCTCTACTTTAGCGGGCCTCAGCCGACGAAACTTATCGGAAGCCGGTACCGGCCAGTCTGACTGAAGATGGAAGCAAAATTAATGCTGTGGGCTACCATACCTTCTTTAACAGGTGATTTGTGAACTGCAACTTCTCGGAACGGGAGTTTGCGCAAGGACCGGAAGTCCGCTTTTCGCTCATAGCGGACCGTTCCTGCGCACATGTCTGCTATGTGGTAGAGGCAGACAATACTTACAGCACAGGGCGTTAATAAATACGGAACAGATCAACCGCAGATGCCTCCTCCTGAATGTATTAATTTTGCTATCTCGTCGGCAAAATCAGGGAACAAGTCTGGATATGGAAGCGCCTGGCAGCTGAAAGTATGAATAATAACGCCCTGACAGGATATTTTATTGCACCCTGTCAAAAGTCATACATTCTTTCCCGGTTTTTGCTTTCTCATACCGGATAACTCTATTTAAGGCTTAAGGATAACCTTCGTCCATCCTTCATCCCGCTCATCGAAGTGCTTATATCCGGCAGGAGCCTCTTCAAGCGAAAGACGATGAGAAATTATTTTGCCCGGACTGGCTTTATCGTGATGGATGAGGCGAGACAGCTGACGGTTATAGGCCTTAACGTTCGCCTGGCCGGTACGGATTGCCTGTCCTTTAAACCAGAAACTCCCAAAATCAAATGGCATCTTACCCTCTCTGGCAAGCTCCGATTCAGCCCCCGGATCCTGAGGAATAAAGACGCCAACCACACCAATTCCCCCGGTTGCTTTCGTCGACGCAACAAGACTGTTCATGGTAACAGAGTTATCTTCATGGCCATGTTTGTTACAGCACTGATAGCCAACACATTCGCAGCCACAATCCGTACCGCGTCCATCCGTCAGGTCGAGAATTTTTTGTACAGCTTCATCGCCAGTAGCATTGATGCCCGTCGCCCCCATTTTTTCAGCCAGAGCCAACCGGTCTGTGTGCGTATCAACCACAAACACCTGTGAAGCACCTTTAATGATCGCCGAATGAGCTGCCATCAAACCGACCGGCCCCGCGCCATAAATGGCCACGCTTTCACCAGGCTTCAATCCGGCAAGTTCTGTTGCATGCCAGCCGGTAGGAAAAATGTCAGAGAGCATCACATAATCATCTTCTTTTTCTGCCGCATCAGGGGGAAGAACAAGGCAGTTAAAGTCGGCAAATGGCACCCGAAGAAGTTCCGCCTGACCTCCCTCCCAGGGACCCATTTCAGCAAAACCATAAGCTGCGCCTGCCGTACCCGGATTGGTAGTGAGACAAAAGCCGGTCAGACCTTTTTCACAGTTTTCGCAAAAACCACATCCCACGTTAAACGGCAGACAAACATAGTCGCCCACCTTAATACGTTCAACGCCTGAGCCAATTTCGACCACTTCACCCAGGTTTTCGTGACCCAGAATCCGTCCCTGTTCAAAGCTGGTCCGGCCCTCATACATGTGCAAGTCCGACCCACAAATGTTGGTGGTGGTGATGCGGACGAGTACATCCGTGGGGCGGACAATTTTCGCATCCGGTACGTCTTTTACTTTTACATCATAAGGACCGTTGTAAATTACTGCTTTCATGATCTTCTCCTTCTTGCGTGCGGAAAGGAAATGCTGCCCCGCGGATTGGGGTATCAATCGAGTTTAGCTGCCATAACAGATCTCGCGATCGGCGAAAGGACGATTAGGATGTTTCTTAACTAAGTGCATTGAAGTCTGTAAGACAGGTACTTACCGATGAAGGCTGCCTGGAAAACGTAAAAACATCACACGTTAATCCGGTTTTTTTAAGCAGGCAAGGGATTACGGACAGCTTTGAGCGAGAAGCGGATAAAGTAAATCTATCTCATTTCTGCATTGTGCCAGAAGTAGACATAGGTGAATTAGGTAACCCTAGAGATGCACTTTGAATCAATGATATGAAATGCTGAAAAGGTAATTAACTAATTCAAAATTTGAATAATCAGTTATCTCTTCCATGCTTAATACGTAACCTTAGCTAAGGAGAAATTATGTTAGACGAATACAAAAAATGCATCGAAGCCTGTTATCTATGTGCAACGGCATGTGATAACTGTGCGGCTTCGTGTCTCGACGAAGAGAATCTGGAGATGATGCGCGAGTGCATAAAACTGGATATGCAGTGTGCAAATATCTGCCGTCTTGCAGCTCAATTCATGACACTAAATAGCGGGTCTGCCCAGGATCTTTGCCGTCTTTGCGCTGATGTTTGTCAGAAGTGCGGTGACGAGTGTGGAAAGCATGAACATGACCATTGTCAGGATTGCTCAAGCGCTTGTCATCACTGCGCCGAACAATGCAGAAAGATGGCCGCCTGAGAAAAACTCAAATTACCAAACCCGCTTCGGCGGGGTTTTATATTCCCGGTAATAAGTCGTAGAAGGATGAGATAGATGAGTTTAAGAGTACGGGCGGGAAATAGATCTACTCGAAAGTACTAGCCTCAATGACAAATTCTGGCACAGATTATTTGATTGGCTCAATGTCCGTTTTCGCTGACAGCGGACTGCACCCCGCCGGGGTGACCGCTTCGTGCCAGAATTGGACGTTTCCAAAATCTGCATGCACTAATCGGTGGAGAGCAGATCTCACTGCATAGCCATGCAGACGCGCAGAAATCATCAGGGGCGTTTGAAAGGTGCCGGAAACAGGCGGGAGGCCGCAGAAACGTGCTGAGGGCGCCTGCGGCGGTGCGCCCAAGGGTTGTTATGTTTAATATGGCAGAACTTTCCTGTCGCTATCATTTTGACGCCCGCTATTCGCTCATAGATATGCCTGTCGCGTTTGCGGCTTTACTTGTTATACCCAACCTGCCTGATTTTTATCGCCAGCATCCCGGAATTGAAATTATCCTGAGCAGCTCAGACCGCCGACGGAATATGCTGCATGATGGCCTGGACTGCATACTGAGGGTGGGGGAGCTGGACGATGGCGACTATATCGCAAAGGAGGTGGGAACCGTTAAAATGACGACCTGCGCCAGTCCTGCGTATCTTGATCAACACGGCACCCCGGAAACAATGGACGAGTTGCAGCAGCATCAGGCCGTCAACTGGATTAACAGCAGCAACAGACAAGTTATGCCCTGGACATTCGGGACGTCAGAGGGCTCCACCGAAATTGAACTTCCAGGCAGGCTTGTCGTGGATAACTCAGAAGCCTACATTGCAGCAGGCCTGGCGGGGCTGGGAATACTACAGGGCATGAATATTTTTTTGCAGCCTTATCTCGATCGCGGGCTGTTGGTAGAGGTTCTGCCAGATAATACGTCCCCGAATCGCAAACTGTAACTTCTGTATCCGCACCGCCATCTCTCCCGAAAAGTACGGGCGTTTACCGACTGGCTGGAAAGTTTATTGTAAACGCCTGGGGGCCTGCAGCCTGCTGGTACGTGCGCTGCCTTTTATCGGCCCGCCAGCTTCTGTATGGCTTCACGGACAGGAGCATCGCCAGACGTCAGCTCAATGATGACGCGGCTGACGGCAGGTTGCTCAATGAGTTCAGCCAGCGTAGCCGCCACGTCATCACGGGGCACGTTACCATACGGGATGGCCAGGCCGGCACGTACATAACCCGTACCAGTCTTATCCTGCAGCGCGCCGGGGCGCAGGATCACCCAGTCAAGCTCGCTTTGTGCTAGTTCCACATCGGCCATTTTTTTAACACGCATATAATTTTCGAATGATTCAGAAGTGGTTTCTCCCCGTGCGGACTCCGGGAATGCAGAAACGAGCAGAAAGCGAGACACACCGGCACTGAGGGCGGCAGCTACCGACTTTTTCAGCCCTTCGCCGTCGACCGCATTGGTCATCTCCTGTCCCCCCTTACCGCCGGCACCGGCAGTAAACACCACTGTATCACTACCTGCAAAGTGCATCGCCAGCGCAGCTGCATCCAGCTCTGTCAGGCTCCCACTGACGGGCTCAGCACCCAGCTCGCCTAGCAATGCCTGCTGCTCTGGCTTACGGTAGAGGGCACGAACAGCATGCCCCCTACCTGAAAGGATCCTGCACAGACGCTGGCCGATTTTGCCTGCACCACCGATAATGAAAACATGAACCACAGTTGTCTCCTTCTGGGGTTATGATGTGTCCGAAATTATAACCTGACATCAGGTCAGTTCCTTTGAGCCTGACCGATTGCACTGCATGCTGCTGCCAGCACCAGACAGCTGGTCAGATACTCAGTTGTTCTTATAGCTGAGAACAACAGCCGTACCGATTTAGCTCTCCCGTCACGATGAGAACTCCTGAACCGGTTACACGCAATGCCGGCCAATATCTTCCGTTATATTCGAAAGATCCACGCAAGTTACTGAAGTGCGAGGGACGCAATGTGTACCTTGAACGAACTGAAGTCAGCGGAACCCTGAAGGTTCGATTCCATAGCGTTCAGAAAACTGCTTGCTGAAGCTCGATAGTGAATTGTAACCCACCCGCCCCGCGACCGTTTTTACCGGCAGCGTCGATGTCATCAGCAGGCGGAGAGCCTCCGCGATACGTGCATCGGCGATAACTGAGCGTAAGCTGGTTGACTCACTGGCCAGGTGGCGCCGAAGCGTGGGGCCACTGAGTCCCGTCAGATCTTCAATTTCAGCAGCACTCCAGGGATGAGCCGGTTTGTCCGCTACCATCTGACGGATTTTCATGGCCAGACTTGGCTGCCGGGCTCGCAGCAAAGCATGGTATCCCATGCCATAAAGCCAGAGCACCACTTCAACCATGGCGTGCAGGGAAAGCGGACGCTTCCCTTCCCGCATTGCGGCTGTCCAGCGGTTAAGGGGTGAAAGAAGAGCTGATACGGAAATGGCTGCGATGCTGCCGGTGTCCTGTGGTGGTGGTGCGGCAAGTAACAGCCTGGCTGCTTCAAGCTGTTCCTCCGCGAGCACCACGCTCAGGGCAACAAACTCACCACTTTGTTCTGAAGGGGCATATTCTATATCGATGCTACGGGCATTCGGGACGACCATAATCTCGCCCGGGATCACCCGGTGCCATTTCTCATTTTCACGATACCGGAATTCTCCTTCCAGCGGGAAGGAAAGGGTCGCACCTTCCACCTCGAACTTCTTTACCTGATGCGTCTGTTCTGCGCGAAGGCAATCGCAGGGAAGTGGAAAACGGGAGCGTGCCAGGGTAAGAAGCTCAGCGAGGAGATCATCAACGGGAGAATCGGAAAAGCTGACTGTTTGCATATTCATCCGGAATTTGACTTTGACCGCTATTATACGTCGCCATATACAAAAGCATACAGCGACGCGTGCGGTTGTCTATTCCCGGATGACAAAAATCAGGCCGATTATAGTTATTGCCATACCCACAAGCATGGGCAATGTAATGGCCTCTCCAAACAGCAACCACGCTTCAGCTGCCGTGAGAATGGGAACCAGGTAAAAGTAAGTAGCGACTTTGGTTGCTTCACCGCTTCGTATCATAAAAATCAGCAACATAATCGCCAGAACCGATACGCCAATAACCAGCCAGCCCAGACCCAGCGCAAATGATAAGCTCCACTGCGTCGGAGCAGATTCGAACATCAGGCTAATTGCACCCATCGATATTGTCAAAGTGACGTACTGTAAAAACGTGTTCGCAAAGATATGTCCATCTCCCTGAGCACGGCGCTGATAAAGCGCTCCGATCGTTACGCCAAATAACCCCAGCATGACCGACCCAAAAGCCACAGGATCCAGTGCAAAACTATGCTGGCCTGGCGAGAGCACCAGGAAAACGCCCGCAAAGCCAATCGCAATACCCAGCCATTTCCGGGGATGCAGGGACTGACGGTGCATGAGTGAAACCAGTATTGCAGTCAGTACCGGCTGCAGGCCGGTGATGAGCGCCACAATGCCTGACGGCATGCCACGATGGATGGCATAAAAGCATCCGCCCAGAAAGAAGCTCTGCAGGAAAAGTCCGACAATCAGGTTGCGAACCATTCCTCTGCCGGACGGAAAACGGGCCCTGAACCCCAGTGTAAGCAGCAGAAGGACCAGACAGGAAAATGCGCCACGCAGGAATAAAAGATGAAACGGCGCGCTGTACTGCACGGTAAATTTGGCTGCGACAAACCCTGACTCCAGAGGAATACAAAAAGCCAGGGCGCAAGAGTAATGAGCCATTTTTTTGTGAGGCAGTGATATTCATAGTATTGCAGGTGGGTTCTTGTCGGGCGATATGAAAGGGGATCTTCCCGGTCACTATTGTGTGCACCGGGAAGGAAGGTGATCAGACTGCGGGTGACCACAGGTCGTAATTCAGTGCGAAGCTGTTACCTTCACGGATAACCTTACCGGTAGTAGGCAGGTTGAAGTGCATACCACTGACAGCCAGGTTATCGCTCGCTGCGCGGTCAAGCACTTTGCTACGGATGGCCGCCGCCGCCGCAGGATCGCTGTCGAACGCGATAGTAACGTCAGGCTGAGCAACCTGAATGTGCGGGAAGTGAACAATATCACCCCAGATGAGCAGCGACTCTTTTTCATCACCCAGCAGATAACCGGTATGTCCTGGTGTATGGCCGAACAGCGGTACAGTCTGAATACCTGGTAAAATCGCTTCCTCGCGGAATGGCACCAGTTTGTCGTCATAAGCGCTGAAGGCGTTCCTTGCTACTTCAAAGAACGGCTTGAATGCGTCAGGCGCGCCAGCGGAAATGGTTTCATCACGCCAGAAAGCGAGTTCTTTCTCATGCACAAACAACTGCTGAACATTGCGGAAAACGGGAGTTTGCAGGGGGCCTGCAAGCCCGCCGATATGGTCAGGATGCGCGTGAGTCAGGAGAAGGGTATCAATCTGAAGCGGGTCAATGCCTGCCGCGGCCAGGGCTACCTGAAGCCGACCGCCCCAGCCATTGATACCTCCGGCACCACTGTCAATCAGGATGGTTCGCTCAGGCGTCTGGATAACGTAGACGTTGATATTAATACGGGGTACTGCTGGCACACCGCGCTTCTGCAGTAAATCCTCGGCACGTGAGCCGTCAATACCAGACAGCAGCTCAAAAGATACGTCCAGATAGCCATCACTCAGCATGGTCACAGTCATGTCACCTACTTTTTTGCGATTGATAGCCGGGGCCTGCCAGTTCAGTTGTGAAGTCATATTGGTCTCCGTTACGATTAGAGGTCATCAGGTTTTACTTTAGCAATAGTAACGAAATTTCTGGTTCGAACTGCTCATCCTGCTACGTAAACCGCTCATTCTTAAAATCCGGAGCACAGCAGGTTATATTGCTTTTGCCTTTCTCATGTAAGGTGTCGGTATTATCTTTACCGGAGCCTGTAATGGACATTATTGGAATTATCATGTCGGCGGGAAAAGCCTCTGACCAGTCCTCAAGCACCCGACAATAGTGTCCCGCCTCAATCCCCGCCAGGGCAGAAGACTCCGGCAGGTAGGCCAGGCCGTAGCCATCTTTTACTGCCTGAAGCATTGGATAAATGCTTGAAAAAGTAAGCTGCCCGTCCACTTTTTTCACAATCTCCCCCTGCCTGACAAATTCCCAGCCATACAGCGGGCCTGTGGGTGACAGACGTATATTGATGCAGTCATGTTTTTCCAGCTGAGAGGGATGTAGCGGCAGACCTCTTTCTGCAAGATAGGTGGACGATCCAATGACGACAAACCGTATGTCCGGTGCGATTCGGACGGCCACCATATCCTTTAATATGTCATCACCAATTCGGACTCCGGCATCAAAATTGCCCTCAACAATGTCGACAAAACCGTTCTGCTGCGACATTTCCACCTTGATATCCGAATATTTTTTTAGTAACGGTGACAATCGTGGCCAGAGACATTCATGAATCATGTGATCTGATACCGTAAGTCTGACCAGCCCAGCCGGTGTATGGCGCAGTCTCTGAAGAGCTGTCACGCCCGCTTCAATGCGCGCAAGACCGGGTTCAAGCGTCAGTAATAATTGTTTACCGGCTTCGGTGACAGCCACCCGCCTGGTTGTACGCATAAGTAACGGCATGCCAACGCGCTCCTCGAGACGACGTATCGTGTGTGAAAGCGTGGATGCCGAGATCCCGAGGCGGACAGCAGCCCGTGAAAAACTGCACTCCTGTGCTACTGCCATGAATGCAACATAGTCATTAAAATCGTGACGCATACCGTTCCCGTTCAGGATCTCCGATAACATTATCAGAACCATTTAGGTTCATGATGCCGATTCTGTGAGCCATCAGGCAACCCCCCCGTTCCGCTCATCCGATCATAATTTTTATAAATCTAGATATTGGTAAATCTCAATATGTGGAATAAAGTGTCGTGGTTCTGCGGCTACATCGGCCGAACGACGACATGCCAGGTCGTAAATGCTGAGACATGGCGTTTCAGTGATATTGAAAATTCGCTATATCAGGATATGTAATGAAGACGAAAAACCTGTTCTCTCCCACCAGACTAGGTCCCTACACCCTGAAGAATCGTGTTGTACTTCCGCCTTTAACCCGCTCACGGAGCTCACAACCGGGTGATATTCCGAACGAACTGATGGCTGAATATTACGCACAGCGCAGCAGTGCCGGGTTTATGGTGACCGAAGGAACACAAATCGAACCTCGTGGGCAGGGTTATGCGTGGACCCCGGGGATCTACAGCTCACGGCAAGTGGAAGGCTGGAAGAAAGTGACGCGGGCAGTGCATGAAAAAGAAGGCATCATTTTTGCCCAGCTCTGGCATGTCGGAAGAGTATCCCATAACTCCCTGCAGCCATGTAACGCCTCGCCTGTCGCTCCGTCGGCGATACCGGCAGGGGAAAACGTTAAGGTATTCATCGAAACCGGGCCGGGAGAGGGTGCGCTGGCTACCGCTTCCTGCCCCCGCGCACTGGAAAAAGAGGAAATTAGTGAGATTGTCAGGATGTACGCCGGGGCAGCTCAGAACGCCCTTGATGCCGGTTTTGACGGTGTGGAAATTCACTGTGCAAATGGATACCTGGTTAACCAGTTCATGTCATCCCATAGCAACAAAAGAGAGGATGAATATGGTGGCTCATTACATAACCGGCTGCGGTTTCTGCGCGAAGTGACGCAGGCTGTCGCTGATGTGGTCGGTAAAGACCGTGTGGGAGTCCGTTTTGCTCCGCTCTTTCAGACCACGGATGAAGTAAGGGTCTATCTTGGCCTGGTGGAAGATGATCCCCATGAAACCTATACCGAAGCCGTTAAAATTCTTGAAGAAATCGGAATAGCCTATATTTCTCTTGCTGAAGCCGACTGGGATGATGCTCCCGAATTGCCTGAAGCATTCAGAGCTGAAGTCCGTAAGTTATTCAGCGGTGTAATTATGTATGCCGGGCGATATACGCAAGAAAAAGCCGAACGGATTATCGGTGCTGGCTGGGGAGACATTATCGGATTTGGCCGCCCGTTCATAGCTAATCCGGATTTACCGCAGCGCCTTTATCATGAATGGCCACTGAATCCGGTCGATCCAACAACCATGTATGGTGGAACGGCAAAAGGCTACACAGATTATCCCGCCTTTGGCTAACCATTCTTATGAGCATCAGCTTTTCAAAAGCTGATGCTTAACGTAGAGAAGTATCGTAACATTGCAATTCCTCAATGCGACAAGTGACAGAGTTTATGCCTGATATTGATTTGAATGACGTGATTAAGGCGCTGGGAAACCCTGTTAGAAGAAAAATTCTGCATATGCTCAAGGAACCGAAAATACACTTCCATCAGCCTTATGCTGATGCGGACGAGTTCGGTGTGTGTGTCAGTATCATTCAGGAAAAGGTCGGGCTCTCACAGTCTACCGTTTCTCTTTACCTCTCAGCTCTTCAACGGGCACAACTTGTTACTTCTCAGCGCATCGGTCCCTGGACGTACTACAAACGTGACAATGATAAAATAAGGGTTGTTCTTGAGTTGCTGAAAAATACAATCTGATACAGGACTGAGCACATTCAGTGTAACAGTACCGGGGGTTCGTACTTGCGATCCCGGCAGGCATTCCATGAAAGCGCACTAATTCCTCAATATCAGGCTGCAGACCGGTCATAAGAGGCTAATAGTTTTGCAAAATATCCACCAGTTTGGGTCAAATCACTCTGTCGGTTGGTGTGCATACTCGGTGCAAGGACCTGCAGATATTTAAGATGGCGGATAGCTTGTTACAGTGCCGCTGATGACATTCCGACCCTGTTGCCGTCCGGGTAAGATAATACCTCTGACAGCGGTCATAAAAGCCCAACATAATTGTCTTTCGAGCCATATATTAATCGCTCATCGCGCTCTCTTTTTCGAAGAGGTGTCACTTAATCATGATCGGTCAGTACAAAAAGACAGTGCTTTTCCAAATTCCGGACGGTTGTATGCGAAAACGGTGAAGCTCAACAAATGGTGTCATCGCTGTGCAATGCTCTGCGGGCTCATTCTTTCAGTTAACTGTTTGGTTACAGCTTCAATGAAGTATTTCAGTTAATTCACAGCGAGGGTTTGAGGAAACCACGCTGTGATTACCCAACGCTCATCCGGAGCATCCGGATTGAACTGTCGCTGGAGCTTGTTGGGCGACACGATACTGGCCTCGCCTTTACATGCCCTCGGGCTCCGGTATCCGACCTGAGCCTTTATCCCGACACGTTTCATCAGTCGCCAGACTCTGTTCACTCCGCACTGTTGCCCGCTGTCCCGCAGATCCAGATGGATTTTGCGATAACCATAGACGCATCCCGATTCCAGCCAGAACTGTTTAATCTGTCCTGTCAGTCTCAGGTCTGCCTGATGGCGTTGTGAATGCGGCTGCTGAAGCCAGGCGTAAAAACCACTGGGATGTTCATCCAGCACCCGACAGAGCAGGCGAACAGGCCAGCAATAGGTGTTGTCACGAATAAAGGCGTACCTCAGTCGGACAGCTTTGCGAAGTACGCCGCGGCTTTTTTTAATATGTCCCGTTCGTCGGTAACCCGCTTCAGCTCTTTCTGAAGACGGCGGATCTCGGCCTGAGCATCTGACTGTTCTTTATTAGTGGAAGAATCCGGACCGTAGTTCTTTATCCAGGCGTAAAGGCTGTGGGTGGTGATATCGAGACGCGTTGCAACGCTGGCAACAGAATAACCGCGATCAACAACCTGTTTGACTGCTTCAATTTTAAACTCTTCAGGATAACGCTTACCGCTCATGGGCACCTCTCTTTAAGTCATCTTAAATGACTCTGAGGTGTCTGTTAAACCTGTGGCGATTCACCTCGCGTCCTTCCGTTCAGTATAGCCTCAGTCCCTGACACCACCCGAGAACGGAATGACGTCCCCTTTCTCCCTCCCGGTGTTGCGTTCAAGCTCCCTGACATACTGCTGTAAAAGTATAAGGTTATGTAACAGCTCTACATTTTCAGCCATCATCTTTTTGATTTCTTCCCTCAGCTCATTTCTCTGACGGCGATACTTTTCTTTCAGCTTGATCTGCTGCTCAATGCCCTGCTCATCAACCGGCGCGGTGCCCTGGCACGTTTTTTTCAGACTGCGGATAGCCTCCCTGACCTGCCTGTACTCAGGACAGTTATAATTCAGGGTGCCGTTTGCCAGCCCCGCTCGTTTTTCCACAGCATACTGGCTGATACGCTCCCCTGATAACATCAGTTCCCTCAGGGCCTGCTCTGCTCTTGCCTGTGTTTTTTTAACCCCCGACTGTTCGTTCGTCATGCTCTATTCATCCTTTTCAAAAAAACGGACAGCATCTGCATAAAAATCTCTCTCAAGCATCAGAAAATCCCTGTCAGCCTGAGGAGCATTATTTCGCACGGCAATCTCCAGAAGGTTGTCATAATGAGCCATCCTGCGTTTCCACACGGGAACAGAATCAGCTCCGGCCAGCATGTTCTCACATCCCGGATTGCAGGACGCTGACTGAACAACCGCCTTAAACTCGCAGTCATGGCCATTCATGCAATAAAAACCGTTTCCAAGAGATACCAGTTTTTGCCCGCCTCGTTTAGCCATGCTCATCGCTTTTTTCAGTGTAGGAAACGTCATCTGATGTAAGTGCCCACCTCTCTGGGACATCAGTAACTTCCCGCCTTCGCCATAAAGCAGGCCTTCATGCTGATAAGAAACAGCCCTGGAAGCTGAGAGTTCGGTATCAACCCTCTCAATCTCGGCAGCGAATGCCTGAGGGATCGCCCGGCTAAAATGCGAAGCGTTGAGTGCACCGGACATATACCACTCCGTCATGCCTCTGATTAAGTGCTTAAACTGCCGGATAAGATCATTAGTAGAAATCAGATCAAGACGCCTGAGGTGTACAGCAAGTGAACGGCGAAACTGATGGGTTCGCAATGGCCAGAAAGCCCCCTCCCGAATCTCCATCGCAACGCGTTCATCATCACGTATGTTTGGATTTAAAAGCCTGAACTCATCAATATGGTCACGTCGGATGAACAGATGGTGTCTTTTCACAAATTTCTTTGCCCACTCAGTCTGGCGCTGCGTCCCCATAAAAGAGAGTTTTTGCTCCGAGAACCACGACCTGATATTTAAAGACAATGGAACATTGTCCAGCGTCTTCCCGTCCAGGCCTGTCATGATTTGATTAATTCTGCGTAAATGCTGAAAAGGCTTTTCCACATAGCGACAAACAACCCAGTCTTCGTGACTTCCACCTTCCGGGGCGAACTTATGCAACACCGAACGAAGTCCCAGGATATCACCATCATAAATCAGTGAACCGTGCATCACGCCAAGCACTTCGCTGTGTCTCATCCCCGACATGGCCTGTATCACATTCATGACTTTTAACGTCAGCTCAAAATGCCAGGTGTTCAGCTTTATGTGATCAACGCCAATAAAATCAGATCTCCAGCGCTTATTTTTATGTACCGAGAACCAGCCCTGCATCCCGGGGCCAAGTGTCGCGAAAAGCGGCCGAATTTCCCCGGCAACAATATTGTAGTAATACGCGGCCCGGTAATCCGGTATGCTTTTTGCTGTCCCTCTTTTACGGGCTTCCAGCATCGACGTATAGTAAGGCGAATCATAAAAACCGTTTATGATAGCGCACAGCCGGGAAAACCCGTCAAAATCGAAATCACTGATTTCAGCATCCAGTTCAGTAATCAGCCCTTCCCAGACAGACATCATAAGACTGAAAGGCATACAATATGTCTGGTTTGAATCATCCACACTGTTGTAACTGTCGAAGCTAATATCAGGAAAGTAACCGTATTTTCGAAGACGGGTATGACCTGTCAGCGAGATATCCGCCAGGTCCATAAAGTAATTACGTAATGTTCTTTCAGAACGCTTCCTGCCGTGCTCATCCTCCTCCTTCATCTTTACAATGAAAGCATTCCGGACAAGCGGAAAACGAAGCTGAAACAGACTGCGATACCCCATAGACTCAATAATACGGGCTCCCGCCACAATGTTTGCACATTTCCGGATCAGGGACTGCGTCTTCGCGGTCCTGCCGACAATCCAGAGCAGGCTGGCTGAGATGATTTTGGCTTCAAGACGCAGTTCAGGATCCCGTATGCCTGAAAAATTAACGGTTCTTAACGTTTCACCAATATGGGTTCTGACATAGCGATTGGTCCAGACATCATCCCTGAAATAAATATTCAGCGTCTCCTCATTGATAAAACGCATATCATGTTCATCTGAGCTGGCGATAACCAGGCAGTTATTCAGACGTTCAAAGCTTTTGTTTTCTAGTGCCTCACAGATGATATCCTCAGTCGGAAACTCATCCCCTGAACGAAGCGGCGTTCCGGCAGGAAACTCCGCCATTCGACTACGGCTTACCTCTTTTTTCTTCAAATCTGCCATACCGGAGCCACACCTTCTCGCTGAAGTTTAACGCGCGCTTTTTTCAGGATCGCCTCATCTACCAGCCCAAGCCGTAAATCAATCTTCAGGAGTAACGTTTCATAACGCTCCACAGCATTGACCGAACCGATGTACAACGGTTTTCCATACTCGATAGCATGCCTGAATGACAGCAGGAGCCATACAGACTCCAGCGTTTCCACAACGCAACTTTTTGAACATTCGACACAATGAGAAAAATCCGCACAAGCCTTTGGTGTCCGGCCAAATCGTTTTTGCTTTTTTATAAAGCGCAATTCAATATCTGTAGGCGGCTCCTGCGATCGACATCCCAGGCCATTCAATAAAAGATCCACACCCTCATCGCTTCCACGCAGATCGATCCCCAGCTCATCAGCAACTTTTACCCGCTCGGATAACGCACGTGTCGCAATCCCCTGATTCATAAGCGTATCAAGTGCAGCACTGAAGTTTTCCTTCGCCCCCTGTGGGTTACCTGCAGCATAATTCCGCCTGTAAGTGCCCCAGTTATGCTGTGCTTTTTCCGCCGTAATCAGACCATTCTTTAATGTTCTGTCCGTATACTGCTCAGACGTTTTGCGCAAGCCAGAAACGGTAATTGATGGAAGCGAGGGATTAAGCTGCCGCATCGTGGCCCACGCCCCCTCAGAGTTAGAAAATTTAGTCAGATGACTGGGATTAAGAGAATAAAGCTTACGGAATTTCACCTGCGGCTCACTCAGAAACAGCGCCTGTACCGGAGGGAAGTTATCTGCGGAAACCAGATAGTTAACGATGTCGTCCCTGAGCCTGATAAAAGACAGAAACCAGTAATAGCCCGCACGTTTGGTCACATACTCCGATTTACCTATCGTCAGACGTATATACTTATTCGCTCTCCCCTTATAAACATAATCAGTGCTGATACCCTTTTCATCCAGATGTATATCATCCCGCGTCAGACCCAGAACCTGAGAGGTGTTTCCCCATGTGTGGTAACAGAACAGAAAAAAAGAAGTAAGAAAGTAATTTTCCAGAACGTCCCTGATGATGATCTCTGCCCTGCTGACCCCGTTCTCTCCCGGATACCGGAAATACGCTTCATAAACAGGTGCCAGCAAAGACGGTGAGAAATGCCGCACCCCTTTTTCCGATTTAGCGATATGCTCCCGGATACATCCCGCAAGGAACTCATTCATGGATGACAACTGCCTCAGGATCTCGGAAAGTTCATTCCTGGTATAGCTATCCCTTCCCTGCTGCTGATACGTTCCTTTCGGTAAGAATTCATATTCATACCGCCTCTGAATCTGCCCGCCCGTAAGCAAAAACCGGTTGACCACGGACAAGTAGTGTCTTGCCATCCTGACTGAAATTTTTCGCCGACGAATATCGTTCATGAGATGTTTAATATACATTTCAACGCCTTCAGCCGTGCCATAGTCATACTGATTGACTGACTGCCATATAAAAAACATATTGAGATAACGGAAAATGGTTAACCTTCCGGCGGGACGGTAAGACAGAAGAAATCGTTTCAGAGAGGCAATAAAATCGCGTTTTTCAGGGCGGGCAAGATGCGAATGTTCACTAAACCATCCGGGGAGCAACACATAATCTGAAAAATGAGCCTGAAGATAAACGTCAAGTAAATAATATCGGTTCAGATCCCGCTGAGTGATGTGTCCGCTGACCGTCTCCCATGACAGCACATTTTCGGCCATCCACGGGCTTTGTTGAATAAATCAGATTTCGGGTAAGTCTCCCCCGTAGCGGGTTGTGTTTTCAGGCAATACGCACGCTTTCAGGCATACCTGCTTTCGTCATTTTGTTCAGCGCTCGTACCAGGGCCATAGCCTCCGCAACCTGACCATCGTAGTCACGCAGCGTCAGTGAACCCCCGAACAGCTGTTTTACCCGGTACATCGCCGTTTCCGCTATCGAGCGACGGTTGTAATCTGTTGTCCATTTCCACCGCGCATTACTCCCGGTCATTCGCTGATTAGCCACTGCACGGTTACGGTCTGCATATTCACCGGGCCAGTAACCCGCACCTTTTCGGGGAGGGATAAGCGCGCTGATTTTCTTACGCCGCAGTTCATCGTGACATAGCCGGGTATCGTAAGCGCCATCGGCGGCGGCTGACCTGATTTTCCGGTGGGTTTGCCGGATTAACCCGGGGAAGGCCTCTGAGTCCGTAACATTGTTCAGCGACAGGTCAGCGCAGATGATTTCATGTGTTTTACTGTCAACGGCGAGATGCAGCTTACGCCAGATACGGCGGCGTTCCTGGCCATGCTTTTTGACTTTCCACTCGCCTTCACCGAAGACCTTCAGCCCGGTGGAATCAATTACCAGGTGTGCGATTTCACCCCGGGTGGACGTTTTGAAACTGACATTAACCGACTTTGCCCGCCTGCTGACACAGCTGTAATCCGGGCAGCGTAGCGGAACGTTCATCAGAGAAAAAATGGAATCAATAAAGCCCTGCGCAGCGCGCAGGGTCAGCCTGAATACGCGTTTAATGACCAGCACAGTCGTGATGGCAAGGTCAGAATAGCGCTGAGGTCTGCCTCGTGAAGAAGGTGTTGCTGACTCATACCAGGCCTGAATAGCTTCATCATCCAGCCAGAAAGTTATGGAGCCACGGTTGATGAGGGCTTTATTGTAGGTGGGCCAGTTGGTGATTTTGAACTTTTGCTTTGCCACGGAACGGTCTGCGTTGTCGGGAAGATGCGTGATCTGATCCTTCAACTCAGCAAAAGTTCGATTTATTCAACAAAGCCTGAGAAAGTAATAATTAAGTCATGCTCAACTCTACATTTTACATTGAGGATGGCGTAACAGGGTACGGCATACTACCGTACCCTTGTGTAGGGTTTATGTTTGAGGGAATTCTATAGCAAATGTGGCCGTGCCAGATTGACCACTTACAGCGGGAGTAACGGGATATGTGCGCTCTTCACCATTACCAAGATCCAGTGACAGCGATTTAGTTTCACCAGGCTGGACCGTAACTCCGGCAACCGTAACGCCGAACTGGGCGTTTTTCTGAACAGTCAGGGTTCCGTTTAACTGTCCGGTAATGATAGAACCGTCCTGACGACGCAACACACTGGTTCGGATGATGGCCAGCGGCGTGTTGTCCGTTGCTTTCAGTGCTACGGCTGTGGCCAGCGTCTTGAGATTATCCAGCATAATCAGGTTAGCTGGCTGGTAGGTAAAATTAAGCGTTTTAGTGGTCCGGTTACCTGATTCGTCAATAGCCAGAGCCTCCAGATGATACATCTGTCCCGATTCGTCAGTATTGGGGAAGATTCTGGGGTATTCAGGAATAAAGACATCCTTGGATAGCGGCGTGAATGCAAGGGTGACCTTTTCAGAGTTAGGTCCACCAGCGAGCTGAAGCGATATCAGGGAAGCATCCCCAGAGGCATCAGTAACGCTTATGCGTAGGTTCTCAAGCCCTTTAACCAGTTTTCCTTCTGCGTCTGCGCCATTAAAGCTGAACGCAATAACCGGAAGCGTTGAGTCAATTTTCAGCGGTGCATTAAGCGTTTTGGTTCCTGTGTTTCCAACAAGATCCGTGGCAGACACGCTAACAACCGTATAATCCCCGTCCGGTAGACCAGCGTATGAGAAAGTGGCGTTTTTGGTTTTATAATCGCTTTCACTGACAGTCACAGGCTTCAGGGTGAAAGTTTCCCCCCGGGCATTTTTAAGGGTGGCTTCGAAAACTTTGGTATCCCAGTAGCTGATGTTCCAGGCGTTGACGCGATCATTATCGGTGGCCGTCATAGTGATTGTCTTGGAGGCCTTGTTTACCTGAGCGACATTAACCACCGGTGGGTTGTTATCCCAGATAACCGTAAAATTACCAGCAAGCGCATCGAATATGCTGTCACCATCTTTTCCCGAGTAAAGATGCAGATACTCAAATCCTTTGTCACTGGTGTAGTTGAAGTTAACCGTCATCTCGCATGAACTTTGTCCGACAGGAATAGTGCAGAACCAGGCTGCATTTTTTACCGTTCTGAACTTTTGCACGTATGGTCGGGGTTCTGCGGTTACCTTTATGCGGCTAATGGTGGCGGTTTTAACGCTGATTGAGGCCTGAGTTAACCACTCACTGGTATCACTCCGGTACATCTCTTTAGCCACTATCTTCGGGGCTATTTCCATCGCCGGGGCTGGAGTGAAGTTGAGGGAGTTATGATGAATTCGTCTTACTCCTCCCGCCAGAGTCTGAAATTCATGATAAGTATCCCCCACATTTGGATATATGTATTTGAAAGTATAGATATTATAAGTGCTATCGGACGTCTGGAAATTCGAGTCCGCCCAGCCATATTTGGAACCGTTAACAGCAGTAAAGTCACTTTTCTTCCTTAATACCCGTACGGAAATAGGGTTCTGGAAGACGGTCATGCCAGACTGATAGGAGACCCATGATCCGGTAGTGGCGTCCTGCACCTGGATGATATCGTCAGGCTTAACCCGATCAATTACGCTTCGGCGGCTTAGTTCGCTCCTGTTTCCCGCTTTGTCATAAAGGTAGATCCCCACTTTATATTCAGAGCGGTTTTCCGGTGCCAGGGCATTGCTGCTTGCGTCGGCGACTTGAACGGTTACGCTACCTTCCACTGTATTAATTTCCGCTGGCTTTTTACGCTCCACTCCAGCGGCATCGGTTATGAAATATTCAGCATTAGCAAGCCCGGAACCTTTATCACTCAGTCCATTAAAGACCAGTGCCTGGACGCTGGCGTACTGCATACCGGCTGGTACTGAAGTGAAGATCGCTTCGCTGCCAAAGTTCCACCCATTTCTCGTATAACTTATGGTACCCGTTGCCGGAGGCGTTCGGTCAATTGCAAGCGGGTAATCCTGCCGGGAGACCTCCTTCCCTTGCAAGTCGGTAATCACCTCTCTGAGGGTGAAGCTATCTTCTCCCATCGCTGGTACGGTCAGAGTCTTGCCGTAATAATCAAAGCCTGTCGAAGATGTGGTACGGTCATCAACGGTAACCAGGCTGCTTTTCGTGCTCCAGATGAGGCTCCCGTCACTTTTCAGCAGACTGAGCGTAATATAACGGTCCAGACCGGAAATAACGGCAACGTCAAAGCTCGTTACCGGATTAATCCATACGGATGCAGGCGATACGGTCTTTTTAACGTTCAGGGTATCTTTAAAGCTGAATTCTGCGATTTCAGCGGAAGCTCCTGCGCTGAAACCTGCAAATGCAATAAGCAGGGCTAGTTTGATTTTCATGGGTTGTCTCCTGATCAGGTTCCCCATGATACTTTTTCAGTGTTCGTGATCTTTTCGGGAAAATAGCTATTTTTGATGTTTTTCTTTTCTGCCCGGCGGGACTTTTTTTGTTTACGTGAATGCAACAAAACCAGAAAAGTTACTTTTTGATAGGGTAAAATTAGGTTTCCCTAATTTCCAGAAGCAAGCGAAAGCAGAACTAGCTTAATAGCCATTAAGAACGCCATACCTATTGATAAATAACGCTCCTTACATTTAATGATTTGAGCATTTAAAAATGAATTAGCGAAAGAATTTTGGTTTGCTTTTTATTGCATGAGTAAAACAGTATTAATAATCCGGAGCCATTAGAACGTACTCTAAAGACTCCGGTATACAGATATCTTGCCAGTAAAAATGGCCTTACTCCTCATCATCCCCCAGCGCTTTTTTGATGGCGCGGCGGCGGGCTGCATCACCTACACGATATCCGACTGAATATACGTCATTCAACCGGCGCAGAATAAGATTTATTTCCTCATCCTGAATGTAGGCAGGTAAACACAGAACCACGTCGCCATCTTCATCATAGACTCGAACAACTTCCTTCTGCCCATCTCGCTCGCGAATAATCTGGACATGCTGAACCCTGGTGTATTCTGGGTTTACGCTCATTTTAAGTATCTCTCTGTAATTGTTGTTACCAGTTAGCTATAAGCCGGATAATTCTGGTATTCAGTGTTCTGCACAGCAATCGCCTGCTCGTGGATCATTGACACTGCCAGGCGGGCTTTAACTCGCTTGCTGGTGAGAAAACGCTTCACTTCTTTAAGTTCGCTGCCAGCCGACAGCATATTGAAGACATGCTGTTTGAGACTGTTGTTATTTTTGGCCACTTGTTTCTCCATCATCTTTGTACATGGTTATTTCAGGCTGGCCTGCCAGATCACACACGTTATCCATATGCTTTTGGACCCAGTCTGTTAGACCCAGACCTTCGGCCTTTGCCTGATTGACGTAACGCAGTTTACGTTCAGGGGTAACCCGCATCTGTAGTTGTGCCGTCGCTGGAACCGCCTCTTTCAGGGCGTTAAGGCCCCTCTGATCACGGGCCTGAATTGATGGTTTACCGCTAGGCATCTGATGTATCGCTCTCCCGGCGAGCGGTGGACAGCTCTATTTCTTTTGCGATAGCTTTATCTATGGCATCCAGCTGCATGGCAAACTTGATTTCAAGCGAACAGCGTAATGCCTTCAGGGCGCGTTCTTTGGTGCTGTATTGTGGTATGCCGTTCTGGCTACCATTCATGCCTCGCATGCGGCGGGAGGTTGCATCGACAACCTCTCCCTCTTCCCGTGTGCCGTGAACCGTAGTTCCGCTCCATGTCGGATAAACAGTGCCAGTGGCGGTGTTGAAGCTCCAGCCGTTTTGGTATTCCCCCGAGACCTCTGGTACGGGCATATCGCGTTCAACGCCATAGTCAGACCAGCGTAAAGCGCGGTTTATTCTGGCCTGTGCCACCAGCTCATCATACGCGGCTTGTTCTTTTTTATTCATCGCCATTTAGGGCAATCTCCTTAGAGGGGAATTAGGTGTTATATCGGTACGTAAGTGCTTTTCAGGCCTAATCTCTGACAAGGCCTGATGTGCCAGACTGCCGTTGCATTCACCGTTTTATGGCGGTTGACAGAGCCTCATTAAGAGCCGCAATTAGCTCAGGCGAAGTCGGCTCCAGATTTTTGGAAGCGTTCAGCAGCTCCTGAAGTGAAGAGATTTCCTTTGGCTCCACCTGGTTTGTTTCAGGTGCCGTTTTTTGCACTTCATCCAGTGTACGCTGTGCACCGTTATCCAGCACCAGCACCCCCCCGGCACGAATTTCTGAAATGGTGCGCAACGTATACATCAATTTATCCCAGACACGGCTACCAACCTCGAACCCGGAATCAGCTACTTTTTCTTCATTATGCTTTTGAAAAATTTCTTCTAACCAAGTGGTGAAGCGCTTTCCAAAAGTATTGGCGGCTAAAGAAGTGCAGGAATAAACCTGTTCGACCTGTTTTGTTCCATTTTTATCAGTGAATGTAATGAGACCGATTCGGCCACTGTTAACAGTGTAAAAGCGAGGTTGAAAGCCAGCTTTGAGAAGGTTTTCAATAGCTGAAAAAAAATCTTTTTTGAGCATCGGTTTCAAAATGGTTTTCCTTTTATGCCCGGTGCCGCCGGGGCGGTGGCGTTAAATATACGCCATGTAAGTAAATTAATTTATACCCATTTGATTGTCAATACAAACAAAAAAACAAACCATGTTTATTATTTTATCAACGATGCTATTTTAAAGTCCGTCTAAAATAAAAAACCAAAAAGTTAAATTTGAAGCCGTCCTTCCTAAATTCATTTCTTGCGCATATTAGCACCCTGCTTTAAGTAAATAATTTTTGAAAAAGTTGTCTGGAGGTTATTAGCTCGTGCATCTGGATTGGTAATATAAAGCCAACACAGAAAAGGAAAACAAAATGTATAAATTAGTATCTCCTCGTGAACTGACTGAGATTATTACCGGTTTACTGCTTAAACCTGAACTCCTTGGTGAGCTGGACTCACCAGAAAAGCATCGGATGTTTATGGCAGATTTAGGCCGCGTGGTGGCCGAACATTGTGGAGGTCTGGTAAACAGCGTCGTCTTGCCAGGAACAGAAGTTACAGTGTCGGATGGGTTACCGCTTAATGGCCAGCCGGTACGTTATCTCGGAATCAAAGAGAACATCCCTCACCTCCTTGTAGAGCCTGATGCTTCCTTACCTTCGCTCGCTAAAAACGTCTGGATGTATGCAGATCCTGAAGGCTGGAAAGAACATTTTGGAGCTGAGGAAGACTGCCTTACTCCTGAAATGATGCAGCTGTTCCGTAAAGGTATCCAGGCTCTTCAGAAAGAGCATGACACCCCTGAAATTAGCCTCACACTTCAGGACTGGCGCCTGGAGGAGGAAACACTGCCAGAAGAGGACAGTCAGGCCTATCAGGTCAGCGTTACCGGCCAACATAACATCCACTGTGAAGTTGTTAACAAGGAAGGTAACCCCTGTTTTGGTGTCATGTTCGAAATCGATCAGGGTGTGCCTGCCTTACACATCAACACCGGCGGGGATATGTTGCTCCACATTCATTGCGCCCATAACGGACTCGTTCTGACCCCTGATGCAAGCGGTCAGCGATTTGATAAGGCTCCCGTTGACCGCTTCTCTTATAACAGCCCATCCCTGCTGTTGTCTGCCGACTAACCAAGGCCAAATCTGAATTGTCCCGTTTAAGTAACCAACCCGCTGCCGCCAGGCGGGTAAATCCTCTTAATGGAGTTTTAATGCAAATCTCAACTGAAGTTCTGAACGTCTTATCTCGCTGCCGTGCTGAAGGGAACTTTCTTTTCCTGGCCGACCAGCTCGACCGCAGCATTTATGTTAAGACAAACAAAGTGCTCGAAGCCGCCGGTGGCAAATGGAACCGAAAAGAGCAGGCACATATTTTTACGGCGGATGCAGCTGAGCGTATCGAGCAAATCATTCTGACAGGTTCGGTTGACATCCCACGAGATCTGTTCAATTTCTTCCCTACACCTGAGAATTTAGTCACAGATATGGTTCTACGCGCTGAACCAGCTGCCGGGGAGCGTGTACTGGAGCCAGAGTTTGGTGATGGCCGCATTCTGAAAGCCTTAAAACTGGCGGCTCCGGATGCATTGATTACCGGGATCGAATTGAACGATGAGCGATTCCTTGCAGTGAAGAACGATAGTGTCCTTAGCACAGGAGTCGAGCTGGTGCATACCGACTTTCTTGGGTACCAGCCCGATGAAACTTTTGATGTTATCGTTATGAATCCACCATTCCTTAAACGCTCTGACGTTAAACAAGTCATGCATGCCATCGCAATGCTCGCTAAGCGAGGTCGCTTACAGGCCATTCTGTCAGCTGGGGTATTGTTCCGGGAAGACACACTGACAAAAGCGCTCAGGGAGCGAGTCAAACAACTTGGCGGACAAATTTCGCCTCTTCCGGATGATACATTTAGGGAGTCCGGAACAAAGGTCAAAACAGCCCGCCTTGAAATTGATCTTCGCCGCTAACTGACAAGCAACCGGAAAGAAATCTTAATACGAGTAGCCGGTTAAAGTTACCTGACCGGCTTAACTGACTAAATCAATAAAGAGTGAACAGAAATGACGCATACTGCCGTTTCTCAGGCTAATAGTGCTTTGCAGCTACCCACGGTGGAGCATGTCTACGCTCTTCTGAAAGCAAATTGTAAACCTGACCGCTTTGACGGGCGTGACGGACCCGTGTGGGGCCAGGAATACTCGTGGAATCTGGCAAAAGATCGCTTACAGGATCTGGAGAAATACGGTAAGGCATATGTCTCCCGTCATGAAGACCGTATGGGGGAAGGATTTAGTTTTGGTCCTGACCTGTTAATTATTCGCTAACGCTCCTAATGCCTGATGATATGGTAAGCACAACTGGAAAAATATGTTTTCAAAGCCTATGACCACTTTCACACCAGAACGTATTGAACAAATTTTGGAATTTGCCGAGGGTAGTAACCCAAGCGAAGCAATGAGTCTCAGAGCTGACGAAGTTGCTGTACTGGCACGTATTGGAAAGGCAGTTATGTCGATTGCGCCTGTTTATCAGTGCGAGTTTTGCCACCATGACGCAACCGGGCAACTTCAGTGGCACTGGGAAGATGTGAACAAAGCTTTTTATGATAAATACGATCCAGACAGACGCGGAAGACGTCGAATCCTCTATACCGCCCCGCCGATGCCTTTAGTTTCGGCTGACCTGCTTAACATGGCTTCATCTGCTATTGAAGACTTGCTCACTAACAAAGACAGAAGTGGTGCGGGAATGTGGAATGACATTCCAGAACAGCTACGACGCGCAGCAGAACTGGTAATGGATAATAGCCGGGCCGCTGAAACAGAAGCGATGCTGATGCGTCTTTATGTAGAATGTGACACAGGTGAGCGCAGGGGCAACGGCACTCAATCTGGCGTAGCAATGCCTTCTTGGCAAACCGTTGAAGAGGCACGTGTGTTGCTAGGGGTGAAATGATGCAGTTCTCGCCAGGGCAGTTTGTAATTCACAACAAGAAGCGCCTTGCGGAACGAAGGTAGACGTACTGACTGAGGTTCACTCCCCTCTCGACTGGTGGCGTAATGCCGCCAGGTTTTGATTCATATATGCCGTCCGTTAACGCATTTATATCTGACATACCTAATTTATCCTGATTCTTTTTTACACAAAGTAAAAGCATCACTTAATGCGATATGTGGATGCCGATAGTTTCAGGCTAATGTTATAAGTTTTGCAATCGTTGCCAGTTTGGACACCACAGAAATGTCAGATGTAATTCCAAAAAGAAAGATTTCCGTCCTGAACGCACAATAAGGTTTGTCGAAAGGCAAATTATAGATTTGTAATTTCGAGCACCATATGGAGAAGTTTTTTATACTTTTACGAACATAGTGACCTTTAGGAAAAGCTTAAAATAACACCAAACCTAAAGGGGAATAAGAATGAAACATCTCGCTTTTATTACTGCTGTAGCCGGACTCGGTATGTCTGTTCAGGCCCCAGCTCAGATATATGAATCGGCCTTTAAAGACACGAACGGTATTGAGATCCACGCCCCGTCTTCTCGTCTTATGCTTAATCCGGCATCACCGGTAACTTTGACACTTATTTCAGGTCTTGATCGTTTCGTTAATGTCAAAGTCACGAAAGACACTGGAACTGTCATTCTTAATACTACGACTACACGGACGGGTGTATCAGACCGACTAACAGCTGCTGACGGTAGTGAGTTCTACGGCAAAAAAGTAACTTTGCCTGCTTTGGGTGAAGGCAAATTTGTCGTTCAGATAAACGTGTTAGATCTCAATCAGAAGCCTGTAGCGACCTATAACTATAACTGGCTAATTGATGTCATCCCTCCAGCGGCAAATGCTCTTACCGCTAATACTGGTTCTGGCTCTACCGCTGGTGACGTGTGGAAGCTTGGATTAGAGGCAACGGGGCAGTATGACTTCACCTCTTCGGGCGTAAGTGATGCAAATGGTATTGATAAGGGCCTAATATATATTTACAGGCAGGACGGTAGCCTCTACAGCACTACACAGATGCAGTATGACGTATCCGGCCAAAAGATGTACCACACTTACTCTAAGAATTCAGTTAAGGGAACCGGAATACCAGACAGCAACCTGGATGAAGACTTTACTGCAAAAGTTGTTATCTTCGATAACGCAGGTAATAGCCGAACGCTGCCAACTCAAAAATTTCGCTACGACAACACGCTGGGTGAGATGACACTGTGGGCCGTTCATGATCCAAATACGTCTTCCAGCGTCGTACCCGGGGTTTCTAATTATCCGGCTTACAAAGCCGGTATGGTCGTTAACGAAAACCCTATTCGATTAGTCTACCGGATCCCAAAATCTAACTACCGTGCTTATTCAGAAGGTGGGCTTCAGTTCATCAATCAATATTCCGCCCCCAAAGAGATAGCTGTAGACAGCACTTATGCTTATGTTGAAATGACTCTTCCCTATGGCTCAATTAATGGGGATATGGCTCGTATGGCGAACTTTGGCCAGTGGGGAGGGTATTATCCGTCATACAGCCTCGTTCTAAACCCATCTGCAAACCAAACGCCTGCATTTGCGGGTACCTGGGTAGATTTCCTCGATGATAAGGGGAACTGGGTTAAGTGGAAGGATTTTGAGAGTGTGGCTTCATCACGACTGCCAATTAAAATTTCCCGACTTCGTTTTAACGTTGAAGCCCGGCCCTTTGCACAAGAGATCGGCGGTAAGGCGACCTGCACCATTCCGGCAGGAAAAACCTCGTGTGAAGCGCCTGAGACGTTTGATATGGCCTTGGGTACCCAGGGCTACAATAGGATCCTTTACTTCGTTCGCAGCATCAGCAATCCCATTTTGCGGTCTGAGCAATGGATTATGACACGCTGGAACAATAAACAACTGCCGGTAATAAACTCGATATCATATGACGAGACTAACAAGCAGCTGGATGTACTGGCGTCACTTGAAGGCGATGGTAACTGGTTCGACTCGGTCTCATTGAGGGAATTTTATCTTTCCGATAAGAACACCGGTACCCGGATGTCACCCACAGGCGTAATCAAATCTCGTATCTCAGGTAACTACACGATTGCTTATGATTTATCCCGTCAGTCTGAAGGAAAATACAACGTTGAGGTCAACATCAGGGACTTCTTCCAGAACCAGACCAATAAAACTTTCGGAGAAATTGCTCTGGATAACACTCCTCCGACAGTGGCCATAACATTCGACGGAAAGCCGGTAAAAGACGATACGGTAGTGTACGGCCTGGAGAACCTCAGGATCGCTCTGGCAGATAATCTGACAACCCCGAGGATAACCCGTCTTCAGCTCGTAGGTGGCCCCACAGCTGATAACGTTGAGCTTACGTGGTCACCGGCAGGCAAAGATACATACATGCCTGAGTATCCGAGGCTGTTCCCAAATTTCGAACCATCTGAAAATTATTCAATTAGCGTAACAGTTGCCGATAGTCAGTCGAATACCAAAACCTATACTCAGAAGTTCAGTTATCTACCGAATAACCTTGTGCAGTTACATAATCTACGCACATTATCGGTCAGTTCGCCTCTCAAAACGACAGATGGCGTACCCCTTGCGTACCTGTCCACTAACGTTCTGCGTAAGACAAATGGAGAAATTGCTAAAGGGGTCCAGAACGCAACGCTGACTGTGCGGAAGGATGCAGCCTTCGGTATTAAATTTAACGGGGCACAGGCGGCTCCAGGTGAGTCAGTTGAGGTGCAAATAGATATGGGCCAGGGGGATAATCTTCTGTTACCCGTTTATCCTTCCGAAAATGGGAAAGTTGGCACCTCAGAATTCATGATTCAGATCGACGAGTTGAAGTAACTACCCGGAGCCGACAGTAAAACTGACGGCTTCAATTTTACTGCCCTCCTTGACTCCGATCAGCCAGTACGTCTTCAGAGATTCGCAAGGAAGAACCGAAAGAAAAGTTACTTTAATCGTACGTTTCCAGCGATGCTTTTAAAAGACAATGCACACTCGTTGATTACGACAATGGGAGTGAGTGTCGAAACCCTTGAGTAAGGATACCCGGTAAATATACAGCCCCGGGGATCCTCTTCCTTCAACCGGGGATGACAACGGTAGTGAGTCCGGCAACTCACTCCCGTTGTCACTTCTCTGACATATCGTCATACGAGCTTACTCAAGTGCATCCACAAAGATGGGATCGTTTTGAATCTAAACTGGTACTGGTTAGCCAGTCACTTGCATCTATTCCCCCGTCGATACTTAAGTGACAATTGTAGTGATCTGCAATACTGGTGTCTCAGAAACACTGACGACGGTAGAGACTCAATACCCTAACCCCTGACAACAGGAGTGAGCTTAGAGGTGTTACGCTGCTGTCACTTAATGCTTGGGAATTGCCTGACTCACAACCATTGTCATCCGGAGCTACTGATTAACGTTGAACCGCTGGACTTTAATGACAGTGGTAGTGATGGATAGGCTCATTTCCATTGTCGTCATTTTATCGGACAAGCCTCTTCGTCCTACAGGTTTAAGCTGACAATGGTAGTGATTGGATGATCTCACTACTGTTGTCACTCAGTTCTTTGAGCGGACCCTTCCCTCGGTTGGTCGGCATTAACAACGGTAGTGACTCGATTGGCTCACTGCCATTGTCATCGTGTAAATGACGTACCTTATCAGCTCAGCTGAAAGCAATGACAACGGAAGTGACTCTAATTGCTCACTGCCATTGTCGTCGTGTCTATTGAGAGCCTTATCAGTGCACCTGAAAAGCAATGACAACGGTAGTGATTCTAATGGCTCACTACCGTTGTCACCGTGTGTATTGAGAGGATGGTCCACTTAACTGGACGTCTATGACAATGGTAGTGACTTTAATAGCTCACTACCATTGTCGGCGTGTGAATTGAGAGGATGATCAGCTCAGCTGTACGGCCATGACAATAGTAATGACTTAATGAGCTCACTACCGTTGTCACCCTGTTAATTAAGAGGCTCATCTGCTCTTCTGGAAGGCTATGACAACGGAAGTGACTTGCTGGGCTCAGTGCCATTGTCGCCGTATGAATTGAGAGGATCATCCGCTCTTCTGGATGGCAATGACAACGGTAATGACTTAATAGGCTCACTACCGTTGTCATCCTGTAAGTTAAGAGGTTGATCTGCTCAACGGGACGACTATGACAACGGTAGTGACTTGCTGGGCTCACTACCATTGTCACCCTGTGAATTGAGAGGTAGATCCGCTTAACCAGACGTCCATGACAACGGTAGTGACTTTCTGGGCTCAATACCGTTGTCACCCTGTGATTTAAGAGGTTGACCCGCTCTACTGGACGGCCATGACAACGGTAGTCACTTTCTGGGCTCACTACCGTTGTCGCCACATAGAATGAGAGGAGCATCAGCTCAGCTGAACGGCAATGACTACAGTAATGAGCTGGATGAAGCATAACCATTGACATCTGGCCCAACCGGAAGCCGTATTCGCCAATCCAATCGAGATTCACAATGGCCGTGACTCGCCGCATTAAGTTCCGGTGTCCTCCCAAAGCTGAACGCACACTCGGAGGACAATGACAATGCCAGTAAGGTACACATCATTACCATTGTCACTATAGCTACCAGAGAAGCCGGGATTTGAATGTCGATGGTAGTGAGTGGGTCAACTCACTGCCATTGTCACCCCGTTACGATATTTTCCGTTGGATGTACTGGCCAATGAAGTAAAGCGTAGAAACCGGGTGTTAACAGGTGACTCAGGAGAAAGCGTTGAATTCGCAATCTCGATCTACATAGGGTGGTAGAGAACAATGACAACGGTAATGACTTTTGACTCATTACCGTTGACGTGAAAGAGCGGGCTGGGACTAACGAAAATCGAAGAAGTAATTTAGCACCCGGAGCCTGAACCGCCGGGTTAACTTTAGCTGGCGTTGCTGTTCTTTTTCTGGCTTCGAAGACTACGAATATAGCGCAGTTCTTCAGCGGTTAAATCATGGACGGTAAGAACATCATCGCCGTCTATCGGGTCAGCTGGTGGGCATAACTCACCTTCTAAAACAGAAGACCCTGAGTTCTCTTCTTCATCTTCAACCACTTCTAAAGGAGGCTGAGTATTGTTCAAATTCAGATCGGGATCCCGCTTATGAATCTGGAAGTATACTTTTCCGTCTTTCTTAATTTCGGTGTACTGGAGGTATCCTATCGATGCCAACTCTTCAAGAGCCTTTCTCACGGTAGCATTCTGACTATTTGCTCGTGTTTTGAGGTTCAGACGATTTTTCAGCCGAGTAAGGGATATCGGTATAGGATTTGGCGGTAATGACTCTATGAACGTATAGAGAGCCTGGGCGCTTTCCTTCTTGGCCAACTCCTTAATTGCCTTCAGCTGCATCAAAACCTTATGATCGTATTGATAGAGCTCGAAAATCTTAGGATCAACCTGAAGGACAACCTGATCTGATTCCGGGTCTAACAGGGCAGACTGTACCAGATGCGTTGTATAGACTTTGGACGAGTTATTACTGGTGAACGACAAGGTAACGGATGCTAACCTGCGTAAGGAGGCGTCTATACGTTTTCTGGACGCTGTAGATGAGCGATAATTTTCAGGCGTACATAGCTTGAGGAATTCAGTGAATTTTAAGCTTATCGTGTCATTGTTAATCGGATGATTGGCATAGGTTCGAATGATGCCCATCCACGTCTTAAAATCTACTGACATATCAAGACGCTCACCGACAATTGAAATATTGGTGAACCCCTCGCTCTCCATTAAAGAGAGCGTCTGTAACTCTTTCGTTGCGTCAAAGCCAACCGTTTTATATTCCCGATTTTGACGCCCCACACTCTTTGGTGATGGGACGAACAGCCCGAGCCGCATCAAAGCAATAGACTGCACCGTACGGTTGCTGTTAGGACGCAAAATGATGTCTTTACCTGATTCTTTCTCTCTAACAGAGAAAGCCCTGGTGACCAGGTCCTGCTGCTCAGTATCTTTCTCTTTAGTCATAATAAGTTATCACTGAATGTGTAAACAGATTGGTGAATAGTAAGCCCCAGCGAACTCTATGTCACTGGATGGATCATTGTGATGATCCATATCTGTGCATAAGTTCTACCTAAAAAAACGACTCCACTCATTAAAACTTGGCAAAAACTCTTTGCATACAATGACCTGCAACTCTTATCAACAACGGATCAGATCAAGTTAAAAAGATCTAATGAAAAGTCACTACTATTGTCGCTCTGATCACTACTGATGTCAAAAAACTCATTACCAACGTTATAATAATCACTACCAATGTCAAAATAATCACTACTGTTGTCACTGATCACGTCTCAGGCCTTGTGCCGTCTGGCCTGGAGGCAGCGGGGATCTCTTTTGATCTATCAGGAACACTAAGGTACTAATTATTGGAACTACCTTGTGGAAAATGGGGATAAATAAATGCTTAGTTCTTATACAGGTCTCAACTTGCCTCCCTGATAAAAACTGTCGTCAAAGCTAAATCACAGCCACAGGCATTTTCGGTGGATAAATTTTTGAGAAATAGAAGCATACATGCAGACTCGTGTCGCAAGTAATTGAAAGTAATAATTTATTTAAATAATGCGAGTCACCTTACCTTACAGTGGAAGTTTAAGTCTAACCTCACTACCATTGTCACTTAAAATCATTACCAACGTCGAAATAGTCTCTACCATTGTCTTTTAAGTCACTCCCGTTGTCACTTATGTCGCTACTGTTGTCAGTGACAATGCTCCAGCCCAGTAACCATGCGGCCTACAGCGTACCGGGATCTTCTTTGTACTCTCTGGCACCTTTGGGATCATTTATTGGATCTACATGAGGGATAAAATCTTTTGACGATTTCGTAGTGCAGTTATACCAGCGACTTAGCAAGACAAAAGCTGCAATTTAGTGACGAGTTACTAGTCTGCCCAACAAGAGCAATGCAGAGAAGATATGTGGTGAAATGACCATGGTAGTGAGTCTAATCACTACCATGGTCCGCAGTAAGCGTTACTTACGCAATGAACGTCGGACTGATTTGCAACAACATGGGCTACGGCGCATCAGAAGACGGCCGTTGTGCTTCAGCAAAACAGCCCTGCTTTATTTTAATTCTTCAATGTTAATCATGAACTCAGATCTGCCTGTAAGGCCGGATACAGCAGGGAAAATAGGAAAGCTACGGCTGTCCCCGAGCCCCAAATCCAGTTGAAGCTCTTTGCTTTCACCTGGCATCGCAGAAACACCATTTACAGTCACGCCGAATGCAGCGTCCTTACGGACAGTAAGCACTGCGTCCTGAAGCCCTGTAGCGATTGAACCATCCTTTTTACGCAGCTGGCTGGCATACAGAACAGCCAGAGGAGTATTGTCAGATGTTTTGAGAGAAGCATTGACAGCTAAGGTTTTCAGATTCTCTAGCCTGACGAGATTGTTTGGAAGGTAGTTAAATTCGACTGAGCTTTCTTTAACGTTGTTCATCTCATCTTTGGCCTGAACTGTGAGAGTGTATGTTTCGCCTTCATTAAGAGACGGAAAGATCTTGGGATAATTAGGTGCATACAGGTTGTTTCCCAGATTCACCCAAGACAATTCCACCGCATCAGAAACAGGGCCACCGCGAAGAGTCATACGGCTTAAGGATGGTTTAGTTAGAGCATCGGTGAGCTGTATACGGACGTTCTCCAGCCCATATACTGTTACGTTTTTGCTGATCGGTTTTCCTTCGTAGCTAATACTTACAGATGGTGCTGTATTATCAACGACAACAGTTTGATAAGGGAGGTTACCGGTATTGTTGAATGTATCTTGGGCATTAATTACCACGTTATAACTGCCTTCTGGTACCTCTTTCATGTTGAACTCATACGTGTAGTTCCCAGACGCCATATTTCTACCTGTTTGTTTGCCGGTTACGCTTATTTCTGCGTTGTTACGGTTTTTATCTGACAACCAAACTCGATTTACATAAACATGGTCGAAATATGAACCATCTCCAGGTTGATTCACGTAAACCTGGAGAATGTTGGTGGTTTCAATGTAATCAAATCCAGTGACGGAGGGACCCAGTGTATGCCAGGCTATATTCTCCCATATAGGGGCAAAGAAGGTTGCTTCGGTGGTTGACCTTACTTCATAGCCACTATGAAGATAGCCGGTAGTGCCATTTATAATATCCTGGGGCAAAGAGACGGTACAGGTTGTTGAGCCAGCTGGAATACTGCATGTTGCTCCGCCAGTGATTTTTTGATCATATGGCCTAGCCTGTACATTGAACCGGATATTAGTAAGTTTTATAGGCATATCAGATGCCTTGAACAGGTTCCAGTTTACGCTGTTGAACCATGTTCCATCAGCCTTTTGTCGTTCTATGGGTGAACTTCCCCAAGCCGGACTCTTTACAGAGGCAGGATCCCAGTTGAGCCAGCTGGCATACTGACCAAGATCTCCTCCAGACCATTGATATGTATTCACAGGTCTATAGTAGTTTCCATCTAAGGCACCCTGTGGCAGCTTAACTTCCACGTAGACATAGGTGGCATCTTCGGAAAGGACCTGTACTCCGCCATAGTTATTGGTAATGCTCATGCCACCATTTCGATATGGCTTCCAGTTAGTTCTTGGGATACGTATAACCAACTTGTAGGGGTTTTCCAGCACTGTAAGGCCTCGTTTAAACGGGACGTATCCCGAAGAAATGCCGGGTACAACACTGGTGCTTACACGTGAGTCATGAACTGCAAATGGCGTAAATTCTCCCATTTGATCGTCATATAAAAACCGCTGGGGAGGAATGTTAAGCGTATTTCCTGCCAGGTCCGTAACGATGAAATTGAAGGTGAATTCTTCATCAAGATCACTTGAGGGCATGCCAGCCTGGGTGTTCATATCTTTAATCCACGGATAGAACGCACGTTTATTGGCTGTGTCATAACTCAGGTTATTGTCGGAGACCACAGAACCATTACTTCGTTTAATGACAAGACGGATCTTGGCAATTCCACTAGCATCCTCAATACCGTCTGCAAATATAGAAAACTGGCCACTACCGCCTCGGCCCAACTCCCAAAGTGGCCCAGAAAGTACCATGTCGTAACCTGCGTTTTGACTCGGATAAATACTCTTATAGCGTGGAGGAGTTGTATCAACGATGAAATGATAAGTAGATGTGCTCACTACAGTCTGGCGAATATCCAGAGTTTCATTGACTACAGTAAAGGTCCCTTCTCCGAGCGCCGGTAGAACCATATCCTTTCCATAGTATTCTGTTCCATCGGCAGCAACGATACGATCTGCAACGCTCGTTTTGGTCGAGACGGAGGAATACATAACCTTTTTATCGCTGTCTCGTGTGACCGTCACTCGCTCGTACCGATCAAGACCCGATATCAAGTTCAGAGTCAAAACACCAGCGGGATTAAGATATGTTTGTGTTGCAGGCTTAATATTCCGAACAGCCTTATTGGTATCTGTAAATGAGTAGCTAAATACCTGAGCATGTGCCGAAGATACAGTAGCAAGGGCAGTTGCAACCATGCAGCCAATTAGAGTTTTACGCATATGATGCTCCGGGAATAGGTTATAGCCTTATTCTACGGATTCAGCCTACAAGGTCCGGTCGGATAAAGTGATAATTTGCCTGTTAAAAGAGACATCAAGTGAGAAAGCAACCAACGTACAGAATGCAAAATGGCGGCAGTGCATCTGGATGACGCAAAAGTAACTTTTTGTACCCACTTTTTTGGATTTTAGCCTTCAAAATGAGTATTCAACCAATCATAAAAGTAACTTTTGATAGACGCTGCTCCTTTATGTTTGCCAATTGTGCTGATATGTTTTTAAATTCAAGGAAGCGAGATTTTAAAAGCATCTGTTGAGTCAAATTTATGTAAAATAACAGGGTAACCATCACTTCTAGGTTGAGGAAACCCAATGTTATACATGCTCTTATGCTGTTTTCTGATGCTCAACAGTACATTCGTTATGTTCAGAGCAATGTCTGCAATAAGTAAAGGATCCGCTAAAGAAAACCGGTCTGAAATATCGCTGATAGTCCTAGCAACACTTGGAATTGCATCACCATTCATTGTCGCAATGATTACTATTAATGAAAGTATGACATCTAAAACAGTAACAGATTTTTCTTTGGGTGCTCAGTGGTCCGGAATGGTTTCAGCGGTAGCGCTAATGGGGTTATATGCTCGACGCGTTTGGAAAGAGAAGAAGTCCTTATTTACTGGCGCTTTCCTGGCCTCTTCCTTAATGGCCTTTATTTTTACTGACAGCCTTGTTTTCGTATCCCAGAAGGACACCGGCGTTCTGGCTACTTTCGTACTCGATAAAAACGCTGGAGATATTGATTGTAGTCGCCCGGCTATGATTGTCCATTACAGTAAAGGTGTTCCAACGGACTGGCGTTGCCCAACCAGTATCATGTTGATGGCGTATTCTTCATATCCTTTTTTACCTTGGCCTGAGTATAGCCATGGTACCAGCCAGTCTCTTACGGTTGTTATTGATACATTTATGGAAAACGCTGTTAATCTCAGTCAAAAATAATAAATAAACCTCTCTAGTGAGAGGTTTTATAAACCTGAGCCACCAATCTAATTAACTCTATATTTTTGTTTTAGCTTTTTTAAAGGTAGACTTACCGAATAAAACAGCAATTATAGAGCAAAGGCCTGGCGTTAGGACAAAAGCTAATAATGCACTGCCAAAACTTGTCATTTCAGGCACCACGAACCAGCTGATAGGCCACGTCAGGGCAGGTAAATTTAGCGGATCATAAAGCGCATGTAGAGCGCTTAACACACAGTAAAGTGCTAAAAAGCAAACTAGATAAACAACGATCCACATTTTAATTTGCTCAGCAATTTCAAATTTAGGACTGCCCATGCTTTACCTCAGTGGCTGAATATTGATGGTTAATATCTTTAATCACCCGTAAGCACTTAGTGCATACCTTAGTTCGATTTGTCTGCTTGTCCAGAGTGTATTTAACTTCAAGTTGACCTCCAGCATTAAGCAAAGTGAGCATCTCATCTTCTAACACGCTTCGGTAAATGGTCTTGTCCGAGAGTGTGCCCGGTAACGAGTACTCAACATAATTGTTTGAAACTCTTACCGATTTAGGGATTTTACCACTGAGCTGGATTTCATTCGTTGAAGGCATTACAGTTACTTTAATCACAGTTGCCGGTGACCAGAAATCCTGATAACGCACTTTATGAATTTTATCAGCTCTAAGGCCTAACCACACATTTCCGGCGATAAGAACAATAAGCAATCCATAAACTGATCGTCGAATGTTACGCCTTTTAATCACAATGTCCCCCATCCCTCAAATATCATTCTAAATAACTGCACCAGGATATCATGAGCGTAATTAAAAGAATTCTTCATAACCGGGGTTTTCAGTTGAGTTTGCGGACTCTTTACTTTGCGGTTTCTCGCCCTCTATTTGAGTATCCCTGACAGGTTTGGATTTACCCATGCTCCTCTGAAAGGTATCCATAACAAACTCAATATCTTCTTCTGGCAGGCTGGTGGGTTGGTTGCTCATAGGACTTCCTCTTGTTGAATACGTTCGGCGTACAGGATGCGAACCGAAACGGTCGTGTTTTCAAACTCGTTCTCAAAAACGTCCATCCATTCCGTCCGGAATTCTTCCCCCAGAAGGTTATCGAGCCCCTGAAGAGATAATGGAAGAACGGCTGCTAGAGATCCCCCGGCTGCGAGATGAGATGCAGCTGCCTGGAGATGCAGCCTGGCCCGGTTATCGGCAAAAGGTGGGTTCATCACGACATAATCAAACTTCTTCTGTTGATTAGACTTAGACCATGTGAGGAAGTCAGCTTCTGTCGTATCGTATCCCTTAGCCCGGGAGATAAGGCAATTCAAAGTATCAAGCTCGATGCCAGTAACGATCACACCGGCAGGGAATGATTTAAGCAAATCCGCATGGCCAATATTAGGCTCCAGGAGGGTATCCCCTTCCCCTGCACCGAGCAGGGAATATACATATTCGCTGATTCGGCAAGATGAAGGGTAAAACTGATGCGATACAATATCAGGCATCTCCCCTATCTGGCCGATGTAACGAATAACCTCACACGGATCATAGGAAAATGTCACATCGTATTTTGTTACTGTTGCCCCTAAGAACCGAAGGGTGTCAGCGGCAACACTCGAAGATTTGCGTTCGGCGAGAGACCCTAAAGATGTCCAGCAACTCCATTTATTGTCCCCGTCATTTTTAAACATTAGTTCAGAAAGCTGCATCCGGGTATCAAAGTCGATGCACTGCTTAAGTACAGGGAATGCCTCCAAAGATTTCTTGCTATGAGCCATGCGGTCGGCAGGTAATGCCAGCGGTACGATAGCTGATAAAATATTGTTAAGCCGCTCGGCGATATCAGGGTGGACGTCAATATGCATTGATCCATTTTTGTAAACCCTGAAACGAATACTGTTGCCATCGATGCAGATCCATTTTCTGAACCCCTCATGTTCGACCAACGCCTCAACCAATGATTTGGTGTTATGGATCGCCTTCACCTGTTCGCCACGGAAGAATGCGCATATAACGCGGAGCTCGCTCAGTGGTGAAATGCCAGACTCTTTAAAATCCACCCTTAATTTCTGCCAGGGGTATTTAGACGGCTCGCAAACTCCGGTAGTGATCATGCGGGTGGAGAACCCAAAAGCTTTGTTTGTCTTATGACTGCGGCTCAGAGACTGGAAGACGTCGTAAACCCTTTCTTTAATAAATTGATTGCGGTCATTAAGCAAAGCAACGACTGTGCCTACTACAGCGTCAGCTGTGAAATCAGGGATCACCTGAGGCGGCATAATATAGCGGTCGGCCGTAAACTGCTTATCCCATTCGTTACGTTTGGCATCCGACATGATAGGCAAAACATCAGTGAGTGCCATAACGCGTTTCCAGTATTCAGATCTCAGAGCGTTTTCCGCGAACAAGGCATCCGCTTCAGAGATACTGTGGTTGTAGCCTGAGAGATAAGAATAAAGTTTCTGGTGATTGTGGGTTTTGAACTGGACAGCCATGTGTTTCAACAAGCAGAGTTCATCATTATAGGACTCAACAAGATCCGCGATAATGCCGAGCTCTTTGCGCATATCTGGAAGAAATGTTTCAGAAGAGCTAACCACCAGGCTATGAGAGGTTGTTAAAGCCAGTACGCTGTGACCTGCATTATCGGGTTTAGCTTCAGAATCAAGAGATGACATTTTACCGGTCCTTTAGAAAAAACTTTTACCAGGATAGCAACGTCGCTCTGTAACCTAATAGGTTCAGTGACACGAAAAAGTTTTTTATGTCTCTGAATAAAACTTAAAGATGTCAACTCATAGAAAGAAGCAAAAAAAAAGCCCCGCATAAACGGGGCAAGAACGATACATGGAGGTTTAAAAAAGGCGGGCAAAAAGCCTGAATCCTTAATGACTCTGACAAAACCAACACTTTGCCAAAAGTAAATTATTCTGCGTCCGGCTGTGGGTCAGTATCCTGATCGGTCTCTTCCCCTGCCTTCTTAGCATTTTTTTTACGTGGGTATTTTGGCTTCTCACCATTAAGTTTTGCCTGACGATTCTCCGCACGGCGAAGCTGCTTGTTCTCTGATTCTGTGATCTCTTTTGAAAGATTTCTCAGCATCTCCAGAGTACTGCGGTTCAACGTAATGTTGATTTCTTCGTCAGCACTTGAATCTGTCATCTCCGGCAATTCAATATCCCCCAGTTTCTGTAATAAGCTGGTGGTGATGAGTTTGACGCCTTCTACGGCTTTTGTGGCAATAACCGGCGGAATCCGTGCTGGCTTGAAGTCTGAAGGTCTGACTCGTACCTGACCATGTTGGGTTTTTTTCACCGTGATGCCATTCGCATCGGCCTGCTCAAGTTCCGCGATCATCTTCTTGATACGTGAAATTGCTTCTGTTTCACCGAGCTCATCGATCAGTGAAAGCACGTTAACATACGAAATAGCGTCAGCATGAATCCATTTCTTGATAACAACAGAACAGGTTGTCAGGCGGATAAGAGAACTGATGGTCGTCGGGCTTTTATTTTCACGTTGAGCAATTCGTTCGAGTGACCAGCCAGCAAGAGAATGTAGGCGACGATAGGACTCGCCAAGCGCAACAGGAGAAAGCGCAAGACCACGGTTACCATCAATGGTCGCGAGCTCACAGCCAATTTCATCTTCTTTAATCTCAACGCAAAGGATTGTGATGTCATGATCTTCATCACATGCCATCATTGCGGCTTTTAAACGGCAGTGCCCCTGGCGAACAAAAGGTACCCCATCAATGACACGTACTCGGATAGGGTCTACATAGTCACCTCGAATGTAGGCATTCTTGATGTTGTAGATGTGTTCTTCAACCTCAGGGAGCTTATAGTAATCGTCACCCATTCCCATTTCGCGGGAGTTGAAGCCTGGCGTGACCTGAATTACTGAAGGGTGGATAGCCCATGCTTTCTGGTCACTTACTTCAGTACAAAGTTCAGGGTTTGCATCACGGAACTGTTTAAGCCCAGTGACGTAACGACCTGTGCCAGTAACTACTGAAAAGGCAACATGGGCCGTTTTAAAGACCTTGTCATTAGCTTGCTGTGTAGGTTCTGTCAGTAAAACACTCATAGGGGCTCCGTTACATTTTTCTGCTTACTTTCTGCGTAGCGGGGATACTACCGAAAAAAAAATCCATAATTTTTCGCAAAAAAGGTACTTTTTGAGCCTATTCTGATTTTTCACAAAAAAAGAGGGCTCCCCATTTCTTGTGATGGCATCAAAATCGCTTCATAAACAAAGACATAAATCCAAAACATAAAGTTCAGGTATCAGTGAGGAAAAATCTTATAAATCCGCAATGCTGAAAGTCAAAACTGTGCGTCTTAAACAACTTTTTTTTGCTCCCTAAGTTATTAGTTAAAGCCCGTGGTTAGGTACGATACCAGCACCTAAATTTCTCTCTCAGGTATAGACACTTTGACTCGACATCTCAGACACATGCCGATAATCAAATGGGCTGGTGGAAAAACGAAACTGATGCCTTTCATCAGCCATCACTACCCACACGATCATAGTTGCCGGTGGGTAGAACCCTTTATAGGCGGTGGTGCCGTTTTTCTGAACATGTTTGCACAAAATGCATTGCTTGCAGATAGCAATCCAGACTTGATCAACCTATACAGGACTATTCAAAGACAGAAAACTAACTTTATAAATCAGGTCCAAAACCTAGCGGATAAAACCTTTGTCGAAAAGGACTACTATGAGATGAGGGACCGTTTCAACAAAACCTGTATTTCTGGTCAACCGCTTCAAAGAGCGGCTTTGTTTTACTCCCTGAATCGCCTGGGCTATAACGGTATGTGCCGCTATAACTCAGAAAGAATCTATTCAGTGCCCTGGGGGAAACATACAGAACTGAAGCTTGACTTCAATAAAATAGACTACCTTTCATTTCGTCTTTCAGGTATTGAACTGATCACCGCTGGTTTTGAGGAGACTCTGGCCGCAACCGGCGAAGGAGATCAGATTTATTGTGATCCGCCATATGACAAAACAAGCAAAACTAGTTTTGTCAGTTACGATGGTAAACCGTTCAGCCAAAGCGACCACGTGCTGTTAGCAAATATGCTCGTTGACGCTCACAGAAAAGGCGCTGCTGTTGCGATGACCTGCCCCCACGATTAGATACAACACTCAGTTAGTAACGTCGGAATCTTCATTCTCAGAATGACCCTTTCTCCAGCCCGCTGCAAATTCAGACGGTGTCTGATAATTCAGCGTGGAGTGCGGGC